>DASVRO010000048.1:0-47723 GCA_036388575.1 Allosphingosinicella sp.
CTCGGCGCCGCGGGGCAGCGGCGATCGGGGCGCCGGGCCGTTCGGCGATCCGGTCTCGCCACCGGCGGCCTCGCGCTCGGGCGGCCTCGGCTGCTATGTTCGCGGCGACTCGGGTTCCCATGGGGAACAAGGGCGACACAGGGTTGGAGTTCTCCTGGGCGGCCCGGGCGAACGTGGATGGCATGGAGCGTAGGACCTGGCCTGGAGCAACGCGCCTTTATCGAGCTCGCTGGCCGACCCGAACGGGTCGAACGCGGCGGTCGCGGCCATCCAGTGGCTCCAGGGCACCGTGCTCGGCACCGCGGCGACGAGCGTGGCGGTGGTCAGCGTCGCGGCGGTCGGGCTGATGATGCTGTCGGGAAGGATCGACGTCCGGCGGGCCGCGACGGTGATCGTCGGCTGCTTCGTGATCTTCGGCGCGGCGAGCATAGCAAGCGGGATCCAGTCGGCCGCGGGCGGCGGGCCGGCCTCTTATGCCGCACCCGCGATCCCGTCGGCGGCTTGGTCCGAGCCCCCGATCGCACCCTCGGTGGAGCCGTGGCTGCCGGCCCAGGGGGCCCCGCTCCAGGCCTCGCCGCCGCCCCCGGCGCAGGTGCCGCCGCCCGGGCCGTATAACGGCGATCCGTTCGCCGGCGCCGCGGTGCCCGGCCGCTGACCGACGGGCGGCGCCGCGGGCGCCGCTACCGCCCCTTCTTCTGCCGGTGCTTGTCGAGATCGAGGACCATGTTGCTGTCGCCCTCCGGCATCAGCCCGAGGCGCCTGGCGACTTCCTGATAGGCCTCGGCCTCGCCGCCGAGGTCGCGGCGGAAGCGGTCCTTGTCGAGCTTCTCGTTGGTGGTCATGTCCCACAGCCGGCAGCCGTCGGGGCTGATCTCGTCGGCGAGGATGACCCGGGGATATTCATTTTCCCAGATCCGGCCGAACTCGAGCTTGAAGTCGACGAGGCGGATGCCGATCCCGGCGAACAGGCCGCAGAGGAAATCGTTCACCCGGACCGCCATGTCGGCGATGTCGTTCATCTCCTCCTGGCTCGCCCAGCCGAAGCAGGCGATATGCTCGTCGGCGATCATCGGGTCGCCCAATGCGTCGTCCTTGTAGAAATATTCGAGGATGGCTCGGGGGAGCTGGGTGCCCTCCTCGATCCCGAGGCGGGTCGAGAGGGTTCCGGCGGCGACGTTCCTCACGACGACCTCGATCGGGATGATCTCGACCTGGCGGATCAATTGCTCGCGCATGTTGAGCCGGCGGATGAAATGGGTCGGGATTCCGATCTGGCCGAGCAGGGTGAAGATATGCTCGGAGATCCGGTTGTTGAGAACGCCCTTGCCCGAGATGGTGCCGCGCTTCTGGGCGTTGAAGGCGGTGGCGTCGTCCTTGAAATATTGGATGAGAGTGCCCGGCTCGGGGCCCTCGTAGAGGATCTTGGCCTTGCCTTCGTAGATCTGGCGGCGGCGGGACATGGGCTGGGGGGTCCTCCACGGACTGGAAAAAATCGGCCCCGGACGCATCGTCGGCGGACGGGCACCCAGGGCTCTCCGCGGCCATAGCGGAACCCCCTTGTTTGTGCAATCCAAGCGGCCGCCTGCAAGGAGGGACGGATGACCGACGAAAGTGCCGACTTCGCCACCATCGACCAGCTGATGACGGCGCTCTACAGCTCCATTTCGGGGCCGCCGGGAGGCCAGGATTTCGAGCTGTCGAGGCGGCTCCAGCACCCCGACGTCCGGCTCGTCCGGACCCGGCTGGACGAGGCGGGAAGGCCGGTCGCCTTGTCCTTCTCCGGCGACGACTATGAGGCCAATGCGAAGGGCCTGCTCGCCGCCATCCCCTTCTACGAGGTCGAGACGGAGCGAAGGGTCGTGCGCTTCGGCAACATCGCCCAGGTCTTCTCGGCCTACGAGGCGCGCACCGCTCCGCAGGGCGGCGAGCTGATCAAGCGCGGCATGAATTGCGCCCACCTGTTCAACGACGGCACCCGCTGGTGGCTGATGCACATGATCTGGGACGACGAGCGCGAGGGGGTGAAGGTGCCGCGCGAGCCGTTCGACGAGTGGGAGGATGTGGGGGTCTGATATCCTCCCCGAGTTTGCTCGGGGAGGGGGACCGCGCGAAGCGCGGTGGAGGGGTAGCTGACGAGACCGGCTCCAGTTACCCCTCCACCAGGCTTCGCCTGGTCCCCCTCCCCATCGTTGCCGATGGGGAGGATTATCTCGCCGCCAAAGCCTCCTTCAGCCCCGGCGCGTATTCGGCGCCGTGGACCACCTGCGCCGTCGACGGCTTCAGCGCGTCGCCGATCGGCTCGGCCCGTCCGCCGAGGCACTCCGCGAGGAAGTTCTCCGCCACGGCGTTGAAGGCGATATTGTTCTGCGGCCGGGCGAAGCCGTGGCCCTCGTCGGGGAAGACGACGTAGGTGACGGGGATGTTCTTCGCCTTGAGCGCGTCGACGATCTGCTGCGATTCGGCGACGTTGACCCGCGGATCGTTGGCGCCCTGGCCGATCAGCAGCGGCCGGCGGATCCTGTCGGCATGGAACAAAGGCGACACCTCGCGGTGCAGCGCCTTGCCCTCGGGCGTGTCGGGATCGCCCATCCGCTTGTGGAATTGCGCCTTCAGCGCCTCCCAGTAAGGCGGGATCGTGCCGAGCAGGGTGGTGAGGTTCGACGGGCCGACGATGTCGACCCCGCAGGCGAACCTTTCGGGCGTGAAAGCGAGGCCGGCGAGGACGGCGTAGCCGCCGTAGGAGCCGCCCATGATCGCGACCTTGTCGGCCGTGGCGATCCCTCGGCCGATCGCCCAGTCGACCGCGTCGTCGAGGTCGTCCTGCATCTTCCTGCCCCATTGCAGGTCGCCGGCGGAGATGAACTTCTTGCCGAAGCCGGTCGAGGCTCGGAAGTTGGGCGAGAGCACGGCATAGCCGCGGTTGGCGAGCCACTGGGCGTAGGGGTCGTAGCCGTAGACGTCGCGGCCCCACGGCCCGCCATGGACCATCAGCACCATCGGCACCGGCCGGTCCGGCCTGCCGTTGCCGTCCGGGTCGCTGCCCGGCGGCAAAGTGAGGTAGGAGACCATGGTCAGCCCGTCGCGGGTCCCGATCTCGACCGGATGCATGGCCGCGAGCGGCGCGCCTTCGAGCTCCGGCCGGGTGACGTAGAGCCGGGTCAGGCTCCTCGCCTCGCGGTCGTAGAGATAGGCGGCGGACGGCGCCGTCACCGGGTCGACCGCGACGATCCATTTGTCGTCGGCATGGGTGCGCGAGGTGACGCTGATCTGGCCGTCGAGCTTGCCCCTGAGGAAGTCGAGGTCGCCCTTGATCGCGGCGCCGACCGGCACCCACTCGTTCTTCAGATAGTTGACCGCATAGGCTTCGATCCGGCCGGTCTTCGGGCTCGCCATCGCGCCGCCGATGTCGGCGCGGTCGTTCTCGGCGACGACCGTCCTGGTGCCGGAGGCGACGTCCTGGGCGACCAGGGCGGCGGTGTCGCGGCCGCGCGAGTCGATCCAGTAGAGCGTCCTGCCGTCGGTGGTGAAGCCGGCGGGGAAGGTGGTCTGCGAATCCTCCAGGGTCACCAGCTCGAACGGCTCGGCCTCGACCTCGCCGCCGGTCACCCGGTAGAAGGCGCTGCCGCCGTCGGGCGTCGGCCTGGTGGCGCCGCGCAGGTTGAGCTGCTCGTCGGCGAGGAAGCTCAGATAACCGCCGGTGTTGATCAGGACCGGCGTCAGGCTGCCGCTGGCGAGGTCGAGGCTGTGGACGTCGTGCCACTTGGGATCGCGGTTGTTGATTGCGACGAGGACTCGGTCCCTGACGTCGTTGGAAATGCCGACGATCTGCACCCGGGTCTTCTCGAACGGAGTCAGCGTCCGCTGCTCGCCGGAGACGATGTCGACTCCGTAGAGCAGGAAATTCTCGTCTCCGCCCTTGTCGTTGATGAACAATATCTGCCGGCTGTCGGGCGACCAGAAATATTGGCGGATCGGACGCTCGGTCTCGGCGGTCAGCGGCCGGGCGGCGGCCGGATCCGAGGCTGGCGCCACATGGATATTGAGAACGCCGTCGCGGGGCGCGATCCACGACAGCCACCGGCCGTCGGGCGAGAGCCGGCCGGCCACCCGGGTCGGATTGCCGAAAATCTTCTCGCGCGGGATCAGCGGCACGTCGGCCTGGGCGAATGCGGGCATTGCTCGACAATAAGGCCGGCGCAGGCGGAAAGCAGCAGCTTCCTTGCATTCATTCTGGAATCGATCCCGGCGGCGTCAGCGCCGTTCCCAGGCTCGCCTTGAGGTTCGGCGGGGACGTGGTAGGCCTCGGCGCGTGACGCTGAAAACCTGGGCGCGCGCTCTCAGGCGCGACGTGACGGCGCTGTGGATCGCCGCCCGCGATCCGCGTGTTCCGTGGTATGCGAAAGCGCTTGCCGGAGCCGTCGCCGCCTACGCCCTCAGCCCGATCGACCTAATCCCCGACTTCATCCCCGTGCTGGGCTTGCTGGACGACCTGCTCATCGTGCCGGCCGGGATCTGGCTGGTCGTCCGGCTCGTCCCCGCGCCGCTCATGGCCGAGTTCCGCGAACAGGCGGTCCGGCGCGCGGAACGGCCGACCAGCTATGTCGCGGCCGCCCTCATCGCGGCGATCTGGATTGCGGCAGTGGCGGCGCTAATCTGGGCCGGGCGAGACCTGCTTCGTTGGTAAATGTTCAAGTGACCTTCCCGCGCACCGCGAAGCGTGGCTCGCGCCAGCGGCCGGTGTCGAGGATGATGCGCATCCGCCGGACCGCCTCCCAGACGTCCTCGAAGCCGAGGTAGAGCGGGGTCAGGCCGAAGCGGACGACGTCGGGGGCCCGGAAGTCGCCGATGACTCCGTCGGCGATCAGGGCCTGGCAGAGCTCGAAGGCGTTGGGGTGGCGGAAGCTGATGTGGCTGCCGCGGCGCTCGGGGTCGCGCGGCGAGATGCAGGTCAGCTCGGCGCAACCGGCTTCGACGAGGTCGGCGAACAGATCGAACAGGGCGATCGACTTGGCCCAGAGCGAGGCCATGTCGGTGCCTTCGAAGCTTTCCACCCCGGTCTCGAGCCCCGCGAGGCTGAGCATCGGCGGAGTGCCGACCAGGAACCGGTCCATGCCCGGCGCGGGTCGGTAATCGTCGGTGAAGGCGAAGGGCTCGGCATGGCCCATCCAGCCGCGCAGCGGCGACATCAGCTGCTCCTGGAGGTGCTCGGCGACGTAGAGGAAGGCGGGGGCGCCGGGGCCGCCGTTCAGATATTTGTAGCCGCAGCCGACGGCGAGCTCGGCGCCGTCGCGGTTGAGGTCGAGCGGGACGGCGCCGGCGCTGTGGCTGAGGTCCCAAAGGGTCGTCGCGCCGGCGGCCTTCGCCCGGGCGGTCACCTCGGCCATGTCGAAGCGGAAGCCGGCCTTGAAGTGGACGTGGGTGAGCAGGAGCAGGTTGGTGTCCGGCCCGAGCGCGGCGTCGAGCGCGCCGCGCTCGACGATGTCGAGGCGCAGCCCGGCAAGCTCGGCGGCGCCGGCGGCGATGTGGAGGTCGGTGTGGAAGTTGCCGGCTTCGGAGAGGAGCTGCCGCCGGCCGGGCGCCAGCGCCGCCGCCGCGACGATCAGCTTGAACAGGTTCACCGAGGTCGAATCGGCGACGATGACCTCGTTGGGTTTGGCGCCGATCAGCGGGGCGATCTTCGCTCCCACCCGCTGCGGCGCCTCGATCCAGCCGCGGCTGTTCCAGCTCCGGATCAGCTCGGAGCCCCATTCCTCCTCGACCAGCTCGCGCTGGCGGGCGATCGCGGCGCGGGGCAGCGCGCCGAGCGAGTTGCCGTCCAGGTAGATGACGCCCTGCGGCAGGACGAAGCGGTCCCGGAAGGGCCGGAGGGGGTCGGCGGCGTCGAGCGCCCGGGCCTCGTCCAGCGTCCTCACGTCCCGACCCCATTTCCGTCACCCCGGCGAAGGCCGGGGCCCAGGAACACGGCCGCCATCATGCTTCCGCCGGAGGTGTTCATGGGTCCCGGCTTTCGCCGGGATGACGGCGAAGGGCCGCCTCGATCTCCTCGACCGCCGCCGCCCAGGCCGCCGTCTCGGGCGCGATCAACTCGACATGGCCGGTGCTCTCGATCATCCGGACCTTCACCTTGTCGCCGGCGGCCCGCATCTTGCCGGCATAATCCTCGGCATAGGCGGTGGGGATGATGCGGTCCTGCAGCCCGTTGACCAGCACCTGCTTCACCCCCAGCGGGGCGAGGCGCGGGACCGAGGTGTCGGCGTAGACGTTGCGGCTGCTCAGGGTCGGCGGTCCGACCAGCTTCTCGATCACCTCGGTGCCGCAGCCGCTTCCGGGCGGAGTCGCGGCCAGCTCGAGGTCCGGCAGGCCGCCGAGGCTGACCACCGCGTCGATCCGCAGCGGGTCGGCGGCGACGAGCGGGCTGCCGCTCGGGATGAGCGGGCCCGGCGAGCGCGCCGCGGGCGAACGCCTCGCCGCCAGCCACAGCGCCAGGTGCCCGCCCGCCGAATGGCCGACGGCGACGAGCGGGCGCAGGTCGAGCCGGTGGCGTTCGGCCTGTCTGCGCAGGGCGTCGGCGGCGGCGGCGGCGTCGGCGAAGGTGCCGGGATAGCCGCCGCCGGTACGGTCGACCCCGCGATAGTCGATGTTCCAGACCGCGATTCCGCGCTTTTTGAGGTCGTCGGCGATCCAGTTCATGATCCGCCGGTCGGCGATCTCGGTCTGCCAGCAGCCGCCATGGACCATCAGAACGACGGGGTGCGGACCGGCGCCGGCGGGGAGCCAGAGGTCGGCCTTCTGCATCTGGTCGGGGCCGTAGGCGACGGTCGAGTCGGGTTCCGGCCGCGGCCGCTCGAGCAGGGCCGGCCATTTCATCAGCTCGGGCGGCGGAGGCGCCTGCGTCTGGGGCGGAGGGGCGGGGGGCTCGGACACCGAGCACCCGGCTAGCGCCGCAGCGAGGGCGAGGGCAAGGGCGTGACGCATCGGGGCGGGGTAGCGGCGCGCTTCACAAGTGGCAAATCAGTCCTGCCGGGGAACGGGAATTCGAAGCGTCGGAAACAGGTGCCAAGGGCGGGCGCCGTGGGGAAGGGGGCTTTCCCGGCGCCCGCCGTGGCTGCGTCAGGTGTAGCAGCCGAACGGGGCGATCGGATGGGGCAGGGTCGGGGCGGACCCGGCTCCCAGCGCCACGCCCGAGACGGTGAGGCCAAGGGCGAGCAGGATTGTGGCGAGCCTGGGGGCGAAGTGGCTCATCGGACGTCTCCTTGAATCTCGCGGCGGAGCTCAGGCCTGGCCGGGACCGCGAACGTCGCGCTTCCACGGAGCATCGAAATCCATCTCGTTGAGGCGCTTGAGGCCCACTCCGATGGCGGAGCCGACGCTGGCGAAGAAGTTCGCCAGATCCCCGGAAAAGGCATGGCCGTGCTCGGCCCAGATGCGGCTGTCGATCTCGTCGCGCATTTTATCACTCCTTCAATCGATGGCCGCCCAGTGCGGCGCGTCGTAGGAGTGAGATAGGAGCAGGGCCGCCGCACCGTCCAACTAAAGGCTGGACGCAGGTGATAAGCTGAACTTATCATCTTGGGCGATGCGCCACCTTCCGCCTCTGCCGTCCGTGCGGGTCTTCGAAGCCGCCGCCCGCCACGAGAATTTCACCCTCGCGGCGGGCGAACTCGGCATGACCCAGGCGGCGGTCAGCTATCAGATCCGGCTGCTCGAGGAGCGGCTCGGAGTGCCGCTGTTCGTGCGCTCCAAGCGGCGGGTGACCCTGAGCGAGGCGGGGCGGCGGCTGGCGCCGGTGGTGTCGGACGCATTCGACCGGCTTAGCGAGGGCTTTTCCGGCCTGGTCGACGAGGACGAATCCGTGCTCGGCATCAGCACCGCCCAGACCTTCGCGTCCAACTGGCTCTCCTCCCGGCTCGGCGGCTTCCAGATCGAGCGGCCGGAGCTGGCGGTGCGGCTTCTCACGTCCAACGCGATGGCCGACTTCGCCCGCGACGACGTCGACGTCGCGGTCCGGATGGGGAAGGGGCCGTGGCCGGGGCTGAGGCAGCATTTCCTCTTCTGCCTCTACTCGACCCCGCTCTGCACCCCCGAGTTCCGCGACCGTCACCGGCTCGAGCGGCCCGAGGACCTGCTCCGGGTGCCGCGGCTGAACGCCCATGACTGGTGGTGGAAGCAATGGCTCGAGGTCGCCGGAGTCGGCCTCGAGGACGAGGCGCCGCGGCAGGGCATCCGCCTCGATTCGCAGGCGCTCGAAGGCAATGCCGCGCTCGCCGGCCACGGCGTCGGACTGCTCACCCCGCTCTACTGGCGGAGCGAGCTCGAGGCCGGGCGGCTCGTCCAACCCTTCGACCTCGTCGTCGTCAGCGGCCCGGCGCTGTGGCTGGTCTATCCCGAGCACAAGCGCGGGCGAGCCAAGATCCGGGCCTTCCGCGACTGGCTGCTGGCGGAGATGTCCGCCGAGGCCGCTTCGGCCCCGGCGGACGCGTTCACGCCTCCGGCGGCATAGGCTCGTCGCGCACCGGCGACAGCCGGCCGCCGATGTTGAACCGCCGGGCGACCCAGCGCGCCGCGAGCCCGATCAGAAGCAGTGTGACGACCCAGGGCAGCATAGTCACCAGCAGGATCAGCAGGGTCGTCGCCGCGAAGGCGAAATTGTCGCCCGCGTCGGCGAGGGCGCGCTCGAGGCGGCTTCCGGTCTTGCCGGCGCGATAGTCGAACACCACCGGAGTGCTCGCCAGCTGCTGGCGCCGGCCGGTCTGCTCGGCCTGGCCGGCGCGGATCGACTCGCGCAGCGACTGGAGCTGCTGCTGAAGCTCGATGCGCTCGCCTGAGCTCAGTCCCGGACGGGCGAGCTGCGCCTCGAGCCGCCGGACCTCGTCCGTCTGCTGGGCCTGGCCGCGGGCGGCGGCGGCGATCTCGCTGCCGACGTCGGTGCCGGTGATCGCGGCGCGGAGCAATTCGCCCTGCGCCTTGGTGACGGCGGCGATGCCGTCGCGGCCGAAGGTCCGGGCGAGCGTTGGGTCGAGCTTGAAGGCGAGCTGAGCGTCGATCCGGCGGTCGCCCTCGTCATCATAAGTCATCGCCGTGATCCGGCAGCGCTCGACGCCCAGCTTCTCGCAGGCCTGGGCATGCTCCTCCTGGACCCGGCCGATATTCTCGGCGGGCAGCCGGAAGGCGTAGCGATAGTTGAAGGCGACTCCCGGAGCGGCGGTGGGAGCGACCCCCGGCGGCCGGGGCGCCCTTGAGGAGCTGGCGTCCGCCGCCGTCGGCGCCGCTTCCTCGCTGACGTCGAAGGTCGACATGTTGCTGACGGTCGAGGAATCGGCGGCGTCGTTCTGGCCCTGGCCGCAGGCGGCGGTGGCCAGCAGGAGACTCAAACAGACTGCCTTGCGCATCTCTCTTCTCCTCGTTTCGGGACCGGTCTTTTCGCCGGGTCTTGTTACATTATCTTATTAGTAGACAAACGCAATAGACCCATCGCCTCCCCCGAACCCCGCTGCTATCGGTCGGCCATGTCCGACGCCTCGAACCTCATCGATCCGATCCAGAACCACAGCTTCGAAGACGCCCTGTCGCAGCGCTACCTGGTCTATGCCCTGTCGACGATCACCGCCCGCTCGCTGCCCGACGTCCGCGACGGGCTGAAGCCCGTCCACCGCCGCCTGCTCTGGGCGATGCGGCTGCTCCGCCTCGATCCCGCGTCGGGTTACAAGAAATGCGCGCGGGTCGTCGGCGACACGATCGGCAAATATCACCCGCACGGCGACCAGTCGGTCTACGACGCCATGGTCCGCCTCGCCCAGGATTTCTCGCTCCGCTACCCGCTCGTCGACGGCCAGGGCAATTTCGGCAATATCGATGGCGATAACGCCGCCGCCTACCGCTACACCGAGGCGCGGCTGACTCCGGCGGCGATCGAGCTGATGGCCGGTCTCGACGAGGGCACGGTCGACTTCCGCCCCACCTACAATGGCGAGGAGGAGGAGCCGGAAGTCTTTCCCGGGCTCTTCCCCAACCTGCTCGCCAACGGCGCCAGCGGGATCGCCGTCGGCATGGCGACATCGATCCCGCCGCACAATCTGGCCGAGATCATCGACGCCGCCATCCACCTGATCGACAATCCCAAGGCGGAGTCCTCGGCTCTGATGGACTTCGTCTCGGGCCCCGATTTCCCGACCGGTGGGGTCATCGTCGACAGCGCCGCCTCCATCGCTTCCGCCTATGAGACCGGCCGCGGCGCCTTCCGGGTGCGCGGGCGCTGGACGACGGAGGATCAGGGCCGCGGCACCTGGGTCGCGGTGATCACCGAAATTCCCTACCAAGTCCCCAAGTCGAAGCTGATCGAGCAGATCGCCGCCCTGATCGCCGACCGCAAGCTGCCGATCCTCGCCGACGTGCGCGACGAATCCGACTCCCAGATCCGGATCATCGTCGAGCCGCGCGCCCGCACCGTCGACCCGCAATTGCTGATGGAGAGCCTGTTCCGGCTGACCGACCTGGAAGTGCGCGTGCCGCTCAACATGAACGTGCTCGACGCCGACCGGACCCCGCGCGTGATGGGCCTTCACGACGTCCTCACCGCCTGGCTCGCCCACCAGTTCGAGGTGCTGGTCCGCCGCGCCCAGCACCGGGTCGCGAAGATCGAGGACCGGCTCGAGCTGCTCGAAGGCTATCTGATCGCCTTCCTCAACCTCGACCGGGTGATCGAGATCATCCGCACCGAGGATGATCCCAAGCCGATCATGATCGCCGAATTCGCTTTGACCGACCGCCAGGCCGAGGCGATCCTCAACATGCGCCTCAGGCAGCTTCGCCGGCTCGAGGAGATGGAGCTTCGCGGCGAGAGGGAAAAGCTGACCGCCGAGCGCGAGGAGCTGCTCAAGCTGATCGGCTCGCGCGACCGCCAGCGCACCCGCCTCAAGAAGGACCTGGCGGCGCTCAAGGGGCGCTACGGGCCCGACCGCAGGACCCTCGTCGAGGAGGCGGCGCCGGCTCGCGAGATCCCGCTCGAGGCGATGATCGAGCGCGAGCCGATCACCGTGATCCTGTCGCGGCGAGGCTGGATCCGGGCGATGAAGGGCCATGTCGAGGCGGGCGAGGCGGAGACCTTGAAGTTCAAGGAAGGCGACGAGCTCGGCTTCCCGCTGCTCCACGCCCACACCACCGACAAGCTGCTGCTCGCCTCCTCGGACGGCCGTTTCTACACCCTGGCCGCCGACCGGCTGCCGGGCGGGCGCGGCTTCGGCGAGCCGGTCAAGCTGATGGCCGACATCGAAGGCGAGGGGAACGTCGTCGCGCTGCTGCGCGCGCGCGTTGCGGAGAAGCTGCTGCTCGCGACCTCCGACGGGCGCGGCTTCGTCACTTCGACGGCGGGCGCCGTCGCGGAGACCCGCAAGGGCAAGCAGGTCGTCAACCTGCGTCCCGGCTCGAAGCTGAAGATCGTCCGCCCGATCCGCGAGGGCGAGGATTATGTCGGAGTGATCGGCGAGAACCGGAAGATGGTCGTCTATCCGCTGGGCGAGCTGCCGGAAATGGGCCGCGGCCAGGGCGTCCAGCTCCAGCGCTACCGCGACGGCGGCCTTTCCGACGCGATCAGCTTCCGCTTCGACCAGGGCCTGAGCTGGGAGATGGGCGGCGACAGCGGGCGCACCCGAACCGAGACCGACCTCAACGCCTGGCGGACGGCGCGCGGCGCGGCGGGGCGGATGCCGCCCAACGGCTTCCCGAGGAACAACAGGTTCGGGTGAGTGAACTCCTCTCCCGCTTTTCGCGGGAGAGGGGGGACCCGAGCCGAAGGCTTGGGGGTGAGGGTCTTGCCGAGTCAGAAGTACAGACCCTCACCTCCCACCGCTGCGCGGCGGGCCCCTCCTCTCCCGTAAGAACGGGAGAGGGATGATACCGCCCCTTCCTAACGATGCGTTAACCCTATTTCTCTAACCCATTGCCATGCAGGCAGCGAAATCGCGGGGGCGAGGCAAGTCGGCTGCGGGGCGCGCCCCGCCGCCCGGAGCCGTTCCGCCCGAGCTCGCGCCGCAATTCCGCCTGGTGCTGGAGACCGTCCGCCAACGCTATGTCGATGCCCTGCCGATCGCCGCCGCCATCCTCACCATCGCCGACGACACCTATATCGAATGCGCCAACGATCCCTTCCGGCTGCTCACCGAATGGGACGAACGGCTGGGGGAACGCCGGATCGCGGAGGTTCCGATGCTCCGCTCGGGGCCGATCGGAGCGCGGCTGGCCGCCTTCCTCGAAGGCAAGGATCCCGAGCTCCAGTTCGACACAGCCGACGGACGGCCGATCGCCGGCCGCCATTTCACCGTCCGCTTCGCCCGGCTCAGCCTTCTGCCCGGGCAGCCCGCCCGCTGCATGGTCTCGCTGATCGACAAGACCGCCCAGATCGAGACCGAGCGCAGCCTGCGCGCCGAGATGCTCCGCGACAGCCTCACCGGCCTGCCCAACCGCACCGCGTTCAACGAGGAAGTGGAAGCGGTCCTCGAGGATCCCGGCTTCCAGCCCGGCAGCCACGCCGTCCTCGTCGTCGACATGCGCCGCTTCAGCCGGGTCAACGAATGCGTCGGCTCGCTCGCCGGCGACGAGCTTCTGATCACCTTCGCCCGCCGCCTCTGCTCGGTGCTTCGCGCCGGGGACCTGCTCGCCCGCACCGGCGGCGACGAGTTCGGCATATTGATGCGGCTCGACCGCGGCCTCGAGGACGCGCTTCAGGCGGCGGCTCGGATCGAGTCGGCGCTCACCGCCCCCTTCCGACTCTCAGAGCTGGAGATCAGGGTCGACTGCGCCCTCGGCTGCGCTTTGCTCAGCGGCAGCGAGGCGCTGGCCGAGGAGGTGCTTCGCAACGCCCAATTCGCCCTGAAGCGCTCGAAGGCGAGCGGCGAGGTCCAGATCTACGAGCCCAACCAGGCTCGGGCGGCGCGGCGCCGGTTCAGCATCGAGACCGAGCTCAGGCGCTCGATCGAGGCGGGCGGCCTCACCCTCGCCTACCAGCCGCTGATCGACCTTCGCACCGGAGCGGTCGCCGGCTTCGAGGCGCTGGCGCGCTGGGACCATCCGCGGCGGGGGGCGATCTCGCCGAGCGAGTTCATCCCCGTCGCCGAGGAATCGGGGCTCATCGTTCCGCTCGGCCAGTGGGCGCTGGAGACGGCGCTGGCGACCCTCGCCGGCTGGGACCGCTCGGCGGGCAGGGAGCTGCCCTTATCGGTCAGCGTCAACCTCTCGGCACTGCAGCTGGCGCGCGACGATCTCGTCGGCTTCGTCGCCGCGGCGCTCGCCCGCCATGGCCTCGCCGGAGGCCGGCTGACGCTCGAGCTGACCGAGAGCGCCATCGTCCAGGACCCGCGCCGGGCGACGACGGTGCTCGACGGCCTCAAGGCACTCGATGTCAGTGTGGCGATGGACGATTTCGGCACCGGCTACACCTCGCTCGCCTATCTCCAGCGCCTGCCGATCGACATGCTCAAGATCGACCGCAGCTTCGTCACCGGAATGCTCCGCGATTCCGATTCGGTCGCCATCGTCCGGGCGATTTTGTCGCTGGCGAGCGCGCTCGGGATGGCGACGACGGCGGAAGGGATCGAGGCTCCCGAGCTGGCCGAGGCGCTGGCGGAAATGGGCTGCTCGCACGGCCAGGGCTATCAGTTCGCCCGGCCGCTCGAGCCCGACGCGGCCTACGCCTATTGGCGTTCGCGAAGCGCCTGATCGACATGGCGGCGGGCGATCGCCCGCTGCGCCGGGCCCTCCGGCGGGAACCCCGCCTCGGCCCATTCGCGCTCGATCGCCTGCAGCGTGCGGGCGACGACGGGGCCGGCCTCGAGCCCCATCGCGATGAGATCGCCGCCGCCGACCCGAAGCCGCGGCCGCTGCCACCCGGAGAGCAGGTCGACGGCGCCGGGATCGCCGTCGCCGAGCAGGATCCGGTCGAGCGCCTCCTCGGCGCCGAGCCGGTAGGCGAGGAGCTCGGGCCCGTCCCCATCCCCGCTCCGCGCAGCCGCGGCCTCGAGTCGCCTGGTGGAGCGGTTTGACAGCCGCAGCCGACGGGCGATGGCGCCGGCCAGGTCCGGATCGGGCGGGAGCAGCGCGGCGAGCCGGCGCAGCGGGTGCGGCGCCGCTCCGGCCTGCGCTTCGCGGCCGACCAGCCGCTCCAGCCGCTCGACGTCCTCCGACCCGATTTCTGGAAGCACGGGCTTGAGGATGCCGCGCTCAACCATCAGGCGCACGGCGGCCACCGGGGCGGGCAGGGCGAGCAGCTTGGTCAGCTCGTCGGCGATCCGCTCGCGCGACAGCGCCATCAGATCGTTGGCCCGCTCGACGCAGGCGGCCAGCGCCTCGCCGTCCGCCTCGCCCGTCCCGAAGCGGGCGAAGAAGCGGAAGAACCGCAGGATCCGCAAATGGTCCTCGGCGATCCGGATGAGCGGGTCGCCGATGAACCGGACCCGGCGCGCCGCCAGATCCTCCTCGCCGCCGAAATAATCGTCGACCTCGAGGCTGGCCGGATCGGCGAACAGGGCGTTGATCGTGAAGTCGCGCCGGGCGGCGTCCTCGCGCCAGTCGTCCGTATAGGCGATGATGGCTTGTCGGCCGTTGGTGGCGACGTCGCGCCGCAACGTCGTCACCTCGACCGGCTTGCCGGCGACCACGGCGGTGACGGTGCCGTGCGCGAGCCCGGTCGGGACCGCCTTGATCCTTGCCTTGCCGAGCCGGGCCATCACCTCCTCGGGGGTGAGCCGGGTGGCGAGGTCGACGTCGCTGACCGGGAGGCCGAGCAGGGTGTCGCGAACGCAGCCGCCGACATAGCGGGTGGCGCCGGCCCTGGCGTCGAGCGCGGCGAGCAGCGCCTTCATCCCCTCGCGCTGCTGCCACTGGGCTTTTGGCAGCTTCACGGCACCCGCTCCAGACGGCGGGAGAGGTTGACGATCATCGCGGCGGTCGCGCCCCAGATCCGCTGGCCCTCCCATTCTATCTCGTAATAGCAGCGTTCGCGGCCCCGCCAGTTGACGGTTCGGACGAGCTGGTGGGCGGGGTCGAGGAGATAGTCGAGCGGCGCCTCGAACATCGCCGCGACCTCGCCGGGCCGGGGCACGAGCGGCAGGCCGGGCGGGACGACTCCGACGACGGGGGTGACCTCGAAGCCGGTGACGGTCCGGTAGACGTCGGCCATTCCGACCAGCTGAACGGCGTGCCGCGGGAGGGCGATCTCCTCTTCCGCCTCGCGCAGCGCGGCGTCGACCGGGCCGTCGTCGCCCGGATCGATCCGTCCGCCGGGGAAGCTGATCTGGCCGGGATGGGTGCGCATCGTCTCGGGCCGCTTCGTGAGGATGACGGTGGGCAGCGGACGGTCGACCACCGCGACCAGCACGGCAGCCGGCATGAGGTCGCCCTCGGCGCCTTCCAGGACGTCGTCGCCCTCGAGCAGGATCGGCCGGCGCCGGCGGCCGCGCTCGAGCGCCTCGCGGAGCCGGTCGGCGAGGCTCATCCGCCCCGGTCCATCGGGAAGAAGGCGCCGCCGCTCCACAGGCCGGGCGGATCGCCGGCGGCCAAAGCGAGCTCGGCGAGCTCGTAATAGACCGGCCTCGCGATCAGCGCCTCGAGCCGGCCGCGGACGAGCAGATAGGGGTGGGGGCCGTCCGGACCGTCCTCGAAGCGAAGCGGCCGTTCGGGGCCGGCGACGACGACGTCGCCGGTGTTGAGCCGGAAGGCGAGAGCCGCCTGCTCGCCTTCGCCCTCGGCCTTGAGCTCGACCGCGACGAACGGCGCGTCCTCGACCGCGATGTCGAGCTTCTCGACCGGAGTGACGAGGACGAACCGGCCGTCCTCCTCGCGCCGCAGGATGGTCGAGAACAGGCGAACCATCGCCGGCCGGCCGATCGGGCTGCCCTGGTGGTACCAGCTGCCGTCGCGGGCGATGCGCATCTCGCTGTCGCCGCAATGGCTCGGGTTCCACTGCTCGACCGGCGGCAGCCGGCGCTCCTCGGCGAGCCGGGCGATCTCGGCCAAAGAGAGGCCGGCAAGGTCTTCGGGGGGCGGCGGCATCGGCATGGCCGGGACTCTGGCGACGCGGGGGCCCCGCGGCAAGCCTTGCCGCCCGCCGCCGTCCATCCTATCGGCGCGCCATGGCCAGCGAGTTCGAGGGGCCGCGCACGGCGATCGTCACCGGCGGCGCGAAACGGATCGGCGCCGAATTGTGCCGGGCGCTCGCCGCCGACGGCTGGCATCTGCTGATCCACTGCAACCGCTCGGCCCAGGAGGCCGAGGCGCTGGCGCGGGACCTGGGCAACGCCTCGGTGGTCCGGGCGGACCTCGCCTCGCCCGACTCGGCGGACCGGGTGATGGCGGGCCTCGACGGCCTGCCGCCGGCCCGGCTGCTGGTCAACAACGCCTCGCGCTTCGTCTTCGACACCGCCGACGATTTCACCGTCGAGCGCTGGGACGAGAATCTCGCGACCAACCTGCGCGCGCCGGCGATGCTGTCGCAGGCGTTCGCGGCGCGGGTAGCGGCGGGGGGCGGGCTGATCGTCAACCTGCTCGACGCCAAGCTCGCCTCGCCCAACCCCGATTTCTTCTCCTACACCGTCTCCAAGATCGGCCTCGCCGGCCTCACCGAGCTTTGCGCCCGGGCCTGGGCCGCGCGCGGCATCCGGGTCTGCGGAATCGCCCCGGCGGTGACCCTGCCGTCGGGGGCTCAGAGCCGGGAGAATTTCGATTCGGTCCACGCCCTCAACCCGCTTGGGCGCGGCGTTCGGGTCGAGGATATCGTCGCCGCCCTGCGCTTCGCCATTGCCACGCCGACGCTCACCGGCCAGACGCTCACCCTCGACGGCGGGCAGCGCTTCCTCGCCCTTCCCCGCGACGTGCAGTTCCTGGAGCCGGGCGATGAATGAGCAGGTCAAGCTCGACGGGATCGTCCCGGCCGGGCTGGCGCCGAGGAGCCGCAAGATCGTGCTCGACGATTATTGCGTCGCGGCCGACATCGGCTTCCACGAATTCGAGGTCGGAGCGCCGCAGCGGCTTCTGGTCACCGTCGAGGTCTGGGTCGACGAGGCCAGCTTCCCGTCCGACGACCGGCCGGCCGGAGCGTGGGACTACGACTTCCTGCGCACCGAGATCGGAGCCCTGATCGAAGGCCGCCGCTTCAACCTCCAGGAGACCGTGGCCCGCGAGATATACGAGCTGGTCGCGGCACGGCGCGGGGTCACCGGACTTCGAGTCGCGACGAGGAAGCCGGACATCTATCCGGATTGCGCGGGGGTGGGAGTCGAGCTGACGTCTTACTGAATTCCTCCCCCGGATTTCCGGGGGAGGGCGACCGCGCGAAGCGCGGTGGAGGGGTTCTTCCAGCGCCCGAAGAACCCCTCCACCATGCTTCGCATGGTCCCCCTCCCCGGCGTATGCCGGGGAGGAATTAAGCGGAGATCAGCGCCGGGTCCGACCGCAGGGCCCGAGCCGCTCGAGAACCAGCCGGTAGTCCGCCTCGATCGCCGCCCGATCGTCGCCGGCCTCGGCCAGGCTCTGGCTCGGCAGCGTCCGCGGCAGGCCGCAGGCGAGGCGGTACCAGAGCAGGGTCCCGGGGGCCGGCGGCTCGGCCGCCTCGTCGACGATCTCGCTCAGCGCCACCGCCCATGCCGGAGTCTGGCCGGGGCGGCGAAGGACGGTGAGCGACACCGGCGTGCCGCCCGCGGTCAGGAGGAAGATCTGGGTCTCGCTCTCGCCTCGGATCGCTCCCGGGACGTGAAAGGCTCGGCCGATGCCGGCGATCCGCGGCGGCGGCGAGGCCGAGCTCGCCTCGCGGACGATCAAGCGCAAGGTGGCGGCGCGCTCGGCGGTGGCGGGGATCTGGGCGTCGGGGGCGACCAGCCGAAGCTCGCCGGGCCGGCCGGCGACCGGCGCGGCGAGAAGCAGATATTCGCTGCCCTTGCGCGGCCTCGCCGCCTTGCCCTTGGCATCGTGCGGCAGGTCGACGAGCCAGGCCAGCCGAGTCGGCAGGGTCTGCGGCGACCGGATCAGCGAGACGAGATCGGCCTGGACGAAGAAGCGGGTGAAGCCGGGCCTGAGCCCCTGCGCCCGCTCCGGCTTGACCGCCACCGACTGCGCCACCCGGACCTGGGCCGCGACCGGCGCGGCCAAGGCGAGGTCGGCGAGATCGGCATAGGTCGGGGCCGGGGCGGGGGCGGGCGCCTGTGATTCGGCCGGAACCGCGAGAACGGCCGCAAGCGCCGGCACCAGCGCCCATTTACAAAAAGTTAGCGAGCGCTTCACCGTTCCGCCTCCGTAAGTTTATGCCCCGTTTCCCATATGCTTAGCGGGATGAACGGCGGATTTCGGCCGTTTTCGGCACCTGTCCCATACATGTACATCAGGATTGCGTCCTCCTTAGTCTCGCGATAGAGCACACGGCTTCGGCCCATGATATGTTGATACATCGCATATCGGATGGAGCCGTTGGGGATCAGCCGCGTTGTGGTGGCGAGCAGGTCCCCGAGAGAGGACGAAGAGAGGGAGCGTGGCTGATTAATGGCATATGCTGACAACAGGATGAGCCGGAGCCGCATGACGGCGATCTTCATCGTCGCCATCCTCCACGCTCTGCTCGGTTACGCGCTCATCACCGGCTTGGCCTACAATGTGGTCAAGAAGGTGGCTGCCGACCTCAAGACGTTCAACGTCGAGGAGGAGCCGCCGCCCCCGGAGGAGAAGCCGCCGCCCCCGCCGCCCGATCAGCCGCAGACTCCGCCGCCGGTGGTGACTCCGCCGCCGATCGTCCGGACCAACACGATGCCGCCGCCGATCGTGACGACCAACGTCGCGCCGCCGCCGGTGATGACGGTCACGGCTCCGCCGGCTCCGCCGACTCCGCCGGCCCCGCCGCCGCCGCCCCCGCCGCCTCCGCGGAAGGTGCAGCCGGCCCGGGCCAAGGCGAACCTCGTGTCGCTCTTCTCGGACGAGGATTATCCGGCTTCGGCGGTCCGCGCCGGCGAATCCGGGGCGACCGGCTTCCGCCTGGACGTCGGCACCAACGGCCGGGTCTCCAACTGCACGGTGACCTCGTCGAGCGGCTCTTCCGCGCTCGATTCGACGACTTGCCGTCTGCTGAGGTCGCGAGCCCGTTTCACGCCCGCGACGGACACCACCGGAGGGCCGACCACCGACACCGTCTCCGGCCGAATCGTCTGGCGTCTCCCCGCCGATTGACGATGGACCGACCGGCAACCCCGAATTCAAACGTTTACCTGAGAGGAAAGTAGAGACCATGGCCACCCCAGCAGCAGGCGCAGCCCACGGCGGCGGCGAAAACCCCTATGGCCTGATGGCCGCACTCGAGCAGGGCGGAGCGATCGCCTGGGCGACCTTCATCATCCTCGTGATCATGTCGGCCGGCTCTTGGTACGTGCTGTTCGTCAAGCTGTTCGAGCAGCAGAAGATCATCAACCAGGGACGCCGCGCCCGGACCAGCTTCTGGCAATCGGCCAACCTGCGCGAAGGCGCCTCGAAGCTCGAGAAGAACAGCGCCTACCGCCAGATCGTCGACGACGGCATCCTCGCCCTCGAGCAGCATGACAAGCTGACCGATCCGATCGACCAGCACGACTGGATGCTCAACTCGCTGGCGCGCAGCCAGGGCCTGATCAGCTCGCGCCTGTCGAGCGGCCTCGCCTTCCTCGCCACCGTCGGCTCGACCGCTCCGTTCGTCGGACTGTTCGGAACCGTCGTCGGCATCTACCGCGCGCTGGTGAAGATCGGCGCCGCCGGCCAGGCCTCGATCGACACCGTCGCCGGCCCGGTCGGAGAGGCTCTGATCATGACCGCGCTCGGCCTCGTCGTCGCGGTTCCGGCGGTGCTCGCCTACAACTGGCTCATTCGCCGCAACAAGTCGATCGTCGAGGAGCTGGCGCGCTTCTCCAACGAGCTGCACGGCTACATGATGTCGGGCGGAGCGGTCCGTCCGGTCGTCGCCGGTCGTCCCGCCGCCGGAGCGGCCACCGGCGGCGCCAGCGCCGCCAAGGGCCCGGGCGCGGCTTCGCCGGGCGGCACCACGGCGACCGGCAGCGCGATCGGCGCCAACAATCCCGGCCCGAAGAAAGTCTGACGAAATGCGCCGGCGGGGCCAGCGCCCCGCCGGCGCCGGTTGTAATGTGGCATACGAGCTAGGATAGGATCCCCGATCATGTCGATGAATGTCGGCCAAGAGAGCGAAACCGGCGAATCCGAGCCGATGTCCGACATCAACACGACTCCGCTCGTGGACGTCATGCTGGTGCTGCTCATCATCTTCCTGATCACCGTGCCGGTCGTCATCCAGACGATCCCGATGAAGCTTCCCAAGGTGGACTTCGAGCCGACCACCACCAAGCCGGAGAACGTCTCTCTCTCCGTGCGCGGCGGCGACGGCGGCACCTGCGAGGTCTATTGGGGCCAGACCCGGATGAACAGCGAGCAGCTGCTCGACCGGGCGGTCAAGAAGCTCGAGGACGAGATCAAGCGCCTCGGCGGGGTCGAGAACATGACCGAGGAGAATATGCCCGAGGCGCATATCCGCGCCGACATCAACACGCCGTACCGGTGCGTCGGCGGGGCGATCTTCACGATGCAGCGGGCCGGCTTCGCCCGGGTCGGCTTCATCTCCGAGCCGCCTCCGCGCGGCGGCGGCGCGCGCCTCTAGGCGGCCTCGGGAAACAGCAGGGTTAGGAGTAAGATTTTATGTCAATGGCAGTCGGCGGCAACGATGACGAACCGATGATGGACATCAACACGACGCCGCTCATCGACGTCATGCTGGTTCTCCTCATCATGTTCATCATCACCATCCCGCTGCAGACCCACGCGGTGAAGCTGGACCTCCCGCAGGACCAGCCGAACCAGCAGCCGCCGCCGATCGATCCGGTCAAGAACAAGATCGTGATCACCCCGGCGAACGAGGTGCTTTGGAACGGCACCCCGATTGACCTCGCGCGGCTGCGCCAGTATCTCGACGTCACCCAGACGATGAACCCGATCCCGGAGCTCCACCTCCAGCCCGATCCCAATGCCCGCTACGAGCTGGTCGACGAAGTCCTCGCCGTCACCAAGCGCGCCCGGGTCGAGAAGATGGGCTTCGTCGGCAACGAGGCCTACGGCACCTTCTAGGGCGCGGGTTCGAAACTTTTCTCTCTCAAGGGCGGCCTTCGGGCCGCCCTTTTTTTATCCTCCCCGAGCTTGCTCGGGGAGGGGGACCATGCGGAGCATGGTGGAGGGGTAGCTGGCGAGGATTCAGCGGCTCGCGCGCGATCCCGCCAAGTCGGCGCCAGCGACCCCTCCACCCCGCTTCGCGGGGTCCCCCTCCCCATCTTCGATGGGGAGGATTTTCACGCCGCGATGCCGTCGAACTGGAGGCGGGCGAGCCGCGCGTAGAGCCCGCCCTGCTTGCGCAGGCTCGGATCGGTCCCTTCCTCGACGATCCGGCCCTGGTCCATGACGACGATCCGGTCGGCGGCTCGGACGGTGGCGAGGCGGTGGGCGATGACGATGGTGGTGCGGTCCTCCATCAGCCGCTCGAGCGAGGCCTGGACCAGCCGCTCGCTCTCCGCGTCGAGCGCCGAGGTCGCCTCGTCGAGCAGAAGCAGCGGCGCGTCGCGCAGCACCGCCCGGGCGATGGCGAGCCGCTGGCGCTGCCCTCCCGACAGCCGGGCGCCGCTTTCGCCCATGAAGGTGTCGAGCCCCTCGGGGAGCTTCCTGAGGAACTCGGCGGCGTTGGCGGTCTCGGCCGCCGCCCACAATTCGTCGTCCGACGCCCCCCAGTGGCCGTAGCGCAGATTGTCGCGGGCCGAGGCGGCGAAGATCACCGTGTCCTGCGGCACCATCGCGATCCTCGAGCGGACCTCGTGCGGGTCGGCCTCGGGCAGGGGAACGCCGTCGAGCAGCACCGTCCCGGCTTCCGGATCGTAGAAGCGCTGGGCGAGCTGGAACAGGGTCGACTTGCCCGCCCCGGACGGGCCGACCACCGCGAGGGTCTCGCCCGGCGCGACGTTCAGCGAGAATTCGTGCAGGGCGCTGACCTCGAGCCGGGTCGGGTAGCGGAAGGTGACGGCCCGGAACTCGAGCGCGCCCCGGCCCGGCGCCGGCAGCTTCCTCGGCACCGCCGGCGCCCTGATCTCGGGCTCCTCGCTGAGCAGCTCGGCCAGCCGTCCGGCGGCGCCGGCGCCGCGCAGCAGGTCGCCATAGACCTCGGTCAGGGCCCCGAACGCGCCGGCGACGAGCCCGCCGGTGAGGACGAAGGCGGCGATGGTGCCGCCCGAGATCCGCCCCGACTGGACGTCGACCGCGCCCTGCCACATCACCATGGTGATCGAGCCGAAGATCAGCGCGATCACTCCGGCGGTCATCGCGGCGCGCAGCGTGATCCGCCGCCGCGCCGTCTGGAAGACCCGCTCGACCGCCTCGGCGAAGCGGCTCGCCTCGCGCGCCTCCTGGCCGAAGCCCTGGACGATCTTCATCGCACCGAGCACCTCGTCGACCATCGCGCCGACCTCGGCGACCCGGTCCTGGCTCGAGCGCGAGACGTTGCGGATGCGGCGGCCGAGGAAGACGATCGGGAGGACGACGGCCGGGATCCCGAGCAGCAGCATCAAGGTCAGCTTCGGCGCCAGAGCGAACAGGTAGACGATTCCGCCGATGCCCATGACGATGTTGCGAAGCGCCACCGAGATGGTGGTTCCGACCACCTGCTCGATGATCGTCGTGTCGGCGGTGAGGCGCGAGGCGATCTCCGACGGCCTGTTCTCCTCGAAGAAGGAGGGGGCGAGGCGAAGCAGGTTGCGCTGCACCGCCTCGCGGACGTCGGCGACCACCCGCTCGCCGAGCCAGGAGACGAAGTAGAAGCGAAGCGCGGTGGCGATCGCCATCACCACGACGATCACCAGCAGATACTGGAACCAGCGGTCGATATCGCCGCCGGTGCCGGTGAAGCCGCGGTCGATGATCAGCTTGAAGGCGCTCGGGATGGCGAGCGTGGCCAGAGCCGCGACCAGCAGCGCCAGCATGGCGCCGGCGACATGGCCCTTGTAGCGCGCGGTGAATCGCCAGATCAGCGCGAGGTTGGCGATCTTCCTCGGGGAAGCGGTCTCGTCGATCTTGTCGGCCATGGCGGCGGGGTAGCAGGCGGGGGGAAGGGGCTCAATGATCGTGGGTGACAGCGACCGTCATCCCGGCGGAAGCCGGGACCCAGGAACAATGGCGTTCGAGTTCCTGGGTCCCGGCCTTCGCCGGGATGACGGCCTTTCCCTTCACGGAGCCATCTCACCTGTGGACAGTTTTGATCCGCAACCCCTTTTCCGTTGACGGCCCTGCCGCAGCGCACCATCTAAGGCAACACATGTTGTATGACGCCTATGAAATGCAGCGTTCGCTGCTCGCCGGAGCCAGCACGCTCGCCAATATCGGCGCCGGCTGGCTGAACAACCCCGTCAACCCCTTCGCCTACAGCCAGATGGGTCCGATCGTCGCGTCCGCGCTCGACGTCTTCGCCCATGCCTCGGCGCCGCGCGGCAAGCCGGAGTTCGGCCTCGACCGGACCAATGTCGAGGGCCGCAGCGTCGCCGTCCACGAGGAGGTGGTGCTCAGGAAGCCGTTCGGGCAGCTCAAGCATTTCCGCCGGGAGGGCGTGAAGGGCGGGCCCAAGCTGCTCATCGTCGCTCCGATGTCCGGCCATTACGCGACCCTGCTTCGCGGCACGGTCGAGCGGATGCTCCCGAAGCACGACGTCTTCATCACCGACTGGCGCGACGCCAAGCTGGTCCCGCTCGATTCCGGCCGCTTCGATCTCGACGATTATATCGACTATCTCGTCGAGTTCCTCGAGCATATCGGCCCGGGAGCGCACATGCTCGCCGTCTGCCAGCCGGCGGTGCCGTGTTACGCCGCCGCCGCGCTGATGAGCGCCGACAAGAACCCGGCCCGGCCGCGGACCCTGACCCTGATGGGCGGCCCGATCGACACCAGGAAGGCGCCGACCGCGGTCAACACCGTCGCCACCGAGCGCCCGCACAGCTGGTTCCAGCAGAACGTCATCGCGTCCGTCCCCTACACCTATCCGGGCGCCGGCCGCTCGGTCTATCCGGGCTTCCTCCAGCTCGCCGGCTTCATGGCGATGAACCTGGGCGAGCATCTCAGCGGCCATTGGGAGATGTTCAAGCATCTCGTCCAGGGCGACGGCGAGGGCGCCGAGGCGAGCAAGGCCTTTTACGACGAATATCGCTCGGTCTGCGACATGACCGCCGAATTCTATTTGCAGACCGTCGACGTCGTCTTCCAGCGCCACCTCCTGCCCAAGGGCGAGCTCACCCACCGCGGCCGCCGGGTCGATCCGGCCGCGATCCGCGACGTCGCCCTGCTCGCCATCGAGGGCGAGCGCGACGACATATCGGGAGTCGGCCAGACCAAGGCGGCGCTCGACATCTCGGCCCGCCTGCCCAAGGCGATGAAGCATTATCATCTCGCCAAGGGCGTCGGCCACTACGGCATCTTCAACGGCAGCAAGTGGCGCGAGCGGATCGCCCCGGTCGTCGAAGAGTGGATCGCGACGCACGACGGCTGAGTCCGGGCGCCACGCGACCGTGACGCCCGGTCTTCGTCAGGTCAGTGCTCGTAGATGACGATCGGCTCTTCCTTCGTGGTGCATGGCCTTCCGTGCACCGAGCCGCCCTTGGTGAGGCAACCCTCAACCTTGCCTTCCGACACGGCGGGAGGCCGCGTGCCCGGTTTCACGACGACATATTTGGCCACGTCCGCCGACGCGCCGGAGCGGCTCCGCGCGGCCGCATTGGCCGGCCCACCGACGTCGAAGTCGGCCACCATCACAAGGCGTGCCACGCTGCACGAATAGTTGGCCGCGAGGCACTTCTCCAGCTTGGTGTAGGTTTTGCCATTGTCTCCTTTCCACTTCGCCTCCGCTGTCGCGGGAACGGCCAGAAGGGTGAGAACTGCCACGCCGATATAGGTCGATTTACCCATTGGTTCCTCCAGAGCCCCCTCTGTTGGAGCCACTCCCATTACCGAAGAATCGGGGCGGTCGTCGTGACCGCCGTCACGCCGGAGTGGATGCTGACTCACGCCTCGAGGCGTCGTCTTCCGAGTCGAGTCTGCGAGGCTCTTCCGGGTTCGGAGCCGTCCTCGGCCCCCTTCCAGATCCGCCGCGTCCGGCTCAGGCGTAGCCGGAGTCGCCGTCGTAGCGGGCGCGCGCTTCGAGCCGGGTCCGGCGGTAGCGGAAGTAGCCGACCACCCCGAGCACGCCGAGGATCAGGCTGAGCAGCCCCATCTTGTTGGCGAGCAGGACCATGAGGCAGAAGCCGCCCAGTCCGGCGAAGGCCATCAGCAGCATGATCTTCTCGTTGCCGGTCGGAATCGCGAAGCCCGAGCGTCCGTCGCGGGTTCGAACGCCGAACAGGCCGCGATGGTCGAGCGCCTTGTAGCCGTAGAAACGGCCCAGCGTCCCGGGCTCGAGCATCCCGGACACGCTCGGCGAGACCGCCACCTTCTCCAGCCGCCGCTCCGATCCTTCGGCGGTGCGGATGACGATATTGTCGTACATCGCGACCTTCGCCGTCGCGCGCTTCAAGGCGGCGGCCTCGACCGTCCCGTCGATCACCTCGAGTCCCATTCGGCATCTCCCCGTTGACCGCCAACCTTTTCGGGCCTGCGCGCCACGATGGCAATGCGGTCCTGGATTCCTTGAGTTCACTCTATGTTCTTGCCGGTTCGGCCGGATTATGGCACAGTGCCCGCCGTGTGAGTCGCCATCCGGGTTCCACGTCGACGAGGCGGGTTTTGGAGGCACGGCCGTCCACTGAAAAGAAAGGGTTTTCGCCCGCGACGTGCGTGTCTTTTGGGACTTTTCAGGCCGCTTGCGCGGCGACCGCGCCCCGCTATGCTGCGGCGCAACAGTTCGAGGAGTGGTCCGGTGAAGAAGATCGAGGCGATCATCAAGCCGTTCAAGCTGGACGAGGTGAAGGAGGCGCTCCACGACGTCGGGGTCTCCGGGATCACCGTCACCGAGGCGAAGGGCTTCGGCCGTCAGAAGGGCCATACCGAGCTCTATCGCGGCGCCGAATATGTCGTCGACTTCCTCCCCAAGGTGAAGCTCGAGGTCGTGGTCGAGGACGGCCTCGCCGAGCGGGTGGTCGAGGCGATCGCCAACGCGGCGCGTACCGGCCGGATCGGCGACGGCAAGATCTTCGTCATCGACGTCGAGGAAGCGCTTCGGATCCGCACCGGCGAGCGCGGCTCGGATGCGATCTGAACCTCCGGTCACGGCACGTCAGGGCCGGCACGGTCCGTCCGCCCACCAGCTCTCCATCCAGTCATGGTCGGCGCCGCCCACCCGGCGATAGGACAATTTCACTCGCGCCGAGTGCCAGCGTTTGACCCGCCGCACCGCCCTGTCATTGTCGTCGAGCATCTTGCGCCGGGTCTCGCCGAGCTCGAAGCTGCACTGCGTTCGGCCCTGCTTCAGGCCGTCCCTGGTGCAGACCGCGTCGCGCACGGCATAGGCTCGACGTTCGGCTTCGGGATTGGCGATCCAGCCCCCCAGCCGCGGCTCCGCTAAGTTGCAGACGAAAGCGAGGCCGCCCGCATCAGGCGGGTTCGGAGCCCGCACCCGAGGCCAGCCTCCGTCCTGCTCCGGTCCCATGCCGGATCGGTGCCGGTCGGCCGAGCAGGCGCCGCAAGCGAGAAGCGCCACCAGACAGGTCTTCGCGCTCCCCATGATCCCTCCTTCGCAGGCCAGGCCTGCCGATTACGCCTCATCCCGGCCGCGTGCCAGCCCGCGAGCCGGCCTCGTCCTTCTGGATGACGGTTCGGGCTCGGGACGCTACAGCACCGATCCGTGGATGACCCCCGCCTCGCCTCCATGTCGCCAGAGGAGCTGCGCTCGGCGATGCGCACGCTCGGCTACCGCACCCAGAACGATCTCGCCGCTGCGATCGGGGTCAGCCGCTCGGCGGTCAGCCTCTGGCTCGAGGGCAAGGTCGGGGTGCCGCGGCCGGTGGCGATGCTGCTGAGGATGCTGATCGCCGCGCAGCGAAGGCCGTTCTGACCTTTCCCACGTGAAATGTTCACGGGCGCTGGACCCTTCGCGGCCGGGTCGTGAAGGCTTCGGGCGAGCATCGGCCCGATTCGGGCGGGCGCAACACACGACAGCGAAACGAGGGCATCATGGCGAGCGACGCGGGCAAAATCCTGAAGCGGATCGAGGACGAGGAGATCGAGTGGGTCGACCTGAGGTTCACCGATCCGCGCGGCAAGTGGCAGCATCTCTCGATGGTCGCCGGCCTCGTCGACGAGGACCAGCTGGTCGACGGCTTCATGTTCGACGGCTCCTCGATCGCCGGCTGGAAGGCGATCAACGAATCGGACATGATCCTCAAGCCCGACCTCGATTCCGTCTATGTCGACCCGTTCAGCGCCACGCCGATGCTGGTTGTCTTCTGTGACATCGTCGATCCCGGCACCGGCGAACTCTACGCCCGCGACCCGCGCTCGACCGCGCGTCGCGCCGAGAACTACCTCAAGGGCACCGGCATCGGCGACACCGTCTTCGTCGGCCCCGAGGCGGAGTTCTTCATGTTCGACGACGTCCGCTTCGAGGACGGCTACAGCGCGTCGGGCTTCCGCATCGACGACATTGAGCTGCCCACCAATACAGGCCGCGAATATGAAGGCGGCAACCTCGCCCACCGGCCGCGTGCCAAGGGCGGCTATTTCCCGGTCGCCCCGGTCGACAGCGCGATGGACATCCGCGCCGAGATGGTCTCGACGATGATCGAGATGGGCCTGCCGATGGACAAGCACCATCACGAGGTCGCCGCCGCCCAGCACGAGCTCGGCCTCACCTACGGCACGCTCACCCAGACCGCCGACCGGATGCAGATCTACAAGTACGTCGTCCACATGGTCGCCCACGCCTACGGCAAGACCGCGACCTTCATGCCCAAGCCGATCAAGTCCGACAACGGCTCGGGAATGCACACCCATTTCTCGATCTGGAACGGCGGCAAGCCCCTGTTCGCCGGCAACGGCTATGCCGGCCTGTCCGAGATGGCGCTCTACTTCATCGGCGGGGTGATCAAGCACGCCAAGGCGCTCAACGCCTTCACCAACCCGACGACGAACAGCTACAAGCGCCTCGTCCCCGGCTTCGAGGCGCCGGTGCTGCTCGCTTATTCGAGCCGCAACCGCTCCGCCTCCTGCCGAATCCCCTACGGGGCGGGCGAGAAGGCGAAGCGGGTCGAGTTTCGCTTCCCCGACGCACTCGCCAATCCGTACCTCGCTTATTCGGCGATCCTGATGGCCGGCCTCGACGGGATCCAGAACCGGATCCACCCGGGCGACCCGATGGACAAGAACCTCTACGACCTGCCGCCGCAGGAGCTGGTCAACGTCCCCACCGTCTGCGGCTCGCTTCGCGAGGCGCTCATCTCGCTCCAGAACGACCGCGCCTTCCTGACCAAAGGCGACGTGTTCAGCGACGACCAGATCGACGCCTATATGGAGCTCAAGTGGGAAGAGCAGATGCGCTGGGAGACGACTCCGAGCCCGGTCGAGTACGACCTGTATTATTCGAGCTAGGGCCCAGCCTTATTCCTCCCCTGCATTTGCAGGGGAGGGGGACCAGGCGAAGCCTGGTGGAGGGGCCTTGCTGAGTCCGAAGTACCCCTCCACCGCGCTTTCGCGCGGTCCCCCTCCCCCGGAAATCCGGGGGAGGAATTGCGATGGGTTAGCCCGCCCGCCGCCGCTTCGTCGCCAGCGGCGAGGCGGCGGGCCCGGTCGACTCGGACTGCGGCCCGAGATATTGCGGCATCAGCATGTCGGGCGGGCTGCCGCGCCGGCGCTTGCGGGCGAGCTTGCCGACGGCGAAGGCCTCGGCGAAGTGAAGGCCGACCTGGCCGCGCTGGCTCCAGCGCACCTCGGCGGCGAGGGTCCCCGCCTCCTCGAGGTCGAGCTCAACCGGCGTGCCCGGAGCCGGCTGCTCCTCGCACTCGACCATCGCTCCGCCGGCCGAGATGTTCCTGAGCCGCACCGCCAGCTCGCGGCCGTTCAGATTGAGGACGCCGTTGCGGATCAGCCGGTGGCGGGGCGGCCGGCTGAAGCCGACCACCTCGGCGGTCGGCCGGCTCTCGGTGGCGAGGGTCCGCGCCTCTTCGGCCGGCATCGGCTTGCCGAAGATGAAGCCCTGGACCTGCGAGCAGCCGAGTCGGCGGATCAGCGCCAGGTCCTCGATCCGCTCGGCGCCCTCGGCGGTGGTATCCATTCCGAGGCTCTCGGCGAGGACGACGATCGCCCGGACGATGGCGCCGTTGCGGCTGCCCGGATCGGCGGCGCCGCGGACGAAGCTGCGGTCGATCTTGATCTTGTCGAGCGGCGCGTCGCGCAGATGGCCGAGCCCGGAATGGCCGGTGCCGAAATTGTCGAGCGCGAGCCGGACTCCGAGGGTCCGAAGCCGGGTCAGGGTCGCCTCGGTGGCCGAGCGGTCGGCGAGGAACACCGCCTCGGTGACCTCGAGCTCGAGCCGCTCCGGGTCGAGACCCGAGGCGGCGAGCGTGCCGGTGACGGTGACCGCGAGCGCCGGGTCGGCGAACTGGACCGGGGACAGGTTAACCGCCACCCGGATGTGGCCCGGCCATTTGGAAGCCTCCGCGCAGGCCGTCCTCAGCACCCAGTCGCCGATCCGCGGCATCAGCCCGGTCTCCTCGGCGAGCGGGATGACCAGGCTCGGCGGCAGCAGGCCGCGCGCCGGATGGTTCCAGCGCAGCAGGGCCTCGAAAGCGACGACCTCCTCCGAGACGGAATCGACGATCGGCTGGTAGTGGAGCGTCAGCTGGTCGCCGGCCAGGGCGTCGCGCAGGTCCTTCTCCAGGAGCTGCCGCTCGATGGCGAGGGCGCTCATCTCCTTGGCGAAGAAGCGGAAGGTGCCCCGCCCGTCGGCCTTGGCCGCGTAGAGCGCGACGTCGGCCTGCTTGATCAGCTCTTCCGGCAAGGTCTTGCCGGGAAGCGCGACGGCGACTCCGACCGAGGTGCCGATCCGGATCTCATGGCCCTCGATCCTGTAGGGGCGCGAGACCTGCTCGATCAGCCGCCGGGCGAGCTCGGACAGCCGGCCCTCTTCCTCGATTCCCGGCAGGATCGCCTCGAACTCGTCGCCGCCGAGCCGGCCGACCTGGCCGTCCTCGCCGAGCACCTTGTCGAGGCGGCCGGCGACTCTCTTCAGCAGCTTGTCGCCGATCGGGTGGCCGAGCGTGTCGTTGACCTGCTTGAACCGGTCGAGATCGATGATCATCAAAGCGCAGCCTCGGCGCCGCGCATCCGCGTTGGCGAGCGCCTGGTCCAGCATCGAGCGCATCATCGCCCGGTTGGGCAGGTTGGTCAGGCTGTCGTAGCGGGCGAGCTTGCTCGCCTCCGCCTCGTTACGGCGCTGCTCGCTGAGGTTGCTGCCGAGCCCGCGGAAGCCGAGGAAGCGGCCATATTCGTCGAAATTCGGGCTTCCGGAGAGCGACCACCACACGTCCCGGGCGGCCGGTGCGCGGACGACCACCTCGGCGAACGGGAAGCGGGCGGAAAGATGGAAGCCGAGCGTTCGGCGGCTGTCGCCCGGATCCTCGTCGCCGCCTTCGAGCAGCAGGACCTCCTCGAAACGCCGGCCGATCAGCTCCGCCGCGCCGAGGCCGAGATGGGCGGCGAGCGGCTCGGAGACGTAGGTGAGGGCGCCGTCGGCATTGGTCTCCCAGAACCAGCCGCGGCCGCTCGCTTCGAAATCGCCGACGAAGCGCCGCGCCTTCTCGGCCTGCCATTCGAGCGCGAGCCGCTCGCGGGCGGCGAACAGGAGGTGGCGCGAGCGCGACACGGCGAGGCTGAACAGGACGAGGCCCATGCCGGCGCCGATCGCCACCAGCGGCTCGTCGCTCGGCAGCAGCCCGGCCACCGCGATCGTCCCGGCGGTTGCGAGCGCCATCAGCAGCGGGATGGTGAAGACGACCGCTATGGCGGTACCGGCGCCGGCGAGCAGGGCCGCCTTGACGACGACCGCCTCCGCTCCGGGTCCGGCGAGCTGGGCGGCCGCGATCCACAGGCCGAAGGCGGCGAGGCCGTGGACGGCGGCGAGCTGCATCGCCCGATGCGGCCTCGGCCGGAAGCGCTTCAGGGCCAGCCAGAGCAGGCCGTCGAGCAGGATCACGCCGGCGAGCACGGCCGCGATCGCCGGGCGCTGGGGCACCATCAGGCTGGCCAGAAGCACCGCGCTCCACAGCAGGTGCGACCCGGTCAGCAAGGGCAGGGACTGCTCGAGGGTCCTGGCTCGCTCGCGGGCGGCGCGTTCGTCCGCCTCGGCGGCGGCGGGGGCGAAGTCGAACAGCAGCAGCTCGGCGAGCCGCGGCGCGGTGACGGGCTCCTGGCCCCTGTCGCTCAAACCGGCGAATCGCCCTTTGCGCATCGAGTCGCCGTCCCGAAAAATGATCCGCCGCTCCCCAACAGGCCGGCGGGCGAAATCCTAGGTAACCCAGGTTAAGAAAGCGCTTATCCGCCCTCTGCGGATCATGCCGAAGCGCAGCCCTTGCGCATCGGCAAGGCGGCGAGGATCTCGCGCCGCAAATGGCCCTCCGCGCCGCGGCGGCCGGCGCGCTTCGCCGCGGCCCTCTCGACCAGCAGCCGGGCCAGAGCGTGGTGGCGCTCGCGGAACGTCCACTGGCAGCTCCTGAGCTCGATCGGAGCGAAGAAGCGGGCTCCGAACTGGTCGCCGCGCTGCCATTCCACCTGCGCCTCGACCGCGCCGATCCCGGGCACGTCGAGCGAGACGCTGCCGCCGGGCTGGACCCGGGCCTCGCATTCCGCCCTGAAGCCGGAGGCCGAAAGGTCGACCATCCTGATCTGGAGGCTGCTCCAGCTGTTCGGCCTGAGCCGCGCCTCCGCGTCGAGCGACAGGCGCTTCGACTTGCGGCCGCTGTCGACGCTATTGTCGTCGTCCGAGGACATTCGATCCCCATCCCCAAGTTGAGGTCGAGGCCGGTCTAGCGCTCCGGCGTTAACGAATTGCTGCCGGGAGGACATAGTCCTTGTAAACATGGATCAATTGCCGTGGATACCCCTCCCTGCACGCAGGGAGGGGTTAGGGGTGGGTAGGTCAGACGCGGCGGCGCATCTTCGGAGACGCACCCACCCCCGGCCCCTCCCTGCGTGCAGGGAGGGGAGAATCAATAATCCTTCGAGACCCTGACGTTCACGCTCTCGCGCCCGATCGTCGAGATGCTCGACAGGATCGAGAGCCAGCGGGTGATCTGATATTCGACCATCGTCGCCGAATAGCCGCGGGCGTCGGTGACCACTTCGACATAGACCCGCCGGCCGAGATACTTGCCGGCGGCGATGGCGGTGCCCTGGCCGGTGGTGATGTCGGCCGGGACGATACGCAGGCGGTCGAGTCCCGTGGCGGCTCGGACCGCGTTGATCGGGTCGAGGCCGCCGCCGCTGTTGTTCAGCGAGGCCACCGCGGCGGCGAGCTGGAGCGCCTCGGGCGCCGACAGGTTGGTGATCGAGGTGCCGAACAGCAGCCGGGAGAGCAGCTCGTCCTGCGGCAGGGCCGGAGTGCTGGTGAAGGCGATTTCGGGACGCTGGCCGCGGCCCGTGACCCGGATGGTCGCGTTGAGGCCCTGGACCCCGCCCTCGGCGGTGATGTCGAGCACCGGGTTGACCGGCGATTCGCCGAGGAAGCGGATCTGGCCGCGTTCGAGGTCGAAGCGGCGGCCGGCGAAATCGTAGCTTCCCCGGACGAGGTCGGCCCGGCCGGTGATCCTCGGCTCGGTGACGGTGCCGGCGATCTTCAGGTCCGCGCTCCACTCGCTGTTGATGCCGAGGCCGGCGACCATCAGCCGGTTGCGCGCCTCGACGTTGAGATCGAGCCGCCAGGGCGAGAGGCGCCTCGCCACCGGCCGCTCGTCCGCCGGTCGGTTGATCTCGCGCACCGCGAGACGCGGCACCTGGGTCGAGGCGGTGACGGCGCCGAGACGGAAGCTGCCGCTGACCAGCTCGACCCTACCGGAGATGGCGCCGTTCTCGCCGTCGGAGCGGATCAGGAGCGGGCCGGTGACCTGCGCCTTGATGTCGTCGCGGTCGAGCAGCTGAGCGGCCTGCGCCTGGAGGGCGATATCGATTCCGAAGCCCTTGGGGCCGGCGAGGTCGAAGGTGGCCCGGCCGCTGACCGTGCCGCCGCGCTTGGTGGTTCCGGCGAAGCTGTCGAGCACCAGCTTCGAGCCGCCGAAGCGGCCGGAGGCGCGGACATTGTCGATCACCATTCCGGTCACCGCGCTCTCGATCCGGGCGCGCTCGGTGCGCAGCGAGCCGCGTATCTGCGGGCTCATCAGCGTTCCGCGGGCGTCGGCGCCGACCGCGACCGGGCCGGAGACGTCGAGCAGCTCCACCCCGGTCAGCCGCCACAGGGTATCGGCGGGGCCGTTGTAGCGCAGCTGCGCGAACAGCGGTGCGACGCTGAGGCGATCGCCGATATTGCCGCTTCGGCCGATCGGCGCCAGCCGCGCCTGCGCCCGCCCGATCGTCCGGCCGTCGCTGACCGCGACCGCTCGAAGGGCCGCATTGCCGTTGGCGAGCTTCGCGACGACTCCGATGTCGACCGGCCTCGACGAGAGGACGAGGCCGGAGCGGGTGAGGCCGCGGACCCGCAGGTTGGCGTCGCCGCTCGGCTCGCCGACGGCGCCGAAGCGGTAGCTCAGGGTGCCCGACGCGGTGCCGCCGAGGCCGAGGCGGGGCCAGCCGATGTCGAGCACCCCGAGCGGCATCCGCTCGACCCGGGCGTTCAACTCGCTGGTCGATCCGCCGAACAGGCCGGAGACGGTGGCGTTGCCGCCGGCGAAGGTGAGGGCGGTCGGAGCCAGCCGCCAGGCGTCGCCCTCACGGGTCAGCAAGGCGGGTTCGGTGAGGACGATCGCCCGCCGGTCGACGGTGCCCCGGCCGGTCAGCCGGAACCGGCCGGGAGCGATGTCGGCGACCGTGTCGAAGACGAAGTCGCGGCCTCGGGTGCCGGCGATCCGGGCCCGGACCTGCCCCGCTCCGCCGCGAAGCTCGCCGGTGGCGGCGAGGCTTGCGATCGACAGGGCGCCGCGGCTGAGGCCGCGCGCGTTGAGGCTGCCCCTCAGCGAGGTGCCGGCCGGGTCGAGCAGCGCGACTCCTTCGAGCCGGCCGCTCCGGATCAGGATCGGCGGCGGTCCGGCGAAGCGGGCGTTGTCGGCCCTGAGGTCGATCGTGATCCGCTGCATGCCGTTCCACGGATCGAACAGCAGCCGTCCGGCGAGACCGCCGCCGTCGACGTCGAGCCGGCCGGTGAAGCCGCCGGGATCGGAGCGCAGCGCGCCGGACGCGCGCGTGCTCGAGACGAGCAGCGCCGCGACCTGGATCAGGGCGGGCCGGTCCTTCGGCAGAAGGATGGCGCCGCTCGAGGTGAACGGGCCGAGATGCGATCTCCCGGCCGCGCGATAGGCGAAGCCGGCCTGGGTCGGGTCGAGGTTCAGGAGGACGTCGCGAAGCCCCAGCGCCTCGTTCGGCCGGGCGAGGCGGATCGCCAGCTTCGGCCGCTCGATCCGCCCGTCGAGCGTCATGGCGAAGGCGCCGTAGGTCGCCTGCGTCCCCTTCCCCTCGAAGAAGAAGGTGCCGTCGCGGCGCCTGAAGCCGGTTCCGGCGATCCGGATCTTCGGAGCGGTGACGACGAGGTTGCGGAAGTGGAGGATGAAGTCGTTGCCTCGGACGAGGTCCGCCTCGAGATAGGGCAGACCGCCGGCCAGCCCGGCGAGGAACCGGTTGTCGAAGCGCCTGACCCAAGCCCGCGCCTTGCCGGTGACGAGGGTGCCCTTGCCGTCCGGATTCGGCACCACCTTCAACTCGGTGGTGACGTCGACGATGCCAAGGCCCGGGATCAGGTAGCGCGTCATCCCGCCCGAGAGGACGACGTCGAAGCGCCCGTTGATCAGGTCGACGAACAGGCTGACCTTGCCCTTGAGCTTGTCCGACGTCAGGGTCAGCCCCTCGCCGGTCAGCGCCTTGCCGGTGACCTTGAGCAGCCCCTCCACGCGCAGATTGGCGAGGATTCCGCCGGCGACGTCGCCGACGCCGGTCACCCGCCGCGCCGACATGACGATCGGGACCGAGACCGGCGCCTTCGAGAAACGCCCCCGGCCCTGCGCCCAGACGTCCTCGAACCCCGTATTGTCGAAGGCGACTCGCGGGCTGGTCAGCCGGTAGGCGAAGGCGAAGGTCCTGAACGGCCCGTTGAGCAAGGCGACCAGCCGCACCTTCTGCCCGGTCATGTTCGGGAACATGGCGGGCGGGCGGAGCAGGTCAGCTCCGATGCGCAGGTCGCGGAAGCGGCTTCGGGCGAGGTCGATCATGCCGGTGCCGACGACCGTCATCGCCGGCGAGCGCAGGGCCAGCCGCCCGGCGAGCTGCCGGTCCTCGAGCGTCGCCCGCCCCGTCACCTGGACGACAGGCGCGGTCAGCCGCGCTTTCTTGCCCGTCCAGAACTGGGCCGGAGCGAGCCGTCCGGCGAGGCTGTAGCGCCCGTTCTCGGCGCTAAGGCGCAGGTCGGCGGTGCGCCGGCCCGACAGGTCGAGCCGGGCAACTCCGTTCCACCTCGCCCAGCTGCCGTCGCCCTCGATCGCCAGGACGATCGGCCGTCCCGTGCCGAGCATCGCCCCGGCGACCCCGCGCTCGGGCGAGCTGAGCCTGACGTCGAGATCGAAACGGTCGCGGTCGGGCTCGGCGTCGAGGAACAGCGAGAGCCGGTCGCCGCCGTCCCTCACCGCCGCGTTGAGGTTGAGCAGCGCCCGCCCCGAGCGGATGTCGGCCTCGCCGGCGAGGCTTGCGACGCGCGGCCGGCCGGTGACCGCCTTGCCGATCCTCATCTGGGCGATGCGCAGGCGTCCGACATGAATGTCGAAGCCCGGCAGCACCGGCCCGGGACGCTCGCTCGGCCGAAGGCTCGGCAGGCGGTGAAGGCTGGCGAGCTCGGCGTCGAGCCGGTGGATGACGAGGCGGTTGGCGATCCAGCCGAGCGGCTGCCAGTCGACCTCGATCAGCGGCGATTCGGCGAACAGTCCCTGCGGGTCGTAGAGCCGGACGTCGCGAAGCCTGGTGTCGCTCCAGATCGAGCCCTCGATCCGGCCGATATGGATCCTGAGCCCGGACCGGGGCGCCATCGCGGCGATCCGGTCGGCGATGAAGCGATGGCCGGCCGCGGTGTCGAGCAGCACCGCCAGCGCCGCCGCGAGCAGGGCGAGAGTCAAAGCGATGCCGACGACGGTCTTGGCCAGCCGCGACAGCCAGCTTCGGCGGCGCGGCGGCGGAGGCTGCGGCGGGGCCTCGCCCTCGTCCATCAGAAAGCCTGGCCGAGCGAGACGTAGACGGCGACCCGGCTGTCGCCGCTCTGCGGGTTGAGCGGCGTTCCGACGTCGACCCGGATCGGACCGAAGCGGGTATGGTAGCGCATCCCGATTCCGGCGCCGAACCGCAGATTGTCGAACTTGGGCAAAGGCGAGGTCGAGATGTTGCCGCCGTCGAGGAAGGGCACGATCCCCCAATTGCCCCAGCGGATCCGGGCCTCGATCGCGAACTCGGTGACGCTGCGGCCGCCGATGGGATCGTCGAACACCGGGTCGCGCGGCCCCAGCCGCTGGAAGCCGTAGCCGCGCACCGAGCCGCCGCCGCCGGCATAGAAGCGCCGCGACGGGGCGATCCGGTCGCGCTCCGCGCCGACGATGGTGCCGAGCCGGATCCGTCCGGCCAGGGTCACCGTCGGAGTGAACGGCTGGTAGAGGCTGGCGTCGATCTGGGTGCGCGCATAGCCGAACGTGCCCGACTGGAGCGACGCCTCCGGCGAGACCCGAAGGGCGAGGCGGTAGCCGGTGACGGGGTCGAGCAGGTCGTTCGAGCCGTCGTAGCTGAGACTGGCCGGAAGGGCGCCGATGAAGAAGGTGCGGCGCCGCGTCATGCCGCTTTCGAGGTCGACGTCGCGCTCGTCGGTCGCGACCAGCTCGGCGCCGACCGACCAGGTCCATTTCTTCTGCCAGATGAGGTTGGTCTGGCGCTCGATCGATCCGGCGAGGATGGTGGTGCGCGCGTCGTAGGCGGCGCGGTCGATATGGCTGATCGCGAATTGCGCGTTCAGCACCTGGTCGCGGCGAAGGAAGTTGTTGCGCCTCAGGACGACTCCGATCAGCTGCTCCTGGGTCCCCGCGACTCCGCGGAAGGTGACCGCCCCCTCCGGCGGAAGCAGGTTGCGGTGCTGCCAGCTCGCCTCCAGCCGGATTCCCTCGCCGGTGCCGTAACCCGCCTGGCCGGCGACGGTGCGCATCGGCGCCCGTTCGAGCGAGACCGCGAGGTCGACCGATTTCCCCTCGCCGGCGACCGGCTGGATCGCCACCGCCGACACCAGGCCGGTGGCGATCAGGGCGCGCCGAAGATCCTCGACCAGAGCCGCCTGGTAGGGCGCGCCGGGCTTCCAGCGAGCGATCGTCTGGATATGCCTGGGCGAGAAGAGCGGCCTGCCCTCGACGACGATCCGGCCGAACATCCGGGTGCCGTTCGGGTTGACCGGAAGGGTGAGCGCCGCCGTCCGGGTCTCGTGATCGACGGCGATGTCCATCTCGCCCAGCTCGGCGAAGGCGTAGCCGCGCTTGCCGAGCTCGACCCGCAGCGCCGCCTCGCCCGCCGTCACCCGGGCCGCGTCGACCGGCTGGTCGGCGGCCACCCCGAAAGCCTCGCGAAGCGCCGCCATGTCCTCGCCGGCGCCCTCGATCCCGGGCAGCTTCACCTCGGCGAAGCGGTAGACGGGGCCCGGCTCGGCCTCGAGCGAGACGGTCACCGCCGCGCCCGCTGACTCGACGCGGGTGCGCACCAGCGCGTCGTAGAAGCCCCGGGCGCGCAGCAGCTCGGCGAGCAGGTCGGCATCCTCGCGGGCGCGGCGGTCGATCTGGGCGGCGTTGGCCGCCTCGCGGCGATTCTGCTCGAGCGTCGAGAGCGGCTCGAACAGCGCCGTCACCGCCGTCTCGGTCTCGAGGTCGAGCCCCTCGATGCGGACGGTGTAGCGAAGGCCGGCCGAGGAGTCGGCGATTCCGGCGTCCGGGGCCACGGCGATGGCGTCGTCGGGGTCCGCCTCCATGTCGGGCCAGTCGACCCCGAGGTCGGGCAGCGGGTCGAGCGGCGCCGACGGGTCGAGCGGCGGCAGATCGAGCGGATCGGCCGCCGGCCGCTCCTGCGCGAGCAGCGCTCCGGGACAGCCGCACAGCAAAAGGGCGGCCAGCGCGGCCGCCACCCCCCGCCCCGCATCGAATTGAAACATGAGGGGAAACTAGCGGGCGGCGGAGGGCCCCGCCAGCCGTGAAATTACGGTCGCCACACCTTTGGAAAGTCGGGGCTTTTCCGTCATCCCGGCGGAAGCCGGGACCCAGGAACACCGCCATGGATCCCGGATCGAGTCCGGGATGACGTCCGGTCTAATGGACCGACCCGGTCACCGCCTCGTCGCGGATCAGCTCGATCATCCTCGCGACCTCGCGCCAGCGGCAGAAATGGATGAAATTGCCGAGGTCGCGGCTGCGGTCGGCGCGAAGCGCAGCCTCCGACCCGGCATGCGGCCCGAAACGCTCGATCAGCTGCGCCGCCTCGGCGAAGGCGGCGGGCTCGAAGACTTTGTGCTGAAGCAAACTTTCCCCCTCGGGATGTCCCTGCCGCTTCCCTAGCGGCCGCAGGTTTCGAAACCGCGCAGGGCGATGCTTGACGGAAGGTTTACCACGAATTCCTCCCCGCGATTCCGCTCCCCCGGAAATGCCGGGGAGGAATTGAGTAACGCCGCTCTTCCTGCCAATAGGCCGCCATGTCGGTGCGCACCCGCTATACCCAGGCCGCCGGCTCGGTGCTGGCGATCAGCATCATCGCCGGTGCCGTCGCCGGGGTGATCGTCGGCCAGCCGAGCATCGGCTTCCTCGTCGGCCTCGCCTCGGGCGTGCTGCTCGCGATCCTGTTCTGGCTGAACGACCGCCGACGCTAGACCCTAGCGCAGCCGGCGGCCGACCCAGACGACCCGGCCGACGACGTCGACCGCGCCCGGCTCGATATCGGGCCAGCCCGGATAGGCGTCGTTGTCGCTGCGCACCGACAGCCGTCCACCGGGTCCGACCGCCAGCCGCTTGACGACCAGGGCCTCCTCGACCCGTAGCACATAGATGCCGTCGCGAAGCCGGCCGGCGCCGTCCTCGCGGTCGACCAGTATCTCGTCCCCGTCGGACAGGGTGGGGCTCATCGAATCGCCGTCGACCCGGATCACCGAAAGCCGCCCGGGCCCGCCCCCGCCGAGGCCGAGACGGCGCAGCCAGGCCGAGTCGAAGCCGATCCGACCGAGCCGCCTTTCCTCGGGGTCGAGCGCGCCGGGGCCGGCCGAGGCGCCGACGTCGAGCCGGGGGATGCTCACCATCCCTTCGTCGGCCATGACGCGCGCCGCGCCGCCGAGCAGGGTCTCGTCGACCCCGAAATAGCGGGCGAGCAGGCGCCGGTCCTCCTCGGCGAGACGACGCGGCGAGCCGCGCTTCATATATTGCTGGATATAGGCGGGGTTGCGCCCGAGCAGGCGCGACAGGCCGGCATAATCCTCCCCCCGTTCCCGGATGAGTTTTTCGAGCTGCGCGCGTGGATCGTTCATGTTCATGACGGCTCCCATAGCATTAGGAATAATCCTAGACAAGTAGGAAAATGCGGCGCATAAGCGAACATAGCACGAACACCAATTCGAGGGGAGAGTAAAGTGGTATCGCCGCTGCTTCGAAGAATCGAAGTCTACCTCAGGCGGACCGGGATGCGCCCGACCGAGTTCGGCCGCCGGGCGGTTCGCGACGGCCTGTTCGTCGCCCAGCTGAGGCGCGGGCGCCGGCCGCGGCCCCGCACGGAGGCGAGGATCAACGCCTTTCTCGACCGGGCCGAGCGGGAGCTGGGAGGCAGGCCGTGCCGCCGCCCCCGCTGACCGATGCCGCGACCGCGTTTGAGCGCGCGGTTCGGCTTCATTTCGTCGCCTTCGCCGGCTCGTGGTCGAGGAAGGCTGAGCCGGGTCCTGCCACCCTTGCGCTAGGCGGACGGGAGCGAAGCGTACAGGTGCGCGACTGCCGTCGCCGACCGGGCTTCGGCCGAGAAGCTCGGGTTGCGCAGGAGCCGGTAGGGGCGGTCCCATCGGGAACCCGGCCTCGCCAAGACCGAGAAACAGTCGATTTCCTTTCGACCGCAACTGACGATCTCCTGGGCGATGCAATTCAGCCCCGCCTCCTGCGCCCCGAGCAGCGCCTTCGCCGCGGTGACGGAAGCCCCGCGCCAATGATTCCGTTCGCTCAAGCCGGTACCGCGAAGGACTCGGGCGGCCAGGCGGCTGCGGGCGGACAGTCCGGAAAACCCCCTGGACAGCAAAGTGTTGAATTCACCCAGGTTGGAATGGTGGATGAAAGCCACTCCGTCGGGCGCGAGCGTTCTCGCAAGCTCGCGGGAATAGGCGTTGAGCGTATCGATCTCGACATGGACGAGGGAATCGTAGCTGAAGGCGAAGTCGATGGAGCCATCCTCGATTCCCGGCAGCGATTGCCCGTCGTTCGCATCGAAGCGGGCATGGCCGGCATCCACGAATCGCTTGCGGCAATAGGCGACGCATTCGGGCGCCACATCGATTCCATGGTAGGATTCCGCTTGCGCGATCAGATAGCCGCTCCAGCGTCCGCGGCCGGGAGCGATCTCGAGCACTCGGCGTGCAGGGAGAAACCTGCGGATGCGCGGCAGAATGGTCGAATGCCACTGCGTTTCGGCGCCGCCCCAATCGGCCGACCACTCGTCACCGTCCTCGGGCCAGGGATAATTCTGGCCCCAGTAACGGCTGCTTTCGTCCATCGTCCCCAAGACGCTTTCCTCCCGCGATCATGGCTCAGCGCACGCCCTATCGTCTGGGGCGGTGGCTGAACAGCGCGACACGCGGGCGCATCATGGGCCGGGGCGGCCGCTGCAACTCCAGGCGAGCGGGACGGGGCGGGTCGGCGCGGGCCGATCCCCTCTAGGCGCCGCTGGAGGCGATCTTCTGGAGGTCGCTGATCGCGCTGCGCAGGCGGTGGCCGACCTTCTCCTGCTCGGGCGAGGGCGGCTCGGCCGGCGGCAGGTCGACCGCCGGCAGGGCCTGGCGCTTGCGCGACATCCCGAATTCGATCCGGTTGACGAGCTGGGACAGCGACTGGTCGTTCGTCTCCTCCGGCTCGGCCTCGGGCAGCCGCGCGGCGAGCTCGGCGATCGGGACCGCCGCGGCGGCCTGCACCGGCTCGGCTTCCGGCTCGGGCTCGACGATCGGCCTGGTCCAGGCCTCCGGCTCCGGCTCGGCTTCGGCGATGGGCTGCGGTTCGGGATCGACCGGTTCGGCTTCCGGCTCCGGCTCGAGCTCCGGCTCCTGGGCGACGAGGAAGCCGGGGAGGGGGCGACGATCGGCCTCCTCGAAGCGCTCCTCGAACACGGTCTCCTCGGCCGGCTCGGGCGCGATCTCGTCGAGCTCGAGCGGCTCGCCGAGGTCGCGGGCGAGCAAAGGCGGGCGCGGAGGCGCGTCTGGATGGGCGTCGGCGCGGCGCTGGCGCGGCACCTGGATCGCCGGTTCGGGCGCGGCTTCGCGGCGGGCCGGCGCCCGGCCGAGCAGCGCCATCAGCGCCCAGACGGCGGCGAAGGTGCCGAGCGCCGCCGCGCCGGTCGCGGCGGACCGCGCCGTGTCGCCGAGCGGCGGCCGGGCTGCGGCGACGAAGTCGGGGAGGCGGCTCGTCTCGACGAGCCCCGAAAAGAGCGGATCGGGCATTGCGAAGGCGACGAAGCCGGCGGAAACCGCCGCCAGCGCCGCAAGGCCCGCGTCGAATGCGCGTCCGCTGAGAAAGGAGAGTTTCGGCATCAGACCGCCTTGCCCGTGAGCTTTTGGTAAGCGGGCATGTAACGGGAAATATTTGACGACCAGTTACGATCCCGTTCGACGAACGCCTGCGCGGTGTCGCGCCGCTCGTCCCAGCGGCCGCGATTGGCGAACATCGCGTCGAGCGCGTCGGCCAGCGCCTGCGGGTCGCCGGCGGGGAAGAGGGTGCCGGTGACCCCGTCCTCGATCAGCTCGCGATGGCCGCCGACGTTGGAGGCGGCGACCAGCTTCCTCTGCGCCATCGCCTCGAGCGGCTTGAGCGGCGTGACCAGCTCGGTCAGCCGCATCGCCTTGCGCGGATAGGCGAGGATGTCGATGAGGCCGTAATAGCGGTCGACCTCGTGGTGCGGCACCCGACCGATGAAGTGGATCCGGTCCCGCGCCGGCGAGGCCTCCGCCTGGGCCTTGAGCGCTTCCTCGACCGGACCGCCGCCGACGAGGAGGAGATGCGCCTTCGGCCGCTTGCCGAGCAGCAGCGGCAAGGCGGCGATGAGATCGTCCAGCCCCTCGTAATCGTAGAAGGAGCCGATGAAGCCTACGACGTCGGCGCCGGTCAGGCCGAGCTTGCGGGCGAGATTGCGGTCGGCGGCGAGCGGCGTTCCGAACAGGCCGAGATCGACTCCGTTGGGCGCGACGATGATCTTGTCCGGCGCGATGCCGCGGCCGATCAGGTCGCGCCGGAGCCCTTCGCAGATCACCGCCACGGCGTCGGCGCGGCGGGCGGCCCAGGTCTCCAGCATCCGGATCAGCCGGTAGCGGGCCGAGCCCTCCCGCCCAGTGCCGTTGCCGACGGCGGCATCCTCCCAGAAGGCGCGGATCTCGTAGAGCAAGGGCAGGCCGCGCCTTTTCGCCACCGGCAGCGCGGCGAGCGCGTTGAGCACCGGCGAGTGGACGTGGAGATGGTCCGGCCGCCACGCTTCGGCCAGCGCGTCGAGGCGGGCCTCCAGCGCCCGGATCTCGCGCCATTCGCGCAGCGGCGAGGGCGCCTCGGCCGGGCTCGCAGTCCGGTAGAAGTCGATCCCCTCGATCGTCTCGGGGTCCGGGCCCCCGCGCGAGTGGCGGACTCCGGTGAGGCACGCCACGTCCATCCCGCGCGCCTTCTGCGCCGTGACGATCGCGCGGGTGCGGAAGGTGTAGCCGCTGTGCAGCGGCAGGCTGTGGTCGAGCACGTGGAGGATGCGCATGCCCGATGCTTTGCCACAGCGAGCTTAACGGCCCGTCAACCGCGCCGCGCTACTTCCACCGCAAAGGAGACGGCATGAAGATCAGGATCGCGCTCATGCTGGGCCTTGCCGCCTGCGCGGCCGGGCCGCTGCACGCCCAGGGTTCGGGATCTTTCCTCGTCGCCGAGACCGGCGAGCGTTTCGGCAGCCTGGAGCAGGCGGTGGCGGCGATCGGCGCCCGGGCGGCAACGATCCGGATCGCGCCCGGCCGCTATCGCGACTGCGCGATCCAGGAGGCGGGCCGGATCGCCTTCGTCGCCGAGGAGCGGGGGACGGCGGTGTTCGACGGCGGGGCCTGCGAGGGCAAGGCCACCCTCGTCCTTCGCGGCCAGGGCGCGAGCGTCGACGGTCTCGTCTTCGTCAACGTCCGGGTCGACGACGGCAACGGCGCGGGAATCCGCCTCGAGCAGGGCGACCTCGAGGTCGCCTACACCCGCTTCGCCGACGGCCAGTGCGGAATCCTCAGCCACGACGATCCGGCGAGCTCGATCAGCATCGACCACTCGACCTTCAGCGGCCTCGGCAAGGATCCCGACGGCAACGGCGCCCATTCGCTCTACATCGGCGATTACGGCCGCCTCAGAGTCACCAACAGCCGCTTCGAGCGCGGCACCGGAGGCCACTATCTCAAGAGCCGCGCCGCCCGGATCGAGGTGCTGGACAGCAGCTTCGACGACAGCGCCGGTCGAAGGACCAATTATCTGATCGACCTGTCGAACGGAGCGGTCGGCCGGATCGCCGGCAACGTCTTCGTCCACGGCGCCGGCAAGGAGAATTACACCACCATGATCACGGTGGCGCCGGAAGGGGCGGAGAACCCCTCGGCCGGACTGGTCATCGAGGACAACGACGCCTCCGTCGCGCCGGGCTTCCGCTGGCATACCGCCTTCGTCGGCGACTGGAGCGGCGAGCGGCTGACGGTGCGCGGCAATCGGCTGGCCTCGGGCATCGCGCTGCTGGAGCGGCGCTAGGCTCCTTGCCTCCCCATGCGCAGCATGGGGAGGGGGACCAGGCTTTGCCTGGTGGAGGGGTAATTGGCAGAAGCCTCGTCAGATCACCCCTCCACCACCTTCGGTGGTCCCCCTCCCCATCTGACGATGGGGAGGCAAGCTAAGCGATCAGCTTCCCCCCCAACCGCTGGGCGAAATATTCGAGGTTGGCGATCCGGCGCAGAAGCCCGCTGTCGCTGATCTTCCCGACCTGGAAGAAGCGGTGCATCGCCGGAAAATCAAAGTCGACGACCCGGCCCAGATAATCGTCGCCGAGCAGGCCGCCATGCTCGTCCGCCATCGGGCCGAGGCGCCGGCGTATCTCGTAGCTGCGCTGGCGCAGCCAGACCGGCCGGGCCCGCGTCGACCATTCCTCCAGCCGATGGCGAAGGCTTGGCGGAGTCGCGAAATCGTGGCCGTAGGCCGAGGGTAGCCGGGCGAGCTGCGGATCGATCGATTCGAGCAGCAGCGCTTCGAATCGGCCGGCATTCTTGAGCTCGAGCGGGAGGGTCATCGCCTCGGCGACGACGTCGCGGTCGAGGAACGGCATCAGATAGGCGCCGTAGCGGCCCTCGAGGCTGATCTCGCGGCCCGACAGCGCCCGGCAGCGCACCCGGGGATAGATTTGCTCGACCAGCGGCCGCGGCAGCCGTTCGCTCGCGTCCGAGCCGCCGAGCGAGGCGGCGATCTTCTCGCCGATCCGGCTCAGGAAGGCACGTTCGTCGAAGGCGCCGGTGACGTCGCCGCGGGCATAGCGGGCGAAGAAGGTTCGACCGACGGCATCCGCCGAAATCGGCCGGTCGGCGAGATAGAAGAAGTTGCGGTAGATCTCGCCGTTCGCGCCCGAGGCGGAGAGGGCGCCGCCGGCATGGCGGGCGTCGCGGGCGTCGGCGTTCATGCCGTTCTCGAACAGCTCGCCGAAGCTCGGCAGGCCGTCATATTGCTGGAAGTTGCGCTCGACCTGCGCCGGGAATTCGTCCGGCGTCAGAGTCCTGGCTTCCTTGTCGATCCACTCGACCTCGAAGCCGAGCGTCTCGCCGATCGAGCGGGCGATCCGGACGTCGCCGTCCTGCGGGCAGCCGTAGACGTAGATTCCGGGGCGGCAGCCCTCGGCCCGCAGCGCGGCGAGGACGAGCCGCGAATCGAGGCCGCCGGACAGGGGGCAGAACATCCGGTCGCCGAACTGGCGGACGTACGGCCGGACGGCGGCGGCGAGCCTCGCCTTGTGCCGCTCGAGCCGCTCTCCCATCGGCATCGCCGCCGGCCGCTCGGGCAGCGGCTTGGCGGCCGGGCGGACCCGGACGCCGTCGGGAAGAAGCTCGACGATCCGGTCGGGGCCGAGCGTCTTGAGCTCGTTGAACACGGTGTCGTCGCCGATCGCCGCGACGTTGAAGGCGAATTCGTACACGCCCTGGGCGTCGAACGAGACTCGGGGAAGGGCGGCCACGGCGCTCAGCAGCGACGTCGAGAAGATGGTCATCCCGCGATCGTGGAAGAGCTGGAACGTCGCGAAATGGTCGGTCAGCAGGAAGCTGCGCCCGGCTCGCCGCACCAGGGCGACGAACTGCCCGCCGAGCCGGGACCAGTCGGGATCGGGAAGCGGGATGTCGCGAAGCAGCGCCGCCAGCGCCGGCCGGCCCATCAGCCCGTCCCAGGTCAGGGTCCCCGCCACGGCGACGAGATCGTCGCCATCCTCCAGCAGGCTGTCGGGGCCGCCGATGATGTGCGGGGCGTGGAGCAGGCGCCAGCCGGGCAGCGCCTTCTCGGCGGGGCCGGCGAAGCCGTGAAGCGCGAATTGGGTGCGAGCCGCGGCGATCGCCGAGTCGGCGGTTTCGGGGTGTGCGTTCCGGACGAGGAAGAGCGCGGCCATCGTCTACGCCTCTGCCACTTCTAGCTTAACGGCCCGTCAACCGCGCTCCTCTAGGAAGTGCTGGACGAAGCGCGCGCAGGGACGGCTGGCAATGATCGACAATTTCGCGCTGGCGCTGTCCCACGGCCTCCTCCTGCTCGTCGCCTGGCGCCTGCTGTCGCGCCCGGACCTCGACGACGATCTCCCGCCGGGCAGCGGTCCCGCCGTTCCGAAAAGCCGCCGCTGGACCCTCGGCAAGGGCTCGGACGATGCGTGACCTCGCCTTCGTCGCTTTCCTGATCGCCTTGCTCGGGCTCGGTTTCCGCCGGCCGTTCCTGTTCGTGCTCGTCTATGCCTATATCGACACCGTCGCCCCGCAGCGCCTCTCTTATTATCTCCTCAACAGCCTGCAGCTGTCGCTGATCGTCGCCTGCCTCGCCTTCGGGGGATGGCTGCTGTTTGAGAAGAAGACGGATCTTCGATTCGGGGTCCGCCAGGTCCTGATGGGGCTCCTGCTCTGCTACAGCTTCTACACCACGGGGAAGGCCGACTTCCCGATCGAGGCGGCGGAGAAATGGGACTGGGCCTCGACGGCCCTGGCCTTCGCCATCTTCCTGCCGCTGACGCTTCGATCGAAGCTTCGGGTCGAGGCGATCCTCCTGTTCCTGACCCTGTCGGCGGCCGCGATCATCATCGTCGGCGGGCTGAAGACGCTCGCCTCGGGCGGCGGCTACGGCGTCCTCAACCTGATGGTGACCAACAACAGCAACCTCTACGAGAGCAGCACCATCTCGACGATCGCGATAGCGCTCATCCCGATCATCCTGTGGCTGGCGAAGTTCGGGACGGTCTTCCCGCCCGACTGGCGGGTGAAGGCGTTCGCCGGGGCCCTCATCTTCGCCTGCCTGCTGATGCCGATCGGGACGGAGGCTCGGACCGGCCTGGTCTGCATCGCCGTGCTCGGCCTGCTCATGCTTCGCGACGTCAAGCGCCGGATCCTCTACCTGGCGGGGGCGAGCCTGCTCGTCGCGGTCTCGATCCCGTTCCTGCCCGCCTCCTTCACCGGCCGGATGTCGACCATCCAGGGCTATCAGTCGGATTCGTCGGCGAGCACCCGCCTCGCCGTCTGGGGCTGGACCTGGAACTATGCGCAGGAGAATCCGCTCGGCGGCGGCTTCGGCGCTTATCGCGGCAACAAGATCGAGGTGCGCACCGTCGCGGTCCAGGGCGAGGCCGGAGTCCAGACCGTCACCGCCCGGACCGAGATCGACCAGGGCCGCGCCTATCACAGCGCCTATTTCGAGATGCTGGGCGAACAGGGCTATCCCGGCCTCGCGATGTGGCTGATGATCAACATCGCCGGCATCTGGCGGATGGAGGTGCTGCTGCGCCGGTATCGCAAGGCGGGGGGCGGCGAGGCGTGGATCGCGCCGCTCGCCGGCGCCCTGCAGCAGGCGCACATCATCTACATGCTGGGCGCCGCGTTCATCGCCATCGCGTTCCAGCCGTTCGTGTTCATGCTGATCGGCGCGCAGATCGGCCTCGACACCTATCTGGCGCGCAAGCGTCGCGAGGCGGAGGTGCCGGCGTTCGTCCGGCGCCGCCCGACGGCCCTGCCCGCATGAGCCCACGAGCGGAACTCCGCGCGCTGACGGGAATGCGCGGGATCGCGG
>DASVRO010000049.1:0-53112 GCA_036388575.1 Allosphingosinicella sp.
GACTACGTCGCGGTTCTTCGTGTCGACCTGCGAGAGGTCGGGAAGCTCGCCGTAAGCCGCGTTGATGACGCGGGCATCGCTCAGCTTGAGCTGCTTGACCACATCGGTGACCCAGCCTTCGCCGAAGCTTTCCCAGGCGAGCATCGTCACCGGCCGCGCGCCGAGCATCGACCACAAGGCCATCTCGACCGCGCCGGTGTCGGAGGCGGGCACGATACCGATGCGGTGCGTCGCCGGGACGCGCAGAATCTTGCGGGTGAGTTCGAGCGCGTGCCCAAGCCGCGCCTTGCCGAGCTTCGAACGGTGCGACCGTCCGAGCGAGCCGAGTGCGAGATGTTCGGGGCCCCATCCCGGCGGCTTCGCGCACGGCCCGGACGAGAAATAAGGTCGGTCGGGCTTCTCGCCCGGTCGTTCAGTCATTTTAGTCTCTCCTCGCAGAGAGCACGCGCCGCGTTGGGACGGCGTGGCCCGCCGCGGGGTTTAGGGCCGTGGAACGCGGTGTCAACTTGCTACCTACCCTCTCCCGTAAAGAACGGGAGAGGGGTTTGTTGACGCCGGTCCGCCGTCCTCGCAGTGTGCCACGATGCGCAGGTGGGCGATCCTGGCGACGTTACTGGCGGCGGCTTGTATTCCGAAGGGCGAGCGCGAGCGCGCGCCGCCCGCCCGCCCCTCGCCGGCGAAGGCAAATCTCCAATGCCTCGCCGACCTCACCCGCGAGGGCGTCCGCTACAAGGGGCTCGAGGACCGCACCTTCGGCAACGGCTGCACCGCGCTCGGGGCCGTCCAGCTGCTCGACATCGGCACTCCGGTCGCCAGTCTCGGCGCGATGACCTGTCCGCTCGCCCGCCAGTTCGCGCGTTGGACCCGCGAGGCGGTGCAGCCGGCGGCGACGGCCTGGCTCGGCAGCCGGGTGGTCAGGATCGAGAGCTTCGGCACCTACAGCTGCCGGCCCGTCAACAGCCGGCCCGGAGCGCGGCTGAGCGAGCATGGCCGGGCCAACGCCGTCGACATCGGCGCCTTCGTCCTCGCCGACGGCCGCCGGATCGCCGTCAGGTCGGGCTGGAACGGCGAGGACGAGGACATCCGCCGCTACCTTCGCGCCGTCCACGCCGCCGGCTGCCGCCGTTTCGGAATCGTGCTCGGCCCCGATGCCGACGCCTTCCACCGCGACCATCTCCATTTCGACATGGGACAAGGGCCTTATTGTCGCTAAACGCACCGGCATGACCGATCCCATCCCCCCCGACCGCGTCTTTCCGGCCGCCCGCCAGGAAGCCGAGTCCGCCAATCAGCCCACGCCTTCGGCCCAGACCGACCACGACGCCTACCGGCTCGCCTTCCAGGACATGGACTTCCTGCTTCGCGAGGACCTCCGGCCGGTCCGCTTCCAGCTCGAGCTGCTCAAGCCCGAGCTGCTTCTCGACGAGGCGCGGATCGGGTCGACCTTCGTCTTCTACGGATCGGCGCGGATACCTGAGCCGGCCAAGGCCGACGCCCTGATCGCCTCGGCCGCGAGCGACGAGCAGAGGCACATCGCCGAGCGGCTCAAGGCCAAGAGCCAATATTACGACGAGGCGCGGGAGCTCGCCCGTCTCGCCAGCCGCTGCGACCCGGACGAGAAGGGCTGGAGGAATTTCGTCGTCTGCTCGGGCGGCGGACCCTCGATCATGGAGGCCGCGAACCGCGGCGCTCGTGACGAAGGGGCGGAATCGGTGGGGCTCAACATCGTCCTGATGCACGAGCAGATGCCCAATCCCTATGTCACTCCGTCGCTCAGCTTCCAGTTCCACTATTTCGCCCTGAGGAAGATGCACTTCCTCCTGCGCGCCCGGGCGGTGGCGATCTTCCCCGGCGGCTTCGGAACCTTCGACGAGGCGTTCGAGCTGCTCACCCTCGTCCAGACCGGCAAGGTCAAGCCGCTGCCGATCCTGTTCTTCGGCCGCGAATTCTGGGAGCGGGTGATCGATTTCGAAGCCCTGGTCGAGGAAGGCGTAATCGCGCCCGACGATCTCAAGCTGTTCACCTTCGTCGACACGGCCGAGGAAGCCTGGAAGCACGTCTGCGACTATTATGCGGCCAATGAGGATCCGGTGACCTGCGCCTGACCGTGAATCTGTTCCCCGGCGAAGGCCGGGGCCCAGCTGCGCGAACGGAACGACTGGATCCCGGCCTTCCGGGAAGCGCTCAGGCCTTGCCCTCTCGCCCCGCCTGATACTCCGCGATGAAGCGGTCGACCGGGATCGAGCGGATGGTCTCGGCCAGCACGTCCTCCGCGACGTCCTCAGGGCACTTGAAGCGAAGGCAGCTCTTGCCCATGTCCAGCTTCCTGCCGGTCGCCGCCCAGTCCGCCTTCAGCCGTTCCGTCCGAGCCTCGGAGGCGTAGACGCAGTTCAGGTAGAGCGCGGTGTAATTCTTCTGCGCGGCGAGCGCGGCATAGACGAGCGGCTGGCCGTTATAGGTGTCGCCACTGGCTTCGAGCGGGACTTCCCAGCCGATCATCCCCCAGCTCATCGTCTCGACATAGCCCGGCGGCAGGTTGGCGTTGATCAGGTCGCGCAGCCGGGCGACGAAAGCGGCGCGCTCCGGCGGCAGCTCGGCCAGATAGGCTTCTGGGGTGGGCGCCTTGCTGCTGACCATCCCGGCCGCTCCTACTGCGCTTTTTCCTGCTTCTCGCGTCCGGCCGTGGCCGTGGCGGCGTCGCCGCCGATGCGGTTCGGGCCGGCCTCCTGCTCGGTCAGCACCGGCTGGGTGTTGCCCATGTCGCCGGCGGCGGGCTGGTCCGCCTTCTCGGCGGCGGCCTTCTCGGGGCTGGCCGGAGCCGCCTGCGGAGCCGGCAGCGGCAGCGGGCTGTCGCCCTGCGCGTTCAGATAGGCGAGCAAATTGGCGCGGTCCTCCGCCTTGCCCATGCCGGCGAAGGTCATCTTGGTGCCGGGCGCGAAGTCGCGGGGCGACTTGATCCACTGGCTCATCGACTCCCATTCCCAATTGCCGCCCTTGCCGGCCAGAGCGGGCGAATAAGCGAAGCCGGGCGAATGCTTGCCGATCGCGGCGCCCATGACTCCCCAGAGATTGGGGCCGGTGCCGTTGGCGCCGCCCTTGGTGATCGTGTGGCAGGCGCTGCACTTCTTGAACTGCTGCTCGCCCTTGGCGACGTCGGCGGCGGCGAGCAGGTTGGCGATCGGCGGCTCGGCCGTGGCGCCGTTGGGGTCAGGTATCTCCACGCCGGCGATCGGATAGCCCATCTTTTCGGGCCGCTCCTGGTGGAACATCTCGTTGGCGACGATCGAGGCGCCGAGCGCGACGATGCCCGCGCCGAGCACCCAGCCCGCAATCGTGTTGGAGCGGTTGTCCATGCCTTAAGAGACCTCCAGGACGGCGCGCGGGCCGCGCGCGGGGATGACGAAATTGCGTGCCCCTTTAGGCGGGGGCGGGGAGCGGGGCAAGACGGGGGGAGGACTTTAGGAGTCCGCCCAATGCCTGAGCAGGGAATGCGCGATCGCGAAATGCGGCGGACCGAGGAAAGGAGCCTCCGGCTCGCCGTTGAGGGCCGCCTTCACGCCGGCCCGGTCGACCCAGATCGCATCCTCGAGCTCGGTCGTGTCGAGGGTGACGTCGTCCGACATGGCCGTGGCCGTGCAGGCGATCATCAGCTGACCGGGGAAGGGCCAGGGCTGGCTCGCGACGTAGCGCACGTCGGCCACCTCGAGCCCGGCCTCCTCCTCGATCTCGCGAGCCACCGCTTCCTCGATCGATTCGCCCGGCTCGACGAAGCCGGCGAGGGCCGAATAGCGGCCGGGGGGATATTGCGGCTGGCGGCCGAGCAGGACCCGGCCTTTATGCTCGGCGAGCATGATCACGACCGGGTCGACGCGCGGGAAATGCTCGAGGCCGCAGCCGGCGCAGCGCCGCCCCCAGCCGCCGCGGAAGGGCCGGGTGGCGATTCCGCAGGCGCCGCAGAAAAGGTGGCGGTTGTGCCATTCGATCAGGCTTCGGGCGGTCCCCCAGACCGCCGTATCCTCGGCTTCCATCCGGTTGAGCAAGGCGAAGACGGACCAGGCCCGAGCGCCAGGCTCGGTCCGGATCAGGGGCGCGAAGAGCGGGGCGCCGTCGCGAAGGCCGAGGAAGATATGCTCCTCCACGCCGACCATTCCGCCCCAGCCGAGCCGGCCTTCCTCGTCGAGATCGGGATCGAGGCCGGCGAGCCGGAGCAGCCGCGCCTCCACGCTCGCCGCCAGCTCCGCGAGCCGGGCCTCGTCGAGGCGCAGCCGGTCGGCCCGGTCGAGGCCGGCGCCGGTGAAGCCGGTCTTCATGCCGCCTGCCGCCACTCGGCGCCGTGGGAGGCGAGGCGGGCGAACAGGGTCGGCAGGCCGGCCTCGCCAATCCGGTCGATCGGCCACCAGGTCCCCTCCGGCCGTCGCTCGGCATCCGCGCAGAGCAGGCGCATGGTGAGGGCGAAGTGGGTGAAGACATGGTCGACGCTTCCCGCCTCGCGCCATTCGGCTTCGGCCGGCGCCCCTTCGCCGTCGGTCGGCAGCGCCAGCATCCCGCCGAGCAGGCCCCTGGCGGGGCGGCGGACGAGCAGGACGTGGCCGTCATGCTCGAGCCAATAGGCGATTCCCTGCCGGCGCGGCCTGGGCGCCTTGGCGGCCTTGACCGGATAACGGGCGGGGTTTCCCCCGGCCCGAGCGGCGCAGAACCGGGCGAGCGGGCAGCGGCCGCAACCGGGCGAGCGCGGCGTGCAGATCGTCGCTCCAAGGTCCATCATCGCCTGGGCGAAGTCGCCGGCGTCCGCGTCGGGCGTGATCGAGCCGGCGAGGCGGTAGATCTCCTCCCGCGCCGCCGGCAGCGGGGTCGTCACGGCGAACAGCCGGGCGACCACGCGCTCGACATTGGCGTCGACGACCACCGCCCGCCGCCCGAAGGCGATCGCGGCGATGGCTGCAGCCGTGTAGCGGCCGATTCCGGCCAGCCGGCGCAGGCCCTCTTCGCTATCGGGGAAAACGCCGCCTAGATCCTCGGCGACGGCGCGCGCGCAGGCGATCAGATTGCGTGCGCGGGCATAATAGCCGAGCCCCGCCCAGGCCGCCATCACCTCCCCGTCGGCGGCCGCGGCCAGCGCCTCGACGGTCGGCCAGCGCCGGGTGAAGGTCTCGAAATAGGGCGCCGCGTGGGCGACGGTCGTCTGCTGCAGCATCACCTCGGACAGCCACACCCGATAGGGGTCGGGCCGGGCACCCTGCTCGACGCGCCACGGCAACCGCCGTTTATCCACAGCAAACCAACGCAAAAGGGACTGGGAAGCATCGACGGACATGCCGTGCCTATGCCATGGTTGCGGCGATGGTGAAATCGGGCGGGACCAGGAAAAGGCAGGTTGAGGCGCCGCGGGCCAACCGGGCTCGGGCGGTGTCCGATATCGTCCCCGATATCGGTCGCGCCGCCTTCCGCCGCTTCGGCTTCGTCCAGTCCTCGATCGTCAGCCGCTGGAGCGAGATCGTCGGCGACCGCTACGCCGCCGTCTCCTCGCCGGAATCGATCCGGTTCCCGGCCGGCAAGCGTTCGGAGGGCGTGCTCAACCTGATCGTCGAAGGCGCCCACGCGACGATGATGCAGCATGTCGCTCCGACGATCGTCGAGCGGGTCAACCGCTTCTTCGGCTATCAGGCGGTGGTTCGGGTGGCCTTCAGGCAAGGACTAGTTCAGGTCGCCCGAGTGAGGAGCCCGGCCGCGCCCGCCTCGCTTCGTCCGATCCCGGCCGAGCTCGGCGAGTCGTTGCGCGAAGTGGTGGATCCGGAGCTTCGCGCCTGCCTCGAATCGCTTGCGCGCGGAGTCGCCGCGAACGAGGCGGCGCTGGGTCCGGCGGTCGCTATTCCCGTGCTGGGCAGAATTGGTGGAGAAACGAAGAGATGAAGTCGATCCTTACCGCCGGCGCAGCCGCTCTCGCTTTGCTCGTCGGAGGCTGCGGCGACGGCGCCGGCAACGGCCAGTCGGCCGCCGCCGACACGCCCCTGAAGCAGATCGCGGCGCCGAACGGCGACTGGACCCAGACCGTGGTCAAGACTCCCGAAGGCGGCTTCCGGATGGGCAATCCGGACGCTCCCGTGAAGCTGGTCGAATATGGCTCGCTGAGCTGCCCGCATTGCGCCGAGTTCGAGGAGCAGGCCGGACCGCAGCTGCGCGACAAGTACGTCAAGAGCGGCCAGGTCAGCTGGGAATTCCGCACCTACCTGCTGTTCGGGCCTGACGCCGGCATCTCGGCTCTGCTCCACTGCCAGGGCGAGGGCGCCTTCTTCCCGATGGTCGGGCAGCTTTATGCCGACCAGCGCAACTGGGGCGGCCGCCTGCAGTCGCTTCCGCCCGAGCAGCTGCAGCAGATTCAGAACATGCCGGCGCGCGAGGCCGCGGCGGCGATGCTGCGCGCGACGGGTGTCGACGAATTCTTCAGGCAGCGCGGAATGCCCGCCTCGCGCATCCAGTCCTGCCTCGCCGATCCCGCCGTGCTCGATCAGCTCGCCGCCATCACCAAGAAGGCCGGCGAGGAAGGCGTCACTGGCACGCCGTCCTTCTTCATCAACGGCAAGGTGGTCGAGCGCGCCGCCAGCTGGGCCGCGCTCGAGCCCGAGCTTCAGGCGGCGCTCCGGTGAGCAAGGCGGCGCTCGCGCTGGCTCTGGCGGGGATGGCCGCGGCCGCGCCCGCCGCCGACGCGGCGCCGGCCCGAAGCGCGGCCGCCCAGGCCGACTGGACCCGAACCGTCGTCGCGACGGCGGAGGGCGGCTTCCGGATGGGCAATCCGGCGGCCAGGGTGAAGCTGGTCGAATATGGCTCGCTGACCTGCGGCCATTGCGCGGCGTTCGCGAAGGAGGGGATGGCCTCGCTCGTCGGCAGCTATGTGAAGAGCGGCAAGGTGAGCTATGAATACCGCAACTACGTTCTGAATGGCCTCGACGTCGCCGCGACCCTGGTCGCGCGCTGCGGCGGGCCTTCGCGCTTCTTTCCGGTCGCCGACAAATTCTACGCCACCCAGCCGCAGTGGATGGGCCGGGTGTCGGCGCTCAGCGCCGCCCAGAAGGCGCAGCTGAACGCGCTTCCGGAGAGCCAGCGGCTGGGACGACTCGCCGAGATCGTCGGACTCACCGGGATCGCCGCCCAGCACGGCATCTCGCCCGCCCAGTCGAAAGCCTGCCTCGCCGACCAGGCGGCGCTCGGCCGGCTCGGCAAGATGGCCGAGGCGGCGAGCGCGCAGGGCGTCCAGGGCACTCCGACCTTCTTCCTCAACGGAGCGAACATAGGCACCCACAGCTGGTCGACGCTTGAGCCGATCCTTCGCGAATCGGCCGGCTGACGATGGCGAGCGGGGGGCGGCCATGCAGATAAAGCGGCTGAAGCTTTCCGGCTTCAAGAGCTTCGTCGAGCCGGCAGAGCTGCGCATCGAGCCGGGCCTCACCGGAGTCGTTGGCCCCAACGGCTGCGGCAAGTCCAACGTGCTTGAGGCGATTCGCTGGGTGATGGGCGAATCCTCGCCCAAGTCGATGCGCGGCGCCGGCATGGACGACGTCATCTTCGCCGGCACCGCCTCGCGCCCGGCGCGCGACTTCGCCGAAGTCTCGCTGCTGGTCGAGCGCGAGGCCGAGGACATGCCCGGCGACGTCACCCTGGCGCCGGTCGGCGACGTCGAGGTCGCCCGCCGGATCGAGCGCGGTGCCGGCTCCGCCTACCGGATCAACGGCCGCGACGTCCGGGCCAAGGACGTCGCCTTGCTGTTCGCCGACGCCGCCACCGGCGCCCATTCGCCGGCCCTGGTCAGCCAGGGCAAGATCAGCGCCGTGATCGCCGCCAAGCCGGTCGAGCGCCGGCTGATGCTCGAGGAAGCGGCCGGCATCTCGGGCCTTCACGTCCGCCGCAAGGACGCCGAGCAGAAATTGCGCGCCGCCGAGGCCAATTTGACCCGTCTCGACGAGGTCCTCGCCGACATGGAGATGCGCGCTTCGGCGCTGAGGCGCCAGGCCAAGGCGGCGGAACGCTACCGCAAGCTCTCCGACCAGATCAGGATCGCCGAGGGCCGGATGATCTTCGCCCGCTGGCGCGAGGCGGCGCAGGCGGCCGATGCCGCGAGGCGCGAGGCGGAAGCGGCGAGCGCCGCGGTCGATAAGGCGTCCGAAGCCCAGCGCGCCGCCGCCGCCTGGCAGACCGAGGCGGCACGGACGCTCGCCGACCTGCGCTCCGCCGCCCTGGCCGCCCGCGACCGGTCGACCTCGCTCGGTCACCAGCTCGCGACCCTGCGCGCCGAGCGCGACGGCCTAGCCCGCCGGCTGCGCGAGCTCGCCGAGCGGCGCACGGCGCTGCTCGCCGATCGCGCCCGCGAAGCTGCGCTCGGCGAAGACGCGACGGCGGCGCTGGCCCGGCTCGAGCAGGAAAGCCGCGCCATCGCCGACCGCCTGGCCGCCGCCGAAGCGGCGCGCGGCACCATCGACGAGCGCACGGTCGCGCTCGAGGATAAGGCGCTGGAGGCGGAGGCCGAGCTCGGCAAGGCCCGCGCCGTCCAGGCGGCGGAGCAGGCGGAGGCGCGGGTGGCGCGCGCGGCGCTGGAAACGGCCGAGGCCAAGCTCGCCCGAGCGGAGGCGGAAAGCCGCCGCCTCGACGAGCAGATGAGCGCGATCGGCGAGGAGGCGCCGCTGGTTGCCGCCGTCCAGGCCGCCCGCGCCCGGCGCGAGGAGGCCGAGGCCAGGCTCGAGGCGGCCGGCGAAGCGATCGGTGCCGCCGAGGCCCGCCGCCAGCAGGCCGCCGAGGCCCGCGATTCCGCCGAGAGCGAAGGGTCGGCGGCGCGGGCCGCGCTCGCCGGCCTTGAATCGGAGGCCCGGTCGCTGATCAAGGCGGTCGAAGGGACCGGCGGCGATCGGGCGATCAATCACGTCAAGGCCGACCCGGGCTATGAGCGCGCCCTCGCCGCCGCGCTCGGCGACGACCTCGAAGCCGCGCTCGAGGGCGATTCGCCGAGGCGCTGGCTCGGCGCCGACAGCCTCCCGGACGATCCGGCGCTTCCAGGCGGCTGCGAGCCGCTGGCGGCGCATGTCCAGGCCCCGGCGGCGCTGCGCCGGCGCCTCGAGCAGGTCGGCGTGGTCGATGGCGACGACGGCATGAAGCTCGCCGTCGGCCAGCGCATCGTCACCCGCGACGGGCGCCTTCGCCGCTGGGACGGCTTCGTCGCCACCGGCCTCGGCGCCGCCGCCGCCGAGCGGCTGATCCGGGTCAACCGGCTCGCCGAGATCGATCAGGCGCTCCCCGTCGCCGCGGCCGCGGTCGATTCCGCCCGGCAGCGCATCGCCGCCGCGCTGGCCGAGATGGATTCCGCCCGAGCCGCCGCCGATGCCGCCCGCCGCGGCGAGGCCGAAGCCTCGGCCGCGATCCGCGAGGCCGCTCGGGCGGAGGACAATGCCCGGGTCGAGATCGAGCGGCTCGACCTGCGCCGCACCGGCCTCGCCGAGCGGATCGAGCAGGCGGCCCAGGATCTCGCCGACGCCCGGCGCGGCGACGAGGATGCCCGACGGATCGTCGGCGCCCTGCCCGACGCCGCCGGCACCGAAGGCCGGGTGGCGGAGTTGCGCCTCGCCGCCGAAGCCGCCCAGCGGGCGCTCGCCGAGGTGCGCGCCGAGGCCGCGACCCACGCCCGCGCGGTGGGCGCCGACAAGCAGCGCGCCGAGGCGGCGTCGAAGGAAGCCGCCGACTGGCGGGTCCGGGCCGCCGAGGCTGCGAGGCGCCATTCCGGCATGGGCGCCCGGATCGCCGAGGCCGAGGCCGAGGCCGAGGCGCTCGCCGACGCTCCGGACGAGATCGGGCGCCGCATCGCCGCGGTCGAAGCCGAGAGCGTCGAGGCCGGCGAGGCGGCCGCCGCCGCCGCCCGGGCCGAGCGCCACGGCGAGGCCGCGCTTCGCGAGACGGAAAGCCGGCTCGCCGAGGTCGCCGAGGCGCTCGCCGCCGCCCGTGAGGCCCGGGCCGGCGCCGCCGCCCGCCATGAGAATCAGGAAGCGCGCCGGATCGAGATGGGCCGGATCTCGGGCGAGCGCTTCGAATGCCCGCCGCCGCTGCTTCCCGAACGGCTCGGCTTCGACGAGGCCACGATCGTTCCCGCCGCCGAGGAATCGAGCCGCCACGAGCGGCTGTCGGCGGAGCGCGAGCGGATCGGGCCGGTCAATCTGATCGCCGAGCGCGAGCTGACCGAATTGGACGACAGCCGGGCCGCCAGCCAGGCGGAGCGCGAGGAGCTCGGCCTCGCGATCAACCGCCTGCGCGGCTCGATCGGAAGCCTGAACCGCGAGGGCCGGGTCCGGCTGCTCACCGCCTTCGAGGCGGTCGACCGCCATTTCCGAAGCCTGTTCACCACCCTGTTCGAAGGCGGCCAGGCCCATCTCGAGCTGGTCGAATCGGACGATCCGCTCGAGGCGGGGCTCGAGATCATGGCCCAGCCCCCCGGCAAGCGCCTCTCCGCTCTCACTCTGCTGTCCGGCGGCGAGCAGGCGCTGACCGCGATCGCGCTCATCTTCGCCCTCTTCCTCACCAACCCGGCCCCGATCTGCGTCCTCGACGAGGTCGACGCGCCGCTCGACGATGCCAACATCGAGCGGTTCTGCGACCTTCTCGACCGCATGGTGAACGAGACGCAGACGCGCTACCTGATCGTCACCCACAATGCCGTGACGATGAGCCGCATGCACAGGCTGTTCGGAGTGACGATGATCGAGAAGGGTGTCAGCCGCCTCGTCAGCGTCGACCTCGGCGGCGCCGAGCGGCTGCTGGCGGCGGAATAATATTAAATCGAGTCCCGATGTCTCTTTGGCCGCTCCCTCTGCGTCGACGGCTTGGGAGCCGGCGCCGAGTCCCTTCCTTCTCCCCCCGGATAGCCACGTATCGGTTCACGACCGCGCGAAAGCCAAGAGCGGCTCCATGGCATGGCCATCGGCCGCGCGGAGAGCGGCGATATACTGCTTCCGCGCCTCGCTTGGCTCGATGAGATTTGCCCGGCCCCAAGTGAATCGCGGTTCTCCCATGCGTGTGATCAGGAGGTCTGCGGCCAACCGTGAAAACCGTCCGTTGCCGTTGGGGAATGGGTGGATGAGGGTGAGTCGATGATGGAAGCGCAGCGCGATTTCATCGGCAGGATATGTGCCATTGTCCGTCCAGTACCGCGCGTCCCCCAGAAGGCTGCGCAGATCGATGGCAACTAGGAAGCTGTCGGAACCGATGCGACGGTTGTTTTCCCGGGAATATTTCCCCGCCCATTTCCAGACTTGGCTGAACATGCGCCGGTGAAGCTGGCGTAAGAATTCTTCATCCAGCACGTCGCGAGGTCGGCCGAAAGCCCAGCGCTCGCCTTCGGTGATATTGATTTGCTCAATCTCGTTCAGCTCCTGCCGAAGCGTGACGTAGGTTGGGATGAGACCGAGTCGTTCCTCGTGAGTGAGCGGCGTGTTACCGTCCTCTTCTGGGAAAAGCTCGACGGTCACGGCTTGACGTCCCACAGGCGCGCGATGCTTCCGCGTAATAGTTCTCCAATGAGGCGCTCCCGCTCGGCAGTAAGGGCTGCCTGATCCAGAGCTTGGTTTTCGAGAGCCATGGTATGGCTGGCACGCGCAAGCTGGCGCTCCGCCATTTCTTCCGCGCGGGCGCGCAGGAGTTCGTCAATTGGGCGATTGGGCACCAGGGCGTAAACGAGCGTGCAGTCCATTGCCGCCGCTGCTTCGCGCAATTTGACGAGAGAAACCGTCCCCCGTGATTCACTTTTTTCCAATTCCACGATGGCAGATTGGACCTTGCCCATGCGTTGCGCCAGTTGTCGCGTGGTCATGCCAAGGGCATCGCGGAGCGCGCGCAGCCAGCCATGCGGTGGACGCATCAGATCCTGACGACCGCGTAGCGGCGCTAGGCGGCGTTCGAGGTGTTTTCGGGCTAGCGCCATCGAGTCCATGATCGGCTCCATCAGATCAAAATCTTGCGTATTGATCGGCTGTAGTCGATCAAATGTCAATCGATTGACCTATTATACCCGATCGGTCGCCTTAAAGATGATCGGCTATAGCCGATCGGCCGGTCCCCGGATCGGAACCTGCCTCGCACTCCGGATTGACTCGCGTTTTCACGGAGTGCGGATGAGCCGAATGCACGGAGTGTTCGGAGTGACGATGATCGAGAACCGCGTCAGCCGCCTGCCGCGTCGATCCGGGCGGCGCGGAGAGACTGCTGGCGGCCGAATAGTCCTCTCCATGCATTGCATGGGGAGGGGGACCCTGCGTAGCATGGTGGAGGGGAATGCGCAGGAGTCAGAGGCTCTAGTGGGAATTGCCGACCTGGGGGTAGCTACCCCTCCACCACCCTCCGGGTGCTCCCCTTCCCAATCGCTTCGCGACGGGGCGGCGGCCCCCTTCGTCCCGCCCTATCCGCCGCGCAGCGCCGGGCCCGTCGCCAGCTGGCGCGGCTTCTTCGGGGAGCGGGCGCGGACCGCCGTCTACGGCTGGTCGGAGCAGGCCTTCCGGCTGCCCTACATGCGGCGCAACATCCTCGGCTTCCGGGTCCACATCCCGCTCGATCCCGATGCGATCCAGCGCGTGCTGCTCGACAATGCCGCCAATTACGCCAAGCCCGACGTGGTCAAGGCGCTGCTCGCGCCGGCGATCGGCCAGGGGCTGCTGACGTCGGACGGCGCCCTGTGGCGCGACCAGCGCCGGATCGTCGCCGCCAATTTCGCCCCGGCCGCGGTCGACGGGCTGGTGCCGCAATTCGGCGAGGTGGGGAGGGAGGCGCTCGAGCGGTGGCGGCCCGGCACGATGAACATGGCGCTCGAGGCGACCCAGGCGACGATGCGGGTCATCTCCAACACCCTGTTCAGCGGCGACGCGAGGCTGACCAGCGACGCCGCGATGGCGCATATCGCCGCCGCCCTGGAGGGGGTCAGCGAGGCTCGGCTGCAGGCGATGCTCGGCCTTCCCCGAATCCCGTGGAGCCGCAAGGGCTTCATCGCCCAGCGTGGCCAGTCCTATCTGCGCCGGACCCTGGAGACGGTGGTAAACGAGCGGCTCCCCGACGGCGGCCCGGACGATTTCCTCGGCCGGCTGATCCGCGGCCTCAACGAGCGGTTCGAGCCGAAGCGCGCCGCCGCGCTGGCGGCGGACAATGCGATGACCTTCTACCTCGCCGGCCACGAGACCACGGCCAACGCGGTGAGCTGGACCCTCTTCCTGCTCGCCGAGCAGCCGGACCTCCAGGAGGCGCTGGCCGAAGAGGCGGCGAAGGCCCTTGCCGGCGGCGAGGATGCCGAGCTGCCCGCCCGCCTGCCGCGGCTCCGCCTGGCGCTCGAGGAGAGCCTTCGCCTCTATCCGCCGGCGCCCCGCTTCGACCGGCAGGCGGTGGAGGGCGATCGCCTCGCCGGGGAGGAGGTGCGGCCGGGCGACATCATCTCGATCTGGCCCTGGCTGCTGCACCGGCACAAGAGCCTGTGGGACGATCCCGACGCCTTCGTCGCCGACCGCTTCGCCGGCGGCAAGCGCCACCGCTTCCAATATATCCCGTTCGGAGCCGGGCCGCGCCTGTGCGTCGGCGCCCGCTTCGCCACCGCCGAGGCGCTCACCATCCTCGCCCACTGGCTGAGCTGCTGGCGCTTCGGGCCGGTGCCGGGCCGCGCGGTTCGGGTGCACGGAATGGTGACCCTGCGGCCCGCCGGCGGGCTGCCGCTGATCCTGTCGAAGCGCTGATAATCCTCCCCGTCCGCGGAGCGGATGGGGAGGGGGACCACCCGAAGGGTGGTGGAGGGGTAGCTGCCACGGAATCGGGCGGTTCTCGAGCGATCCTCGGGCGCCGGTGCCCTTCTACCCCTCCACCAGGCTCCGCCTGGTCCCCCTCCCCATCGCCTCCGGCGATGGGGAGGATTATTATTCCGCCGGCTGGGCCGCGAGCTTGCCCTTGCGCTTGCGCGCCATTTCGGCGCGCCAGCCGCGGCTTCGGAGCCACATCAGGATCCCGGTGACCGCGAGCAGGGCGGGGATGATTCCGCCGATGAAGATGACGACCTGCCAGACGATCCCCATGCCGGTGCCGTCGTGCCAGCGGCGCATCGTTCGGGCGCGGGTCTCGGGTCGGGGCGGCCGCGGCGGAGTGACCTTCGCCGAGGAGTCGGCGATCTCGACCTCGGCTGGGCCGCCCGCCCGGGCGAAGGCGAGCTTCCACGAGGCACTCTGATCGGTCGGCCAGTTGACGGTGACCAGCGGCCCGGTGGCGTGCGGCGACGCGGCGGCGAGCGCCGAATCGGCGGTCAGCACCGTCCGCTCCAGCGGCCGCGCGCGGAGCGCCCGGGCCCGGTCCGGCGGCGGGCCCTTCGCCTTGGGCTGGCCCGCCTCGAAATTGCTGAACACGCTCGGGAAGGAGATCCAGAAGCCGGTGAAGCTCAGCATCGCCAGCGGCACCAGGATCCAGAAGCCCATCTGGTGGTGGAGGTTGGCGTTGGTCGAATTCTGCCGCCGCCAGCGCAGGCCGCGCCTCACGCTGCCCGTCACCGGCCACCACAGCCAGATCCCGGTCAGGCAGGAGACGAACATGAACACCCCGACCCAGCCGACGATCGTTCGACCCCATCCCGGCACCATCAGGCTGCCGTGGAGCGAATGGAGCACGCGCACGGCGCCCGAGTCGCTCGCCGCCTTGTCGAGCACCCGCCCGTCGGCCGGATCGAGCCAGACACTGGTGCGTGGCGGCCGGGCGGCTCCCGGTTGGCCGGCGCCGACGGCGGTGACCGTGACGGGCCCGCCCTGATGCTCGGGATAGCGGACCGACAGGATCCGCTCGTCCGGGCCGAGCGCCGCCTGCGCCGCCGCGGCATAGCCGTCGGGGGTGAGCGCCGGAGCGCCGGTGACGGCGTAACGGTGCGGGTTCAGAGTCTCGTCGAGCCAGTCGTGCCAGACCAGCGCCGAACCGGTCAGCGAGACCGGGACGATCAGCAGGGCGAGCAGGATCCCGATCCACTTGTGGATGGAGAACCACAGCCCGCGCAGGCGCAGATTAGTCGGTTGAGCCAAAACACTTTCCTTATCGCTTCCGTCAAAGGCTAATGAGAATGGATCGCAATAACAAGCGTGGCGTGGACCCGAAACGTCGACCGCCACCGGATCGCGATTGCCTCGCCCCCGGCAGCCTCAAGATTGCTATTGCGAACCATTCTCAACAACGATAGGACCCCTCGGCGACGCAAAGATGCGCGCAGACCAAAGGGGTCCCAATGTCCTTATCCGTTTCCCTGCTTGCCCTTTCCTCGGCTTTGGCATCCCCCGCCATCGCCGCCAGCGCGGAGGCGGCCGACGCGGAGCCGACGATCGTCGTCACCGGCGACAGGCCGGAATATGGAGCGCAGGAGACCTGCACCGCGACCCGCACCTGCACCGACGTCAAGGACGTGCCGCAGTCCATCTCGGTGGTCACCGAGAGCCAGATCGAGGACCAGGCGCTGCGCTCGATCGCCGACGTCCTGATGTACGTGCCGGGCGCCACGCCGGGCACCGGCGAGGGCAATCGCGACCAGATCACCCTTCGCGGCAACAACACGACCGCCGATTTCTTCGTCAACGGGGTGCGCGACGACGTCCAATATTTCCGCGACCTCTACAATGCCGAGCGGATCGAGATCCTGCGCGGCCCCAACGCGATGATCTTCGGCCGCGGCGGCGGCGGCGGAGTCGTCAACCGGGTGACCAAGCGGTCCAGCTTCAATCCCTATCGCGAGTTCGCCGTGCAGGGCGACAGCGAAGGCGGCATCCGGCTGACCGGCGACCTCGACCAGCCGCTCGGCGAGTCGGCCGGACTGCGGCTGAACGGCGTCTACGAAAACGGCGAGAGCTTCCGCCGCGGAGTCGAGCTGGAGCGCTACGGCGTCAATCCGGTGCTCGGCGCCAGCTTCGGCGACACGAGGATCGACCTCTCCTACGAATATTTCCACGACCGCCGCACCGCCGATCGCGGAGTCCCCGCCTTCCTCGGCCGGCCGCTGCGCGGCTTCGACCGGACCTTCTTCGGGGATCCCGGGCAGAGCTTCGCCGACGTCGACGCCCACGTGGTCAGCCTGGCGGTCGAGCATCGCTTCTCGGACCAGGTGACGCTCAGGAACCGCACCAGCTACGGCGATTTCGACAAATTCTACCAGAACATCTTCCCCGGCGCGGTGAACGCCGCCGGCACCCAGGTGGCGCTCTCCGCCTATAACGACACGCTGAAACGCCAGAATCTGTTCAGCCAGACCGACCTCGTCGTCGAGGGCGATCTCGGCGGCCTGTCCCACACTTTGCTGCTCGGCTTCGAAGCCGGCAAGCAGGACACCGTCAGCCAGAGGCGGAACGGCTTCTTCGTCTCCGCCGCCAATCCGAACGGCGTCGGATCGATCAGCGTGCCGCTCGCCGCGCCGACCGTCGAAGCCAATGTCATCTTCCTGCCGGTCAACAACAATGCGGCGCGCACTCCGTCGAACTTCAACCAGGGCGACGCCTCCGTCCTCGCTTTCTACGCGCAGGAGCAGCTGCGCATCTCCGACGCGTTCGAGATCGTCGCGGGCCTGCGCTACGACCGCTTCGAGCTCGACGTCGTCAACCGCAACAACGGCCAGACCTTCGGCCGCACCGACAATCTCCTCTCCCCGCGGCTCGGGCTGATCGTGAAGCCGCTTCCCGAGCTTTCGCTCTACGCGAGCTACGGCCGCTCCTATCTGCCGAGCGCGGGCGATCAGTTCAGCTCGCTCGACGTGACCTCCGAGAGCCTCAAGCCGGAGCGCTTCGACAATTACGAGATCGGCGCGAAATGGGAGCCGATTCCCGGTCTCCTCGCGACGGTCGCGCTCTACCGTCTCGACCGCACCAACACCCGCGCGCTCGATCCGGCGACCAATCTCACCGTCCTCACCGGCGCCCAGCGCAGCAAGGGCCTCGAGATCGGCCTCGAGCGCAACGTCACCGACCGCTGGCAGATCTCGGCCGGCTATGCGCTGCAGGAGGCGAAGGTGACCCGCTCCACCACCGCGTGCCCGAGCGGCGAATGCGAGGTGCCGCTGGTGCCGCGCCATCAATTCTCGGTCTGGAACCGCTACAATGTCACCAAGCCGCTCGGCTTCGGCCTCGGCATCGTCGCGGCCTCGAAATCCTACGCCTCGATCAGCAACGCGGTGACCCTGCCCGGCTATGCCCGCGTCGACGCGGCGATCTTCTACGCTCTGAGCCAGAGCATCGAGGCGCAGGTCAATTTCGAGAACCTGCTGGGCGCCGACTATTTCGCGACCGCCCACAGCGACAACAATATCGCGCCGGGAGCGCCGACGACGGCACGGGCGACCCTGCGCTTCCGCTTCTAGGCCGCCAGCTGCGGGCTGAAGGTGAGGTAGAACTCGCTCGCTCGAGCCCTGCCTTGCTCCCCCGGCAGGCTGACCGGGCTGCAGCGGACGACCGCCTGCTTCGCGGCTTCGGCCATTCTTCCGGCATAGGCCTGGTTATCCGGCGTTATCGACTGCTGCGAGACGAGGAAGGGGACACCCGCCAGAGTCCCGTCCGGAGCGTAGCGGACGAGGAGCCGGGTGACGATCCGGCGTCCCGACGACGGGATTCGAGGGTTTCGGTAGCAACGGCGGACCTGATCGGCGACCGACGCGCTGAGTCGCACGTCGGCGGCCGAGACAGCCTGCACGGACGGCGAGGCGCAGCCCGACACTGTCATCGACAGCGCCACCATGGCGAAAACGGCTTTCATCGCAGATATTTAGGAAGGCAGCCGAGTTGCGGAAAGGGTCAGCCGCCGTTGCGCTCCAGCTTCTGCATATGGCGGAGCGAACCCGCGGTCGTCATCCCGGCGGAAGCCGGGTCCCAGGAACACCGTCCTGTCCGGGTTCCAACCGTTCGAGTTCATGGGTCCCGGCTTTCGCCGGGATGACCGTATCGGCGTCCGGCTACCCCGTGACCTTCGAACCCAGCGGCCGGGTGGCGGGGCCGTGGATGACCTCGCCGCTCAGCTCGAAGCGGGAGCCGTGGCAGGGGCAGTCCCAGGTGCGGTCGGTGTCGTTCCAGCCGACAAGGCAGCCCATATGGGTGCAGACCGCCGAGACCGCGTGAACCGTACCGCCCTCGTCTCGAAACGCCGCGACATTGTCGCCGTCGACCTTCAGGATCGCAGCCTCGCCGGGCTTGAGCTCGTCGTAGGATTTGGCCTTGCTGCCGAGATAGCCGCCGACCAGATGCGCCGCGACCGCCGCATTCTCCTTGACGAAATCGGGCGCTCCGGCGATCGGCTTGACCCGCGTCGCGTCGAACATCTCGAGCCAGCGATTGTCCTTGCCGGTGGCGAGGTCGGCGATGATCTCGGCGGCGACGGTGCCGTTGCTGATCCCCCAGGCGTCGAAGCCGGTGGCGACGAGATAGCCGTCCGAGCGCGACGACCAGCCGATGAACGGGGCGTGGTCCATCGGCGTGTAATCCTCGTTGATCCAGCGGTACTCGACCGGGCCGGAGTCGAAATTCTCGGTCAGCCAGCGCTCGATGTCGGCGAGCCACTTCCTCTCCTCGTCGGGATGGCCGGGCTTGAAGTGGGTGCCGGCGGCGATTCCCCAGACCTGCCCGTCGGCGCCGCGGTGGGTGCGGATCGAATGGCCGGGCTCCTCGGCATTCTTGTACATCCCCGGCGGGACCCGGCGGATCGGAGCGGCGATCACCGGCTCGGCCTTGGGATAGTTGGTCGCGTAATACATCCCGACCTGGCCGAGCGGCAGGTGGGTCGCCATCACGACGTGGCGGGCGGAGACGGTGCCGCCGTCGGTGACGACCCGGGTCGGCTCCCAGTCGACCGCCCGGCTGTTCTCGAAGATGTGGCAGCCGTCGCCCGGGAGCGTCGCGGCGAGGCCGGCGACATATTTGACCGGGTGGAACTGGGCCTGGGCGTCCCAGCGCATCGCCGCCAGCACCTCGAACGGAAGGCCGGTGTCGCGGGTCAGGCTGGCGGGAAGGCCGAGCCGGCGGGCGACCTCCACCTCCTTCTCGATCTGCGACACATAGCTTTCGTCGAGCGTGTAGACGAAGGCCGGCATCGGCTCGATGTCGGCGTCGACGCCGTGCAGCGCGGCGAGCTCGGAGATCCGGCGGATCCCGGCTTCCTGGGCCTCGGCATAGAGCCGCGCCTTGTCCTCACCGAATTTCTGGACGAGCGTCTGGTAGCGCGAGCTGCCGTGCTGCGAGCTCATCTTGGCGGTCGATTTTCCGGTCACCTGGCGGCCGATCCGGCGCGCTTCGACGACGGCGACGCTGAGGCCGCGGTCCTTGAGCAGGCGGGCGGTGGTGATCCCGACGATGCCGCCGCCGATGATCGCAACGTCGACGGCGATGTCGCCGGACAGCGCGGGGAAGCCGGGCGCCTCGGCGGTCGCGTTCCAATAGGTTCCTTCGTCGCCGCCAATCGCCATGATTTCCTCCTGCCGTCCGCTATTGGACGCCGCGCCTTCAACTGAGTTCCCAAGGCGCTGTTCCACGCTTGCCGCGGCGCCTGGCCTGGAGGCTTGCCATCGCGCCTATTGGGTCTAGGCTGCCGGCTTCGGACCGATCCGAAAAAAGGGGGAAATCACATGGAATGGGCAACTCTGCCGCTGAAGAAATATGCCGATTTCACTGGCCGCTCGCGCCGCAAGGAATATTGGATGTACGTCCTCCTGCTCCTCGGCCTGGTCGTTGTGGCGACGATCATCGAGAGCGTGCTCGGGCTCGGCGCGATGGTCGGGCCCTACGGTCCGCTGACTGCGCTCATCCTGCTCGGCACCTTCGTCCCGAGCCTCGCGGTCGGGGTCCGGCGGCTCCACGACACCAACCGTCCCGGCTGGTGGATTCTCGCCGCTTACGCGCCGGCCATCGTGATGATGCTCCTGCCGTTGCTCGGCATCGTCAATGCGGCGCTGATCATGATCCTGTCGCTGCTTTCGCTCGCGGCGCTGATCGGCCTGCTGGTGATGATGGTGCTGGAAGGCAATAGGGGTCCCAACCAATATGGTCCCGACCCCAAGGGCGGCGAAGTCGCCCCGGCGGGCGCCGTCTAGGCTTGCGGCCCACGAAGCCCGCGGCCGATCCGGCCGCGGGCTTTCGAGGCGCGAGCGCCTCGCGGAAATTGCATTAACCAATCCCGTTTGGCGTCCCCTGCCGCTTGCTGTAGTCTGGCGGCGGCGAGTCGTCTTGGGGGGAGGACTGGCGTCCCTTCCGTGGGCAGAACCGGGCATCAACAGCCGCGCCTCCGCGCGGACGGGGGGCAGACATGGCGACCATCAACGGCACTTCGGGCGACGATTCTCTGGTCGGCACGGCCGGCGACGACACGATCAACGGCCTGGACGGAAACGACTTCATCCGCGGAGCCGAGGGCAACGACATCGTCGACGGCGGAGACGGCCACGACAATGTCCAGGGCCAGGACGGCAACGACACCCTGCTCGGCGGGAGCGGCCACGATTATCTGCGCGGCGGCCTTGGCGACGATTTCATCGATGGCGGCGCCGGGCTGGACCGGGTCGCCTTCTTCACGGCCACGAGCGGAATCACGGTCGACCTCCGAGTCCAGGGGGTCGCCCAGAATACCGGCGTCGGAATGGATACGCTGGTCGGCATCGAGAATGCGTCCGGCACCGAATATGACGACACGCTCTACGGCAACGACGGCGACAACTGGCTCTGGGGCGAGAACGGCAACGACACTATTCTCGCCTTCGGCGGCAACGACCTGGTCGAGGTCGGCCCCGGCAACGTGACCGCCGACGGCGGCACCGGCAACGACACTTTCTCGGTCTGGGCGAACAACGAGGCGCTCGCCGGCGTCACCGTGTCGCTGCTGCTCCAGGGCTCCGCCCAGGCGACCGGGATCGGAACGATGACCATCTCCGGCTTCGAGAATCTTTCCGGCTCGTCGGGCCACGACACGCTGACCGGCGACGGCAACGTCAACGTCCTCGCCGGCGACACCGGCAACGACAGCCTCGCCGGCGGCGGCGGCAACGACGTGCTGTACGGCGACGGCCGAATCATCATCGACACCCAGCAGACCGGCCTGTCGGGCCCTGTCGTGACCTTCCCGGATATCGCCGCGACCTACCCGGAGGAGCTCGTCGCCGGCGACGACGTCCTCGAAGGCGGCGACGGCAACGACCAATTGTTCGGCGGCGGCGGCTCCGACACGGCGAGCTATGCCGGCGCGTCCTCCGAGGTGTTCGTCAACCTCGACACCGGCCTTTCCAGCGGCGGCGCCGGCAACGACATTCTGAATTCGATCGAGAACGTCACCGGCTCCGCCTTCGCCGACAATCTGCGCGGCAGCGACGGCGACAACGTCATCGCCGGCGGCGCCGGCAACGACTTCATGCGCGGCCTCGACGGCAACGACACGATCCTCGGCGGGACCCAGGACGATTATCTCGACGGCGGCCTCGGCGACGACCTGCTCGACGGCGGCTCCGGCCTCGACCGGGTGTCGTTCGCCGTGCAGGCGGCCAGCGGCGTCACCGTCGACCTCAATATCGCGGGTCCGCAGAATACCGGCCACGGCGTCGATACACTCGTCGGCATCGAGCATCTTTCCGGGACGAAGTTCAGCGATACGATCACCGGCGACGGCGGCGACAACTGGCTGTGGGGCGGCTCCGACGCCAGCGGCGTGACCGGCAACGACACCATCTCGGGCCTCGGCGGCAACGACCTGATCTGGGTCGGCAACGGCAACCACGCTGTCGACGGCGGCAGTGGCACCGACACGCTCGGCCTCAGCACCGGCACCGACGCCGACGTGACCAGCGCGGGCGTGACGCTCTCGCTGGCGCTGCAAGGCGCGGCGCAGGACAGCGGCCAGGGGATGTGGACCCTGAACGGCTTCGAGAACCTCTCCGGCTCCGGCTATGCCGACCGGCTCACCGGCGATTCCGCCGATAACCTGCTGGCCGGCAATCTCGGCAACGACGTCCTTTCGGGCGGCGCCGGCAACGACGTCCTGCTCGGCGACGGAGCGGTGACGATCGACCTCAGCGGCGGCGGCGGCGGCTCCGGCCCGATCACCACCTATGCCGATTTCGCGACGATCGACCCGCTCCTGGTGCCCGGCGACGACGTGCTCGAGGGCGGCGACGGCGACGACACGCTCAACGGCGGCGGCGGCTCCGACACCGCGAGCTATGCGTCGGCCGGCGGCGCCGTTCAGGTGATCATGGGCCCGGCCGGCGGCGCGGCGAGCGGCGCGGCCGGCGAGGACAGCCTGATCAGCATCGAGAACGTCATCGGTTCGGCCTTCGACGACCTGGTTGTCGGCAATGCCGTCGACAACAGGTTCGAGGGCGGCGGCGGCCATGACAGCCTGCGCGGCCAAAGCGGCAACGACGTCCTGATCGGCGGCACCGGCGACGACTTCCTCAACGGCGGCGTCGGCGACGACGCGCTGACCGGCGGCGCCGGCTGGGATCGCGCCACCTACAGCACCGGCGCCACCGCCGGGGTCACGGTCGATCTCAACATCGTCGGAGTGGCCCAGAATACCGGCTCGCAGGGCATGGATACGCTCAGCGAGATCGAGCATGTCTCGGGCACCCGCTTCGACGACGTCCTCACCGGCGACGGCGGCGACAATTGGCTGTGGGGCGGCTCGGACGGTTCGGGCGTCACCGGCAACGACGTCCTCTCGGCCGGCGGCGGCAACGATCTCGTCCAGGTCGGCGCCGGCAACCATGTGCTGAGCGGCGGCCTCGGCAACGACAGCTGGTCGTTCCACGGCAACGGCACCGACATCAGCGCCGCCGGAGTCACCGTCTCGCTCGCTCTCCAGGGCGCGGCGCAGGCGACCGAGCAGGGGTCGATGAACGCGTCCGGCTTCGAGAATCTGTCGGGCTCCACGCTCGACGACAATCTCACCGGCGACTCGAACGCCAACATCATCGCCGGCGACAGCGGCAACGACGTGATCGACGGCGGCGACGGCGCCGACACGCTCTACGGCGACGGCCGGATCTATGCCGACACCCACGGCATCGGGACGTCGGGGCCGATCACGTTCGCCGGCGACGTCTCCGGCGCGCTCGGCGAGCCGGCGGGCAACGACACCCTCATTGGCGGCAAGGGCAACGACACCCTGGTCGGCGGCGGCGGCGACGATCTGCTGACCGGCGGCGCGGGGCAGGACAGGTTCGCCTTCGGCCCGGGCTCGGGCGACGACCATGTTACCGACTTCGCCAAGAAGGACGTGATCGCGCTCGAGGGAATCGCCGGGGTCGACGATTTCTCCGACCTCAATATCGTCAACGCCGGCGGAAGCGCGGTGATCAGCTGGGGCACATCCGACAGCGTCACCCTCGACGGCTACAAGGCGAACAAGCTTTCGGCCTCAGACTTCAGCTTCGGAGCGACCGCGCCGGCGAGCGCCTTCGCGGCGATGGACTTCGTCGGCCGAGGCGCCATCGAGGCCCCGCCGGCGGACGCCTGCTGGGCGTGAATACCGTCACCCCAGCGAAAGCTGGGGTCCATGTCGGGCCTGCGCCTTCTGGCCCTCAGCAGCATGGATGCCAGCCTTCGCTGGCATGACGATATCGCCCCCGGGAAAGCTGAACGTCAGCCGACAGGCCGGTTCAGCACGGGCTCACACCCCCTCCTGTAGACAGGGAGCATAGGCCACGCGTTTGAGGCCGCCACGTCTAAGGAAGGATATTGCCATGAAGGCCATTTCGAAGACCATGCTGGGCGCGGGCGCCACGGCCCTTGCCGCCATCAGCTTCGCCACCCCCGCCGAGGCGCAGTATCGCGACCGCTATCGCGATCGCGGCGTCGACATCGGCGACATCATTTCGGGCGTCGCCGTGATCGGTGGAATCGCCGCCGTCGCCTCGGCGATCGGCCGCGACGGCTACGGCAGCCGCTACCGCGGCGGCTACAATTACGCCGTCCAGGCCTGCGGCCAGGAAGCGCAGCGGATGAGCCGCGGCGCCGTCCAGATCACCGACATCGACCGCGTCGGCAACGACCGTTACCGGGTGCGCGGAGTCGTCCAGGCCGGCTATGGCGGCGGCTACGGCTATGATCGCGGCGACCGCTACGACCGCGGCTACGGCGGCTACAACGGCTACACCCGCCGCGGCTATGGTGAGGACTTCACCTGCACCGCCCGCGGCAACGGCCGGATCACCGACTTCCGCCTGTAACCCGCGGGTGATTGAGTAAGGGATGCGCGCGGACGAGAGTCCGCGCGCATTTCTTTTGGGTTCATCGCGGCGACAGGATCGCAGCCGTAACGACCTCCCGTCTTCAAGGGAGGGATTATGCGCCTGTTCGTCTCCAGCCTCGCCGCCGCCGCCCTGCTCGCGTCGCTCGCTGCCCCGGCCGACGCGCGCGGCCGCCGCCACCATCGCCACCACGACGATGTCGGTGCCGGCGACGTCGTCGCCGGAGCGATCGTGGCGGTGGGCATCGCCGCCCTGGTTTCCTCGATCGGCGAGGCCAGGCGCGCGAAGCAGGACGCCGCCGTCGACCGTTGCTCGGCCGAGGCCGAAGGGCGCACCGGCAGCCGGGTCGCGCAGATCCTCCACGTCGGCAAGCGCAAGGGCTATTATACGGTCGAAGGCGCGCTCGACGGCGGCGACGGCACCGGGAGCAGCTTCACCTGCACAGTCCGCCGCGGGACGATCTACGACTTCCAGGCGGGAGGCGAGGAAGCCTGAAGCGCGACGTCCCGCTTTACACGCGGCGGGCCTCGCGCCTATTCGCCCGCATGACCGTCCAGCCAGCCGAAACCATCCTCATCGTCGATTTCGGAAGCCAGGTGACCCAGCTCATCGCGCGCCGGGTGCGCGAGGCCGGTGTCTACAGCGAGATCGCTCCGTTCAGCCGCGCCGAGGAAGCTTTCGAACGGCTCAGGCCGAGCGGCATCATCCTCTCGGGCGGACCCGCCTCGGTGACCCTCGAGGAGAGCCCGCGCGCGCCCGCCGCGCTGTTCGAGACAGGCGTGCCGATGCTCGGCATCTGCTACGGCCAGCAGCTCATGGCAGAGCAGCTGGGCGGCAAGGTCGTCACCGGCGATCACAGCGAGTTCGGCCGGGCCTTCATCCAGATCGAGGACGGTTGCGCTCTGTTCGACGGCCTGTGGGCGCCCGGCGAGAAGCACCAGGTGTGGATGAGCCACGGCGACAAGGTCGAGCGGCTCCCCGAGGGTTTCCGGATCGTCGCCCAGTCCGAAGGCGCTCCGTTCGCCGCGACTGCCGACGAGGCCCGCCGCTTCTACGGAGTCCAGTTCCACCCGGAGGTCGTCCACACCCCCGACGGCGGCCGCCTGATCGCGAACTTCGTCCGCCAAGTCTGCGGGCTCGCCGGCGATTGGACGATGGCCGAGTTCCGAGCCACCAAGATCGCGGAGATCCGCGAGCAGGTCGGCTCCGACCGGGTCATTTGCGGCCTTTCGGGCGGGGTCGACAGCGCCGTCGCGGCGGTCCTGATCCACGAGGCGATCGGCCATCAGCTGACCTGCGTCTTCGTCGACCACGGGCTGATGCGGGCGGGCGAGGCGGAGCAGGTCGTCTCGCTGTTCCGCAATCATTACAACATCCCGCTCGTCCATGTTCAGGCGGAGGATCTGTTCCTCGGCGGCCTCGCCGGGCTCACCGACCCGGAAGCCAAGCGCAAGTTCATCGGCCGGACCTTCATCGACGTGTTCGACGCCGAGGCGAAGAAGATCGGCGGCGCCGACTTCCTCGCCCAGGGGACGCTTTATCCCGACGTGATCGAGAGCGTCAGCTTCACAGGCGGGCCGTCGGTCACGATCAAGAGCCACCACAATGTCGGCGGCCTCCCCGAGCGGATGAACATGAAGCTGGTCGAGCCGCTTCGCGAGCTGTTCAAGGACGAGGTGCGCGTGCTGGGCCGCGAGCTCGGCCTGCCCGAGGCCTTCGTCGGCCGCCATCCTTTCCCGGGCCCCGGCCTCGCCATCCGAATTCCCGGCGAAGTGACCAAGGAGCGCTGCGACATCCTGCGCAAGGCCGACGCCGTCTATCTCGACGAGATCCGCAACGCCGGCCTCTACGACGCGATCTGGCAGGCCTTCGCCGTCCTCCTGCCGGTGCGCACCGTCGGCGTGATGGGCGACGGGCGCACCTATGACTATGTCTGCGGCCTTCGCGCCGTCACCTCGACCGACGGGATGACCGCCGACATCTACCCGTTCGACTCCACCTTCCTCAGCCGGGTCGCCACCCGGATCATCAACGAGGTGAAAGGGATCAACCGGGTGGTCTACGATTATACGTCCAAGCCCCCCGGCACGATCGAATGGGAATAGGCCGGGGCGGCACCGCTTATTGGGTCGGCTGCGCGCCGCCAATGAAACTGCCGTCGTTGGCGGGGCCCCAGGTCGGATTCCGAATCGAACGGTTGTTGCCGTAGGTCAGCAACTGCGCTCCGCCGATGACTGTCACCCCCTGCGCGTTTCCTGTGATCGTCGTATTGCCGGTTCGCATAGTGACCGCCGCCCCGTTGCCGACGATCCCGTAGATGCTGTTGTCGACGACGACACTGTCGATCAGGAAGGCGTTGATCGCCTGGCCCGACTGCAGCCAGACCCCGAAGGCGTTGCCGGAAGTATCCATGTTGGTCATCACGAGCGTGACGACCCCGTTGGCGCTGTTCACCCTCACGCCGTGTTGGGTGTTGTCGCGCACCCTGACATTGTTCATGACGGCCTTCACGCTGCCGCCGACCGCCGGATTGATGTCGATGCCGCCGCCGGTGGCGCCGTTGCCGTTCTCGGCGATGGTCGAGTTGGAGATGTACAATTTGATCGGGCTGGTCACAGCGACGGAGACGCCGAAGCTGTTGACGCCGTTGAAGCGGCGGATCACGCTGTCCTCGATGTGGACGGCGGCGGCCGCTACGATGCGGACTCCGTCGCCCGACGCCGAGCCGCCCAGGATGTCGAGTCCTCTCAGGTAGACCGTGTCGGTCGACGCCGCGTTGACGAGGATGCCGTTGCCGGTGGCGAATATGCCGGCCTCGGTATAGGGGCAGGATATGGTCAATGACTTTGTGATCGTCACGGCGCCGAAGCCGCCGGGGTCGAGGCAGTTGATCTCCCCGCCTGCGGTGGTCTTGGAGGCAGCCATCGCGAAGGTCGCGCACGGCGCGGTGCGGTTGCAGGGATTGAAGTCGTCCCCGACGCCCGAAACCCATGTGCGCGTCGATTGCGCCGAAGCCGGCGTCCCATAAAGCAACGCAGCGACGGCGACCGCACCGACTGAAGCAAAGCGTGTTTTCATGCTGATCATCACAACACTCCTTCTCTTGGCTCAAGAAGGATGTTTTAACATGAGTCGATCAGGAGTCCCCTAGGTTATCCAAAGTATTATTATGAACACTGGGCGTGGGTGACTTGCCATCGCCATTTCGACGGTGGGACGGAAGCGGCGTAATTTCGAAGGGTGATGAATGCCGTCTAGTTGACCTACCGGCCGAAGTCGCCAGGTTAATTGCGGAGGTGGCTGATGAATAAAAACCCAGACCCGCAGGTTCGGAACTGTGCCAATTATGCGCGTGATCGGCGACGGGCGCACCTGCGATTATGTCTGCGGCCTTCGCGCAGTCACCTCGACCGACGGGATGACCGCTGGCGATCTAGCCGTTCGACGCGACGTTTCTGTCGCGCTTCGCCACCCCGCATCATCAACGAGGTCAAGGGCATCAACCGGATCGTCTACGACTAGACGTCGAAGCCGCCCGGCACGATCGAGTGGGAATGAGCGCAAAAAAAGGGACGGGCTCGGCCGAGCCCGTCCCCTATCCTTGAGCGAAGCCGCTTATTGGGTCGGCTGAGCGCCGCCGACGAAGGCGCCGTCATTGGCTGCGCCCACGCTCGGATTCCCGACCAGGCGGTTGTTGCCGTAGGTCAGGAGCTGAGCTCCGCCGAGGGGGCTGACGCCCAGAGTGTTGCCGGTGATCGTGTTATTGTGCGCCCGCAGCGCGATCGACGGGCCGTTGCCGACGACCCCGACCGTGCTGTTGTTGGCGACGATGCTGTTGGTCAGGAAGGCGACGAGGGCCGAGCCCGACTGCAGTGACAGACCCGACGCGTTGCCGGAGATGTCGGTATTGTCGACCACCAGCGCGACGGAGCCGTTGGTGGTGTCCGCCCTGACGCCGAAATTGGCATTGTTGCGAACCCGGCTGTTGGTGATGTTGGCCTTGACGCTGCCGCCGATGCCCGGAGCGATGACGATTCCGCCGCCCGTGGCGCCGTTGCCGTTCTCGGCGACGGTGACGTTGTTGATGTACAGCTCGGCGGCCCCGGTCGGAGCGATCGAGATGCCGGCGCTGTTGACGGCGTTGAAGCGGCGGATCACGCTGTCCTCGACGTGGAGCGTGCCGTTGTTGACCATGCGGATGCCGTTGCTCGGCGGATTGACTCCGAAGATGTCGAGACCGCGGATGAAGGTGACGTCGGTAGTCGCCGGCATGTTGACGGTGATTCCGTTGCCGCCGGCGAGCGCGCCGCCTTCGGTATAGGGGCAGGCGATCGTCATCGACTTGATGATCGACACGGCGCCGTAGCCGCCCGGATCGAGGCAGTTGATCTCGCCGCCCGCGGCGGTCTTGGAGATGGCGCCCGCGAAGGTCTTGCACGGAGCGGTGCGGCTGCACGGGTTGACGTCGTCGCCGGTGCCCGAAACCCAGGTTCGAGTCGCCTGCGCCGAAGCCGGCGTCGCGTAAACCATCGTCGCGGCAACGGCAATCGCCGCCACAGACGCAAGACGTGTCTTCATCCCGATCATAATGATCCCCCTTCTGGTCATGGAAGGCGGGATTGGTAGCACGAATTGCAGCGGCACGCTCCAATTATCTTATCTGAATATTCCATTTACGACGCGGGCATATCCGTTTGGCGACCGCCGTTTAGCCTCTTATCAGCGTCGGGAGGGGGAAGGCATGGACCATCGGTCGACTCGGCACGGGCGGGGCGGGGCGGCTTGAGCGAATCGGCCCTCGCCGTCTGTCTCGGCCTGTTCTCGGCGGTGACGCTCGCCGCCGCCAACATGTCGGTGAAGATGGGCAGCGACATCCTCGTCGGCCGGGCGGTGCTGTCCGCCAGCGCCGCTCTTCTGGTCGCGCCCGCGGCCTTCTTCGTGCCGCTTCCCGATGCCTGGACCTGGGGCGCCCTGCTGCTCGCGGTTCCGGCCCATTACGCCTACCAGCTCTGCCTGATCCGGGCGCTTCAGCGCGGCGACCTCTCGCTCGTCTTCCCGGTGATGCGCGGTGCGGCGCCCTTGCTGACCGCGGCCGCCGCGTTCCTCGTCCTTCGCGAGACCCTGCCGCCGCTGGCGCTGGCGGGGCTGGTGGTGGCGACCGCCGCCGTCTTCGTCTTCGCGGCGCCGCCGCCCGGAACGCTGCTGCGCCACCACCCCGACCGGGCCGTCCTCGGGTGGGCGCTCGCCACCGCGCTCGGAGTGGCGCTCTACAATGTCGCCGACGCGCGCGGCGTGCGCGGCGCTCCGGAGCCTTTCACCTACATCGTCTGGATCTTCTTGCTCGACGCGATCGGGATCACCTGCACCGCCTTGCTGCGCAGGCGGCGCGAGCTCGGCCGGGTGATCGCGTCGAAATGGCGGTTCGGGGTCGCGGCCGGCATCCTCTCGATCCTGTCCTACGGCTCGGCGGTCTATGCCTTCAGCCTGATGGAGACGGCCAGGGTTTCCGCCTTGCGGGAGACCTCGGTGGTGTTCGCGGCCCTGATGGGGGCGGTCGTCCTGAAGGAAGGGCTGGGGACCAGGAGGATCGCCGCGGCTCTCGTCCTGGCGGCCGGGCTGGTGGCGATGCAGTTCGGCGGCTAAGAGGCTTTCATGTCCGTCACCCATTCGCTGGATACCTCCACCAGCCGGGCCAACCCGGTGCCCAGCCCGATGAAGCGGCTGACCGTCCCGAAGCTCAAGGCGATGAAGGGCGGCGAGCCGATCGTCATGCTGACCGCCTACACCGCGCGCTGGGCGCAGCTGCTCGATCCGCATTGCGACATCCTCCTCGTCGGCGACAGCCTCGGCCAGGTGATCTACGGCCTGCCCTCGACCGTGCCGGTGACGCTCGAGATGATGTGCGCGCACGGCGCGGCGGTGGTGCGCGGATCGTGGCACGCGGTGGTCGCCGTCGACATGCCGTTCGGCGCCTACGAGTCGAGCCCCGAGGCCGCCTTCGCCAGCGCCGCCCGGATCCTCAAGGAGACCGGCGCCGCCGCGGTGAAGCTGGAGGGCGGCGAGGCGATGGCGCCGACGGTCCGCTTCCTCACCGAGCGCGGCATCCCGGTGATCGGCCATGTCGGCCTCACCCCCCAGGCGGTGAACGCGCTCGGCGGCTACGGCACGCGCGGTCGAAGCGAGGCGGAGGCGCTCAAGATCGTCGCCGATGCGAAGGCGATCGACGCGGCGGGCTGCTTCCTGCTGGTGCTCGAAGGGGTGATGGAGGAGGTGGCGGCCGAGATCACGGCGCAAGTCTCCTGCCCGACGATCGGCATCGGCGCCTCGCCGAGCTGCGACGGCCAGGTGCTGGTCACCGAGGACATGCTCGGCCTGTTCGAGCGCACGCCCCGCTTCGTGAAGCGCTACGACGATCTCGCCGGAAGGATCGAAGCCGCCGCCGCCGCTTATGCCGGCGAGGTCCGCAGCCGGACCTTCCCCGGCGACGAGCAAATCCAGCGCTCGAAGAAGTAAGGCTTCCGTTGCGCGCCGGGCGTCGGTAGAGAGGCGCCCGGGGCAGTTGCCGCGTACCCTTCCGTTCATCCTCGGTATCGCTTTCTTGAGCGAAGAGGCATGGCGGAGCGGGGACGCCCGGCGTGGACTTGGAGGTTTTTCTTGGCGCTGAAGCCTGCCGACAACGAGAGCTTTTATCGCGAGGTCGATGAGGAGCTGCGCCGCGACCAGATGAAGACCCTCTGGGAGCGGTTCGGCAAGCTGGTCATCGCCGGCATCCTGCTCGTGCTGGCGGCGATCGCCGGGTTCATCTGGTGGCAGAACCAGCAGGTGGCGAAGGGCGGCGAACGCGGCGAGCAGCTGATCTCGGCGTTCGAGGACATCGCCGCGCGCCGCAAGGCCGCCGCCGTCGGCAAGCTCGACGCGCTCGCCAGGTCGGGCTCCGACGGCCATCGCGCCGCGGCGCTGATGACCAAGGCCGACCTCGCCATCGAGGACGGCAATCTCAAGGCGGCGGCGGCGACCTTCAAGCAGGTCGCCGACGACGCCGGCCTCGCCCAGCCCTATCGCGACGTCGCCTTGGTCAGGATGACCGCGCTCGAGCTCGACACCCTGCCGCCGCAGGCGGTGGTCGACCGGCTCAAGGGCCTTGCCGTCGAGGGCAACCCCTGGTTCGGAAGCGCCGGCGAGATGGTCGCCATCTCCTATCTCAAGATGAACAGGCCCCAGCAGGCCGGCGCCCTCTTCGCCGCCATGGCCAAGGACAAGAAGCTCCCCGACACCCTGCGTTCGCGCGCCACCCAGATGGCCGGCTCGCTCGGAGTCGACGCCGTCCAGGAGACGGCGGACGCAAACCCAGGAAGGTAATCGATGAAGCGTATCGTGATCGCCCTCGCCGCCGCCAGCCTGCTCGGCGGCTGCGGCACGCTCGGCCTCGGCGGCGACAAGAAGAAGAACGTCACCCCGACCGTCGGCGAGCGAATCCCCGTTCTCGCCCGCGAGACCGTGCTCGAGATCGATCCGGCGCTGGCCGGGGTCGCAATCACCCTGCCGCCGGCGCAGCCCAACGCCGAATGGACGCAGTCGGGCGGCAACGCCGCCAAGTCGATGGGCCATGTCGCCTTGGGCTCCGCGCTGGCCATGGCCTGGCGGCAGAGCATCGGCGAGGGCAGCAGCAACTCCGGCCAGCTCGCCTCCTCGCCGGTGGTCGCCGAGGGCAAGATCTTCACCATCGACACCCGCGCCGTCGTCCGCGCGCTCAGCCCCGAGAATGGCGGCACGGTGTGGCAGCGCCAGGTGCGCGGGCCGGACGCGCCGGAGGGCGCCCTGTTCGGCGGCGGAGTCGCCTACGACAACGGCCGGGTCTATGCGACCAACGGCGCCGGCGACGCCTCGGCGATCGACGCCAAGACCGGCGCCATCCTCTGGACGGTCCGGCCCGGCGCACCGCTGCGCGGCGCTCCGACCGTCGCCAACGACAATGTCTATGTGATCACCCAGGACAATCAGCTGTTCGCGCTCAACCCGGCCGACGGCAAGGTCCGCTGGACCGGCGCCGGAGCGGTCGAGATCGCCGGCCTGCTCGGCGCCTCCTCGCCGGCCGCGGCGCAGGGGACGGTGGTCGCCGGCTTCTCGTCCGGCGAATTGAACGCCTATCGCTACGAGAACGGCCAGAACATCTGGCAGGATGCGCTCGCCCGCACCAGCATCTCGACCAGCGTGACCTCGCTGAGCGACATCGACGCCGATCCGGTGATCGATTCCGGCCGGGTCTATGCCGTCGGCCAGGGCGGCCGGATGGTGGCGATCGAGCTGATCACCGGCCAGCGCGTCTGGGAGATCAACGTCGCCGGGATCGCCACGCCCTGGGTGGCCGGCGACTGGATCTACGTCGTCACCGACCAGGCGCAGCTGCTCGCTTTGTCGCGGACCAACGGCCGGATCCGCTGGATGACCCAGCTGACGCTCTACCGCGATGCCAAGGACAAGAAGGGCCGGATCGACTGGGTCGGCCCGATCCTCGCCGGCGACCGCCTCGTCCTCGCCAATTCGGCCGGTCAGATCGTCAACGTCTCGCCGACCGACGGCACGGTCCAGTCGACGGTGGAGACGAAGATGCCGGTGTCGCTGTCGCCGATCGTCGCCAACAACACGCTCTACGTGCTCCACGACGGCGGGCAGCTGACGGCCTGGCGGTAACGGTTCCCCTCTCCCTGTAGGGGAGAGGGAGGGGCCCAAGCCGAAGGCTTGGGAGGGTGAGGGCCCTACCTTCCGCCGCCGTGCCCTCACCCTGCCGTCGCTTCGCTCCGGCTGTCCCTCTCCCCTGCAGGGAGAGGGTTCTGCCCGGTTGACCCTTCGCCGCATAAGCGCCACAGCCGCCGCGCCATGGCCAAGCTTCCCACCGTCGCGATCGTCGGCCGGCCCAATGTCGGCAAGTCGACCCTGTTCAACCGGCTGGTCGGCCGCAAGCTCGCGCTGGTCGACGACCGGCCCGGAGTCACCCGCGACCGGCGCGAGGGCGAGGCGAGCCTGCTTGGGCTCGATTTCCGGGTGATCGACACCGCCGGCTACGAGGACGAGGATCCCGAGACCCTGCCGGGCCGGATGCGCGCCCAGACCGTCGCCGCGGTGCGCGAGGCGGACGCCGCCTTGTTCCTGATCGACGCCCGCGCCGGCCTCACCCCCCTCGACGAGGAGATCGGCCGCTGGCTGCGCAGCGAGACGACTCCGGTCATCCTCGCCGCCAACAAGGCGGAGGGGCGCTCGGGCGAGAGCGGCATCCTCGAGGCCTGGTCGCTCGGCCTCGGCGAGCCGATCGCGATGAGCGCCGAGCATGGCGACGGAGTCGTCGACCTGTTCGAGCATCTTCGGCCGCATATCGAGCGCGACGAGGAGGAAGGCGCGGAGGAGGGCGCGGAGGGGCCGCTCAAGCTCGCCATCGTCGGCCGCCCCAATGCCGGCAAGTCGACCCTGATCAACCGCATCCTCGAGGAGGAGCGGCTGATCACCGGGCCCGAGGCCGGGATCACCCGCGATTCGATCGCGATCGACTGGATGTGGAAGGGGCCCGGCGGCGAGGAGCGGCCGGTTCGGCTGATCGACACCGCCGGAATGCGCAAGAAGGCCAAGGTCCAGGACAAGCTCGAGAAGCTCGCAGTCGCCGACGGCCTTCGGGCGGTCGACTTCGCCGAGGTGGTCGTGCTCCTGCTCGACGGCACGCTCGGCCTGGAGGCTCAGGACCTCAAGATCGGCGACCGGGTCCTGCAGGAGGGGCGGGCGCTGATCATCGCGATCAACAAATGGGACGTGGCTCACGACCAGAGCAGCCTGTTCAACGGCATCAAGGCGGCCTTGGGCGAAGGTCTCGCCCAGGCGCCCAACGTGCCATTGCTGACCGTCTCGGCCAAGACCGGCAAGGGGCTCGACACCCTGCTCGGCGCCGCCTTCGAGGTGCGCGACATCTGGTCGAAGCGGGTCTCGACCGGCCAGCTCAACCGCTGGTTCGAGGAGGCGGTCGAGAAGAATCCGCCGCCGGCGCCGTCGGGCCGCCGGATCAAGCTTCGCTACATCACCCAGGTCGGCTCGCGGCCGCCGAGCTTCGTCGTCTTCGGAAGCCGGCTCGAGGCGCTGCCCGAAAGCTATCGCCGCTACCTGATGAACGGCATGCGCCGCGAGCTCGGCTTCGGCGCGGTGCCGATCCGCCTCTCTTTGCGCGGCTCGAAGAATCCCTTCGACTCGAAAGCCTAGGGCCCTGCCGCTCCCCGGCGAGGCCGGGGCCCAGCGGCACCGACGGAACGACTGGATTCCGGCCTTGGCCGGAAAGCCCGGGCCTCCGGCCGCTCCGTGCGAATTGTCGAAATAGCTTACACCCGCGTCAACGGGTCCTTTACCCCCGGCGCCTAGTCTGGGTTTGTGGACGAGTGGACCGGGAATATGGATGAGGTCGTCGACTGGACGGTCTTCTGTGCGGCGCGCAGCGAGCTGGGTGCGGGTTTTGCCCGAATCCTCTCCTATTTCCGCGAGGATGGCGAGAAAGCGGTGGGGCGGATCGAGGCGGCGATGCACGCCCGCGACACCGCCGGCCTGGTCCTTCCGGCGCACACGATGAAATCGGAGGCGCGCCAGTTCGGCGCCGAGCCGCTCGGCGCTCTCGCCGAGGAAATCGAGTTCCGCGCCCGCCGCGCCATCGAAATGGGCTTCTTCCCCGACGATCTGCTGCCGTCGGTGGCCCGGCTTAGGCCGCTCTACGTCGAGACGATCACCCAGCTCGAGGCGGAAGCCAACCCGCTGGTGCGGAGGCGGGCGACGAGCTGATCGCCGGGAGCCATAGCAGGAAGGTTGAATCGTCATCCCGGACTTGATCCGGGATCCATCTTCCTCGCGCCCCTGCGCTCGAGGGAAGTAAGGTGGATGCCGGATCAAGTCCGGCATGACGAGGTGGGCAGCTCGATCCGGCATGCCTAAGCCGCCGCGGCGGGCTTCCTCATCGGCTGCCATTGCCACCGCGCCAGGGTGCGCCACAGCCATTCGAACGGGCCGTAGCGGTGGCGATCGAGCCAGGGCTTCGACCAGAGCAGCATCAGGCCCCACATCGCGAACACGACCAGCCACAGCTCGATCCGGCTCAGGCTTCCGAACAGGCCCGCGCCCCAGCCGTAGAATAGGGCCGTCATCAGGATCGAGGTGCCAAGATAGTTGGTGAAGGCGGCGCGCCCGGCGGCGGCGATCCGCTGCGTCAGCGCGCCGCCGCGGCGGGTGAGGAGGATGATCAGCGCGGCGATCGCCGCGACTGCCACCGGCCGGATAAGCACCGTCCCGGCGAACGAGTAGGTGAAGATGCCCGGCACGGTGAATCCGTCCCGCGCCAGCAGCCAAGCGAGGACGGCATAGCAGGGCAAGGCGATCGCGAAGCCGACGGCGGCGACCCACAGGTAGCGCCGGTCGTCCCAGGCTCCGGTCAGGAAGCCGTTCTTGAGCGCCGCCATGCCGAGCAGCATGTAGCCCAGCGTCTCCCAGCCGAAGATGAACAGCATGAACAGAGGCTCGCCGAGATGCCTGGTGAACTGGTCGCGGACGACCCCCGTCCACGGGCCCAGGAAGACCCCGAGCTGACGGGTCATCTCGGCCGCCGCCGGCACCGCGATGCCCTCGCCCATCGCCTTCATCTCGGTGGCGGCCACGGCATTGCCGGGCGACGCCGCGAGCGTCGCGGCGAGCTCCTGGGTGCGGGCGGCGAAAGCCGACATCATCGCGAATTCGAGCAGGACGAAGAAGACGCCCCAGATCAGCAGCCGGCGCGGCGCGAGGTCGCGGAAGAACCAGGCGACCAGCCCGATCGAGGCATAGCCGGTGAGGATGTCGCCGTACCAGATGAACAGGAAGTGGAGCCAGCCGAACAGCAGCAGCCACAGCATCCTCCGGAAGTGGACCGACGCCGCCGATTCGCCCTTCGCCTCCGCCTTCTGGATGACGAGCAGCAGGCTCGCCCCGAACAGGAAGGAGAAGAGGCCGCGCATCTTGCCGTCGACGAGCACGAAGCTGAACGCCCAGGACGCGAGGTCCCAGCCGCTCTCGGTGCCCCAGGCATTGGGGTTCAGATAGGCGGAGGGCGGCATCGCGAAGGCGACGATGTTCATCGCCAGGATGCCCATCACGGCGACCCCGCGGACGATGTCGAGGGTGGCGATGCGCGGCGGCGGCTCGGTGGCGGCGGTCATGGCCCGGTTCCCCCTTCCGAACGGGTGTCGCGGGAGCTGTTACCGGATTCGCCGGCCTGCGGGAAGCGGCGGCGATATTCGAGACGGGCCCTGGCGAGGCCCGGATCGCCGCCGCCGCCGTCCGGAGGCTCCATTTCCGCCCCGCCGCCCGGCACCGCGAAAGCGATATCCTGACGAGTCCGACACTTGCCATCAGTCCCGTCTGGAACGGGTTGGCGAACCGCCTCCGGCCACTCGTCCGCCCCAAGCCCATCGAGAAGGCCGCCGCGGTTTGCGCGGAGCCAGTCGGTGTCGGTCCAGCATGCCATCTCGGCAGGTTCCAGCCCGGTGAGATCGGCCTCTCCGTCGAGGCCGCCGCCGAACATCGAATAAGCGAACAGCCGCTCGAACGCCTCGAGGGACCGGTAGAGATCGCCGACGGCCGCCGGGTCGCCGCCGTCCGCTCTCGCCGCCACGCCCTGCGCAAGCTCCGCTTCCTTCGCCGCCCGGGATAAGAGGAAGTCGCCGGCGCCGTCGCCCCCGTCGGCGACGAGGTCGAGGAACTGGTCCCACTCCTGGGCCACGACCCGGGCGGTGGCGGCGCCCTCGCCGAGGCCTTCCGCCTGCCGGTCGAGGCGGGTGAGCACGGCCATGGCCAGCCGGTTGTCGTGGCGGTGGCGCTCGCCCCACAGCTCGCCGTTGCGGTAGATCCTGTCGACGACGCCGTTCCGGGCCCGGGATTCCAGGTCGTCGGCGAGGCGCGCCCGCGACTTGAGGTAAGCCGCGTCCCAGCCGAGCGAGAAGGCCGCCCCTTCCGCCCGATTGCGCAGATTGTACGCGGTGTCGCGGCTGATCCCGGCGGCTCGGGCCGCATCGGCAACCACTCCGCAGCGCGCGAGCGCATCGAGAAAGACGACCTGGCGGTCCGGCGTGAAGCCGTCGCAGCGCCGCCGCCGGCCGGCCGAATCGGTTTCGACCGGCACGTAGGACCCAAGCCGGTCCGAGATCAGGTCGTCGCGATCGTCGGGCGGCCGCGGCCGCGAGTCGCGCGGCCGCCCGCAGGCGCGGCCGAGGTGGTTTGCGGAGGAGGAAGCGGGCTCATCGGTCGCCGCTCCGGGGCTGAAGACGTTCTGGTTGTGTTCCATTTCATAGGTAAATCATAGGAAGCCAGTTTTGGCAAATCCTATTTTGGCTCCAGGCCGGCTCCGAGGGCGACAAAGCGTCCAGCCCCGGGTGCCCGTGGCAGAGACGCGCCGGCGGTTTTTTCCTTCATCCGGCAACGGAGGCCCCCGCGCGCCTTCTCGCCTTCACCCCCTCTCCCTGAAGGGGAGAGGGACAGCCGCGAAAGCGGCAGGGTGAGGGAGCGACCGGGGGTGATGATTGGCCGAGGTATGCCCTCACCCTCCCAAGCTTCGCTTGGGCCCCTCCCTCTCCCCTTTAGGGAGAGGGGTCATGGTCCTTCCGGACGCCGACGCGCTCAGTCCTCGGCGGGCTTCGACTGCAGCTGGATGTAATTCTCCAGCCCCATCCGGGCGATCATCTGGAACTGGGTCTCGAGCGTGTCGACATGCTCTTCCTCATTCTCGAGGATCTCGGCGAACAGGTCGCGCGAGACGTAGTCGCGGACCGTCTCGCAATGCTGGATGGCGCCGCGCAGCTGGATCAGAGCCTCGAGCTCGAGATCGAGATCGGCCCGGAGCACCTCCTCGACGGTCTCGCCGATCCGCAGGCGGCCGAGCAGCTGGAAATTCGGCAGGCCGTCGAGGAACAGGATGCGCGTCGACAGCCGGTCGGCATGCTTCATCTCGTCGATCGACTCGCCGCGCTCGAAGGCGGCGAGGCGCTTCACGCCCCAATTGTCGAGCATCCGGTAGTGGAGCCAATATTGGTTGGTGGCGGTGAGCTCGTTCTTCAACGCTTCGTTGAGCAGCTCGATAACTCTCGCGTCGCCTTTCATCGCCAGCCTCCTTCAGGGGCCGCACCTGTAGCGCTTCCGCGGTCGAAAAGCATCGAAAAAATGGCGGAAAACTGCGGAAAACCCGCTGCGTTTGCGAGTCAGTCGCGATGCCCGGCGCGAGCCGCGCCAGGGCAATTGCGAGGCAATGTCAGGAAGGCGCGCCCAGGCGTCCGGCGCTTGGGACCGGCGGCCGTTCAGCCCGCCGTCTGGGCGGCCGCGATGATCTCGCGGGCGAAGGGAAAACATTGCCCGCAGCGCGGCTTGCGGCCGAAGTGGCTATAGGCGCTGCTCGGACAGGAGGCGCCGTCGCGGGCCGCCTGGCGGACATCGGATTCGCGAATCGCGTTACAGACGCAAACGATCATGGAGATCGGCTATACCGATAATGCGAAGCGTTCGCAATAGTCATCGTCATCCCGGCGAAGGCCGGGACCCAGGAACGCCGACCCAGCGCAGCCTCGCGTTCCCGTTCGACCAGTCTCTTGTTCCTGGGTCCCGGCTTTCGCCGGGATGACGATGGATCAAAGGAAATCCTATTGCGCCGCGTTCCGATGCAACGGCTTATGAATTGGTGTCTGACACCAATTCCTATTTCCTTCGGCGGGCGAGGCGGGGGAGGCGGTTCGATAATCGCCGTGAGGGCAGATTGCCGCCGCCGTGCCCTCACCCTGCCGCCGCTTCGCGCCGGCTGTCCCTCTCCCCTGCAGGGCGAGGGGTTGCACGTAATCACCTCTTGCGCCGCACCATCAGCTTGAGGCCCGACCAGACCTGGTCGACGGCGCAGACCTTGACGTCGACGAGGTCCGTGGCGGGGAGGATGGCGTCGCGGATCCGGTCCTCGGTGATGTCGGTGGCGCGTTTCGAGGCCTTCTTCGGCCAGCTCACCCAGATGAAGCCGCCGGGCGCGAGCAAGGGGCGAAGAGCGGCGAGCTTGGCTTCCATGTCGGCATATTCGGTGACGAAGATGTGAGCAGAGTCGATCGGAGCCTCGGGCGCTTCGAGGAGATCGACGGCAAGGCCGTCCCCTTCGATCTCGGCGCGGACGCCCTCCGGCATTCCGTCCCGCCAGACCCGCTGCCCGTCTTTCAGCGACAGCTTGCGGGCGAGCGGAGTGCCTGAGTATCCGGCGGGCATCAGGTCCGGCCGGGTTCGGGAGAGGGGAAGTACCGCCTCGCCACCAGCGCGATCGGGATCCCGACCAGGATGCAGTGGGAGAAGAGCTGGTTGCCGACGGCCCAGAGCGTGTTCGGCAGCGGCATTCCGAAGCGCAGCGGCATCACGAGCCAATACATGACGAGCCAGAGCAGCAGTCCGTAGGCCAGTCCGGCAGGGCTGGGGTGCCGCAGAAGCGCCGGGATCCGCGGCGCGGCTAGCATATAGGCCGCCGCCATGCAGGCCATGATCGCGAAATGGACGGCGAGACCGACCGCCGCCCAGCCGGGGCCCGCGTCGGGCGCCGCTCCGAACGGTCCGCTGGCGACGAAGCGAAGCACGCCGAGGGGCTTCATCCCCGACATCCCCGCGAAAAGGAAGGCCGACAGGATGTCGAGGGTTCCCGCCATCGAAGTGGCGATCAGGATCGGTCTCAGCATGGCGTCTCCCCAGGCGAAGGAGAAGCCGCCGCGGGGGCGGAGTCAAGCGGGCGCGCCGGCCCGCCCGTCAGGCTGCGCCGAGCTCGCTGGCCATCAGCGTGGGGAAGAAGCCTTCGTGGGCTCGGCGCAGCTCGGCGAGGGGGACGCAATGGTCGCCGCCCGGAAGCTCGAAGATCAGCCGGGTGCCGCAGGTTCGGCCGATCGCCTCCACCTCGACTCCGGCGGCGTGGGCGCGGCGCAGGAAGGTGAGCAGGCAATCGTCGCAGATGGTGGCGACGTAGAGGCCCTGGTCCTCGGCGAAGAGCTCGGCGTTCGAGCCGGGCCTCAGCTTGTTGATCAGGGCCCCGACAGCGCCGGCCAGGGCCATCTCGGCGAGGGCGACGGCGAGGCCGCCGTCGGCGACGTCGTGGCAGGCGGTGATCGCGCCTCCGGCGATCGCGGCCCGGACGAACTCGCCGGCGGCGCGCTCGGCGGCGAGGTCGACCGGCGGCGGCGGGCCGTCCTCGCGGCCGTGGAGCTCGCGAAGCCATAGCGACTGGCCGAGATGGCCGCGGCGCTGGCCGATCGTCACGATGACGTCGCCGATGCCCTTGAACCCGATTCCGACGGCCTTGCGCCAATCCTTGAGAAGCCCGACTCCGCCGATCGCGGGGGTGGGAAGGATGGCGCTTCCGCTGCCGTCCTCCGCCTTGGTCTCGTTGTAGAGGGAGACGTTGCCGCTCACGATCGGGAAGTCGAGCGCCCGGCACGCCTCGGCCATGCCGTCTATGCAGCCGACCAGCTGGCCCATGATCTCGGGGCGCTGGGGATTGCCGAAGTTGAGGCAGTCGGTGGCGGCGAGCGGGGCCGCTCCGACCGCGCACAGGTTTCGATACGCTTCGGCGATCGCCTGCTTGCCCCCTTCGAACGGGTCGGCGCGGCAATAGCGCGGAGTGACGTCGGTGGTGATCGCGAGCGCCTTGTCGGTGCCGTGGACCCTGACCACGGCGGAGTCGCCGCCCGGGGGCTGGACCGTGTCGCCGCCGACCTTCTGGTCATATTGCTCCCAGATCCAGCGGCGGCTGGCGAGGTCGGGCGACGCCATCAAGGTCAGGAGGTCGGCGGCGACGTCCGCGCTTTCCGGCACGTCGGCGAGCGGCTCCGGCTTCGGCGTCGGCACCCACGGCCGGTCGTAGCAGGGCGCGTCGTCGGCGAGCGGCGCGAGCGGGATGTCGGCGACCGTGTCGCCGTTCCATTTCAGCACCAGGTGGCCCCCATCCGGACCGGCCTCGGTGACCCGGCCGATGACGGCGAAATCCAGCTCCCACTTGCGGAAGATCGCCTCGGCCTCGGCTTCGCGGCCGGGCTTGAGCACCATCAGCATCCGCTCCTGGGATTCCGACAGCATCATCTCGTAGGGCGTCATCCCCTCCTCGCGGCAGGGCACCGCGTTCATGTCGAGCTCGAGCCCGACCCCGCCCTTGGACGCCATCTCGACGCTGGAGGAGGTGAGGCCGGCGGCGCCCATGTCCTGGATGGCGACGATCGCGTCGGACGCCATCAGCTCGAGGCAGGCCTCGATCAGCAGCTTCTCGGTGAACGGGTCGCCGACCTGGACGGTCGGGCGCTTCTCCTCGCTGTCCTCGGAGAAATCGGCGGAGGCCATGGTGGCGCCATGGATCCCGTCGCGGCCGGTCTTGGAGCCGACGTAGACGACCGGATTACCGATCCCGGCGGCGGCCGAATAGAAGATCTTGTCCTGGTCCGCGACTCCGACGGTCATGGCGTTGACGAGGATGTTGCCGTCATAGGCCGGGTGGAAATTGACCTCGCCGCCGACGGTGGGGACCCCGACGCAATTGCCGTAGCCCCCGATTCCGGCGACGACGCCCGCGATCAGGTGGCGCATCTTGGGGTGATCCGGCCGGCCGAAGCGCAGCGCGTTGAGGTTGGCGACCGGGCGGGCGCCCATGGTGAAGACGTCGCGAAGGATCCCGCCGACCCCGGTCGCGGCGCCCTGATAGGGCTCGATGTAGGACGGGTGGTTGTGGCTCTCCATCTTGAAGATGGCGGCCTGGTTGTCGCCGATGTCGATCACCCCCGCATTCTCGCCGGGGCCGCAGATCACCCAGGGCGCCGTCGTCGGCAGCTTCTTCAGGTGGATGCGCGAGCTCTTGTAGGAGCAATGCTCCGACCACATGACCGAGAAGATGCCGAGCTCGGTGAGGTTGGGCTCGCGACCAAGCGCGTGGAGGACGCGCTCATATTCCTCGGGGGAGAAGCCGTGCTCGGCGACGGTCTGGGCGGTGATGGATTCGCTCATGCGTGCGCCTGTTAGCGGCGCATCGGGAGCTTGTCTAAGCAGGGATGGGGACAGTCACTAGTGACTGTCCCCTTTAGCGTATCGGGATGACGGCGGGCTGAGCTACGCCTTGCAGCTCTGGGCGCCCTTGCCGGGGGCGGTGTAGTTGATCTGGGCGGCGTTGGCGCTGAGCGAATAGCCTTCGGCGACATAGGGCTGGCCGGCGGCGGGGGCGGTCAGGGTCGTGCCGGGGCCGTCCTTCTGCGCGCGGACGTTGACCGTGTCGTTGGTGTAGAAATCGGCGTAGAGCAGGCTGTTGTCCTTGCAGCGATAGGTGCGGCTCGCCTGGATCATCGGCGGCGCTTCCACGGAGGCGGCGTTGTTGCGCGAGGCCTGGGTCTCGGGAGTCTCGTTCGGATCGATCGTCTCGTTCTCGCAGGCGGCGAGGGCGAGGAGCATGGCCAAAGGGGCGGCGGAGAGGAGGTTTTTCATCATGACGATGACTTCGCCAGAGCGGCATCGTCCGTCAAGCGCTTTCTGCGAATGTTTCGCAACAGCGCGGGTTCGACAAAGCCGGCTGCATAAGTTACCCGTCCGGAACGCCCAAGGGGGTTGGAGAGCAGGAAGCGCGTGCAACGGGTCCGCATCGGCCTCACCGGCCTTGCCTTCGTGTTCCTCCTCGTGCTGCTCGGCGCGGTGTTCACCAGCCCGAGCAACGAGGAGCCGATCACGACCAATTTGATCGAGACCCAGCTTTCGGGCGGCAACCAGGCCGCGGCCGGCGCCGCCAACCAGGCCGAGCCCAAGGAGCCGCTCGCCGAGCTCGGAGTCGCCCCCGGCAATGCCGACGACGACAACGCCGCCCAGCCGGCGCCGGCGCAGGGGCGTTAATTCCTCTCCCGCTTTTCGCGGGAGAGGGGGGACCCAAGCCGGAGGCTTGGGGGGTGAGGGTCTTGCTGGGTCCGGTTTACAGACCCTCACCTCCCATCCGCTGCGCGGATGGGCCCCTCCTCTCCCGCGAAAAGCGGGAGAGGGGATATTGCTCGCCGCTGCGCTGATCCTGCTCGCCGCGGCCGCTCCGGGCGAACCCAGGCCGGCCGTCACGCTGATGACCGGGCTCCCGCTCTACTGGGGCGAGACGGGTCCGTTCGATCCCGCCGCGCGGCCGGCGGCCTCCTTCGTCGATCTCAGGGAGGATTTCGAGTTCGAGCCGCTCGACGTGCTCGATCCGGTGAGCCTGCGACGCGGGCGGGTCCTGTTCCTGGCCCAGCCGCAGCGGCTCGCCCCGGCGGAGCTGGCCGCGCTCGACGCCTGGATCCGCGGGGGCGGCCGGGCTCTGATCCTCACCGATCCGAGGCTGACCTGGCCGAGCGCCCTGCCGCCCGGCGACATCCGGCGCGCTCCGCCGGTCGGGCTGCTGGCGCCCCTGCTCCACCATTGGCGGCTGGCGCTCGACACGCCCGCCGAGGTCCGCGAGGTCCGGGCTCGGTGGAACAGGCGGACCCTGCTGATGGACGCCCCCGGGCGCCTGCGCGGCGCGAGCCGTGGCTGCGTCGTCGGAGAGGAGGGGTGGACGGCCTTCTGCCGCCTCGGGCTAGGCCGGGTCCGAGTGGTCGCCGATGCCGACCTGATGCGCGACTCGCTCTGGGAGCGGGCCGACAATCGCGCCGTCGTCGGCGAATGGCTCGACGAGCTCGCCGGGATCCGGCGCCCGCCTCCGCCCCCGCCCGAGCCGAAGGGGCTGGCCGGGCGACTCGCCGCCCTCGCGCTGGCGCTGGCCGCGGCGCTCGCCGCAACCGGACTCTTGCTGCGCCGCCGCCGGAGGCGCTAATCACAGACTTATCCACAGGCCCGAGAGGCGCGAACATCGATTGAACAACATGAAGAACAAACCACGAAATGCACTCTAAAGGCATGAAATCCCCAAAAAAGGCATGAAATCCCCTTCCATTGGGGGTCCGCCGATGTTATCCACGCCTTCTGATTTTTGGGGCATCTTCTCGGCTGACCGACGAGTCACGCGGCGCACTTCGTGTTTCCGCGAACGGGGAGGCTCCGTGTATGGGAGCGGACAGGGGCGGTGGAGGTCGAGGACTTCTTCCAGGGCAGCGCGCTCAACACGGTGGACGCCAAGGGGCGTCTCTCCGTTCCCGCGTTCGTCCGCTCCGTCATCGAGCGCCGCTCGGATGCCCGCGCCATCGTCGTCGGCGCCCATGAGATCGCCCCCTGCCTGACCGCCTACGGGCGCAATTACGCGAAGAATCTGTGGGCCGACCTCGAGCGCCGCCGGCTCGCCGAGGAGGATCGCGGCGGCACCCTCGACGACCATTACGCCCGCGCCCGCCGCATGTTCGGAATGACCGAGGACGTCCCCTATGACCCTTCCGGCCGCATCGTCCTTCCGCCGATGATGCGGCGCAAGGGCCGGATCGAGGACCTCGCGCTGTTCGTCGGGATCGGCGGCATCGTCGAGATCTGGAACCCCCGAACCGCCCTCGTCGAGGGCGACCGCGACCTCAAGGAGATCGCCGCGTGGCGCCTTGAGGAGAAAGGGATCACCCCATGAGCCCCGAGACCGTGCCGGCCCCGCACGTCCCGGTGCTGCTCGACGAGGTGATCGCCGGCCTCGCGATCGCCCCCGGCGAGACCCATGTCGACGGCACCTTCGGCGCCGGCGGCTACACCAGAGCCATTCTCGAAAAAGGAGCTGCCAAGGTCTACGCCTTCGACCGCGATCCCGATGCGATTACAGAAGGCGAGATTCTGGCGGCTTCGAGCGGGGGGCGCCTGACGCTTGTTCCGGAGCGTTTTTCCCGGATGCGTCAGGCGCTTGCCGACCGCGATGTCGACGGCGTCGACGGAGTCGCGCTCGACATCGGCGTCTCCTCGATGCAGCTCGACCGCGCCGAGCGCGGCTTCTCCTTCCAGGCCGACGGCCCGCTCGACATGCGGATGGGCCGGGACGGCGAGAGCGCGGCCGATTTCCTCAACAACGCGTCCGAGGAGGAGATCGCCGACGTCCTCTACCGCTACGGCGAGGAGCCCAAATCGCGCCGCATCGCCCGGGCGATCGTCGCCGCCCGCCCCGTCGAGCGGACCGGCCAGCTCGCCGAGATCGTCCGCCAGGCGCTCGGCTGGCACGCCGGCATGAAGAAGGATCCCGCGACCCGCACCTTCCAGGCGATTCGGATCCATCTCAACGAGGAGCTGCAGGAGCTGGAGGGCGGGCTCGAGGCGGCCGAGCAGGTGCTCAGGCCCGGCGGCCGGCTCGCCGTCGTCACCTTCCACAGCCTCGAGGACCGGATGGTGAAGCGCTTCCTCAAGGAGCGCAGCGGCGACGTCCCGTCCGGCTCGCGCCATCTGCCCGAGCAGCGCGGCAACCGGCCGGACTCCACGTTCGAAGCCGTCGCCAGGCCGGTCAAGGCCGGCGAGGCCGAAGTCATCGCCAATCCGCGGGCCCGCTCCGCGACCCTCCGGGTCGCGCGGCGGACCTCCGCCTCCCCATGGACAGGGAAGGGAATGCCCTCATGATCGCAAGGGGCTTCAAGTCCGTCATCTGGGTCGCCACCGTCGGCAGCGCCGCCTTGGGCTGCTACATGGTGTCGCTTCGCGTCGCCACCGAGCGGAACGAGCTTCTCAAGGTCGAGCGGCAGATCATCGAGGCCCGGAGCGACATTCGCACGCTGCAGACCGAGCTCGGGACGCGCGGCCGGATGACCCAGCTCGAGCAGTGGAACGCCGAGGTGCTCGCCCTGGCCGCGCCGAGCTCGCAGCAGTTCCTCAAGGACGAGTTCACCCTCGCCCGCCTCTACCGCGAGGATCCGACGGTCGCCGAGCGTTCCGCCGAGGTTCGGCTGGCTTCGGCCGAGGCGCCCGCCGCCAAGCCCGCCGAGGCCGCCAAGCCGCAAGCGCCGGCGGTGGTCCGCGCCGTGGCCGATCGGCCGGCCGCCGCCGCGCCGCTGATCCACCGCGCCAGCTTCACTCCGGCCGAGCCCGCCAAGCCGGCGGCGGTCAAGCCCGAGCGGGGCCCGGCGGCCGCGCCCACCGTCAAGCCGGCCAAGCCCACCCCGCTGCGGACCGCCTCGGCGCGCGTCGACACCAGCCCGGCGGCGAAGCCCGCCGCCAAGCCCGGCAAGCCCGGCGCCGTGCCGGCTCGCGCGGATGCCAAGCCGGCAAAAGCCGAAGGCACCGCGACCCGCACCGCGGCAAAGCCGGCCAAGCCCGATCCCGCTTCTGTTCGCACCGCCGCCAAGCCCGCCAAGGCCGAGGCGACTGCGAGCCGTTCCGCGGCCAAGCCCGTGGTCGCCGCCGCCAAGCCGGTGCGCGAAGCCGCCGCGGCGCCCCGCCAGCCCAGGGTCAAGGGAAGCGGCGGCAACTGATGGCGACCGTCGCGATCCACCCCGACCGCTTCGGCGGCGCCGGCCAGCGGCCGCAGGGCCTGGCGCTCACCTATCAGCGGCTGATGCTGATGATGCTGGTGTTCGCCGGGGTCACCTTGCTGATCGCCGGACGGCTGCTCTTCCTCCAGCTGTTCACCGACCGCGCCGGCGCGGGCGCGATCGGCAATCCGCTGGTGCCGATCCGCGCCGACATCGTCGACCGTAACGGAATCCCGCTGGCCCGGACGATCGACGCCTGGTCGATCGCCATCCATCCCGATCGGCTGCTCGGCAACCCGGACGAGCTGGCCGTCAAGCTCGCCCAGCTGATGCCGGAGCGCGGCGTCGCCGACTACAAGGCGATGCTGACCTCGGGGAAGACCTTCCTCTATCTGAGCCGCCGGGCGGTGCCGGAGCTGGTCTCGAAGGTGAACGCGCTCGGCGAGCCGGCGATCGAGTTCAGCCGCGAGCCGCAGCGCATGTATCCGCAGACCGCGATGGCCGGCCACATCCTCGGCTGGACCGATTTCGACGGGCGCGGGGTCGCCGGCATGGAGCGGGTGCTCGAGGACCGGCTGAGCGACCCGGCGCAGCGCGGCACCCCCGTCGCTTTGTCGATCGACGCGCGGGTCCAGGGGGTGATGGAGACCGAGCTCAGCGCCGCGATGGCCAAGTTCAGCGCGATCGGCGCGGCCGGAATCGTGCTCGACGTCCAGACCGGCGAGGTCATCGCGATGACCTCGCTGCCGCAGCTCAATCCGAACAAGCCCGGGCGCAACGCCGAGCAGGCCGGCTTCAACCGCGCCACGCTCGGGGTCTACGAGCTCGGCTCGACCTTCAAGCCGTTCACCGTCGCGATGGCGATGGACGCCGGCGTGGTGAAGAGCTTCGGCCAGATGTACAATTGCCCGCGCGGCCTTGCGGCCGGCGGCTTCACGATCACGGACACCCATCCGTTCGGCCGCGCCTGCTCGGTCGCCGAGATCATGAAGGAAAGCTCGAACATCGGCACCGCCCAGATCGCCGCCCAGCTCGGCTCGGCGCGGCAGCAGGAATTCCTCAGGAAGATGGGCTTCCTCGAGCCGGTGTCGATCGAACTCAACGAGCGCGGACGGACCCTGACCCCGGGTTCCAACTGGGGCGAGGTCGCGACGATGACGGTCGGCTACGGCCACGGCATCGCCGTCACTCCGCTCCACCTCGCCAACGGCTACGCCACCTTGTTCAACGGCGGCATCTGGCGGCCGGCGACCCTGATCAAATACGACAGCCGCCATCCGATGCCGAAGGGCCGGAGGGTGTTCACCGAGGAGACCTCCTACCGGATGCGCTCGCTGCTCCGCCTCGTCGTCACCGACGGCACCGGCGGCAGGGCCGACGCTCCGGGCTATCGGGTCGGAGGAAAGACCGGCACCGCCGAGAAGATCGTCGGCGGCCGCTACACCGGCGCTGCGGTGGTCACCACCTTCGCGGGCGTTTTCCCGATGGACAACCCTCGCTATGTGGTCGTCGCCATGCTCGACGATCCCAAGTCCACCGCCGAGACCTTCGGCTTCCACACCGCCGGCTGGAACGTCGCTCCCGTCGTGTCCAAGGTGATCGGCCGGATCGGCGCACTCCTCGGAGTCCAGCCGGACTCGACTCGCGACGTCAACATGGCGGAGGTGCTCCCCTACGTTAAAAAGGAAGGCTGACCGATGCGCCTCGCCGATCTCGCGGGAATCGGCGGCGATTCCCGGGTGACGGGTTTCGCGATCGACCATCGCAAAGTCGCTCCGGGCACGGTGTTCGGCGCCTTTCGCGGCGCGGCGTTCAACGGCGAGGACTTCATCCCCCGGGCGGTCAGCGCCGGCGCGGTCGCGGTCGTGGCGAGGCCGGACGTTCCGGTCGAAGGCGCCGCCCATGTCGCCGCCGAGGAGCCCCGGCGCGAGTTCGCCCGGCTGGCGGCGAAATTCTTCAGGCCGTTCCCCGCGACCGCCGTCGCGGTCACCGGCACCAACGGCAAGACGTCGACCGTCGAGCTCACCCGGCAGCTGTGGCGGATGGCCGGCCACCATGCCGCCTCGATCGGGACGCTCGGGGTCACCACCGCCGACGACCGGACGACGACCGCACTGACCACGCCGGACATCGTCACCTTCCTGTCGAACATGGCCGGCCTCGCGCGAGAAGGGGTGACCCACGCCGCGTTCGAGGCGTCGAGCCACGGCCTCTCCCAATATAGGACCGAGGGGCTTGCAGTGCGGGCCGCCGCCTTCACCAACCTCAGCCGCGACCATCTCGACTACCACCCAACGCTGGAGGATTATTTCGAGGCCAAGATGCGGCTCTTCCTCGAAGTGGTGGAGCCGGACGGGGCGGCGGTGATCTGGACGGACGATCCGAAGTCGGCCGAGGTCGCGGCCCGCGCCCGAGCGCGCGGGCTCCGGCTTCTGACGGTGGGTGCCGGGGGCGAGACGCTGAAGCTGGTTGAGCTCGAGTCGACCCAGCTCGGCCAGCGGCTCACGCTCGAGGCCGGGGGGAAGGTCCGCAAGGTCGAGCTTCCGCTGATCGGCGCCTACCAGGCCGCCAACGCCCTGACCGCCGCCGGGCTGGTGCTGGCGACCGGCGGCGACCTCGACCGGACCCTCGCCGGCCTGTCACGGGTGCAGGGGGTGCGGGGGCGGCTCGAGCGGGCGGTGATCACCCGCGCCGGAGCGCCGGTCTATGTCGACTACGCCCATACGCCCGACGCGATCGAGGCGGCGATCGAGGCTCTTCGGCCCCACGCCAAAGGCCGGATGATCCTCGTCTTCGGCGCCGGCGGCGGCCGCGACACCGGCAAGAGGCCGAAAATGGGCGCGGCGGCGGCGAGGCTGGCCGATCGGGTCATCGTCACCGACGACAATCCGCGCAACGAGGATCCGGCCGCGATCCGCCGCGACATCCTCGCCGGCGCTCCGGACGCGCTCGATGTGCCGGGCCGCCGCGAGGCGATCGCCGCCGCGATCGCCGAGGCCGGCGCCGACGACATCGTCCTCCTCGCCGGCAAGGGCCACGAGCAGGGCCAGATCGTCGGCGACAGGATCCTCCCGTTCGACGACGTCGCCGTCGCGAGGGAGTGCGCTGCATGAGCGCCCTGTGGACCTCCGACGAGATCGCCGCCGCCGTCGGCGGGACCGTCCATGGCGGCTTCGAGGCAAGCGGAGTCGCGTTCGATTCGCGCGAGGTCGAGCCCGGCCACCTCTTCGTCGCGATGAAGGGGGAGGCGACCGACGGCCATCGCTTCCTCGACAAGGCGTTCGCGGCCGGCGCGGCCGGAGCGCTGGTCTCCGAGGAGATCGACCGGCCCCACGTCCATGTCGCCGACACGACCGCCGCCCTCGACGCGCTCGGCCGGGCCGCCCGCAACCGCGCCTCCGCGCGGATCTGCGGAGTCACCGGCTCGGCCGGCAAGACGGGGACCAAGGAGGCGCTCCACGCCGCGCTCGACCGGGCGGCGCCGGGCTCGGCGCATCGCTCGGTCAAGAGCTACAACAACCATGTCGGGGTGCCCCTGTCCCTGGCGCGGATGCCGCGCGAGACCCGCTTCGGCGTTTTCGAGATGGGCATGAACCATGCAGGCGAGCTGGCGGCGCTGACCCGGCTGGTCCGGCCGCACGTCGCCATCGTCACCGCCATCGCCCCCGCGCATCGCGCCTTCTTCGCCAGCGAGGAGGAGATCGCCGACGCCAAGGGCGAGATATTCCAGGGGCTGGAGGAGGGGGGAATCGCCCTCGTCCCTCATGACAGCCCCTATCGCGGCCGCCTCGCCGCGGCCGCCAGGCCCTATGCGCAGCGGGTGCTGACCTTCGGCCTCGGCGACGGCGCCGACATCCGCGCCCGCGACGTCGTGCCCTCGCCGGGCGGCGGCTCGCTGGTCACCGCCATCCTGCCGGACGCCGAGCTCACCTTCACCGTCTCGCAGCCGGGCGATCACTGGGTGTCGAACGCGCTCGCCGTGCTCGGGGCGGTCGAGGCGCTCGGCGGCGACCTCGCTCAGGCCGGGCTGGCGCTGGCCGACCTGCCGGGCCTCAAGGGCCGGGGAGAGCGGCGCCGGATCGCGCTCGGCGGCGGCGAGGCTGTGCTGATCGACGAAAGCTACAACGCCAACCCGGCCTCGATGGCGGCGACCCTCAAGACCTTCGGCAGCCTGCCTGTGCCGGGCCGGCGCCTCGCCGTGCTCGGTTCGATGCGCGAGCTGGGCGAGAGCTCGGACGGCTTCCACGCCGGCCTGGCCGGGCCGATCGAGGCGGCCGGCGTCGAGCTGGCGATCCTCGTCGGCGAAGAGATGGAAGCGCTGGCGAAAGCCCTTGGCGCAAAGGTTAAAATGGCGCATGTGCCGGACACGGCGACGGCGATCGAGCTGGCTCGGAGCGAGGCCCGGCCGGGCGACGCGATTCTCGTCAAGGGTTCCAATTCGGTCGGACTCGCCGCCCTCGTCGAGGCGCTGGCGGGCGGGAAAAGCTGATGATCTTGTGGATTGCCGAACAGCTTGGGTTTCCCGGGGTCCTGAACCTCTTCCGCTACATCACCTTCCGCGCCGGTGCCGCGACCGCGACCGCCCTGTTCCTGGGCCTGCTCATCGGCCCCAAGTTCATCGGCTGGCTCAAGATCCGCCAGGGCCACGGCCAGCCGATCCGCCTCGACGGCCCGGAGGCGCATCTCGCCAAGCGCGGCACGCCGACGATGGGCGGGCTGATGATCCTGACGTCGCTGACCGTCTCGATGCTGCTGTGGATGGACTTCGCCAACACATATCTGTGGGCTTGCCTGTTCATCACCGTCGGCTTTGGCCTGATCGGCTTCCTCGACGATTACGACAAGGTCACCAAGAAGAGCCACAAGGGCATCTCCGGGCGCACCCGGCTGCTCGCCGAGTTCCTCATCGCCGGAATCGGCTGCTCGATCATCACCTTCGGAGTGGGCACCGACCTCTACATACCCTTCTACAACGGGCCGGTGGTCGACCTCGGCTTCTTCTATCCCTTCTTCGGCGCTTTCGTCGTCGTCGCCTTCGGCAATGCGGTGAACCTGACCGACGGCCTCGACGGCCTCGCGACCATGCCCGTGATCATCGCCAGCCTCGCCTTCCTCCTCATCACCTATCTCGCCGGCAACGCCGTCTTCTCGGCCTATCTCGGAATCCCGTTCGTGCTTGGGGTGGGAGAGCTCACCGTGCTCTGCTCGGCGATCGTCGGCGCCGGCCTCGCCTTCCTGTGGTTCAACGCGCCGCCGGCGGCGGTCTTCATGGGCGACACCGGCAGCCTGGCCTTGGGCGGGGCACTCGGCGCCATCGCAGTCGCGACCCACCACGAATTCGTCCTCGCCATCATCGGCGGGCTGTTCGTGGTCGAGGCGCTGTCGGTCGTGATCCAGGTGTTCTTCTACAAACGCACCGGCAAGCGGGTCTTCCGGATGGCCCCCATCCACCACCATTTCGAGCAGATCGGCTGGTCGGAGGCCACGGTCGTGATCCGCTTCTGGATCATCAGCTTCGTGCTCGCGCTCGCAGGGCTTTCCACGCTGAAGCTGAGATGATCACCAGCCCCGCCTTCGCCGGAAAGTCCTACGCCGTGCTCGGCCTCGCACGCTCGGGCCTGGCGACGGTGGAAGCGCTCGCCGCCAGCGGGGCCGAGATCATGGCCTGGGACCAGAGCGAAGATGCACGGGCGAGCGCGGCCGCCAAGGCACGCATCGCCGATCCCCTCGCCACCTCGATCTACGGCTTCTCAGGCGTCGTCGTCTCTCCCGGCGTGCCGTTGAACCGGCACCCGATCGGTCCGCGGGCGCGCGAGGCCAAGGTGCCGGTGATCGGCGACATCGAACTGTTCGCGCAGGCGCGGCCGAGCCTTCCGCCGCACCGCGTGGTCGGGATCACCGGCACCAACGGCAAGTCGACCACGACCGCGCTCATCCACCACATCCTCAAGTCCGCGGGCGTACCAACGACGATGGGCGGCAATATCGGCCTGCCGATCATGGCGCAGGATCCGCTGCCGGAAGCCGGCGTCTTCGTGCTCGAACTCTCCTCCTTCCAGATCGATCTCACCCAGAGCCTCGACTGCGAAGTGGCGATCCTGCTCAACGTCACGCCCGACCATCTCGACCGCTATGACGGCGTCGACGATTACGCCGCCTCCAAGGCCCGGCTGTTCGCGATGCAGTCGCAGGAGCATGTCGCGGTGATTGCGCCCGAGGACGAATATAGCGGCGCGATCGCCGGTCAGATCAACGGCAAGCTGGCGCTGGTCTCGTCGGCCGATGTCAAGGACCAGTCGCGCTGGCCGGCGCTGCAGGGGCCGCACAACGCCCAGAACGTCGCGGCGGCGGTCGCCGCCGTGCGCGCGCTCGGGGTCGACGACCGGGCGATCGCCGATGCGCTCATCACCTATCCCGGCCTCCCGCACCGCATGGAGCGGGTGGCCGAGAGGAACGGCGTCCTGTTCGTCAACGATTCCAAGGCGACCA
>DASVRO010000050.1:0-15395 GCA_036388575.1 Allosphingosinicella sp.
CCGACGACGATGGAGCCTTCGACCCCGGCGTTCTCGGCGATCTGACGGATCGGCGACTGCAGCGCGCGGCGCACGATGGCGACGCCCGCCTTTTCGTCGGCGTTCAGGGTCTCGACGCTGTCGAGCACGCGGCTCGCCTTCAGCAGGGCCACGCCGCCGCCCGGGACGATGCCTTCCTCGACCGCGGCGCGGGTGGCGCTGAGAGCGTCGTCGACGCGATCCTTGCGCTCCTTGACCTCGATCTCGCTGCTTCCGCCGACCTTGATGATCGCGACTCCGCCGGCGAGCTTGGCGAGGCGCTCCTGCAGCTTCTCCATGTCATATTCGCTGTCGGAGCGTTCGATCTGGCCCCGGAGGGCCTCGACTCGGGCCTTGATCGCGTCGGACGTGCCTGCGCCGTCGACGACGGTGGTCTTGTCCTTGTCGATGGTGACCCGCTTGGCCGTGCCCAGCATGTCCAGGGTGACCGTCTCGAGCTTGATTCCGAGGTCGTCCGTGATGACCTGGCCGGCCGTCAGGATCGCCATGTCCTCGAGCATCGCCTTGCGGCGGTCGCCGAAGCCCGGCGCCTTGACCGCCGCGACCTTGAGGCCGCCGCGCAGCTTGTTGACGACGAGGGTGGCAAGAGCCTCGCCCTCGATGTCCTCGGCGATGATGAGCAGCGGACGGCCCGACTGGGCGACGGCCTCCAGGATCGGCAGAAGGGCCTGCAAGTTGGAGAGCTTCTTCTCGTGGAGCAGGATGTAGGGGTCGGCGAGCTCGACCTGCATCTTCTCGGCGTTGGTGATGAAATAGGGGCTGAGGAAGCCGCGGTCGAACTGCATGCCCTCGACGACCTCGAGCTCGAACTCGAGGCCCTTGGCCTCCTCGACGGTGATCACGCCTTCCTTGCCGACCTTGTCCATCGCCTCGGCGATCTTCTCGCCGACGACGGTGTCGCCATTGGCGGAGATGATCCCGACCTGGGCGATCTCATTGGTGCCGGCGACCGGCTTGGAGCGGGCCTTGAGGTCCTCGACGACCCGGATGACCGCGAGGTCGATACCGCGCTTCAGGTCCATCGGGTTCATTCCGGCCGCGACCGACTTCATGCCCTCGCGGACGATCGACTGGGCGAGGACCGTGGCGGTGGTGGTGCCGTCGCCGGCGAGGTCGTTGGTCTTCGAGGCCACTTCGCGCAGCATCTGCGCGCCCATGTTCTCGAACTTGTCCTTAAGCTCGATCTCCTTGGCGACGGTGACTCCGTCCTTGGTGATGCGCGGGCTTCCGAAGCTCTTGTCGAGGACCACGTTGCGGCCCTTGGGGCCGAGGGTGACCTTCACCGCGTCGGCGAGGATGTCGACGCCGCGCATGATGCGCTCGCGGGCGTCGCGGGAGAAGCGAACGTCTTTCGCTGCCATGTTAGTTGCTCCTTAGTTTGATCACGTCACCCCAGCGAAGGCTGGGGTCCATGTTGAGTCGGATTGGATCCCAGCCTTCGCTGGGATGGACATCGTCGGCTGGGATCAGCCGACAATGCCCAGGATGTCGCTTTCCTTCATGATCAGCAGGTCCTCGCCGTCGAGGCGGACCTCGGTGCCGGACCATTTGCCGAACAGGATGCGATCGCCGGTCTTGACGTCGAGCGGCGTGATCGTGCCGTCCTCGCCGCGCGTTCCGGAGCCGGCGGCGACGACCTCGCCCTCCTGCGGCTTTTCCTTGGCGGTGTCGGGGATGATGATGCCGCCGGCCGTCTTCTCCTCGGCCTCGACTCGGCGGACGAGCACCCTGTCATGGAGCGGACGAAATTTCATGCGCGTCACCTCTTCTTTTGCTGTTGCGGCGGCCGGCCCCCCGAAGGCGCCGCGCCGACATGTTGAAATTGTTAGCACTCGCCGAAGGTGAGTGCCAGCGACGTTGATCTAGGGCTTGTTCATCGCGGGTCAAGCCTTGCCGCGACGAAATTCCTCGCGCGCGCCGACGGAATTTACAGGAGGCCGAGGGTGGTCTAGCCGGGGGGCAGGTCCAAGGCGGAGAGTGAGGCGATGAAGTTCGCGGGCAAGGTCTGGAAGCTGCTCGTCGGAATCAAGGACGGGCTCGTCCTCCTGTTCATGATCCTCTTCTTCGCCCTCCTCTACGCCGCGATGACTGCTCGGCCGACGCTCGGGGCGGCGGACCGGGGGGCGCTGCTTCTCAACCTCGATGGTCCGATCGTCGAGCAGCCGGCCCAGGCGACCGCCAGCGAGCTGCTGAGCGGCGGCGGTCCGCGCCAGTACCGGCTGCGCGACGTCGTCCACGGCCTCGAGGTCGCCGCCCGGGACGACCGGGTGAAGGCGGTGGCGCTCGATCTCGACATCTTCTCGGGCGGCGGCCAGGCGACGATCGCCGCCGTCGGCGAGGCGCTGGACGCCGTGCGCAAGGCCAACAAGCCGGTCCTCGCCTTCGCCACCGCCTATGACGACGACAGCTACCAGCTCGCCGCCCATGCCAGCGAGCTGTGGCTCGATCCGATGGGCGGAGTGCTCGTCACCGGCCCGGGCGGAGCCAACCTCTACATGAAGGGGCTGCTCGACAAGCTCGGGGTCACCGCCAACGTCTACCGGGCCGGCACCTACAAGGCGGCGACCGAGCCGCTCACCCGCACCGACATGTCGCCGGAGGCGCGCCAGGCCCTGACCGCGGTCTACGGCTCGATGTGGGAGAGCTGGCAGCAGGAGGTCCGCCGGGCTCGGCCGAAGGCTCAGCTTGCGCCTTACATCGCCGATATGCCCGGGCGGATCGACGCAGCCGGCGGCGACATGGCGCGCGCCGCGCTCCAAGCCGGTCTTGTGGACAAGATCGGCAGCCGCGAGGCGTTCGGCCGCCGGGTCGCCGAGATCGTCGGCACCCGCTATGCCGCGGTGCCGACCAGCTTCCACCGGATCCCCTACCGCGCCTGGACCGAAGCCAATCCGGCCGGCGAGGGCGGCGGCAAGATCGGCATCCTCACCGTCGCCGGCGACATCGTCGACGGCGAAGCCAATGCCGGCACCGCCGGCGCCGAGACGATCGTTCAGGCGCTCGAGAAGGGCCTCAGGGAGCGCGATCTGAAGGCGCTGGTGCTTCGGGTCGATTCGCCCGGCGGCTCGGCGCTCGCTTCCGAGCGCATCCGGCTCGCGGTGCTCGCCGCCAAGGCTAAAGGGCTGCCGGTGGTGGTCTCGATGGGCAGCCTCGCCGCCTCGGGCGGCTATTGGGTGGCGACGGCGGGCGACCGGATCTACGCCGAGCCCTCGACGATCACCGGCTCGATCGGAGTCTTCGGGGTACTGCCCAGCTTCGAGGGGACGATGGCCAAGCTCGGGCTCGGCGCCGACGGCGTCAAGACGACTCCGCTGTCGGGCGAGCCCGACCTGCTGCGCGGCCCCTCGCCGGAGGCCGACCGGCTGCTGCAGATGGGCGTCGACAGCACCTACCGGCGTTTCCTCGCCCTGGTGTCGGCCTCGCGCAAGATGCCGGTGGCCGAGGTCGACCGGATCGCCCAGGGCCGGATCTGGGACGGCGGCACCGCCCGGCAGCTCCGCCTGGTCGATTCGTTCGGCGGGCTCGACGACGCGATCCGCGAAGCGGCGCGGCTGGCGAAGCTCGACGGCGACGCGGCGGAGGCGGTTTGGCTGGAGAAGCAGCCCGATTTCGCCGACCGGCTGCTGCTCACTCTGGCCCGCGACGGCGAGGAGGAGGCGGCCCCGGACGCGTTCAGCCGCCTCGCCGCGAAACCCCGCCTGGCGATGCTCGCCGCCGTCGGCGAGGCGGAGCGGCTGGTCTCGGGCGCCGCCATCCAGGCGCGCTGCCTCGAATGCGGCGGCCAGGTGGCCGCCCGGCCGCCGCTGCTCAAGGGCGGCTTTGCCGGCTGGCTGGCGCGCCTGCTGGGCGCATGAGGCTTCGAGCGGCGGCGCCCGACGACGCCGCGGCCATCGCCGAGATCTACGCGCCGTTCGTGACGGCGAGCCCGGTCTCGTTCGAGACCGAGCCGCCCGACGCGGCGGCGATGCGGGCGCGGATCGAGGCGGGGGGCGAGCTCTATCCGTGGATCGCCGCGGAGGCCGAGGACGGTGCCCTGCTCGGCTATGCCTATGCGGCCCGGTTCCGCGAGCGCCCCGCCTACCGCTTCACCGTCGAGACGACCGTCTACCTGCGCCGTGAGGCGTCCGGCCGAGGGCTCGGGGCTCGGCTCTACAAGCCGCTGCTGGCGTCGCTGGAGGCGCAGGGCTTCACCCAGGCCATCGCCGCGATCACCCTGCCGAACGTCGCCAGCGTGGCGCTGCACGAGCGGCTCGGCTTCGAGCCCGCCGGCACCTACCGGCGGGTCGGATGGAAGCTTGGAGCGTGGCACGACGTCGGACTGTGGCAGAAGCCGCTGGCGCCAGCAGGGAGCCCGCCAGCCGAGCCCCGGCCGGCGCGGCTGGAAGATTTCCTCTAATACCCCTCTCCCGTCCATTGCGGGGGGGAGGTGTAAGCAGCTCAGTCGATCCGGGTATATCGCACGATCCGGCTGCCGGTCGGATCGGTGCCTGACCGGCTGACCGCCTCATAGGCGTCGGCGGCCACTTTCCGCCACATCGTCGAGATCGTCATCTTGCGCCCGTCTGGTCCCGTATAGATCTCGTTGCCGAAATCGAGCCCGTCCGCGGTCGGCGCCATCGTTCCCCGGCTGACTCCGCCGGACGAGTTCCAATAGGTATATTCGACCTGCTTCGAAGCGCCGTTCCAGCTGTAGAGCGTCTCGCCGCGATAGGGGCTACCGGCCCCGGTCACCTCGTGCCGGTCGCGGATGTGGCGGCCGCCGTAGACGCTCTCGAAGCAATGCGTGTCGACCGCGCCGTTCCTGAACGTGCCGCGCCAGCAGCCGCCGACCAGGAAGCGCAGCGGCTCGAGCTCGGCGCCGAGCGGCGCTGGAGCCGCCTTGGCGAAACGGGCCTTGAGAGCGTCCAGCGACGCCTTGTTGCCGCTCTCGAAGAAGCCGAGCAGCCGCTTGCCGGCGTCGGTGTCGGCATAGCCCGTTCCGGTGAGTCGGACCCTCGTCCGTCCCTCGCCGGCCGGCTCGAGCCCGAACGCGCTGACGACCTTCGAATAGGTGTCGAAGTCCGGAAAGCGGGCCGGCGCCCTGACGGTTCGGAAGACCATCAGCCGCTCCGGCACCCGGATCAGGATCTGCTGGCGGATCGTCGAAGGATCGCCGGGCGTGGCCGTCGGCGCGTAGCTCGTCTCGATCAGGTCGGGGGCGGGCGCCCAGGCGACGGGCACGGCCCAGCTCTTCCAGCCCTCTACGGTCGAGATCGCCGCCCAGACCTCGGCGGCCGGCGCATCGACGACGGCCTCGTGGGTCATCGAATAGGTCCCGTCGGGCGCCTGTACCCGAATCGCCGCCAGCGACGGCGGCGCCGTGGCCAGCCCCAGCAGCAAGGCCGCGATCAATCTCTTCATGCCGACTCCCCTTCCCTGACCAGAAGCGACTCCAGATAGGCGCGGAGCTGCGCCACCGACCGGTCGAAATGGCCGACGTCGCGGTGCGTGCGCGCCTGCATCACGCCGCCCTCCATCACGGTGAGCGCCAGCTCCGCCAGCGCCCGCAGATCGGTGCCCGCGGCGAACCGCTCCCTCGCTTCCTCGAGGCAGCCGGCGACCGCGGCGACCCAGCCGTCGAAATTCTCGGCGAGCAGCCTCCGCACGGCCGGATCGGCCTCGTGCAGCTCGAGCGCGAGGCTGCCGATCGGACAGCCATATTCGCATTCGGTCGCGACGATCAGCGACCGGTATTTGGCCAGCAGCGCGAACACCTTCTCGACCGGATCGGCGACCCCGGCCCAGGCCGGCTCCAGCAGCATCGGGGAGATTCCGTCGCGATAGGCTTCGAGCACCGCGATCAGCAGGTCCTGCTTGCCCGGAAAGAAATGATAGAGGCTGCCGCTGTTGACCTGGCTTCGGCTCAATATGTCCGCGATCGACGTCGAACCGTAGCCCTTCAGCCAGAAGAGCTCCATCGCCGCTTCGATGATGCGTCCGCGCGTGTCCTTGCCGCCCATGGGCCGCCATCCTTGATTGAACGTTCAATCAAGTCAAGACCCCTCGCGATGATAAGCGGGAAGCTTCCACCCGTAATGGATCGCGCCGGCGCGCAGGGCGAAGCCGGCGGCCGCTGCGGCCACTCCCGCAAGCGCCGCGGGAACGCCCGCCAGGAGCAGTCCGACCATCAGCGCGGCGGACAGAGCGGCGGCCGTCACGTAGAGTTCCGGCCGCATCAGGATGGACGGATCGCCGGCGAGGACGTCGCGGACAATGCCGCCGAGGCAGGCGGTGAGCACGCCCATCGCCATCGCCGGGATCGGCGCCAGGCCGAAGGCGAGGCCCTTGGCGGCGCCGTAGGTGGCGTAGGCGGCGATCCCGACGGCATCGAGCCAGGGCAGAGCCCGGCCCTGCCAAAGCGAGCCGGGGAGCACCCAAACGGCAAGGGCGCCGGCGAAGCAGATGATCAGGATGGCGTTCTCATGCACCCAGAAGACCGGCCCACCGATCAGAAGGTCGCGAACGGTGCCGCCGCCGACTCCGGTGACGACGGCGAAGAAGATCAGGGTGACCAGGGTTTGCTTCTTCGCCGCCGCGACCAGCGCTCCGGAGGTCGCGAAGACGGCGACGCCCGCCCAGTCGAGATAGGGGAGCGCCGAGCCCAGCAATGCGGCCGGCCCCGTCATCGGCCCGCCTCCTTCGCGCATGCGTCCATCCCGCGACAGTGACCGCTGCCGGGGCCTCCGCCAAGGCCTTGTCGCCGCTGCGACGAATATTTACGCTGCGCGACGATGCGCCGGCGGATGCTTCTCTGGGCCCTCGCGGCGGCTGCGGCGACGACGTCCGCCGGGGCCGAGGCCTGCACCTACTCCATGTTCAACGAGGAGATCGGCCCGAAGCGGACCCGGGAGGAGATCGCGGCCGATGAGGAGCGTCGGCGCCGGGAGATGGTTCGCCAGTCGACGCGCGCGGCCCAACGCCGGCTGGCGAGCGGCGCCGATGCGGCGGGCGAATTGGCCGACATGCTGGTTCCGAACATCCAGGCGGTCTATATTGAGGCGGGCGGTTGCGGTGCCGGCGAAATCGACTCGGCCGGCAGCGCGGGGGCGGGGTACGAACCGCTGGTCGGAACCGCTTATGCCGGCCGGGAGAAGGAATTCTATCCCATTGTCAGCGACTATGGCCCGGGCACGCTGGGTCCCAATTGCAATGCCGAGTTCCGAGGCCGTTTTGCGGACCATCTCCGGCGGCGGCTGACCCGCGCCCAGTTGGAGGAAAGCTTCGTCTTCCTCGCCGCGCGCCGCCGATCGAATGTCGTCGAGCGCCTGATGGCCTTCAAGGGCAGGACCCGGTCGCCGCCGGTCGGGTGGGCCGCGGACGCCCAGATCGTCGCCTGGGCCGGCCGCCATCCCTCGGGCCGGGCGCTGTCGGCGACGGTCGCCGCTTTCTGGAACGAGACCGCGCCGCTGCTCGCCGGTCCCGAAACCTCTTGCCCCGCCGCCTTCGCGACGTGGCGGCAGGGCCAGGCGGAGCTGGTGGCGCGCATCGAAGAAGCCCTCGCGCGTCGGGGGGCGAAACCCTAGTCGGCTTCCAGATCGCCAGCCTTGGCGGCGCCCCGGCGGCGCCTCAGGGCCATCGGCAGGAGGGCGAGGGCGAGCAGGATTGTCGCCAGCGAGACGGCGGCGAAGCCGATGACCAGCGGGTTGTGGACGTCCTCGCGGGTCTTCAGGTCCATGATGTGGATCCCCCACATCAGGTCGTAGAAGCGCCACCAGCGGGTCCGGCGGGCGAGGATCTCGCCGGTCGCGGAATCGAGGTAGAAGCGGGTGCCGTCGCTCATCGTCACCCGCCAGCCATCGATCTTGCGGCGGAAGTCGAGCGGGGGCGATGCCGCCGAGGTGCGGTCGACGGCGGCGACCCGCGCCTTGCCGGTATAGCGGGCCTCCACGATCCTGGCGGCTTCGGCCGCGCCGAGCGGCGGCAGCAACCGGCCGGTCCGCGCGTCGGCGAGACGGCTGCCCCCGTCGGCATATTTGACCAGCCATTTCGGCCCGTCCGGCCTCGGCTCCAGTCTGAGCGACGCGACGGGGCGCGGGCCGATCGGCGGCGGCACCGCGGCTAGCCCGGTGGGGAGCGCCGGCGCTTCCGCGATCAGGCCTTCGCCGCGCACCTCCTCGATCGGCCGGGCGACCATGACGAGACCGGACAGGGTCCACGCAAGCAGGGGCAGGCCGACGATCCAGCCGAGCCAGATGTGCCAGCGCCTGAGCCTTTGCCGGATCCGACCCATCGCCCCTCTTCCGTCACCCCCGCGAAAGCGGAAGTCCAGCTTCGCGCGGCGAGGAGGATAAAGGAAGCGGGATTCCGGCGTTCGCGCGATCGGCGGTTACTTGAACCGCTCCTACTTGAACCGCTCCGCGCACCGATCGAGGACGGCGATGGGCGAGCCCAGCTTCGCCGCGGCCGCCAGCGCTCGCGTGCGCTCGAGCGTCTGCGCCTCGGTGCCGGGACCGGCGCGGGCGCGAAGGCCTGGCCCGAGCGCGTCGTTGAGCTCGCTTCGCATCCGCCGGTAGGCGGCCAGCTCGTTGCCGAAATGCACTTCCTCGCCCTCCAGCGCGACGCTGGTGAACTCCGCCAGCTCCTCGCAGGCGAGCTGGGCGTCGAGCCGGCCCTCGGGGAGGGTCACGTCGGTCTTGCCCGCAGCCGGGAAGGCGGCGTCGCAGGCCGGCGCCAGATCCCGCCACTTGCCGCCGGTGATGCTTTCCTGAAGCGCCCGCATCCTCTGGTTGACGCGATTGGCGGTTTCGGCCTCGAACGCTTCCCCGGTCGACGCCGCGAGCAGGGCGTAGTGGTAGATCTTGCCCTGAGCGGGTAGCGGCAGCGGCGCCTGGACGTCGGCGAGCGAGGTGCGCGCCGCCGCCGCCGCGACAACCCCGCAGGTGGCGGCGCGGTCGACGGGATCGGCGGGAAGGGCGAGCGACTTCGGCCCGCATCCGGCGAGCAGGATCGCGGCTCCGGCAAGTCCGCAAAGAGCTTTCAACGTCCGCGCTCCCATCGTTTCGGCCACAGAATGGCAGAAGACGCCCGACCCGAGCCGCCGTCAATCCCGTTCAGATGTGGATCGGCAGCCCCGTCACCGCCATCGCGGCTTCTTTCATCGCCTCCGAATGGGTCGGGTGGGCGTGGCAGGTGTAGGCGATGTCCTCGCTGGTCGCTCCGAACTCCATCGCCTGGGCGGCCTGGGCGATCATCGTTCCGGCCACCGAGGCGATGATGTGGACTCCGAGCACACGGTCGGTGCGGGCGTCGGCGATCACCTTGACGAAGCCGTCCGTCTCGCGGTTGGTCTTGGCGCGGCTGTTGGCGAGCATCGGGAACTTGCCGGTCTTGATCTCGACTCCGGCCTCCTTCAGCTCCTCCTCGGTCTTCCCGACCGAGGCGATCTCCGGGAAGGTGTAGACGACGCTCGGGATGACCTCGTGGTTGACGATGCCGATCTGGCCGGCGAGGATCTCGGCGACGGCGATGCCCTCGTCCTCGGCCTTGTGGGCGAGCATCGGCCCGGGAGTGACGTCGCCGATCGCGTAGACGCCCTCAACCCCCGTGCGGAAATCGTGATCGACTTCGATCTGCCCGCGCTTGTTGAGCTGGATTCCGGCGGCCTCGAGGTTCAGCCCATCAGTGTTCGGCCGCCGCCCGATCGAGACCAGCACGACGTCCGCCTCGATCGTCTGCGCCTCGCCGCCCTTCGCCGGCTCGACAGTGAGGGTGACGCCGTCGCCCGTCTTCTCGGCCCTGGTGACCTTGGTCGAGGTGCGGATCTCGAAGCCCTGCTTCTTGAAGATCTTCGCCGCCTCCTTGCGGACCTCGGCGTCCATTCCCGGCAGGATCTGGTCGAGATATTCGACCACCGTCACCCTGGCGCCGAGCCGCCGCCAGACCGAGCCGAGCTCGAGCCCGATCACCCCGCCGCCGATGACGACCAGGTGGCCGGGCACCTTGGCCAGCTCCAGAGCCCCGGTCGAATCGACGATCCGCTCCTGGTCGACCTCGACTCCGGGCAGCGGGGTCACCGATGAGCCGGTCGCGATGACGATATGCTTTGCGGTATAGGCTTGGCCGGCGACGTCGACCGCGTTCGGGCCGGTGAACTTCGCCCGCCCCTTGAGCCAGGTCACCTTGTTCTTCTTGAACAGGAATTCGATGCCCCCGGTGAGGCCCTTCACCGCTTCCTTGCGGCCGGCGTGCATCGCGTCGAGGTCGAGCTCGACCTCCTTCGCCTTGATGCCCCACTTGGCCATCGTGCCGTGCGCCGCTTCCTCGAACAGCTCGGAGGCGTGGAGGAGGGCCTTGGACGGGATGCAGCCGACGTTGAGGCAGGTGCCGCCGAGCGTCTCGCGGCTCTCCGCGCAGGCCGTCTTGAGCCCGAGCTGTGCCGCCCGGATCGCGGCGACATAGCCCCCGGGGCCGGAGCCGATGATGATCACGTCAAAATTGGAGTCAGTCATTCGTCTCTCTTCCTGGAAACGGACGCATCCGAGTCTCGACCGGGCCTATGACGACCATATGCCCCAGCAGCAATTCGTTGAATGCTAGATCAACGATGCGAAGGGCGAGGGGCGTCAAATCCGGTGGCTCGAAGCGTATATAGAGGATGGCTGGTGGAGGTGCCATGCGATCGCGATAAACCAGGTCCGTAAAATCGCTGTCGTAGCTGACCAGGATACGATCCTCCCGCACAGCCCAGGCGAGGATGTGTTCATCTTGCTCACGTGGCGTCAGCAGCTGAACCCTTACGACCTCGTGACCGGCCTCCGTCAGCGCCTCGGCGATGGTGGTGCCGACATTGACGTCGAGCAGAAACTTCAAGCGGCGCGAGCCTGCGCCACGAATTTTTCGTCCCGCATCATGTCGGCCGCGAAAGCCGCAGCGGCTTGCACGTGGCGCGCCTCGATGCCCGGAAACTCGTAGGCCATCTTTTCCAGGTTCCAGCCTGCGGCGACGAGCTTCAGCACGTGCTCAACAGACAGCCTCGTGCCCTTGAAGACGGGCTTGCCGCCGAGGATGCCCGGATCCGAGTGGATATGTTCGCGCCAGTCCATGGTCACAAGTCTATCAGAAGCCGCGTCGGGTCTTCCAGCGCTTCCTTCATCCGCACCAGGAAGGTGACCGCCTCGCGCCCGTCCACCAGCCGGTGGTCGTAGCTCAGCGCCAGATACATCATCGGCCGGACCACTACCTGCCCGCCCCGGACCACCGGCCTTTCCTCGATCCGGTGCATGCCGAGCACCGCCGACTGGGGCGGGTTGATGATCGGGGTGGAGAGCAGCGAGCCGAACACCCCGCCGTTGGAGATGGTGAAGGTGCCGCCCTCCATGTCGGCCATGGTCAGCGAGCCTTCCTTGGCGCGCCGGCCGAAATCGGCGATCGTCTTCTCAATCTCGGCGAAGCTCAGCGCGTGGGCATCGCGGATGACCGGGACAACGAGGCCGTTGGGCGCCGAGACGGCGACCGATACGTCGACATAATCGTGATAGACGATCTCCTCGCCCTCTATGTAGGCGTTGACCGCCGGCACGTCCCGAGCCGCCAGCACCGCCGCCTTCACGAAGAAGCTCATGAAGCCGAGGCGGATTCCGTGCTTCTTCTCGAACAGGTCCTTGTACCGGTTCCTCGCCTCCATCACCGCCGTCATGTCGATGTCGTTGAAGGTGGTCAGCAGCGCCGCGGTGTTCTGAGCCTCCTTGAGGCGGCGGGCGACGGTCTGCCGCAGCCGGGTCATCCGCACCCGTTCGTCGCGCCGCTCGCCGGGAGCCGCGCGGGGCGGCGGGGGCGGCGGGGGCGCCGCGGCCGCGGGCGGAGGTGCGGTTGGAGGCGCAGCGGCCGGCGGCGCTTCCTTGGCCTTGGCCGCGGCGGCCAGCACGTCGTCCTTGGTCAGCCGGCCGTCCTTGCCGGTGCCCTTGATCCGCGACGGATCGAGATGATGCTCGAGCACGATCCGCCGGACCGAGGGGGAGAGGGTGAGGTGCGGGCTGTCGTCGTCCTGCTCGTCCGCTTCACCGGAGCGGAGCTCGACATTCTCTCCGGCCCCTTCCGGATTGACCGGGACCGCGGCCGGGACGGCCTGGTCCGACTGCGGGGTCGCCGGCATTCCCGAGCCGCTCTCGATCCGGGCGATCGCCGCCCCGACCGCGACCGTGTCGCCGACCGCGACGAGCTGGTCGCCCATCACGCCCTCGACCGGCGAGGGCACCTCGATGGCGACCTTGTCGGTCTCGAGGCTGGCCACGGGCTCGTCCGCCTTCACCGCGTCGCCGGGCATCTTCAGCCATTGGCCGAGCGTTGCCTCGGTGATCGATTCCCCCAGCGTCGGGACTTTGACTTCGGTCGCCATTTCGCTCCTTTATCCGGCCTTGCGTTGCGCCGGCGCGTGCGTGCTATGGCCGAGCGCGTCGGCGATCAAGGCCGCCTGCTCGGCGGCGTGGCGCTTGGCGAGGCCGGTGGCGGGCGAGGCCGAGGCCGGCCTGCCCGCATAGAGCGCCCGCCGCGGCCCGGCTCCGGCCTCGCCGAGGCAGCGGTCGATCCGCCAGTCGACGAAGTTCCAATAGCCCTGGTTCTGCGGCTCCTCCTGAGCCCAGATCACCTCCTCGAGCGCGGCCATCCGCTTGAGCCGCGTCACCAGCGGCTCGGAAGGGAAGGGGTAGAGCTGCTCGAGCCGGACGATCGACGTGCCCGCGTCGCCCGCCTTGTCGCGGGCCTCCATCAGCTCGTAGGCGATCTTGCCGGTGCACAGGACGAGCCGCTTCACAGCCTCGTCGGCCGGGCCGACCGGGTCGGAGAGGATGCGCTTGAAATGGCTGTCGCCGGTGAAGTCGCCGAGCGACGACACCGCCTGCTTGTGCCGAAGCAGCGACTTGGGGGTCATGATCACCAGCGGCTTGCGGAAGTCGCGGTGCATCTGGCGGCGCAGCAGGTGGAAATAATTGGCCGGGGTCGTGCAATAGGCGACCTGGATATTGTCCTCGCCGCACAGCTGCAGGAACCGCTCGGGCCGGGCCGAGCTGTGCTCGGGCCCCTGGCCTTCGTAGCCGTGCGGCAGAAGCAGGACGAGGCCGCTGGCGCGGAGCCACTTGGCCTCGCCGGCGGCGATGAACTGGTCGATGATCACCTGGGCGCCGTTGGCGAAGTCGCCGAACTGGGCCTCCCACAGCACCAAGGTGCGCGGATCGGCGATCGAGAAGCCATATTCGTAGCCGAGCACGCCGAATTCGGAGAGCGGCGAATCCCGGACCTCGAAGCGGGCGCCCTCGATTTGGGTCAGCGGGATATATTTGTGGCCGTTGGTCTGGTCGACCCAGGCGGCGTGGCGGTGGCTGAACGTGCCCCGTGCGCTGTCCTGGCCGGAGAGCCGGACTCCCCAGCCTTCCTTGAGCAGGGTGCCGAAGGCGAGCGCCTCCGCGGTCGCCCAGTCGAAGCCCTCGCCGCCGGCGAACATCCCGGCCTTGGCGTCGATGATGCGCTGGAGGGTCTTGTGGACGGTGAGGCCTTCCGGAACGCTGGTCAGCACCTTGCCGACGTCTCGAAGCGTGTCGTCGTCGATGCTGGTCGAGACGTTCCGGCGCTCGGTCTCCGGGGTCTCCGGCCGGCCGAGGCCGGACCAGCGCCCCTCGAACCAGTCGGCCTTGTTGGGCAGGTAGGATTTGGCGGCCTCGAACTCGTTCTCGAGCAGGGCGGTGAACTCGCCTACCCGGCCCTCGGCCCAGGTGGCATCGATCACGCCTTCCTCGCGCAGGCGGGCGCCGTACAGATCCGACACCGGCGGGTGCTTGCGGATCTCGGCATACATGAGCGGTTGGGTGAAGCTCGGCTCGTCGCCCTCGTTGTGGCCGAAGCGGCGGTAGCACCACATGTCGATGACGATGTCGCGGTGGAATTTCTGCCGATATTCGATGGCGAGCTTGCAGGCGAAGGTCACCGCCTCCGGATCGTCGCCGTTGACGTGCAGGATCGGTGCCTGGACCGACTTGGCGATGTCCGACGGATAGGGTGACGATCGGGCGAATTGTGGGCTTGTCGTGAAACCTACCTGGTTGTTGATGACATAGTGGATGGTGCCGCCCGTGCCGTAGCCCGGGATCCCGGAGAAGGCGAAGCATTCGGCGACGATGCCCTGACCGGCGAAGGCGGCGTCGCCGTGCAGGAGCACCGGCAGGACCTCGCCCACTGCCTTGCTTCCGCCGCGCCCGACCTGGAGCGCGCGGACCTTGCCGAGCACGACCGGGTCGACCGCTTCGAGGTGGCTTGGGTTGGGCACCAGCGACATGTGCACCTTGATCCCGTCGAACTCGCGGTCCGACGAGGTGCCGAGATGATATTTGACGTCGCCCGAGCCGCCGACGTCTTCGGGATTGGCCGAACCTCCGGCGAACTCGCTGAAGATCGCCCGATAGGGCTTGGCCATGACGTTGGCGAGGACGTTCAGCCGTCCCCGATGGGCCATTCCGAAGACGATCTCCCGGACGCCGTACTGGCCGCCATATTTGATCACCGCCTCGAGCGCCGGGACCATCGATTCGCCGCCGTCCAGGCCGAAGCGCTTGGTGCCGACATATTTGCGGGCGAGGAACTTCTCCCACTGCTCCGCCTCGATCACCTTCTGGAGGATCGACTGCTTGCCTTCGGGAGTGAAGCGGATCTCGGCGTCGCGGCCCTCCAGCCGCTCCTGCAGGAAGCGGCGCTCGTCGACATCGTTGATGTGCATATATTCGAGGCCGACAGGGCCGCAGTAATTGCGGCGGAGGATCTCGACGACCTCGCGAACCGTCGCCTGCTTCAGGCCGAGCGCTCCGCCGAGCCAGACCGGCCGGTCGAGCGCGTTGCCGGTGAAGCCGTGATATTCGGGCTTCAGATCCTCGGGCATCTCGCGCTTGGCGAGGCCGAGCGGATCGAGATTGGCGGCGAGATGGCCGCGCACCCGGTAGGTGCGGATCAGCATCATCGCGCGGATCGAATCCTGGGCGGCCTGCTGGATCTCCAAGTCAGACTTGCCGGAGGCCGCCGCCGTCTCCTTCGCCTTTGCCGCGACCTTCTCGATCGTCATGCGCGTCGGGTCGAGGCCGGCATTGACCTCGTCGAGATCGTTCAGCGGCCAATTGTCGCGAGCCCAGCTGGGACCTTGCTCCCGTTCGGTATCGCCAAACATATCCACTTTGGTTCGCCTTGCTTGCGTCAGCGCGAGGGGAACGCGCCGGACAGCGCCTCTATCCCCTCAACCTTTCAAAAGTTCTGCGAGGGTGGTGCCAAGCTCAGATGGGCTCGGTGAAACCCGAATTCCAGCCCGTTCCATCGCCTCGATCTTGTCTTCGGCGCCGCCTTGG
>DASVRO010000051.1:0-170833 GCA_036388575.1 Allosphingosinicella sp.
CTTCTTCACACACAACATCGTGCACGTGACGGACAAGCTCGATTTCACCTTCGGCGTCCGATACACCAATGAGCGCAAGAAGTTCAGCGCGACCTTCGGCAACGACAACACGGCCTGCGTCGCGCAGCAGACGGCCCTCACCCCCTTCCTCGCCAATCCCGGCCTCGCGGCGCTCGCCGCGGGCCTGATCGGCCTGACCTGCCAGGGCAATTCCACCGCGGAATTGAACAACGTCAGCATCAATAGCAAGCGCAGCGAGGACGAGTTCACCGGCACCGGCATCCTCTCCTACAAATGGAGCCGGGACCTGATGGTCTACGGGAGCTGGTCGCGCGGCTACAAAGCGGGCGGCTTCAACCTCGACCGCTCGGCGCTCAAGTCGCCGATCCTGCCGTTCGCGCTGACTCCGGGCGGAGCCCAGGCGCTGGTCGGCAACCTCCAGTTCGATCCGGAGATCAACACCGCCTACGAGCTCGGCGCCAAATATTCGAAGGGCAAGGTGACGGTGAACCTCGTCCTCTTCCGCCAGAATTTCCAGAACTTCCAGCTCAACACCTTCAACGGCACGGTCTTCCTCGTCCAGACGATCAACGGCTGCGACAACGACCTCGGCGGCGCCGACCGCGACCTCAGCGCGGCCACCGGCAGCTGCCCCGCGGGCGACATCAGCTACGGGGTCCGCTCCGAGGGCGTCGAGCTGGAGACCAACTTCAGGGTCAGGCGGCAGCTCAACGTCTCGCTCGGCGTGACCTATGCCAACACCCGCTACCGCGACAATCTGGTCGGCAGCGACCAGGGCGTCCCGCTCGATCCGGCGCTTCGCAAGCTGCCCGGCGACAATCTGTCGAACGCGCCCGAATATGTCGTGACCAGCTCGGTCGGCTGGACTCCGCGGATCGGCACCTCGGGCCTGTCGGCCCTGTTCTACGTCGACTCGCGCCTGACCAGCGACTTCAACACCGGCTCCGACCTGTTCCCGCAGAAGGAGCAGGACAGCTTCCTGATCGTCAACGCCCGCGTCGGGCTGCGCGGCCGGGGCGAGCGCTGGAGCATCGAGGCCTGGGCGCAGAATCTGTTCAACAAGGATTATACCCAGGTCGCGTTCAACTCGCCCTTCCAGGCCGGCGCGTCGACGGCGCCGTTCATCGACCCGCAATTCCCGGGCGGCCGGCAAATCTTCTCCGCCTTCCTCGCCGAGCCGCGGACCTACGGCATCACCGGCCGGTTCCGCTTCTAGACGGCTGCGCCTCCCTGCCGGCGGAGCCGGCGGGGAGGGACCTTCGACATCGAGGAAGGCGAGGAGACCGGCGGCGAGGCGGCCGAAGGCGCTCGTCCGAGCGGCCGTCGAGGCGAGCCTGACGCGAGGCGGATGAGCCGGAGCCCGGTCGATCCCGGGTGACCGCCGGGATCGTCCGCCAGGAGCGCCCCTGCCGCCCCTAGGCACAGCCCTCCACATATTGGATGCTCGGCCCGCCGGCCCTGATCCCCTGAACCGCCCCCTTGCCGCCGACCTCGTAGACGATCCCGCGCGACGTCACCGGAACCTCCGACCTGTCGTCCCTCGGAGCGCCCTTGGCCCAGACGACGAGATATTCGGCCGGCGCCTCCTCATATTTGTGCGGCTCCGCCCGAAGCGCCGGGCCATAGACGGAGCGCACCGCCGCCGCGCCGGCGCCGAGGCCGAGGCCGCGGTCGGTCTTCACCGTCGACTCGTCGATCAGCGAGATCCGCGTCAGCCGCCCCTCCTCGATCATCACCAGCATGCCCTCGGGCGCCCGGGCGGGGCGCCATTCGTCGCAGCTTTCCGGCTCGGGGCCGCCGACCGCCTCCGGGTCGCTGTCGTCGCCGAGCGCCTCCACCACCTGCGCTCGGCTCATGCCGATGCGAAGCGGCCCGAAGCCCTCCGCCGTCAGCACCGCCCCGCTCGCGGGCGCCGCCCGGGCGGGCGCCGCCGCCGGCGCGACGGCCGCCGCCGAGTTCGACCCGGCCGTCCTGCCGCCCCGCGGCTCCGTCTCCGCTCCGCCGCACCCGGCGAGCAGCAGCGCCGAGGCGATGACCGCCGCTTCCGTCCCACGCTTCCTCATCGCTTTCCTCCCACACCCTTCTTCGCCTCGACCATAGGCCAGCCGCGCAGAAACCCGAACCTGGTGCCCACATGGTCCAAATTGGACGTAAACAGGATTTGCCTCGGCAGGCGTTCTTACTATGTTCTAGATATGACGACTCACCCCTTCCCCGTCCTCTGCGACCGCTGCCGCGCCGAAGGCCTCGCCGGCGAAGCGGAGTTCGCCGCCCTCGCCGGCCTCGGCGACCTCCTCGATTTCGAGCCCGTTGCGCGGCGCAAGCGCGCGAACGGCTGGGATTCGGAGGCGCAGCGCGCCTTCATCGCCGTCCTCGCCGTCACCGGCTCCGACCGCCAGGCCGCGGCGGTCGTTGGCCGCAACGCGTTCGGGATCACCCAGCTCTGCAAGGCGGAGAACAACGAGGGCTTCCTCGCCGCTCGCGCCAAGGCGATGGAGATCTTCGAGGAGAAGGAGCGAGTCCGCCGCTCCGATGGCCTCCTCGCCGCCGTCCGCGGCGAAGAGACCCGGGCCCGCGCCCGTCATCGCCCCGCCTGGAGCGACGCGGCCACCCGCCGGCTTCCGCCCCCGCCGGGGCAGGAGGTGGCGGCGGCGCTCGAGCCGGACCCGGACGAGGACGGCCACATCCCCGCCGACGCGCTCGAGGTCATCTGCGCCATCGTCCACAAATACCGGCTGAAGCTCGAGGCCGAGCGCCGCTGCCGGCTTGAGGGGCGGATCGCCGAGGCCGATTTCTACCTCCGCCAGATCACCATGCTCGAAGTCTCCCTCGACGTCGTCAGCGGCAACGGCATGGAAGTTCTGAAGCGCGCCCGCCTCGGCGACCACGGCCTTCTGACCATCGCCGAGACGGGATGGTCCGTCATGCTCGACAACGCCCGCCGCCGCTTCTGGGAGGCGATGGGCGAGCCGCCCCGCCCCGAATATCCGCCGCGCCACCTGCTCGAGCAGCAGCAGGGCTACGCCACCGAGCCGCTGGACGCGACGTGGGGCGGCCTCCCTGAAGGCCATCAGGAGCAGCGCCGCGCCCTCGAGGAACAGCATGCCCGCGACGCTCTGGCCCAGGTCGAATGGGAACAGCGGGCCCGCGAGGAAGTCGCGGCCTGGCGCGCACGGCAGGAGGCGGAAGCCGAAGCCCGCCGCGATCATGAGCGCCGACAAGGCAGCCGCGCCGCGAATGATCAGGAGCCGGGCGACGCCGGCGAGCCTGCGCCCGAAGGGCGAGAGGACTGACGTCGCGAAGCCGCCTTCGCGACGCCGGCTTCACCCCATCGCCGCGAACAGCCACTGGATCGGCCCATCGCCAGCGACGCGGCCATGCGGATTGCGCAGTTAAATGGGACCTCGGTTTTCGCAGCGGAAGGCGATCGAACGCCTTCTTCAGGAGGCATTAGCGCGCAAACTTGCAGACTTACTTTGAGTCTCTTGTGGCGGCATGCACGGCGCTTCGGTCGATTTACCAGCTTGCCTTATGATTTGCTCGCATTACTGGTGTGGCTCCCCCTCGAAATGAGCTGCCCCTTTGAAGATTTTCAGGATAGTCCAGATCGGGGACATACATTTCACCGATCCGGAAAATTTCGAGCTTAGCGTCGATAATAAGGACACGGGCTTTCCGAGTGCCTTGAGTGAAGCGATCGGCACCTCCCCACTCCAGGCGGTGTTCCGCCAAGTCGCGCATATTTTAGAGCGGAGGGAAATTCACCTAGTATCCTTTATGGGCGATTTCACGACGCGAGGCGATGAGGCGGCACTGCAAGACTGCCTGCGCTATCTCCGAAGGCTTTTTCCAGTTCCGTGGAATCTCGGGGAGCCTCCTCTCTGCCAAGTCCTGATCGGAAATCATGACCTTGATCGGCGCCTTGATCCGAACTCGGACGACCGCTTCGAGAGAATCAATGGGATTTTCACCGCTGAAGGTTTTCCGGCGGCTTCTGTCTCTGCCCCGCAAGAAATAGCTCTATGTGCTGACGGTGAACCTCAATTAAGGCTGTTTGGTCTCAATAGCTGTAAGGGGTGCGGGCAACTTCGCTTACTAGGTGGAATTATTCAAAGGACCGCAGGCCCGGCTATCCAAGCGATAATTTCAGATCCATCTGCACCTAAAGACCTCCTCGACGAGATATATGAGAATATCGATACACCGGCCGTAGACGATGCTGCGATAACCCAATTGGTTGAAACGTTGAATGAACTTCCAGAGGACTCTCTTCCTGTCATTTGCGCCCATCATAATTTATTACCGCAAGAAACCCCAAGACTCGCGCCCTACACAGAGCTGGTCAATGCTGGCTCGATCCGAGCGGCACTCATTTCATGTGATCGGCCACTCTTGTATCTGCACGGCCATTTACACACAGATCCTGTTGAAGTGGTTCGCGTCCCCGGCCGACAGAGATCAGCAATAGTGTCCATTGCGGCCCCAATCTTCCGAAGTGGGTTCAATCTGCTCGAGATAGCGTTCAGCGAGAGCGTCCCTCTAGGTTGCCGCATCACACCCTATCGATTGCAAGGCAGCCATGTGATTAAGGAGGCGACACTCACTGTACCGCTTTGGAGCGCGGAAGAGGGGCTGCGCCTCGCTACACGCAACGGGCGGACTGTCATGGGAACGCTGCGCCCGGACACGATTCATTACCGGGCGGACCTGCTCCGAGAGATGGATTTCGAAGGTGTCGCCCTCGACGATGCGCTCGTAGAACTCCAGTGGCTCGGAGTGATACAAATTGCTGATATGAACCGGCCGTCCAGCCAGTGGCGGATCACGAGGTCGATATGAGCCCCCTCACCAACCCATTCCGCCCCACTCGCTTCGAGCATCACGAGCACCCGCTCATTTGGCTCTCACCTAATGTGAAGAAACTCGAAGGGTTGAAGTCAGTTTATATTGCGGGGACTCGGGGAAGTGGGAAGACCAGTCTCCTGATGGCAGTCAATTGGAAGGAGCGCCTCTATAACCCTACGGTCAGGGACCAAGTCGGTTACGACCAGCCCCCCTTCATAGCTGTCTACTTTAGACTGCCGGATTACCTCTCGAGCGCAATAGGCTTAATCGATTGGGCGCACACGTTCCCAGAAAGTCAGACTTCCAGCTTCATTGGGTATGAAGTGTTTTCCCAGCTTATGGAGTCCGTTGCTGCGCAGCTTATATGTGAAGCATTCAGTTCATTGAGAGCTGCCGGCACGTTCCGGTACACCCCTGAACAGGAAGACGAAGCCGTTGCCGGCATGCTTTCCGAGTACCCACTACTCCTAAGTCTATCACAGGGGAAACCGCCTAGAGATCTAGCGGACCTCGCCTACATCTTTAAGAGAGTTCATCAACGTATTAACTCACTATTAACCAGGGGCTTGGTGAGGGATGCGCTAGTGCTTTCCCTTGAAGCCCAACCCGGCGTCTTTATTAATGACTTGGTTAGCAGGATCCGCGCTCTCGCATGTGCCGAAGAGGGTGTTTGCTCACCCGACTTTCATGTCAAGATTTGCATAGACGATTGCGAAACCTTACAGCCGCTCCAGCAGCGTTTTCTGAACTCGCTTGTGCGCAGTTCGCGCCATCCCCTCTTTTGGGTAGTTAGTTTTGTATCGGTTGACTATGACTCGACAGCGACCATCTATCCTAGTCAAACCTTGTCAGATGCAGACCGGACCCAGATCATCCTTGATGATATGGAAGAGCCGGAATTTGCACGCTTCTGTCAAGCAGTGTCTCGGCTTCGAGTATACTATTCCGACTCGGACCTAAGCTCCTCGGGCTCTCTGCGTGACCTCAGCGAAGACTTTTTTAACCTCAGGGCGGTACTCGGACATTATCCTCCAAACAAACTTATCGCTGAAGCGGCGAAGGGCTCGATCTCCGCAGAGTTCGAAGAGTTTTTTGCCCGGGCCCTAGCTCAGCGCGGTCCCAAGAGTGAACTCGCTCCAATATATGAGACTTATATACAAGAGAAGCTGGGCGAACGCCTCGTTGATGATCGGCCTAAGAACCGGTCGGCTTATCTCAGGCGTAAGTATGTCGCCGCGCTGCTGGCTATCTGCTCGGAATACGGATTCAAAACGCCTTACGCCGGTATGAATACTGTTGTTTTTATGGGCAACCGCTGCATACGAGACTATCTGGAGATTGTCGGTTCTATTGTGGATGAGGGTCATCGGGTCGGAGAGATACGCGGAATTAAGCACCTCCAGTACCGTAAAAGGCCGATCACAATCCGCACTCAGACTGCCGGGATATCGCGGTCTAGCCGAGCAAAGCTCGATGGCATCCGAAACAATATGGAGCAGGACTGGGCAGAGGCGACTAGGGTTGTGGAATTCCTCGGAAAGCTCACTGCTCGGCTACAGGCGAACCACACGTCCCAGGCTACGCTTGCAACTCCTGAACGCGGCAATTTCATTTTTGACCTAGCTGAGGTGGAGGCTACGGATTGGTTTGAGGCAGAGGCCCGGCGAGCGATGGTTCTGAAGCTTCTGCGACGCTGTGAAGCAGATGGACTCCTTCGGCCTGCCTCCACGATTTCTGGCGATGAGGGTGATGGAGGGGACCTAACCCTCCACGTACACCGCCGCTTCGCAGCGGAATTCGGATTCTCGTTCCGGGGTCCCTACGGCTCACTGCGGATGCCGATGGTAGAATTCACTTCCGTTTGCGAGGGGAGGACCGACTTGTCTGTCGACGACCTTGTCGAGCGGGCGTATGCAAAGATATCGCGGAATCCCCCTCGTGACCTTCCTCGGCTGATCTAGGAGGCTGGCGCTAACGATGGTCGCTCCGATTGAGACACTACGGCGTTCGCACCTGTCGGTAACTCAAACCCGCGCTCACTCAGGTCAGCAGGAGTTCGTCGGAGACCTTCTAATCCTTGTCTCTAGCTGGGAGCGCCGCTGTTTGGAGGCGACGCAGGCCCAGCATGGGCGTTACGCATTTGGAACGGTGATTCGGTTCGCGGAGATGGGCCGTACCGGGCGGAGATCAGCTCATGATCAAGTGCTTCTAAAAAAAGTTATGGGCTTCTGCGATACAGTCCTGCCGACACATATGGAATCAGTGAAATCCTTCTCTTCTTGGAGGGACGCCCTTCACCAGATGTTAGTCGAAACGAGGACCGCGATTGGTCGGCCTATAGACGTGGTGTTAGATGCATCCTGTTTGCCGAAGTACTATCTCCTGTTAACTATCGGGTTGAGCATGCGCTTAAGCTTGGTAAGATCTATTAAAATAATATATTGTGAGGGCCGTTACTCCCCGAGTGGCTTCGTCTCTATGCTATCACCTGAGCACCAATTCACGTCCGGAGCTTGGTCGCCACTACCCGTGCCGTACTTGGAGGGGCAACTGAGTCCAAACAGGAAGAACAGGGTAATCGCCTCCGTGGGCTTTGAAACCTTTCAAGCCCGAGGCTTCATTACCTCGTACGAACCCGATAAATTCGTATTGATTGCTCCCCGACCGGGTTTCTCCACCGAATACGACGAACGGAGTCGACAAGAGCTTGATGCCCTGTGCAATCATTTAGATCTGCCGGCACAAGAAGTTGTTTGGCGCCATGCCGGTGGCGCAACAGACGTTTGCAAGGCAGCTTTGACCTTTCTTGACTCCTCCCGTCGGCATACAGATATCGGCCTATGTCTGGGAACAAAGCCGCACGCGATCGGATTAGGAATCGCTGCTCTATTACGTCCGTATTTCACGGTGGTCTGCAGAATTCCTGAAGAGTACGTAGAAACCGAAACACCAGCGAATGGGAAGATGTGGCAGTATCATCTTACCGACTTGAGCGTCCCACTTCTCGAGGTGGAGGAACGTTTCGTAGTCGGCACTGCTTAAGCTCTACTCCTCACCCATGCGCAGCGCCGCGATGAAGGCTTCCTGGGGAATGGAGACGGAGCCGTATTCGCGCATCCGCTTCTTCCCCTCCTTCTGCTTGTCGAGGAGCTTGCGTTTGCGGCTGGCGTCGCCGCCGTAGCACTTCGCCGTCACGTCCTTGCGCAGGGCGGCGATGGTCTCGCGGGCGATGACCTTGCCGCCGATGGCGGCCTGGATGGGGATCTTGAACAGGTGGCGGGGGATGAGGTCCTTGAGGCGCTCGCACATGTGGCGGCCGCGAGCGTCGGCAGCGGCGCGGTGGACGATCATCGAGAGGGCGTCGACCGGCTCGTTGTTGACGAGGATGTTCATCTTGACGAGGTCGCCCTCGCGGTGGCCGATCTGGTGGTAGTCGAAGCTGGCGTAGCCGCGCGAGATGCTCTTCAGCCGGTCGTAGAAGTCGAACACCACCTCGTTCAGCGGCAGCTCGTAGGTGAGCTGGGCGCGGCCGGCGACGTAGGTCAAATTCCTCTGGATGCCGCGGCGGTCCTGGCACAGCTTGAGGATCGGCCCGAGATATTCGTCGGGCACGTAGATGGTCGCCTCGATCCACGGCTCCTCGATCGTCGCGATCCGGTTCGGGTCGGGCATGTCGGCCGGGTTGTGGAGCTCGATCAGCTGGTTGCCGGACGGGTCCTTGTGGGTGAGGTGGATCCGGTAGACGACCGAGGGGGCGGTGGTGATCAGGTCGAGATCATATTCGCGGGTGAGGCGCTCCTGGATGATCTCGAGGTGGAGGAGGCCGAGGAAGCCGCAGCGGAAGCCGAAGCCGAGCGCGGCGGACGTCTCCATCTCGAAGCTGAACGACGCGTCGTTCAGGCGCAGCTTGGAGATCGACTCGCGAAGCTTCTCGAAATCGGCTGCGTCGACCGGGAACAGGCCGCAGAACACCACCGGCTGGACCAGCTTGAAGCCGGGCAGCGCCTCCGCGGCGGGGCGGCGGGCGTCGGTGATCGTGTCGCCGACGCGGGTCTCGGTGATGTCCTTGATCTGGGCGGTGATGAAGCCGATCTCGCCGGTCGAGAGCTCGGCGAGCTGCTCGATCTTGGGCCGGAAGGCGCCGACGCGGTCGACCAGATGGGTGGTTCCGGCGGCCATGAACGAGACGTTCTGACCCTTGCGGATGGAGCCGTCGATGACCCGGACGAGGATGACGACGCCGAGGTATGGGTCGTACCAGGAGTCGACCAGCATCGCCTTGAGCGGCGCGTCGCGATCGCCCTTGGGCGGCGGGATCCGGGTGACGATCGCCTCGAGCACCTCGGCGATGCCGATGCCGGTCTTGGCGGAGGTGAGGACGGCGTCGTCGGCGGGCAGGCCGATGATGTCCTCGATCTCCTTTTTGACCTTGTCGACGTCGGCGGCGGGCAGGTCGATCTTGTTGATGACGGGCACGATCTCATGGTCGTGCTCGATCGACTGGTAGACGTTGGCCAGCGTCTGCGCCTCGACCCCCTGGGCGGCGTCGACGACGAGCAGGGCGCCCTCGCAGGCGGCGAGGCTGCGGCTGACCTCGTAGGCGAAGTCGACATGGCCGGGCGTGTCCATCAGGTTGAGGACATAGTCCTCGCCGTCCTTGGCCCGGTAGGCGAGCCGCACCGTCTGCGCCTTGATGGTGATCCCGCGCTCCTGCTCGATCTCCATATTGTCGAGCACCTGGCTGGTCATCTCCCGCTCGGTGAGGCCGCCGGTCGACTGGATCAGCCGGTCGGCGAGCGTGCTCTTCCCGTGGTCGATGTGGGCGATGATGCTGAAATTTCTGATGCGGCTGAGTTCTGTCATTTCGCGGCGGCGTTAGCAGGGGCGCCTCGGGAGGCCAACCTCGTAGGCTAACCCTCAGCACGATCCGCTTTACCGGCCGCATCCCAGCGCCGCCAATCAAAGGATCAATCCCGCAACCCCTTAGTAGCCGCAGAGTTACGCTGGCATTGGATATTTTGGCGTAGTAGCCAGACGGCGAGAAAGGGGAGCAATGGCAGATAACGAGTCAATGATTTCGATCCGCGAACGCCTCCTAAAGGAGCGGCACGCGCTTCTCGACCTGTCCACGCGCAACAGGCTCCTCAACACACCTTTGCGAACTCGCAACAACAGGGCCATCGAGATCGTCGACGAGAAATCAACGGAGGTTTTCCGTCTACTGACCGCCAACAAGGCCTTGAGCTTCCTGCCGGGTGTCCAGCTCAGCGAGGAGCAGCGCGCCGAGCTTGACCCCGACGACGACGTCACTGGCGGGATCCCCCAGCCCGCAGAGGACGCGCTCGACGACCGGGGAATCGCGACCCGCCATTCCGATCTCAGGCTTCAGACGCGCCTTACCTCCGAAGGGCTGCAGAAGCGCCTGTTCGACATCTGGTATGACGCCCAGACCCTCGAGCAAGAGCAGGGTGTCAATATCCTCTACCTGGCCGTCGGCCTACTGCGGTGGTTTGACAGCGACACCTCCGACGTACCGCGCCACGCCCCGATGGTGCTGATGCCCGTTAAGCTGGAGCGCAGCAGCGCCGCCGATCGGTTCAAGCTGCGCTGGCGCGAGGAGCCTCCCTCCCCGAACCTTACGCTGCAGGCCAAGATGAAGGCTGAATTCGCCTTGGTCATAGACGATTTCAAGGATGAGGATGAAGTCGATCTGCCCGCCTACTGCGCCAAGGTGGCGGCGACTATATCCAAGCAGAGCCGCTGGGAGGTGCTGCCCAACGCAATGGTGCTCGGCTTCTTCTCCTTCTCCAAGTTCCTGATGTACCGGGACCTCGACCCGGAGAATTGGCCGGCCGAGGCTCCGATCGATGCGAAGGATACGATAGTGGCGCTGCTCCGGGACGGGTTTCCGCAGAGCGCGCCACTGGTTGCCGACGACGTTCCTATCGATGAGGTGATCCGCCCCATCGAGCTCAACCATGTCGTCGATGCCGACAGCTCGCAGACCGTCGTGATCGCCGAGGCCGCCGGCGGACGATCTCTGGTGGTGAAGGGGCCACCTGGGACAGGCAAGTCGCAGACGATCACCAACATCATCGCCGCGGCCGTTGCGAGCGGCAAGAAGGTGTTGTTCGTCGCGGAGAAAATGGCTGCGCTGGAAGTCGTCCATCGGCGCCTGCGCCAAGTGGGACTCGGCCCCCTCACTCTTGAGCTCCACTCGAACAAGGTCAACAAACGTGTGGTGCTCGAGGAGCTCAAGCGAACCCGTGACGCGCAGCACCGTCCAGCTCGGGGCGACGTCACCGTCGTGGAAAAGCTCGGCGAGACATCAAGCGCGCTGAACGACTTCGCGCGCCGCCTCCATTCCCCGCTTGAGCCCAACGGCCTGACACCCCAGGCCATCCTCGGACATTTGTCGCGCCTGCAGCAATCCGGGGCCCCGATGGGGTTTGCCCTCGAAGGCGCTCAGCACTGGGATCGGGAGACGTTCAGGAAACACCGCGCCCTCGCTGACGACGTCGCCGAGCGCGTGCGAGGTCTGCACCCCTTGGATCAAAGCATCTGGCGCGGCGTCGGCTGCGGCGCGCTCGACCCAGTTGAACGAGATGCTCTCATCGGCCGAATACGTGCGGCCGACCAACTGCTGGAGCAGGTGCAATCCCTTGCCACCATAGCCGCGGAGAAGCTGGGCGCACCGGAAGCCGTGACGAGCGCCGACCTCGATCAAGCGCTCGCCTGCCTCTCCGTCCTACCCGTCCCCTCCGGTGCGGACCTTGCCGCCGTATCGCGGCCCCAGTGGGATCGCGATCCCGAGGCATTGCGGGAGCTGATCCAGGCTGGACGTGCCTACGGCGCCAGCTGGGACAGCGCGGCGGAGAGCTTCAACGAGGCCGGCCTGATGGCGGATTATTCCTCCATCCGCACGGCGATCGTGACGAAGGGCGGCAGCTTATTCCGCTTTCTGAACGGCAATTACCGAGCGCAGATCGCACTCCTGAAGTCTTATGTACGCGCTTCGCTGCCAAGCTCGAAGGAGGAGCGGATCGCGCTCGTCGACCAGGCGATGGCGGCGCAGGGGGCAAAGACGAGGTTCGAGCAAAAGGCGGGTGCGGGGGAGGCCTTCGGATCGGCCTGGAAGGGGGAACGGTCGGACTGGCAACAACTCGAAGCCATCTTCGTCTGGCGAACCAGCCATCCGGACGTGCCTCCTGGCCTGTGGAGCCGGCTTTCTGAGCTTCCCGATCTCACTTTCCTCGAAGCGACCCGGCGGGACCTCGCCTCCGCCTTGCCTCAGTTCAGGCAGGCCTTAGCGGCGCTTATCGACGAGCTTGAACTGGATCTCAGGCGTTCGTTCGCGTGCACCGAGGCGGGCGCGATCCCGCTCGCCGACCTGGCGGAGCGACTCGGCAAGTGGCAGGCAGATGCGGAAGGGCTGAGCACTTACGTCGCCTTCGCGTCGCGCGCCCGGGCGCTGGAGGAGGTAGGCGGTGCGTCGCTGGTGGAGGGGCTTTTCGAAGGCCTGCTCGATCATCGAACGCTCGGTCCCGCCTTTGATCGAGCCTATGGCGAGGTACTCCGCATCGCCCTTTTTTCGGCGTGGCCCGAGCTTCGCGCCTTCGACGGAGCATCGCACAACAATTTGGTTGCGCTTTTCAGGCAGCTGGACAAGGCCCGCATAGAGCTGGCCCAGGAGCAGATCGTCGCCGCCCACGCCGCAGCCCGCCCTGGCGGTGCCTCCGGCATTGGGCCGCTCGGCGTCTTGAACGCTGAGATCGCGAAGAGGCGCGGGCATCTGCCGATCCGCCTGCTGCTCGACAAGGCAGGTGCTGCTATCCAGCAGCTCAAGCCGGTCTTCATGATGAGCCCGCTCTCTGTCGCTCAGTTCCTCAAACCGGGCGGAATGAAGTTCGACCTGCTGGTAATGGACGAAGCCAGCCAGATCGAGCCGGTAGATGCGCTGGGTTCGATCGCCCGCACGGGCCAGCTCGTCGTCGTGGGTGACGAGAAACAGCTACCTCCCACCGCCTTTTTCAAGAAGCTTACCGGGGAGGAAGATCCCGAAGAGAGCGACGAAGGGATCACGATCCAGGCCAAGGATGCGGAAAGCATTCTGGAGCTGTGTCTCGCCAAGGGCGTGCCGTCGCGAATGCTGAGCTGGCACTATCGCTCCAAACATCAGTCGCTGATCGCTGTCTCCAACCGCGAATTCTACGAGAATAAGCTCTTCATTGTGCCTAGCCCGTACGACGCGGTCGCGGGCATGGGGCTGAAGTTCAACCTGCTCAAGGACGCGCACTATGACCGCGGGGCAACGCGTACCAATCCCGTCGAGGCCAAAGCGATCGCGCAGGCAGTCGTGCGGCATGCGCGCGAAACGCCGGGGCTGTCGCTCGGCGTAGCGACTTTCTCGGTCGCCCAGCGTCAGGCCATATTGAAGGAGCTCGAGCTGCTGAGGCGGAGCAACCCGGATATAGAAGATTTCTTCGGCACCGGTTGCCCGGAGCCATTCTTCGTGAAGAATCTCGAGAATATTCAAGGCGATGAGCGCGACGTCATCTTCATCTCCGTCGGGTACGGCAAGACCGAACAGGGTTATCTAGCCCATGCCTTCGGCCCGCTGAGCGGGGAGGGCGGGGAACGGAGGTTGAACGTGCTGATCTCCCGGGCAAAGGAGCGATGTGAGGTTTTTTGCAACTTCACCGGAGCGGATATAGACCTCGAAAGGTCGCGAGCTCGGGGGGTCGTGGCTCTAAAGTTGTTCCTGACTTTCGCGGAGACAGGACATTTCGGGCTCGGCGAAGTCAGCGGAGAGGATTTCGATAGCGAGTTTGAAATCCAGGTGTGCGAGCGGCTCCAGGCTGCGGGCTATGACGTAAAACGCCAGATCGGCGCCTCCGGCTTCCGAGTGGATTTAGCCATTGCCGACCTGGAAAAGCCCGGCCGGTTCATAATGGGTATCGAGTGCGACGGCGCCCAATTCCACTCGTCCCGGTCGGCGCGGGATCGCGACCGGCTTCGCCAGCAGGTGCTCGAGCGCCACGGTTGGATCATCCATCGTGTCTGGAGCGCCGACTGGTATCTGAGACCGCAAGCTGAACTGCAGAAAATCGAGGGGGCAATAGGCGCCGCTCGGGCTGAATGGAACGCTCGCGACGAAGAGGGATACAAGTCAGCGCGGGCGGTCCCTCTCACGTTCGAGGCGGAACAGATCGACGATATGGACGTGGTTACGGCCGTCGTGGAGACGACGGCTGCAAACGCCCCTCAGCGCGTTCCCTACATAGAAGCGGAGTTCCCGGTCGGCCGACATATCGAACCGCACGAGGTGCCGCTGGGGCAGATGGTTGACCACGTCGTCAAGATCGTGAGCATCGAGGGCCCGATCCACATCGATGAGATTGTCGCGCGTGTCCGCATATTGTGGGGCCTCGGGAGAGCCGGGTCGCGGATTCGTGCGGCGGTTCAGCAGGCCGTGCGCGTCGCCGCGCAGCGGGCGCTGATCGAAGGGGGGCCATTCTACATCACCCCCGGCCAACAAGTGTTGGCGCGGGACAGGTCGACGGTCAGATCGACCTCGCTTCGCAGGCCGGAGGCGCTGCCTCCATCCGAGATCGTCCAGGCGGCTTTGAACATCGTAAAAGCCAATTACGGTGCTGGACGAAACGACCTGGTGCAGGCGATATCGAGAGGGTTTGGCTTCGCATCTACCAGCTCGCAACTGCGCTCGGCGCTGTCGGACGTGATCGATCGAATGGTCAAAGAGGGAGCGCTGGTCGTGCAGGGTGAAATGCTCATGCTGGCTACGCGCACTTAACCGACCGGGTGGGGACCCCCTCTTTGCCGTTCAGTGCTTGCTCCAAGTGTAGCAAGGCAGGGGCGCGGCGGGAGGGAAACCGGGCGCGGCCGGTTGGGCCTTGCTCGTCACTCCTGCGAAAGCGGGAATCCGGCTGTCAGGCTGTGGGGCGAACGCTTGCGCCCTGTTCGCCGGCGCCGCAGGCGCCAGTTTCAAAGGGAAGGCACGAAGGCGCGAAGGGACAAGGTAGAGAGGCCTTTTTCTACGTCGCGCCTTTGTGCCTTCGTGCCTTCTCTCGAAGATTCCAGGGCCTGCCGGCCCGGGAGGGAAGTCGCTCGATGCGGGAGCGGCAGACGGCGGAGCGACACGAAGCTGGATCCTGATCCTGAATCCAATTCGGAAGAGTTGAGGATGACGGGCGAAGGTCGGATGTCCGGCGGGCCCCGCGGAGCGAGGTTGGATCCGGAGCGTTGACAGGCGCGCCGCGCAGGAGAAGGAACAGGGATGAACCGATCGATCCTTTTTCTCCTCGCCCTCGGCGCCCTTCCGCTCGGCGGCTGCGCGGCGAGCCTCGCCGCGAGCGCCGTCGGCGCCGCGGTCAGGGCCGCCGACCGGCCGGACCGGGCGCCCAGCTCGGATCCCGGGCCGGTCGCCCGGGCGGCCTGCACCGCCCATGCCGCGCAATTCGGGACCGTGAAGATCATCGACACCGTCTATCGCAGCGTCGCCAAGGTCGTGGTGTGGGGCGCGGTCGAGGGACCCGCGGGGCGCCGGTCCTTCCAGTGCCGGTGGGACGGCAAGATCGTGGGGTTCGAGCTGAAGGAGGTTTGAGGGGCGGTAGGGCGAGATGATGCCGCCTGGTCCGCCGGGCATGGGCGAAGGCGGAGCGCGAAGGGCGGCGGTTGCCGAAAGCGTGGGGGCGTGGCACCCAGCGGCGATGGAGAAGCCGCCGCGCATGCTCGGACTGGCCGCGGCCGCCGCCAAACGCTGCCGCGCAGTTGGAGGCGTAGCTGGGCTATCGGTGCCTGGTACGTGCCTGGCACCAGAAGCTCGTTGCCGTGTCAGCGAGCAGGCCTGCGCCTGAAAGCAACTTTGGCCTGCGTATCCGTCACCAATTCATACTGCGCCCAAGTCATGTCATCCACCAATCTGTCGCGGCCGCAGACCATGTGCCGAACCATTGGGAAATGCGAGAACTGTCCGGCGACGGTGCGGTTGAAGCCGTGGGCGATGTCGATCGGCATCTCGTTGTTCACGAACGCACCGTCGAAATTCCCCACGACGACAAGGATCAGCGTCCACGGGTCAACTGCTAGGGCGCGTTGGAACGGGACCATCCCAGGCAACGGAAGGTCCATGGCGGCGTGCGCAGGTGCTGGGGAAGGCAGCACGGGCGTCGTCGACGTTCGCAGCGGTACCGGAGATCGCGCCACTTGGATTAGCGAACGGTCATAATCGTCGGCGAACGAATGAAGTGCCATCGCGTTGAACATGGTTTTCGCAAAGCCTGGGTTCGCCCGGATGAACGCGTACATGTCCCGCTCTTCATCGGTAAACTCCATCGAAGACGATGGGTCGGCCGCCATTATGGCGAGTTCCTCGCCGGTGTGCAGGTAGTGGGGTGTGCGCGCCTCCAAATGCCTGACGAGAGAATAGAGGATCGGTCGATCCGACCTATCGAGTTCTTCCGACCGCCCGGCGACGATCTTCGCCCAAGTATCGCTCTGGCTTATCGGCGTCTCGACCGAACGGTTGATGTCCGTCTCAACCGAGACCGGGCGGCCGCCCCGCATGTGTACGTAAAAGTCGCGCTCGTATCCTATGCCCTTGATAGAACGCTCCTTCCAAATGGCGAAGGCGCCCTCTTTGGAGAGCGTGGTCACCTTTGTGCGCGATTCGTCGCTTGCGAAGTTCCGCAAGAAGAACTGCGGAACGACGTGATGATCGCGAGGATCGCCCACGGTGCCGCTCACCGCCGCTCCAGCAGAAGCGACTGAACCGCCCGTCCGAACGTCCCCCGCTCGTCCGCCAGCCGGCACATGGCCAGACCCGTCCCGTCCTCGCCGACCCAGCATTCGGCGTCCGACAATATCCACTCCCCCTCCGGCTCCCGCGCCAGGCTGACGGTGAGGTCGGCGTTGATGAAGGTCCAGTCGGACCAGGGCAGCTCGGTGGCGATGCCGTTGGAATAGTCGCCGACGGCGGCGGCTCGCATCGCGGGGGTGAGGGGCTCGCCTTCGACGAGGGGGGCGTGCTGGCGGAACCAGACTTTCGCCGGGCCGAGCTTGCCGCGTTCGGTGAGGCGGCGGAGCTCGAAGGCGGCGGCGAAGCCGAAGTCGAAGCCGGCGGAGTGGCCGGCGACCTCGGCCGGGGGCGGGGCGGCGAGCGGCGGGAGGATCGCGCCGCGGGGGAGCGGGGTGGCGGCGGTGCGGATCTTGAGGACGGTGCCGCGTACCACCTCCTTGCCGTCGTTGAGGAGGCGGATCTCGACGAGCTGGATCTTGCGGCCCTCTCGCAGGGTGGCGACGCGAAGCTCGAGCGGGGCGACCGGGACCGGGCGGAGCAGCTCGACGGTCAGGCGGGCGACGCGCATCGGCGCGGCGGCCGGCACCCGCTCGGCCGCCCAGACGACCAGCGAGGCGGGGGCTCCGCCGTGCTGGAGCTTGGGGTGCCAGGGGCCGGCGGCGTGCTCGGTCGCACGCGCCGTGTTTCCGTCCACCACATAGGCCGCGCCGCTCATTGCGACGGTGCTAGCGGAAACGGGCGGGGGTTGAGAAGATGCGGAAGAGTGGCGGCCGGCTCCGCGAAGGACCCCTCCCCCGCAAATGCGGGGGAGGAATTGAGGTCCGTCACTTCAGATACGCCCTCCACAAACGCTCCACCGCAGTCTCTTCGAAGGGGATGGCGCTGCCGTGCTCGGGGAGGGCGATGGGGTAGGGTTCGCCGCGAAGGCCGTGGTCCGGAGTGAAGACGAAGTAGAGGTCGAGGTCGCTCGATTCGAGGATGACCAGCACCGGCTCGTCGGTGTCGGGCGTCAGGTCGCCTATTTCCAGGCGCCAGCCGGGGCGGCGATCGTCGAGCGAGAGGCCGCGGATCCGGCGGCGGGTAGTGGGGAGGCCGGAGTCGAGGAGGCGCTCGCGAAGGCCCGACCAGACGATCTCGGCCTCCTCCACGTCCTCGGTGAACGGAACGTAGAACCTCACGGTTCCTTCCCCTCCCCCTCCCCATCACCTCCATCGCCCGGGGCTTCGCCGTCTCCGCCGGCCTCCCGCTTCGCCCAGGCCTCGGAATCCGCTCTCGCCCGCTCCTCCCAAGCCTGCTGGGCCTCGGCGGCGAGCCGGGCCTGCTCGTCCTGACGGAGGCGCCAGTCGTCAAAGTCGCCGTCGCGATCACGCCTGTAGTGAAGCGGCTCGTCGATCGCGCATCCCCGCCGCTGGGGGCCGAGCGGCGGAGGCGGCGGGCGGTCGGCCTCGCCTTTCTCCGCCCAGATATCGCGGCGGATGCTGCCGAGCAACTCCGCCATCGGGGTCGCGGCGAACTGGAGCAGATCGCGGTCGTCGCGGCGAAGGAGGTTGAGTATGCGCATCGCCTGGCCGCCGATGTCGAAGACGATCTCGAGCCAGGTCAGCTGGCGGACGGTGTAATCGGCCTCGACGATTCGGCCCTCGAGCCGCGCGGCCCGCTCCTCCTTGAGCTTGCCGGCATAGCGATTGAGCATGTCCACCCAGAAGCGCTCGCTCTTGCGCGCCTCCTCCTCGGGATCGACCGGCTCGGGGGCGTGGGCCGCGGCGGCGGACGGCCACGGCTGCCGCCCGACGCCCGACCGGATCTCGCCGCGCGAGGGACGGCCTCTGGGCTCGGGCTTCGGATAACGGCGCAGGTGGAGGGCCAAGGCGGAATCCCAAGAGGCGGCGAACCGCTCTCCGCCCTCGGCCTTGCGCAGCTTGTAGGCGCCGCTCATCGTGCCCTCGACGGCGATCGCGGCCTGCTCGGCGTGGCCGAGGACGACGAGGGCGCGGATGAACTCGCGCTGCCGCTCCGCGGTCCAGCCGTCCTGGCGGATGCATTTGCGGACCACCGGGGGGAAATCGAGTAGCGCGTCGACTTCGGGGTCGGGCGGCGGTTCGGGCGAATCGGGCGAGTCGGTCATCTAGGAACAAAAGCAGAACAGAAGGAAAAACGCAATCCCGTTTCTTACGTGCGAGGCCCGCCCCGACGGCGAGCCCTTCACATGTCGACGGTCAGGCTGGTCAGGAAGCGGCGGGGGAGGTTGTAGTAGAAGCCCTCGCCGGCGTTGTTGAACCCGTAGGCGTTGTTCACCGAGGCCACCTGGGCACGCAGGGTCGCCGGCTTGCCGGACAGGTCGAAGCGGTAGCGGCCGCCGAGCGCCAGGGCGTAGCGCTCCGGGATGACGAGGCTGTTCGCCGCATTGGCGATCCTGTCGGACGTGCCCTCGTAGGCGAGGTCGAGCGACAGGCCCTTCACCCAGGGCAGGTTCCAGTTGACGGCGGCGGTGACGGTGCGGCCGACCGAGGCGATCGGCCGGCGCCCGATCAGCCCCAGGTCGACGGCATCGCCGCCCACCGTCGCGTCGAGGAAGAGGGCGCCGAGGACGACGTTGAGGCGGGGGGTGACCTGGCCGGCGAGCGACATTTCGACGCCGCGGTTGCGCCTTTCGCCGAGCTGGCGGAAGACCCGCGCCGGATCGAGCGCGAAATAGGGCTTGCGGACGTCGAACACGCCGGCGACCAGGCGCAGCTCCGGGGTGATGGCGTAGCGCAGGCCCGCGTCCATCTGCTCGGTGATGATGGCGGGCGGAGCCTCGCCGCGGTTGACGGCGATCTCGGGCGCGACCGGGCTTTCCTCGAGCCCCTTGCTGTAGCCGGCGTAGAAGACGAGCCTGGGGCCGGCGATGACGGAGAGGGTCCCGTTGAGCAGCCAGGGGCTCGATTTCGAGACGGGCAGGGCGCCGGACGGGCGGACGACGGCCTTTTCATAGACGGTGCGCTGGATCCCGAGGCTGAGCTCGCCGACGCCGCGCCACCGGCCCTCGTAGCCGAGGCCGCCGGTGAGCTGGCGCACCCGGTCGGTCGTTTGGGCGCCGGGCGACAGAATGGGCTCGGGCGCGAGGATCGGCTCGTCGATCGGGCCGCGGCCGAATTTGAAGCGCTGGCTGCCGCCGTAGATGCGGTCCTGCATCCGGCCGCGGGTCATCAGGTGGAAGAGGTGGAGCCGATCCCCTTCGATCGCCTGCCGGGTGAGGCGCAGCTCGCCCGAAGTGGAGGCGGACCGGCGTCCCCGCTCATAGCCGACCTCGCGGTCCGACTCGCCGTCGGGGGAGGTGTTGAGGAAGAAGGGCGTGAAGTTGCGCCGGTTCTGAGCGCTCGAGCGGAAGGCGCCGCCGCGCAGAGTCCAGTCGCCGGAGCTGAAGGTGGCGAGGAGCCCGTAATTGACGCTGCGGGCCTCGTTCTTCGCCCATTCCGGGCCGAAATAGCGCCGCCGCTCGATGCGCGGCGGCAGATAGGCGCCGGCGGTGAAGATGATCGGCTGAGCCTCGCCGCCGCTGCTGTCCTGGAGGCTCCAGAAGGGGATGATCTCGACCTCCTTCGCCGGGCGCCAGCGGGCGACGGCGGCGGCGGTGAGGAGGCGCCTCTCGCCGCCATGATAGATCTCCTCGCTCTCGACTCCGACGCCGGCCGCCACGCCGAGAGTCGCGGTCACCGGAAGCTGGGCGTCGACGGCGGCCCGCACGCCTCCGAACGGCCCGAGGCCGGCCACCACGCTGGCGACGGCCTCCGATCCCGGCAGTCGGAGCGAGAAGTCGGCGACGCCGGTCGGCGCCGGGAAGGGATAGCCCTGGGCCGTCAGCCCGACCCGGACGTTGCTTCCGGAGATCAGCCGCTCGTTGAGGTCCGCCTGATAGTCGAAATAGAGGCCGTTGATCCGGACGTTGCCGGCCTGAACCGGGCTGAAGCCGCGGGCGCTTTGCGGAAAATAGATGCCGACGCGCTCGTTGCCGACGCTGGTGCCGAACGCATCCTGGGCCGAGGCCACGGCATTCTCGCTCGCGCGCTGGGCGAGGGCCGGAGTCGCGGAGGCGAGCAACAGGGCTGTAACGCTGACGGACCGTAGCATGTCTGCTCCTTCATTTCGGTCCGTCCCGTCTGCCCCTCCCCCCCGATCCGGATAAGTGCCGTAGGTCGCATCCCCGACCCATGACCTTCGGCCTATGGTAAGCCGCCTCGCTCTGTGGCAGCCTCGCAGGCATGGCAGCCCATTTCGGATACCGGCATCACTGGATCTTCTGCGTCGCGGCGCTGGCCGTGTGGCTCGCCTTGGGCTGGCCGGTGCTTTCGAACTTCATCACCGGCACCCCGATGCGCGGCGCTCCCGTGTCGGCGCTCTGGCTTGCCGCCTTCGCGCTCTTCGGAGCGGCCGTGATCGGCGCCATGGTCCTGAAGCTGCCGTCGAGCCTTCGCTGGACCTTGCTGGGAGTCCAGGTCGCCGCGGTCGCGGCGATGGCGCTCCTCGTTCCCTGGGCGATGATGTCGGTCTTCCTCATCATCACCGCCTGGCAGGTCGCGATGGAGACCGGGCCCGCCAACGCGCTGGGCTGGGTCGCCTTCCAGACCCTGGCCGTCATCGGCGCGCTCGCGCAGGCCCTGAACCCCGACATGTGCTGGATCCTCGGCCTGTCCGTGGCGCTGCAATTGTTCTTCGCCTACACGGCGCAGACGGCGCGGGCGCTGGCCGGCACGAACCGGGAGCTCAGGGCCGCCCAGGTCATCATCGCCAATACGGTACGCAACGCGGAGCGCCTTCGGATCTCGCGCGAGCTGCACGACGCCTGGGGCCACGAGCTCACCGCGCTCGGCCTCCAGCTCGAGATCGCCAGCCACGTCACCGAGCCGGGCCGGGCCAACGATCATGTCATGCAGGCGAAGGGCCTGGCCCGAGCCCTGCTCGGCAAGGTGCGCGACGTCGTCGCCACCCTGCGCGAGGCCGAGCGCTCCGACCTGAAGGACGGGCTCGAGACTCTGGCTCGAAGCGTTCCGACGCCGGCCATCCATCTCGACATCTCGCCCGACGTCCGGGTCGGCCCAGCCCAGGCCCATGCCCTGATCCGGTGCGCCCAGGAAGCCGTGACCAACGCCGTCAGGCATGCGGAAGCGTCCAACCTGTGGCTCGAAGTGACCCCGGACGGCGAAGGCGTGCGCCTCGTCGCGCGCAACGACGGCTCGGCGCGCCCCGCCGCTTCCTCGCCCGGCCTGGGGCTGCTCGGGATGCGCGAGCGGGTGGAGTCGCTCGGCGGCAGGCTGGCGGTTCGCAAGGGCGCCGATTTCGGCTTCACCGTCGATGCCTGGCTGCCTTCGCGCGGGCCGCAGGCGGCATGATCCGGGTCGTCCTGGTCGACGACCAGACGCTGGTCCGCCAGGGCGTGCGCGGCCTGCTCGAGCTCGTCCCCGACATCGAGGTGGTGGGCGAGGCGAGCGACGGCGAGGAGGCGCTCGAGACGGTGCCGAGGCTCAAGCCCGACGTGCTCCTCCTCGACATAAGGATGCCGCGGCTGAGCGGCATCGCCGTGCTCGAGGCGTTGAGCGAACGGGGCGCGCTTCCCCCCACCCTCGTCCTGACCACCTTCGACGACGGCGACGCGGCGATCGCGGCGATCAAGGCCGGCGCCAGGGGCCTGATGCTCAAGGACGTCTCGCTAGAGGACCTGGCGCGGGCCATCCGGGCGCTTGCCGACGACAAGACGGCCTTCCAGCCCGCCATGACCGAAAGCCTGATGGCGGCGCTCCGCCGAAGCCCGCCGGCCTCGTCCGACAGCTACGTCGCCGAGGCGCTCACCGGTCGCGAGAAGGAGGTGCTGCACCTGATCTGCGCCGGCTACAGCAATCGCGAGATCGCCGACCTTCTGGCGCTGGCGGAGGGGACGGTGAAGAACCACGTCTCCAACCTGCTTCTGAAGCTCGACGCCCGCGACAGGACCCGGGCCGCGCTCAAGGCCCTGCAGCAGGGGCATCTGGGCTAGGGGCGTCAGAAGGCCGTCGTGCTCCAGCCTCAGCCTTCATCCTCCGGGGAGGCGAAGCTCAGCCTGAACGTCGCTCCCGGCCCGCCGGGGAGCAGCGAGACGTCGCCGCCGTGGGCGCGCATGATCTCGCGGGTGAGGTGGAGGCCGAGGCCTGATCCCTCCGCGTTCGAGCTGCCGCGGGAGAAGGGCTCGAACAGGCGGGGCTGCAGGGCCTCGGGCACGCCGGGGCCCTCGTCGATCACGTCGATCGTCCGGTCGGCTCCGACGACGACGCGGATCTGCCCGGCACCGCCGCCATGGGCGACCGAATTGCCGACGAGGTTGGTGATCGCGCGCGAGATGGCGTGGGCGTCGCCAGTCACGGTCACCGGCGCATCCGGCGCCTCCAGCGACAGGTCGTAGCCCGAATTGATCGCCGTCGGGGCGAGGTCGGCGACGACGTCGCGGGCGATCGCGGCGAGGTCGACGGGCGAGCGCTCGCGGCCGGACAAAGACAGTCGCTCGACGTCCAGCATCTGCGAGACGAGGTGGACCAGGCGCCCGAGCCCGCGGCGGAGCTCCTGCTTGTCGGTCTCGTCCTGGAGCGCTTCCACCCGGAGGACGACGACGGCGAGCGGCGTCCGAAGCTCGTGCGCGGCGTCGGCGACGAAGCGCTTGCGCCGGCCGAGCTCCGAGGCGAGCCGGTCGAGCGCCGCGTTGAACCCGCGCACCAGAGGCAGGAGCTCGCGCGGCGCCTTGTCCTCGTCGAGCCGCCGCTCCGGCTCCTGCGGAAGGATGGACGCCGCTTCGGCGGCGAGCGGCCGCAGCGCGCGCGAGAGGATGGGCAAGGCGATCAGCATCGCCGCGAAGCCGACGACGGCGATCCCGATCAGGATCACCAGAACCCCTTCCCCCCAGGACGCGCCCAGGGAATCCGCGGAGGCGAGCGTCTTCGGATCCACGCCGCCGACGGCGAGCAGAACCGATTCGGGCCCGATCTGGCGGCGCTCGGCGACGGCGTTGGCCAGCGGCCGTTCGATTCCGGGAACGTAGAACCGGCCGGACTGGACCAGGAGCCCGTGCCGCTCGAAGGCTTGGGCGGCGGGTTCGGGCACGCGGCCGAAGGAGAATGTCTCGCCGCCGCTTCGGGCGATGAGCCAGAGCGCCGGATTGCGGGAGGCCATCGCGGCGAAACCGCCGTCTCGCCGCAGTCGGAAGCCGGTTTCCGTCAGCACCAGATCTTCCGCGGCGCGCGAGAGCGCGATCCTCGGTCCGGTATGGCTGTTCCGGTCGCGATGCGGATCGTCGGTCAGGACAATGACGGTCAGGAAGACCGCGATGGCCGCTACGTAGACGGCCGTGAACGTCAGCACGGCGCGCAGCGCGAGCGAAGGAGTCCGCCTCAGCATGGCTGGAGCATGTAGCCGACTCCGCGCACCGTCCTCAGCTCCACTCCGCTATCCTCCTCCTCGAGGCGGCGGCGAAGGCGCGAGACGAGGGCTTCCAGCGCATTGGCCGAGACCTCGACGTCGAGCCCGTACAGCTCCGATTCGAGGTGCGCCCTCTGGACCACCCGGCCGGCGCGGCGGACGAGCAGCTCGAGCAGGGCGAGCTCCCGGCGGGGCAGGGCGATCGGCCGGCCTCCCGAGCGGACCTCGCGCGTCGCCGGTTCGAACGAGAGCCGGGCGACTTCGATCGGCTCGGGCCGGCTCGGCTGCCCCGGCCGCCGGCAGGCCGCACGAAGCCTCGCGAGCAACTCCTCCAGGGCGAAGGGCTTGACCAGATAATCGTCCGCTCCCGCGTCCAGCCCCTCGATCCGGTCGGCGAGGTCATCGCGCGCGGTGAGGAAGATGATCGAAGGGGGCGAGGCTCTCGATTTCGCCGCCGGGATGAGGCCGATCCCGTCGCCGTCGGGGAGCCTTCGGTCGAGCAGGATGGCCCGGTAGGGAAACTGGATGACGGCCTCGAACGCTTCGCCCAGCGAAGCGACATGGTCGATCGGCCACTGGTCGCGCTCGAGCGCGCTGACGATCTCGCGGGCGAGCGCGGGATCGTCTTCGACGAGCAGGATTCGCGATCCGTCGGCCATTCGAGCTTCCTAGGGCGTTCCGGGTTGAGTTTGAAATCGTCATCCCGGACCTGATCCGGGATCCATCTTCTTCGAGCCGTGCGAAGGAGGAAGAAGGTGGATGCCGGATCAAGTCCGGCATGACGAGCCGAGCAACCTGATGCCTCCATCCTCTACGCCATCGCCCTGACGGCAAGCTGACACGAAATCCTGCCCGAGGGCAGATTGTCGTCAGCCGCACCCGCTAGGCAGGTCTCAAGGAGGAAGATCATGCTCGAACGGATTGTCTTATGCGCCTCGGCGGCCCTCGCCGGCGCTCTTGCCGCAAGCAGCGCCATGGCGGCGCCCCGGGATCGCCCAGGCTCGGCCGCGGCGCCCTCCGCCTCGCAGCCGGAAGCGGCGGTCCAGGCCTTCGTCGCGGCCTTCAACGCGCTTGACCGGGCGCGTTTCGATGCGCTCTTCGCAGAGGATGTCACGCTCTTCTTTCCATCTTCTCCGTTTCCGCTGAAGCGCGTGGAAGGAAAGAAGGCGACTCTGGAATGGTTCGGCCGCTTCTTCGATTCGCTGCGCAAGCGCGGGGCCGGTCCGGGCATCCAGCCGCAGGATCTCAAGGTGCAGGATTATGGAAAGTTCGCGATCGCCACCTTCCACCTCGGTGGCGGTGAAAGCGTGTCGCGCCGGACCGTCGTGCTTCGGCGCGAGAAAGGCCGGTGGGCGATAGCGCACCTCCACGCCTCCTCGTTAACCGAGCGGCGCTGAGCCCGTGAGCGGAGCGCACGCCAGGACTGAGCCGGGCCGAATCGGACTCGCGTTCTTTAATTCCTCCCCTGCATTTGCAGGGGAGGGGGACCAGGCGAAGCCTGGTGGAGGGGCCTTATTGAGTCCGAAGAACCCCTCCACCGCGCTTCGCGCGGTCCCCCTCCCCCGGAAATCCGGGGAAGGAATTAAGGAGGGGAAACGCTCCAGCGAATCTCGATCCGCCCTGCGCCTTTTCTTCTGGCTCGCCTCGATCCTCGTCGCGCTTGCGGCGGCGACGGCGGCTTCGGCCGAGGCGCCTTCGCCGAGGCATGTCGCGACGCAGTTCGTCGCCGAGACGGACTCGCCGGCGGCGGGGAGCGTCGTCAGCCTCGCCATCCGGATGACGCCGGAGCCGGGATGGCACGGCTATTGGAAGAATCCGGGCGACAGCGGCACCGAGCCGAGCATCCGCTGGACCCTGCCGGCCGGAGCGGCCGCGGGCCCGCTCGAATATCCGGTTCCCGAGCGGCTGATCGTCGGCGGCCTGATGAATTACGTCTACGAGGGCCCCTATGCGCTTCTCCTGAAGCTCAAGGTGCCCGACGGCCTCGCCCCGGGAAGCAAGCTCCCGATCCGGGGCAAGTTCGACTATCTCGTCTGCACCAGCGAAATCTGCGTTCCCGAAAGCGCGGACCTAGCGCTCGACCTCACGGTCGGTGCGCCGGGCGCCGCCCCGACGCGGCGCGCCGCCTTCGACGGCTTTCGACAGGCCTTGCCGAAGCCGCTCGGGAGCGAGGCGCGCTTCGAGTGGAGCGGCGGCCGCTTCCGCCTCGCCATTCCCCTGCCCGCCGCGATGGCGGGCGAGGAACCCTATTTCTTCCCGCTCACCGACGGCGCGATCGCCTATGCCGCCGAACAGCAAGTCGGCCGGGACGGCGACGTCCTGATCGTCGAGACTCAGGCCGGCGCCCAGCAGCCCTCCGCCGTGGAAGGCGTGCTTCGGCTCCGCGACGGTCATGGCCTCCTGGTGACCGCACGGCCCGGGCCGGTTCCGGCCGCCGGCGCGGAGGCGTCGGGGCAAGGCGCCTTCGCGATTCTCGCCGCTCTAGCGGGCGCCGTGCTGGGCGGGCTTCTGCTCAACGTCATGCCCTGCGTCTTCCCGATCCTGAGCCTCAAGGCGCTCAGCCTGGCGAGAGCCGGCGGGGACGAAGCCGGAGCGCGCCGGGAGGCGCTCGCCTACACCGCCGGCGCGGTGGCGATCTGCCTCGCTTTGGGCGCGGCGGTGCTCGCGCTTCGAGCCGGCGGAGTCTCGGCGGGCTGGGCCTTCCAGCTTCAGGACCCCCGGGTGATCCTCCTGCTCCTGCTGCTGGTGACGGCGATAGCCCTCAACCTGGCGGGATTGTTCGAGCTGCCCACGATCGGGCTCGGCGGCGGCCTCGCTTCCGCGGGCGGCGCGGCGGGCGCGTTCTGGACGGGCGCGCTGGCCGCGTTCGTGGCCACTCCTTGCACCGGTCCTTTCATGGCCGCCGCCTTGGGCGCCGCTCTGCTCCTGCCGCTGCCCGCGGCGCTGGCGGTGTTCGCGGGGCTCGGGCTCGGCCTCGCTTTGCCGTTCCTCGTCCTCGGCTTCGTGCCCGCCGCGCGGCGGCTGCTCCCCAGGCCCGGGGCGTGGATGGGCCGGCTCCGGCATATGCTTTCGGTGCCGATGTTCCTGACCGCGCTCGGCCTCGCCTGGGTCCTCGGGCGCCAGTCGGGCGTCGACGGGATGGCGATCGGGCTTGCCGCCGCCTTGGCTCTGGGCCTGACGCTGTGGTGGGTCGGCCGAGGCCATGGCGAGGGGCGCTTCTGGCTTCGCCTCGCGCCCGCGGCGGCGGCGGTGGCGGCGGGGCTGCTGTTCCTTCACGTCGGCGTCGAAGGGCAGGCCGCGGCCGCGCCGCTCGCCGGAGAGAAGTTCAGCGAAGAGCGGCTCGCGGTGCTTCGCTCGGAGGGCCGGACGGTCTTCGCCTATTTCACCGCCGACTGGTGCATCACCTGCAAGGTCAACGAGAAGACCGTGCTCGAGCGCGAGGAAGTGTCCCGCGCCTTCGCTGAGGGCAAGGTGGCAGTGCTCGTCGGCGACTGGACCGGCGGCGACGCCGCGATCGGCCGCTTCCTCGAAGCGCAGGGACGCTCGGGCGTGCCGCTCTACATCCATTATGCGCCGGGCAGGGCTCCCGAGATCCTGCCGCAGCTGCTCACCGTGCCCCGAATCGTTTCGCTGACTCAACAGGAGAATTAAGATGAGAAAATGGTCGATCGCCCGAGTCGCCGCCAGCCTGGCGGCCGCTTCCGCCCTGTCGTTCGCGCTCGCGGGCTGCAGCCCGGAAGTCGCCGAGACGCTGGCCGATCTGCCGGTCGGCGAGGCGGCGCCCAATTTCCGCGCCGGCGATCCGGACGGCCGCCCGGTCAGCCTCGCCGATTTCCGCGGCAAGACGGTCGTGCTCGAGTGGAGCAACCCCGAATGCCCGACCGTGAAGAAGCATTACGACAGCGGCAACATGCAGAAGACCCAGGCCGCCGCCGCCGCCCAGGGCGTGGTCTGGCTGACGATCAACAGCAGCGCGCAAGGCAACCAGGGCCATATGACGCCCGCCGAGGCCAAGGCCTTCGCCGCCGGCCAGCCGAGCCGCCGGACCGCCTATCTCCTCGACCCGAAGGGCGAGGTCGGCCGGGCCTATGGCGCCAAGGCGACCCCGCATTTGTACGTCATCGATCCGGCCGGCACCCTCGTCTACAACGGCGGCATCGACGACAAGCCGACGACCGACCCGGCCGACATCGCCAGCGCCCGCAACCACGTTCTCGCCGCTCTGGGCGAGCTGAAGGCGGGCAAGCCGGTGTCGGTTCCGACGAGCCGGGCTTACGGCTGCTCGGTCAAATACGGTTGAGCGGCCAGCTACCCCTCTCCCTCTAGGGGAGAGGGAGGGAGCCGCGAAGCGGCGGAAGGGTGAGGGACGGGTCAGCGCCTTTCACGTACGGCAGGCCCTCACCATGGTTCGCTTCGCGAACCTGTCCCTCTCCCCTGCAGGGAGAGGGATTGGGGGCGCGGCGCCTTTCCGAGTGATCGCCGCCGTTGTGCCCGTCTGCGATCGCCGATACCCAGCCGAAGAGCTCATGGAAGGCGCGGATGGCGGACCCGGTCCAGCTTCATGGATGGCGATACAGCGTCTACACCCGGATCGCGCGGCTGGCCCTGCTGTCGAAGCAGGTCGGGCACGAGACGGTCGAGGTCGATCCGTTCGGCGGGCTCCCCGCAGACTATCTGACGCTTCATCCGTTCGGCCGGGTGCCGTTGCTGGCCCATGGCGCGTTCAGGCTTTTCGAGACGGGCGCGATCACGCGTTACGTCGATCGGGCCTTCCCCGGGCCGTCGCTGCAGCCCGAGGGCGCCGCGGCGCTGGCGAGGATGGACCAGGTGATCTCGGCCGTCGACTGCTACGCTTATTGGCCGATGGTCAGGCAGGTGTCCTCCCATGCCTTTTTCCGCCCGTTGTTCGGCGAGCCGTCGAACCGCGCGGAGATCGATGCGGGACTGGAAGCGTCGCGGACGGTTCTGGCGTTCCTGGACCAAGTCGCCGGGGAGGGCCTCGTCCTCGGCGGGCGCGATCTCACCCTCGCCGATTGTCATCTTGCGCCGATGATCGATTATTTCGTTCGGGCCGAGGAGGGAAAGGCGGCCCTGTCCCGCCACCGCGCCCTGCAGGGATGGTGGGAGCGGACGGCGCTCCTCGACGTGTTGAAGGCCACCGATCCGTTCCGCAGCGCAGCAGGGTGAAATGTCATGTCGGTGACGATCGAAGTGAAGACACTGGTCGAGCGGGTCGTTTGCGGGCGGGACGTGATCACCGTCGGCGACGGCCTCATCTCGAGCGTCTACGTCTTCATCGACGCCTGAGCGGGCGCACCGAGACGTCAGTCGACGATGCAGATCGGCCGCGCCTGGGGGCCCCCGCCGCGCATCTCGAGCACCTTCTTCATGTGCAGCGACGACAGCTGGAGATGCGATCTGGCGACGGACATCAGCGAGGCGGTTAGGCCCAGATGAAGCTCCCGCTGCGCCCGCTCGGAATGATAGTTCAGATCGTCTTTCTCGAACATCGTCCTGTCCTGCCGCAAAAAGGCTTGCAAGACAGGTGGCAGGGTGCGGCATTTCGCGCCTTGACCGGCGTTAAGCGCCACCGGAAATCGTCCTGATCCAGGTTGGCGGGCCCGCGCCGTCAGGCCAATGCGGCCCGCCTTAGGATCTCTCCCGGGATGGTCAGGCCGCTTCGGCCTCCTCGAGCATGCGCGGGTTGATCTCCTTCTCCGCGAGCTGGGTCAGCTCCTCGTCATATTGCTTGCCGTCGCGAAGCGCCCGCTCCATCAGCTGGACGACCTTATTCTCGTTGAGCAGTCGGCCGAGCGACGCGGCGGTGCCCCAGGCGGCGACGCAATAATGCTCGATCTTCTGGATCGAGGCGAGCAGCACCGGATCGAGCAGCCTGGGATCGTCGATCTCCTCGAGATGCTGGTTCACATCCTCGATCAGCCCTTCGGCCGCGACGTTCTTCGGGCGGGCCTTGGTGACCTCCATCTCTTCGAAAATCTCGTCGAGGCCTTCGATGATCATGGCGCCCTGGTCGCGGCGCGTCTCGAGCCGCTTGCGCAGGCTCTCCGAATCGATTCGCTTCAACAGCTTGGGGACCAGGCGCGACATCTGCCGCTCGGCGCTGTGTATCTCCTTGAGTTCCTTGACGAGAATGTCGAGCGCGGATTTCGGCTTGGCCATCTCTTGTCTCCTTCATGGCGGGCTTTGACGCGCCATCGGCGGGACGGGAGGCCGCTTCGCTCGCACAGGTTAGCAGCGCCCGTAACGAGCGGCAGTCCGTGGGCCGGGCGTGTTCGGCCGAAGCTGGCGACGGTAAAGCGTTGCGACCGGCGGCCCATCGACGCCGCGTGCATTGGGCGGGCGGGGCGAGATGCCGCACACGGCTTTTCCGTCGGCTTACAATGACCTATGCCCGCGTGCCGGATCTCGACCCCGCTCGGGTTCGGGCTTCGGCCGCTGACGGAAGGACGATCTGCTCAAATGTCCTCGCTCGACGATGCCGCCCGGCCAGCGGTTCCCCACTTCCTCACGGGCGGCGGCGGGATGGGCGCGGCGATGCGCGCGCACGACTGGTCGGCGACTCCGCTCGGGCCTTCCGAGACCTGGCCGCAGTCCCTGCGCACATCGCTGTCGGTGTGCCTGAACTCGACCATTCCCAGCGCGATCTACTGGGGTCCCGGTTTCCATCTGCTCTACAACGACGCTTATTCGGAGATTCTCGTCGATCGCCATCCGTGGGCGCTCGGCGAGAGGTTCGAGGACGTGTGGCCCGAGGCATGGCCGGACCTGGGGCCGCAGCTCGCCACGGTGGTCGCCACGGGACACGGCTTCGCCGCCGACCGCTTCCAGCTGATGCTGAAGCGGCGGGGCGAGCTTCAGGAGACGCACTGGTTCTACTGCTTCGCGCCGATCCGGGGCGAAGACGGAACCGTCCTTGGGATCTTCCTCAACTCGCTCGACATCACCGCCAGCGTGATGAACGAGCGGCGCAGCGTCGCCGAGCGGGACAATTTTGCACGATTGTTCGAGAAGGCGCCCAGCTTCGCGACGAGCCTGCGCGGCCCCGAGCACGTTTTCGAGTTCGCCAATGCCGCATTCCGCGCCCTGTTCGGCGATCGCGACGTGGTTGGAAAGACGGCGCGCGAGGCTTTCCCGGACCTGGGGGGCCAGGGCTTCCACGAACTGCTCGACACGGTCTATTCGACCGGCGAGCGCTTCGTCGCGAACCGGGTCCCGGTCAGGCTGGAAACGCCGGGCGCGGCGCCGGAGGAGCGCTTCCTCAACTTCATCTACGAGCCGGTCAGGGACGATGACGGGCGCGTCGCCGGCATCTTCGTCGAAGGCTATGACGTCACCGACACGCACCGCGCCGAGACTGGCCTGCACGATGCGCAGGAGCGCTACCTCGCCTTGTTCAATGCCATCGACCAGGGCTTCTGCACGATCGAGGTCGCGTTCGACGAAGATGACCGGCCGATCGACTACCGGTTTCTCGAGATCAGCCCGTCCTTCGAGCCGCAGACCGGAATCGAGGACGGCGCGGGCCGGTGGATGCGCGAGATCGCAGCCGACCAGGACCAGTTCTGGTTCGACACCTATGGCCGGGTCGCGCTCACGGGCGAGCCCGCGCGCTTCGAGAACTATTCGACGCCGCTGGGCCGCTGGTTCGACGTCTACGCCTTCCGGATCAGCGGGCCGCGCCGGATCGGGGTTCTCTTCCGCGACGTCACCGACCAGAAGCGCGCCGACGCGGCGCTGCGCGAGAGCGAAGCGCGATTCCGCAACATGGCCGATCACGCCCCGGTCATGATGTGGATCACGGACCCGAGCGGCCGATGCACCCATCTCAACGCCCGCTGGTACGAGTATACGGGACAGAAGCCGGGCGCGGGCGAGGGCTACGGCTGGCTCGACGCCGTGCATCCCGACGACCGCCCGCTGGCGGAGCAGTCCTTCATCGAGGCCAATGCCGAACGCCGCGACTATCGGGTCGACTTCCGACTGCGCCGCGCCGACGGCGTCTATCGCTGGACCATCGATGCCGCGGCGGCCCGATTCGACTCGCACGGCCAGTATCTGGGCTATGTAGGCTCGGTCATCGATATCGACGAGCGGCGCGAAGCGGAGGAAAGGCTGGCGCTGAGCGAGGAGCAGCTGCGGCTCGCTCTCGAAGTCGCCGAGATCGGGCAGTGGGACGTCGATCAACTTACCGGAGCCATGTTCTGGCCGGCACGGGTGAAGGCGATGTTCGGTATCTCGCCGGACGTGCCGGTCACCCTGGCCGACTTCCACAACGGCGTTCACCCCGACGATCGCGAGAAGACCCGAGCGGCTTATGAAGCCGCGTCCGATCCGGAGCGCCGCCCGCTCTACGACGTCGAGTACCGGACGATCGGCAAGGAAGACGGAGTTGTCCGGTGGGTGGCCGCGAAGGGGCGGGGTCTCTTCACCGCCGAGGGCGTCTGCTATCGGGTCATCGGAACGGCCATCGACGTCACCGCGCGCAAAGCGGACGAAGTGCGGCTTCGCGAGTTGAACGAGCAGCTCGAGCAGAAGGTCGCCGAGCAAACCGCCGAGCGCAACCGGGTCTGGGAAATGAGCCGCGACCTGTTCGCGATCATGGGCTTCGACGGTCGCCTGAAGGCGATCAACCCCGCCTGGGAGACGACGCTCGGGCGCGACACGCAGACGCTTCTGTCGCTCTCGTTTCGCGAGCAGGTCCATCCCGACGACCACCAGGCGGTGCAGGCGGCGATGGAGCAGCTCCTGCGCGGCGAAACGGTCGAGCGGTTCGAGGACAGGCTCCGCCATGCCGACGGCTCCTGGCGCTGGATCTCCTGGACGCTCGTGCCCGAGCGGGACGTGTTCTATGCGGTCGGCCGCGACGTGACTCCGGAGAAGCAGGCGGCAGCGGAGCTGGAGCAGGCGCAGGAGGCGCTGCGCCAGAGCCAGAAGATGGAAGCGATGGGCCAGCTGACCGGCGGCGTCGCGCACGACTTCAACAACCTTCTGACGCCGATCGTCGGCGGTCTCGACATGCTTCAGCGCAAGGGCGTGGGCGGCGAGCGCGAGCAGCGGATGATCGCCGGCGCGATGCAGTCGGCCGAGCGGGCCAAGACGCTCGTCCAGCGACTGCTCGCCTTCGCCCGGCGCCAGCCGCTCCAGACTCAGGTCGTCGACGTCCGCGGGCTCGTCGAGGGGATGGCCGACCTTGTCGCAAGCACTTCCGGCCCCCGGGTCAAGGTCGAGATCGACCTGGCCGACGACCTCCCGGCGGCAAAGGCCGACGCGAACCAGGTCGAGATGGCGATCCTCAACCTTGCGGTGAACGCGAGGGACGCGATGCCCGAGGGCGGCACTCTGACGATTTCGGCGAAGCCGGTGGTCATCGAAGCGAGCGAGAGCGGCGGATTGCAGGCGGGGCGTTACGTCCGCCTCGCCGTCGCCGATTCCGGCACCGGCATGGACGAGGACACGCTCAAGCGGGCGGTCGAGCCGTTCTTCAGCACCAAGGGCATAGGCCGCGGCACGGGGCTGGGGCTGTCGATGGTGCACGGGCTCGCCGCGCAGCTCGGCGGCGGCCTCTCGATATCGAGCAAGCCGGGCCTCGGAACCTGCGTCGAGCTGTCCCTGCCGGTGAGCGAGGAGGCCCTTCCGCCGCCGGATCGGCCGGCCGAGAGCAGGGCAAGGCCGGCGGCGGGCATCGTCCTTCTCGTCGACGACGAGGAGCTGGTGCGCCAGAGCACCGCCGACATGCTCGTCGACCTCGGCTACGCCGTCGTCGAGGCCGGCTCAGGCGAGGAAGCGCTTCGGCTGGTCGACGCCGGGCAGCATTTCGACCTGCTGGTGACGGACCATCTGATGCCGGGCCTGTCGGGTACCGAGGTCGCCCGTGAGCTGCGCGGCCGTCATCCGGCCACGCGGGTCCTGGTCGTGTCCGGCTATGCCGAGGTCGACGGCGTCGCGCCCGACCTGCCCCGGCTCGTGAAGCCGTTCCGGCAGGTCGACCTTGCCGCGAAGCTCCGGGAGCTGGACGGCACCACGGCCGGCTGACGCGCGCCTGGCGCAAAGTCCGAGCATCGCGGCTTCCGTGAAAAGCCGAAGGGCGAAAAATCGAGGGTGGTCCAAAGCCCGTAGCAACGCTTCGCGACCTCGCGGGTTGGCGCCTGTGAACTCGAGAGGCACGAGATGCGGCCACGCCTTAAACCGATCGATCGCCAAACCATCGTCATCACCGGCGCCACCAGCGGCAACGGCCTGGCGACCGCCCGGCGAGCGGCGAGGCGCGGCGCCGCAATCGTCCTCGCCACCCGCAACGGCGAGGCGCTCGAGGCGGTGAGGGACGATCTGGAGCGGAAAGGCGGGCGGGTGGCGGTCTGCGCCGCCGACGTCTCCGTCGAGGCGGACGTCGAGCGTATCGCCCAGACCGCCATCGACTCGTTCGGAGGCTTCGACAGCTGGGTCAACGACGCCGCGGCCGCGACCTACGGCGCGATGGAGCAGGTGCCGATGGAGGACCATCGGCGGATCTTCGACGTCAATTATCACGGCCTGCTGATGGGATCGCTCGTCGCCGCGCGCCATCTCCGCTCGCGCGGCGGCGGCGCCATCGTCAATCTCGGCTCGGTGCTCTCCGACCGGGCGATGATCTACCAGGGGCCCTATTCGGCGACCAAGGCGGCGGTGCAGGCGGCGACGGACGCCCTGCGCATGGAGCTGGAGCGCGACGGCGCCGGAATCTCGGTCACCCTGATCAAGCCGGGGTCGATCGCCACGCCCTATCCGGAGCACGCGCGCAACTACATGGACAGGCCGCCGCGGCTGCCGCCGATGCTCTACGATCCCGAGCTTGTGGCGGAGGCCATCATCTTCGCCTGCGAGACTCCCCGCCGGCAGCTCTACGTCGGCGGCAGCGGCTATCTGATCTCGCTCGCCGGCCGGATGGCGCCCCGGGCCACCGATCTCGCCATGGAGGCCTTCGGAGTGGCGGCCCAGCAGAAGCCCGGCGATCCGGGCGATCCGGCCCGGCGCGACAACCTCCATGCGCCCAAAGCGGACGGCGAGAGCCGCGGCGACCAGGACGCCTTCGTGCGCCGGACCAGCCTGCTCCTCCAGGCCCAGACCCAGCCGCTGCTGCTCCCCTTCGTCGCCGCCGCGGCGGGCGCCGAGCTCGCCGGCGGTCTGGTGCGCAATTTTCTGCATCGGCCGCGCGGGACCCGCCCGGCCTCGAGGAACGGAGCGAAGCATGGATGACGACCGGGTCAGGGAATTCGAGACGGCGCTGTGGATCGGCGGCGAGGAGGTCTACCGCCGGTCGATCGACCCCGACTGCCTGATGGTGGTGCCGGCGGCGCCGTTCCTGCTGAGCGGAAGCGAGGCGATCGAGGCGGTGGCGAAGACTCCGCGCTGGGAGACGGTCGAGTTCGACGATCTCAGGATCGGGCGGCCCCAGGAAGGCCTGATCGTTCTTGCTTATCGGGTGCGCGCCTCGCGCGGCGGCGAGGCGTACAGCGCCTGTTGCACCTCGACCTACCGGCGCGTCGAGCATGAGCATTGGCAGGTCGTCCAGCATCAGCAGAGCCTCGTTCCGACCGCGGTCGCGAAGGTCGCGGGCGGAGGATCCGACGCGCTGGAGCGGGTGCAGAAGGATGCCGCCGAGGAACGGGAGAGCGAGCGTGGCTATCAATGATCCGAACGGCAACGGCGAGGCGACGGAGGCGCGGCCTCCCGGCGTGGACGCTCCCCCGCATGCGCAGGACGGCGAGCCTTCGGGCCCCGGGGCGCCCGATCCGGGTCGGGGAGGGTGCCTGAAGCTGGGCTGGGGCTGCCTTCCCGTGCTGGCCGTCGCGGCGCTCTTCCCGGCGGGGCTGCTCTTCTAGAGCCTCACCGCCTGGGTGCGGAGGCGTGGGTCATCCGCCGGAATTGGCCGCCTGGGGGTCCTGAAGGCCACCGCTCCGAACGATCCGCTCGAGCTCCGCCAGCCGTGCCTCCAGCTCGCCTTCCCGTTGCTCGCGCCTGCGCACGATGTGGATGGCGCGGGCGATCGGATCGGCGACCTCCGCCAGCGCCTCGCGCTCGTCCTTGCCGGGCAGGGTGCCGTCGGGACGGGGCCCGAGCAGCAGGGCGCCCACCTCCTCGCCGCGATGGCCGATTCGGAGCGGGACGCGCAGCGGCAGCGACTGCGCGCCGCCGTCGCGCGCGGCGATTGCGCCGTCGATCTCGATGGCCGCGGCGATGGAGCGCGCGCCGGCGCGGGCGCGGGCCAGGATCTCACCGAGCAGCTCCTCGAGGCCGGCGGTCTCGCGCAGGTCGCCGACGCAGTCCGGAAGGTCGCGGCGAAGCTCCAGCACTCCCTTCTGGAAGCGCCGCTCGGCCCAGGCCTGAAGGCGGGTGTTCAGCGGCACGACCAGCAGCACCGCCAGCGCCGCGCCGACGGCGCCGGGCCAGACTCCCCCTTCACGCCCGAAGCTGGACTGGAACAGGGTCTCGATGATCTGGGAGGCCGCCGCGAAGACGGCCGCCAGAATCAGGGTCAGCGCCGCCACCGCCGCCGAGCGGCTGATCACCACGTCGACGTCGTAGAGCCGGAACCGCAGGAGCGAGATCAACAGGCCCGCCGCCATGGCGAGCGGCGCGGCCGGCAGGACAATCGCCAGCAGGAGGCGGAGCGAAGCGTAGGTCGCCGGGTCCTCGGCGCCGGCCATCGCCTGCTCGGCGACCGTGGTGATCGCGGCGAGGGCGGCGCCGACGACGAAGCCGAAGGTCGCCCAGCGGACCTGCTGGCGCTCGACCGAAGGCGGCAGGCGGCGGTAGCGCCCCGCCAGCAGCGCCACCGACAGCAGCGCCAGCACGCCGCCGGCGAGGTTCATCCGGCCCTCGCTCACCGGAAGGTCGCCATATTTGACCGCGATCGCCAGCGCCGCCCAGCCGGCGATGACCGGCGCCAGCCAGATCGCCCGGCGCGGCCAGAAGCGCCCGTCGGGGAACATCAGGATGCCGACCAGCAGGCCGGCATAGCCGATCGTCTTGAACGTGAAGGGGATCGCGGCCGCGCCGGCCAGCTGGAAGGTCGCATCGGCCGCATTGCCCTCGCCGGAGAGCAGCAGGAAGGCGAGCGACAGGATCGCCGCGACCCGGTCGCGGCGATGGCGCCGGTAGAGCAGGAAGGCGGCGGCGACGCCGAGGAGGCCGGCGAGGAACTCGAGCGGGTTCTCGATCCACAGCAAGGTCGAGGCGCCGATCGGCGCGCCGGCATAAGCCTGCTCGAGATGGTGCGGCCCGCGTCTCAGCCGGTGGGTCCTGATGTCGCCGCCCGTTCCGCTCGTGACCAGGGTCAGCGTGTCGCCGCTGGCTCCGGCAATCAGCTCGGCCGGGGACTGGCCGGGAACGGCGGGGTCGGCCCGCCGGCCGTCGACCGCGACCACGGTCCGGCCCGCTTCGACTCCGGCGGCGCGGGATTCATCGCCGATCGGCTGCCCCAGCGTATCGCTGTCCGAGTTCCAGCGCAGGCCGAACTCGGAGAACGGCCGCCACTGCGCATCATAGTTCCGCGGGATGGAATAAGGGCCGGCCAAGGTGGCGGCGGTCACCAGCAGGAACAAGGGCCACCAGACCAGCCGATAGAGCTGCGCGAACCGGCTGCCCCCGCGGGCGGCGTCTTCGGCTTCCTGTCCTCCGCTCGACATCGTCTCACTCGCCCCAGCTGAGCGGAAACATGCGCCGGAACGCGGTTGCCCGCAACATCGTCACCGGCGTTCGCGTGGGCCCCAGGATCTCACTCGCAGCGCATCGTCGGCCGATAAACTTGCATCGCGTTGGTGCCGGAATTGCCGCCCAGCGTGATCCCCCCGCCGGGCAGGAAGATCCGGCCGCCGATCACCGCGCTGCCCTTGAGGCCGTGGACGGCGATGGGGAGGTCCGGGAGCTTCGTCCAGCGGTCGGTGCGGGGATCGTAGCCGTAGGTGTTGGGAGTGAGGCCGAGGACATGGGTCCGCTCGCCCTCGCCGCCGAAGACGAACATGCAGCCGGCATAAGCCGCGCCGGTGATCCCGCCGCGCGGCGCCGGAAGCGGCGCGCCCTTGCTCCAGCGGCGGGTCTTCGGGTCGTAGATCTCGACCGTGTCGACCCGCTCCGCCATGGCGCCGGGGCCGGTGCGGCCGCCGGCGACGACGATCTTGCCGCCCAGGGCGACCATGGCGAGGTGGTTGCGCTGGGTCGGCAGGTCGGGGAGCCTCTCCCATTTGTCGGTCGCGGGGTCGTAGACCTCGAAGGCGGAGCCGCCGGGCGGGCGGCCGCCGGCGACGTAGATCTTGCCGTCGATCACCGCCTTGCCGCCGCCGCCGCGCGCCGTCGGCATCGGCGAGCGCGCCACCCAACCGCCGACCGCCGGATCGTGCATCCAGACGTTCGAGACGAAGACCTCGGGCTTGCCGGTGCTGGCGCCTTCGATCTCGCCGCCGAGCACGTAGATCCTGCCGCTGGCCGCGGCGACGTGGGTGTGGTGGATCGGCTGGGGCAGCTTGGGGCCGAGCGACCAGCGGCTGGTGGCCGGATCGTAGATCTGGACGAGATCGGAAGGGAGCCGCCCCGGCGGGTAGCCGCCTAGCACCCAGATCCTGCCGTTGAACTCCGCGACCGCATGCTCGGAGCGTGGGAGGGGCATGGCGGCGCCCATGGTCCAGCCGTCGAACTCGGGGGTCGCGCCCACGGGGGGACCCTGGCTCACCCGATCGTTCCAGGTCTCGCGCAGCTCGCCCGCCGCGACAGGCGTGGACCGGTCCGGCGGCGCCGGCGGACCCTCCGGCCTCGCCACCGCCTTACCCGTCAGCTGCACGGTGCGCCCATCGCGCCTGACGGCGATCGATACGGGGTCTCCGACCCTCAGGGTCTGGAGATATTCGCTCACGACCTGCGGCGCCGTGATCGCTCTTCCCCCCACCTGCAGAAGGATATCTCCGGGCTGCATGCCGATGGCCGCGGCGGTCCCGCCGGGGACGATGCTGACGATCTTGGGGCCTTGGGGATCTTCCTCCAGCCCAACCCCGAGCCCTACGGGAGGCTGTGCCTGCGGGGCCGTCGGCTGTGCCTGCTGCGCCTGTGCGACAGCCGCGAGGGACAGCGCCAGCGCCGCGGCGCCAACCAAAGCTCCGTTACCCGCTCTTGTGATCCTGCCCACGGCACGCCTCCTGCTTACGGATTCGGCCATGCTGCCACCTTGCGAGGCGCCTTGCCATAGGCCGAAAGTCACGGTTCCGAGCCGCGAGGCGCGCCACTCGTCGGGCCACCCGTCGCGTGGCGCTGCACGGCGGCTCCGACCTCACGGACGATCGTTGCGGGCGGCATCTCGACCATGGGCGGCAGCTTGAGGATGTAGCGGCACAAGGCGAGGCCGAGCAGCTGGCTCGCCACCAGCCCGGCCCGCGCCGCGGCGGTCGACGGGCTTCCGGCGCGCGCGACCGCCGGGAAGACCTGCTCCCTGAAGACGGCCCGGAGCTTGGCCGCCGCCTCCTCGTTGGACGCCGCCGAGCGCAGCAGGACCGGCAGCCCGCCGCCCGCCTGCTCCCCCTCCCAAAGCTCCAGGAAGTGCCGGACCAGCGATTCGCCGATCGCCTCCCGGGGAATCCCGCTCAGGTCCGGAAGGCGCAGATCGGGGGTCGAGACCGACGTGAACAGCGCATCCTTGCTGCCGAAATAGCGGATGATCATCGAAGGATCGATGCCGGCGCGGGCGCCGATCTCGCGCACGGTGGTCCGCTCGAAGCCATTGGCGGCGAACAGGTCTGTGGCGGCCGCCTCGATGGCTTGCCTCGTCCGGATGGACTTTGGCGTGGTGCGACGGGCGGACGGCATCGCATCTGCTTGCCAACAACTGTTGACAAATGCAAGCGCCCCGGTTTAGTCAACAAACGTTGGCAAATGGGAGAAGACGAAATGCTGCCGAACCACACCGAGGTCCTCATCGTCGGCGCCGGACCGACCGGCCTCGCCGCCGCGGTCGGGCTCAGCCAGGCCGGCATCGACCACCTGCTGATCGACTCGCTTGCGGAGGGGCAGAACAGCTCGCGCGCCGCGGTGGTCCACGCCCACACGCTGGAGGCGCTCGCCACGCTCGGAGTCGCCGATGCCCTTCAGGGCAAGGGCGTGACGCTGTCGCGCTTCGCCATCCGCGATCGCGACCGGCCGTTGCTCGAGCTGGGGTTCGGAAACCTGCCGACGGCCCATTCGGGCCTGCTGATGGTGCCCCAGTGCACGACCGAAGCGGTCCTCGGGGACCGGTTGGTCGAGCTTGGCGGGACCATCCACCGCGGCGTCACGGCGCTCGAGGTCCGGGAGGCGGCCGGCGGGGCCGAGGTGCGCGTCGGGACCGCGGACGGCGAGCAGACGATCCGCGCCCGCTACGTCGTCGCCGGCGACGGCATGCACAGCCTCGTCAGGGAGGCGGCGGGAATCGCCTTCGAGGGTGAGGCCTATGCCGAATCCTTCATCCTCGCCGACGTTCGGACGGACTGGCCGCTGGGCGCCGTCGAGGTCTCGCTATTCTTCTCGCCGGACGGAATGCTGGTCGTGGCGCCGCTGCCGGGCGGCGCGTTCCGGATCGTCGCGACGATGGAGGATGCGCCGCGGGTTCCCGGCGTGGCCGACATCCAGCGCCTGCTGGAGACCAGAGGCCCGGCCGGCGCAGGCACCGTGCACGAGGTGATCTGGGGCTCGCGCTTCCGGGTCCAGCACCGCCTCGCCGAGCGCTTCCGCCGCGGCCCGTTCCTGCTGATGGGCGATGCCGCGCACGTGCACAGCCCGGCCGGCGGCCAGGGCATGAACACCGGGCTCGTCGATGCCGTGCTTCTGTCCCAGGCGCTGGCGAAGGTCGTTCGCGGCGAAGCGCCGGACGGGTTGCTCGACCTCTATGCGGAGCTTCGGCGGCCGGCGGCGGAGCAAGTCCTCCACCTCGCGGGGCGGCTGACGAAAATGGCCATGCTGCGCTCGCCCATGGCCCGTTTCGGGCGCAACCTCCTGCTCCGAATCCTCAACCGGTTCGGCCGGTTCAGGAGAATGATGGCGATGAACCTGTCGGGCCTCGGCCGCCGGGCCCTGGCCGAGCTCGGCGGCCCGCCCTGCGCGCCGCCGGCGGCGGGGAAGACCCTGTCGCGCCGGTCGGCCGCGCCAGCCCGCAGGGCGATGCCCGCCCGCGCCGCCCAGGCCCGAAGCGGCTCGGGGAACGGCGTCGAGCCAGTGTCGTTCAGCAAAGGACGTCGCTCGAACCGGGAAAGCAGCCATGTCGCAGGGTAAAGTCGCCGTCTTGCTCGCTTTGTCGGGCCTGTTGCTCGCCTCGTGCGGCAACGGGGATCCGGCGGCCGGGAACAACGCCTCCGCCGAAGCCAACCGGCTGGAGAGCGCCAGCCCGCCCGGCCCCGGGCCGGGCAACGATTCGCAGGTGCCCGAAGCCGAGTCGGTGCCGCCTCCGGATGCGGTCTCGCACCCCAACGGCTTCCTTCCTTATGGCGAGGACTCGCCCGCGCCGTCCGCGCCCGAGCCCGCCGACCTGCCCGGCGCCGGCGAATCGCCGCCTGCCACAGAGGACGAATATACCCGCAACAGGCAGGCGGGCCGCTAGGCCAGCTTCACCAGTTGCCGTCCTCGATCTTCGCGCGCCGCTCGATCTCGGCGGCGCTGGGCTCGCCGGTGGCGAAGCTGCCCGGCTCGACCGCTCCGTCCGGCTCGTAGGCGGCGATGATGTTGCCGCGCGCCGTGACCCGGTGCTCGACGAGGCGCATCGCGGCGGGGGCGGTGCCGTCGCCGAACAGGCGCTTGCCGGAGCCGAGGACGACCGGGAAGGTCATCAGGATCAGCCGGTCGATCAAGCCGGCGGCGAGCAGTTGCGGGTACAGTGTGCCGCTGCCCTGGATGACCAGGTCCGGGCCCTCGCCGCGCTTCAGGGCGGCGATGGCGTCGAGGCCGTCGAGGCGGTGGCTGTTCTGCCAATCGAGCGGCCGGCCCTGGCCGGTCAGCACATATTTCGAGGCGCGGTCGAACCGCTGGCCGATCCCGTCCGGCTCGTCGGCGTTATAGGGCCAGAAGGCGGCGAATATGTCGTAGGTCCGCCGGCCGAGCAGGAGGTCGAACGGCGGCGTGAACAGCCGGTCGATCCGTTCGCCGACCTCCTCGTCGAAGAACGGGGCGAGCCAGCCGCCGAGCTCGAAACCGCCGGTCGGGTCTTCTTCGGGAGCGCCGGGTGCCTGCATCACCCCGTCGAGCGAAACGAACACGGCTCCGATTATCCTTCGCATCGCTGTCCTCCTTGCGCTTGCGACGTTTTCCTAGGCGGTCCTGAGGCCGAACTGCGCCGCCAGGGCATGCAGCGGCGCCATGCTCGGGCGGGGCGAGACCTCGCCCAGCCAGCGGCCGAAAGCCGGGCCCGGGCGAGGCTCGATCGCGCCCCAGCCGACGAGGCCGGAGACGCCGAGGAAGGCGGTGATGTCGGCCATCGTGAACAGCTCGCCGGCGAGATAGCGGGAGCCGGCGAGGCGCTGCTCCATCAGGTCCAGCATCTGGGCGCATCCGGCGACGTGGGCGCGCGCCCAGTCCGGAAACTGCTCGAGCCGGCCGGCGAACATCGGCTGGCAGTGATGGCCATATTCGATCGCCGGGTTCATCAGCATCAGCTCCGCCCGCCGCTCCCACATCGCGATCGCGGCGCGTTCCGCGGGGTCCTCGCCGAACAGCGGCCGGCCGGGCGAGACCGAGTCGAGATACTGGCAGATGGTCAGCGATTCGGCGATCGAGAGGCCGTCGTCCGTCTCGAGGACGGGGATCGCGCGCAGCGGACTGATCAGGCCATAATCCTCGTCGGTCAGCGTGCCGACGTCGATCGTCTCGACCTGGAGGCCGCGCTCGGCGAGGAAGATCAGCACCTTGAGCGCGTTGGGTGCGATCGGACGAATGTAGAGCCGCATCGGAAAAATGAGCCTCCCCAGGGCGAGCCTTAAGGCGCCGCGACGGGTTGGGGAAGCCGGGCGCTAGGAGCGGGGGCGGCCGATCGCCTCGAGCACGCCGAGAAGGGCGCGCAGCTTGCGCGTGACCTCGGTGCGGTCGGGCTGCCGGCGGACGGTCAGCCGCTCGCCGTCGCTCTCGATCAGCATCCGCTCGCCGGGGGCGATGGCGAGGCTGTCGGGAAGCCGCAGAGCGACGCTCCGGCCGCTTCTGAACGTCTTCGCTTCGTGCAGGTCCATGCGCCGACTCTCCATGGTTAACGGACCCCTTATCGCCCGCCCCGGCCGGCCTTCCATCCTCGGGAGATCACGTAGCGGCGTGCACGACTTGCAAAGCGGAGCCGGGCGCACATCTTGCGAAGGGAAAGGAGCGGCGAGTGACGACATTCTCGGCCTCGGCCCAGATCCCGACCCGCAACGGCAGCCGCTACCTGCAGCAGCTCTGCAAGCATTGGTCCCACAATCTCGAGGTCGAATACACGCCGGCGCAGGGCCGGGTCGTGTTCCCGAAGGACAGTCGCGGCGCCGATCATCCCGGCGACGGGGTCGTCCGCTTCGCCGCCGCAGAGGCGGCGCTCGAGGTGCGGATCGACGCGACCTCGGCGGGGCAGCTGGAGGGCCTGAAGGGGGCGGTCGCGCGCCACCTCGACCGCTTCGCCTTCCGCGAGGCGCCGCTCGCCACGGACTGGCGCTGATGCCGGTGACCTCTCCCGACTGGCCGCAGCTCGCGCTCTACGCTCTGGGCGGGGCGCTGCTCCTCTTGCTGCTGTTCCGGCTGCCGGTGGTCGGGCGGGTGCTGCGCTTCACTTTCTCGCTTGGGCTGCTCGCCTTCGCCTTGTTCATCCTGATCCAGCAGGGGCCTTACCAGCCGCAGCTGGGCCGGGTGACGGAGCGGCTTGGGCTCGATCCGCAGGAGGTGACCGGCCGGGAGGTGCGGATTCGGATGGCGCGGGACGGACATTTCTGGGCCGACGTCACGATCAACGGGGTGAGGCGTCGGATGCTGATCGACAGCGGCGCGACGGTGACCGCCCTGTCCGAGCGGACCGCGGCGGCCGCGAAGATCGAAGGCAATTCCACGCCGATGCCGGTGGTGCTGAAGACGGCCAACGGCATGGCGCCGGCGCGGACCGGAAGCGTCGAGGAATTGCGGCTCGGCAACATCCTCGCGCGCGACCTCAAGGTCGTCGTCTCGCCCGCCTTTGGCGACATGGAGGTGATCGGGATGAACTTCCTCTCCAAGCTCGCCTCGTGGCGCGTCGAGGGTCGTACCCTCATCCTGGTGCCGCACCACCCGCAGCCGGCGGCGGGCTAGTCACCAGCGGTTCTTCCTCGCCTCGCTGGCGTCGCGGTCGGGGTCGCGCCGGATGCCCTCGGTCGCGTAGAAGAGCGCGCGCAAGTCGGGCATCGGATCGGTGATCTTGTTCGGCGGGATCCCGTAGCCGCCGGACTGGTGGGCAAGGATCAGCCAGCGGCCGTCCGACCCGCGGCGCTCCAAGACGAAGGTCGTGGCAGCGGCGTTCTCATAGGTCTCCTGGGCGGCGAAGGCGTAGAAATAGCCGCGCTCCCAGACTTGCACTTTGGCGAAGGTCGAATCGCGACGGATGGAGTCGATCTCCCAGGCGAATTGCAGCGCCCGCGCAGGGAGAGCGGTGTAGACTCGCGGACCCAGCTTTCGGGCCCCGGTGTCGACGTGCCGATAGGTCGGGCTCGCCTCAATGAAGCCGGGCGCGACTATGTCGGACAGCCGCCCCTTCTCCTTCTTCGCCAGCTCCTCGTACCAGCGCTTGAGCGTGACCCGGATTCCGTCATCGGCCCGAGCCGGGCGCGCCTGGGCGAATGCCGTCCCGGGGCCGGGCAGGAAGACCAGCAGGAGGAGCCAGAATGCGCCAGTCCACGGTCGCTTCACGTCGTCACTCCCGAATCCGCCGGAGGGGGGCGGGGCGGGGGATCGTTACGCCGGCGTAGCTGAACGCCGGCTTATTGCCACGGATCAGGCGTAATTGCCGGTGGCGCAGGGGCTGGTGGCGCCGCTGCCGTTGGCGCCCCAGCGGCGATAGCCCTTCGAATCGAGGTGGAAGCGCATTCCGCTGTAGAAGCCGAGGCCGATCCCGAAGTCGCGGCCGGCGCCGCCGTGGATCCGGCAGACGTCGCGGATCAGGGCGGCGCGGGAGACGTCCTCGTCGACCGGGACGAGATCGAGCGCGTAGAAATGGCGGTGGGCGCTCGCCTTGGCTCCGCCGGAGCATTGGTTCAGCTCGGCGTTGCGGAAGCCCGAGACCGGCTGGACGTCGCCGATCACCGGCTCGACCTCGGCCTCGATGAATTCGAGAGTGGCGGAGATGTTCGCCCATTCGGCGACCGGGGCGACCTCGAAGCGGGGGCCGCCGCAATCGCGCCACTTGCTGGCGGTGCGGATCAGCTGCCAGGTCGGGACGACATCGTCGACCTCGCCCGCCTGAAGGAAAGCCTTGAACGAAAGGACTTGGGCGCGGGCGCCGGCATCGCGCGACAGCCAGGCCAGATAATCGGCCTTGCTCTGCCCTTCGGCCCGCTCCTGGGCGGCCGATGGCGAAGCGAGGAGAACAACAAGAAGGGCGGCCAGCGCGAACGCTGCGAAGCGGATAAGTTGTTGCATAACAGCTAGATAGCCTCATTTCGGCCATATTTCAAGAGGGATGGTACGGGCAGCGAAAGTAATGTTATATCGAGCCATGAACCACGGAGAAGCGACGATGCGCAGCCTCTTTCCGGTCACACTGCTGGCCCTTTCTCTCGCCGCCTGCACGGACTCGCCGCCCGATCCGCGCGGGATCGGCCGCGACGAGACCCTGGTCCAGGTTTCCGCGTCCGGGCGGTCCGACAGCCGGCCGGACGAGGCCCGTTTCACCGTCGGGGTCGAGACGATCGCGGCGAGCGCGCGGGCGGCCAGCGCCCAGAACAGCGCCACGTTCAACAAGGTCGCGGCGGCGCTGCAGCGGCTCGGGGTCAAGGAGGACGATCTCCAGACCCGGTCGATCACCCTGTCGCGGATCGACTACGGCCCCAATCGCGGGCGCTTCCAGGCCAACAATCTGATCGACGTCAAGGTGCGCGACATCAAGCGGGCCGGCGAGGCGATCGCGGCGATCACCGAGGCCGGCGCCAACGTCCTGTCGGGCCCCAACCTGCGCGTCTCCGACCCGGAAAACGCCGCCCGTTCGGCCTATGCCGCCGCCTATCGGGCGGCCCGGGCGCGCGCCGAGGCCTATGCCGAGGCGGCCGGGCTGAAGGTGGCGCGGGTGCTGGCGATTCGCGACGGCGGCGCCGGGCCGCAGCCGCGCTATTACGAGGGCGACGCGATGATGGCGCAGGAGGCGGCGCCGCCGCCGATCTCGACCGTATCGGCGCCGCCGGTCCAGCCCGGGGTCAACACCCGGGAGGTTCAGATCCGGGTCGACTTCGCGCTCGCCAAATAGCGCGGACGCGGCGGTCCGGCGCCTGAACGGCGGCTGACGGCATCATTCAGGACAAGCTCAACCGGGCGGCGGCAAAAGCGATTCGTGCAGGCGGTCGGGATGTGTCCGCCGCCCCAAGGAGTTAGACGATGTTCAGCAAGATCAGCCTCGCCGCCGCCGCCGTTGCGACGACCCTCGCCATGGTTCCCGCCACCGCCGAGGCGCGCCACCGCGACGGCTATTCGGACCACGGCCGCTATTCCCAGAATTATCGCGGCGACCGCTACGGCCGCAACGACAACCGCTATTACGGCCGCACCGACTATCGCTACAACGGCCGCCGCTGCAAGGGCACGACCGGAATGGTCGTCGGCGGAGTCGGCGGAGCCCTGCTCGGCCGCGAAATCACCCGCGACCGCTATCGCGGCCGGTCAGGCACGACCGGAGCGATCCTCGGCGGCGCCATCGGCGCACTCGCCGGCCGGGCCATCCAGAAGTCGGGCTGCCGCTAAGTTTCAGATCCCTCCGGTAGTGTATCGAGGGCGGGGCCGGTCTCCTGACGGAGGCCGGCCCTTCTTCGTAATTGGGGACAGATACCGAATTCATCCCACCGCTCGGGGGCTGAACGGCAGTGCCTGAATTCGGTAGCTGTCCCCAATTAGCTTACGGCGCGTCGAAGAGCGCGGCCAATTGCTCGATCATCGTCCCGCCGAGCTGCTCGGCGTCCATGATCGTCACCGCCCGGTCGTAATAGCGGGTGACGTCGTGGCCGATCCCGATCGCGACCAGCTCGACCGGCGAGCGCGACTGGATCCAGCCGATCACCTGCCTGAGGTGGCGCTCGAGATAGGTGCCGGAATTGACCGACAGGGTCGAATCGTCGACCGGCGCGCCGTCGGAGATGACCATCAGGATGCGCCGTTCCTCGGGCCGTGCGATCAGCCGGTGATGGGCCCAGAGCAGGGCCTCGCCGTCGATATTCTCCTTGAGCAGCCCCTCGCGCATCATCAGGCCGAGGTTCCGGCGCGCTCGCCGCCAAGGCTCGTCGGCGGCCTTGTAGACGATGTGGCGAAGGTCGTTGAGGCGGCCCGGGTTGGGCGGACGGCCGGCGGCGAGCCAGGTCTCGCGCGCCTGCCCGCCCTTCCAGGCGCGGGTGGTGAAGCCGAGGATCTCGACCTTGACCCCGCAGCGCTCGAGCGTCCGGGCGAGGATGTCGGCGCTGATCGCCGCGATCGAGATCGGCCGCCCCCGCATCGAGCCCGAATTGTCGATGAGCAGCGAGACGACCGTGTCGCGGAACTCGGTCTCGCGCTCGATCTTGTAGCTGAGCGAGTGGGCCGGGTTGACGATCACCCGGGCCAGCCGCGCGGCGTCGAGCAGCCCTTCCTCCTGGTCGAAATCCCAGCTCCGGTTCTGCTGAGCCATCAGCCGGCGCTGAAGCCGGTTGGCGAGCTTGGTGACCGCGCTCTGCAGATGGACGAGCTGCTGGTCGAGATAGGCCCTGAGCCGGCCGAGCTCCTCCTCGTCGCACAGCTCGGTCGCCTCGACGACCTCGTCGTAGCGGGTGGTGAAGATGCGATAGTCGAATTGCGGCGGCAGATCCGAATGCGGCCTGTTCGGGCGGGCGGGCAGAGCCCCCTCCTCGCCTTCGTCGCTCTGGCCTTCCTCGCCTTCCGCCATCTCCTCTTCGGACCAGTCGCGCTCGCCTTCCTCGTCGTCGGCATCGCCGGGCTCGACCCGCATCTCGGCCTCGCCGGTGCCGCCGCCCTGGTCGTCGTCGTCCTGGGCGTCGCCTTCCTCGCCCTCGTCCTTGTCGCCGCCCTCGCCCTCGTCGCCGTCGTCGGGATCGGGCTCCGCCTCGGCCTCGCCCTCGATCAGCTCGAGGTCGCGAAGCAATTTGGTGGCGAGCGCGGCGAAGGCGGCCTGGTCGTCGAGGACGAGTCCGAGCGCGTCGAGATCGGCTCCGGCCTTGTCCTCGATCCAGTCGGAAACCAGCGCAATGCCGCCTTGAGCGGCCTCGGGCGGTGCCTCGCCGGTCAGCCGCTCGCGCACCTTGAGTCCGAGCGCGGTGCCGAGCGGGACCTCGGCGCGGCTTCGCGCGCGGGTGATAGGGTCGGTGCGCATGCGCATCTCGACAGCTCGGGAGAGGTTGGCCCGGACTCCGTCCATCGACCGCGCTCCGAGCGCCTCGACCCGGGCCTGCTCGACGGCGTCGAACACCGCCCGGGCGATCTCGTCCGCGGGAGCGCCGCGGGCGTGCATCGCGACATTGTGGTGCCGCAGCTTGAGCGCCGCGGCGTCGGCGAAACCGCGCGCCTCGGCGACCTCGCGCCCGGCGAGCGTCCGGCCCGGCATCGGCACCTTGACGGTCTTGCCCGACGTCGACGGCGAGTCGGCGGTGAAGCCCAGCTCCAGCTCCGGCTCGCGCGCGATCGCCCGAGCGGCGCCGGTCAGCACCTGGCGGAAGGCTTCGAGCGGGTTGTCGCGATCGGCCATGCCGGATCAGCGGCTGCGGCTGAGGATCTCGGCGACGTTGTAGACGCGTGCGGGTGCGCCCTTGTCGTCGGCGATCGGGTCGGGGCCGCTCACCAGCTTGAACCGGATCGTCGTCTCGTCCCCGATCGGCCCGCCGTTCATCGTCCAGGTGCCGCTCTTTTCCCGCAGGACGGCGAACCAGGTCCCCTTCGCTTTGGCGGCGCGCTTCGCGGCCTTGATCAGCGCCATTTCGTAGGAGGATCGCCGCTCGCGCATGTTCTTGCCGCGGGCCGTGACCTCGAACACGCCCGGGGCGACGGTCTTGGTCAGCGGTTTGCCGAAAAGGAAGCTGTCCACTTGCGCAGAGGCGGGCGCGGCCGCCGTTCCCGCCGCGAGCATGGCCGCCAGCAGCAGGCGACGGATCGCCATCATGCCTGCGCCACCACGCTCTCAGGCAGGTCCTTGCCGAAGACACGCTGGTAATATTCGGCGACGAGGGGACGCTCGGCTTCGTCGCATTTGTTTAGGAAGGTTAGGCGGAACGCGAAGCCGACGTCGTTGAAGATGAGGGCGTTCTGGGCCCAGCTGATCACCGTCCGGGGGCTCATCACGGTCGAGATGTCGCCGTTTACGAAACCCTGGCGGGTCAGGTCCGCGACTTTGATCATTTTCTCGACCTCGGCGCGGCCGCCTTCGTGGTCATATTCGCCAGACTTCGCCAGAACTATCCGGGCTTCGACCTCGGCGGGCAGGTAGTTGAGAGTCACGACGATGTTCCAGCGGTCCATCTGGCCCTGGTTGATCTGCTGGGTGCCGTGATAGAGGCCGGTCGTGTCGCCGAGCCCGACCGTGTTGGTCGTCGCGAACAGCCGGAAATAGGGATGCGGGCGGATCACCCGGTTCTGGTCGAGCAGGGTGAGCTTGCCCTCGGTCTCGAGAACGCGCTGGATGACGAACATCACATCCGGGCGGCCGGCGTCATATTCGTCGAAGACGAGCGCGGTCGGGGTCTGCAGCGCCCAGGGCAGCAGCCCCTCGCGGAACTCGGTGACCTGCTGGCCCTCGCGAAGCACGATGGCGTCGCGGCCGATCAGGTCGATCCGCGAGATGTGGGCGTCGAGGTTGATCCGGATCAGCGGCCAGTTCAGCCGCGCGGCGACCTGCTCGATATGGGTCGACTTGCCGGTGCCGTGATAGCCCTGGACCATCACCCGGCGGTTCTTGGCGAAGCCGGCGACGATGGCGAGCGTGGTGTCCGGATCGAAGACGTAGGCCGGGTCGAGGTCGGGAACGCGCTCGTCCGCCTCCGAGAAGGCCGGGACCTCCATGTCGTTGTCGATCCCGAACAGGTCGCGCACCTTCCGCATCTGATCGGGCGCATCCATGATCACGGCGCCGCGGCTGGCGGGGTTGGCATTGGGCAAATCGGTCATGGCACGTCGTCTTTTCAACTGGGGGCAGGCGGCTCGGGCGCTCGCGTGTTTCCAATTTCCCATGCCCATTCCGGCACGAGGGGTAAAGTTCCGTTTTGCACCGTCATGCGGCGGCCCGCTCGCGGCGGACCGCAAGGGCGATGAGAGGGTGCTATGCGCCGGCGGCATGCGCTGCCAATGCCGCCGGTTGCTTCCGCGGGCCTTGGCCTCAGGCCGGCCGGAAGTGCGCTGGAATCAGGAGAACTCGCCGTTGGCGTCGGACAGCGGCGTCGGGCCGAGTTCCGCATTGCCAGCCGAAAGCCTGGAAAGCCTGGGGGCCACCCAGCGCGAGCCGGACGTGTCGGCAGCGGGATTTTCGCGGTCGTGCCTGGGTTGTGTGTGCTTCATGATGGTCTCCTTGGCAGCGATTCTATAGTCATGCTGCGGCCTTAGCAACGGGCACGAGGTGAGGCGTGGAGATAGAAACGGACGCTCTTGTCGAGCGCGTGACGATCGAGGAGGCGTTCTGGACGCCGATCGTCCTGTGCAACCTCACCCGGGACGAGGTGGATCGGGTCGCGCTGGAGCGGGCGATACTGGCGCGGCGCGAGGCCGAAGGCGGCCGGCTGGTCCGATCGAACAGGGGCGGCTGGCATTCCGAAACCGACCTCCTGGAATGGGGCGGCGATTCCGCCGCAAGGCTGGCGGACCATGTGCAGCGGCTTGCCAGCGAGCTGACGGTCGACCGCAAGACCCCGGAGGCGTCGTCATTCCCCTGGAAGCTGTCCGGATGGGCGAACGTCAACGAGAACGGCTCCTACAACGAGCAGCATTGCCATCCCGGCGCATTCTGGTCGGCAATCTTCTACGTCCGAGTCGATCCTTCGGCGGCCGGGGGCGAGATCGTGTTTCGCGACCCGCGAGCGCCGCTGAACGAAATGTACGCTCCCCGCCTCGGCATAAGGTACAATGGCGGCGAGGGCAGGGTTCACATCAAGCCGGAGGCCGGGATGCTGATACTCGTCCCAGCCTGGCTGGAGCATTCGGTCAGAAAATGGGAAGGCTCCGAGCCCCGCATATCGGTGGCGATGAACCTCGCGCTCAGGTGAGGAAGGCCGGCGGGCAACGCTTAACGCCGGCTTCGAAAGCGCGAGCCGTCCAGCCTATCCGAAGGCCGGCCTGCTCTTGAGGTGCGTATAAGCCTCTATCACCGCCTGCAAAGCCTTCTCGTGGCCGCGGTCGCCGCCATTATGGTCGGGGTGGTAGCGGCGCAGGAGGTCGGCGTAGCGGCGCCGGAGCGTCCGCCGGTCGGCGTCGGTGCCGAGGCCGAGGATTCGAAGCGACTTGCGGTCGGGCTCGCTCAGCTCGCGCCCGTCGAGGCGCGGGCCTTCGGCGGCGGCCCGGCGGAAGCGGGCTCCGATCGCGTCGAGCGGGTCCTGGAAATCGGCCCATTTGGGCGGCCCGTCGGTTCCCATATGGGCGAAGGCGCGGGTCTCGCGGTCCCAGCCGCCATAGGGATTGTGGGCGGCCTGGATCTCGTCGCTGCTCATCCCCTCGAAATAATTATAGCCGGCGTTGAACTCGCGGACGTGGTCGAGGCACAGCCAGCGCCAGTCGCCGGGGCCGTCGAAGCTCGGGCCGCGTCCGGCCGGCGCGCGGAACTCGCCGGGCGCGTCGCAGCCGGGATGCGCGCAGATCCCCCGCGCCTCCGCGCGGCCGTGAAACCTGGTCTGCCTGCTCCCCGCACTCGCCACTTATGTCACCTTTGCTCCAAACGGCCTATATAGGCGACATGACCCAGCCTTTCACCGGTTCCGTGACGCCCCTGATCGAACAACGCCTGCGCGCCGCCCTCGCTCCGACACGGCTCGCCGTGACCAACGACAGCTCCAGGCATCGCGGCCATGCCGGCGACGACGGCAGCGGCGAGAGCCATTTCACCGTCGAGATCGAATCGGAGCTTTTCGCCGGGATGAGCCGGGTAGAGCGGCAGCGGACGGTCAACCGCGCGCTCGCCGACCTGCTCCGCGACCGGATCCACGCTTTGGCGATCAGCGCCCGGGCGCCGGGCGAATGACCCCGCGCCGATCCGGATCAGATTTTACACGCACCGGCCGGGGGCAACGCTAATATCGCCCTGAAGTCGCGGTTGGGGAGGAGGCGATGACGGAGCTGACCAGGTTCGAGACTCGCGAGGCCGGGGAAGAGCAGAACGTCACGCGGATCATCGAGATCCTGCGGGCCCAGCAACTGAAGGCCTACAGGCCCGGCGGCACCCTGCGCGACGCCCATACCAAGCGCGTCGGACTCGTCGAGGCGGAGTTCACCGTCGAGCCCGACCTGCCGGAGGCGCTCAGGGTCGGCCTGTTCGCGGAGCCGCGCCGCTACGGCGCCTGGGTCCGCTTCTCAAGCGCCAGCGAGAAGTCCCGCTCCGACGCGATCAAGGACATTCGCGGCGCCGCGATCAAGGTTCGCGACGTGCCGGGCGAGCGGATCCCCGAATCGGACGAGCCGACGACCCAGGATTTCCTGATGGTCAGCGCCCCGACCATGCCGCTCGGCACGGTCAGGCTGTTCAAGACCGCGGTCGCCCTGGTCAACCAGTTTTCGCCGCTGCTGTTCGCCGCTTTGCTGATCGTCACCGGCCGCTTCCGGGTGCTCAAGTCGCTGGGCGCGATGAACATCAATCCGACCTCGCCGGTCGACATACGCTACTGGAGCACGACGCCCTACCTGTTCGGCCCGGACCGGGCGGCGAAATATTCGATCGTTCCGACCTCCTCCTATGTCAGCACCCTGCCGGCCAAGCCGGGCGACAGCTATCTCGCCGACAATCTGCAGGAGCATCTCAGCCGCGCCGACGCGACCTTCGACTTCCTCGTCCAGCTGCGCACCGATCCGGAGACGATGCCGATCGAGGATACCGCGGTCGAATGGCGCGAGGACGAGGCGCCGTTCGTCAAGGTCGCCACCCTGCGCATCCCGCAGCAGCAGTTCCGCACCGAGGAGCGCGACTCGATGGCGGCCGCTCTGTCCTTCTCGCCGGGGCATGCCCTCGTCGAGCACCGGCCGATCGGCGGGGTCAACCGGGCGCGGATGCGGGTCTACAGGGAGCAGGCCGACTTCCGCCAGACGCGCGACGGAGTGCAGAGGAAGACCTAGGCGAGACACAAGAGCGCGCAACGGTATAGGGGTTCCGCCATGACCGACGACATCATCCTCCAGACTCTCCGCCCCGCGACCCACGATCTCGGCGGCTTCAAGGTCCATCGCACCCTGCCGCACCGCGAGCGTACGACGATCGGCCCGTTCATCTTCTTCGACCAGATGGGGCCGGCGAAGCTGGAGGCGGGCGGGGGAATCGACGTCAGATCGCACCCGCACATCAACCTCGCCACCGTCACCTATCTGTTCGCCGGAGCGATCGACCATCGCGATTCGCTCGGCACCTTCGCGACGATCGAGCCGGGCGCCGTCAACCTGATGACCGCCGGCCGAGGCATCGCCCACTCCGAGCGGAGCCCCGCCGCGCTTCGCGCCGACGGACCGGAGCTGAGCGGAATCCAGACCTGGATCGCGCTGCCGAAGGCGAAGGAGGAGATCGACCCCGCCTTCGAGCATGTCGCCAGGGACCGGCTACCGGTCGTCGAGGGCGGCGGCGCCCGCGCGCGGGTGGTGATGGGCTCGCTGTGGGGCGCCGACTCGCCGGTCACCTGCCACAGCGAGACCATCTATGCCGACATCCATCTCGACCCCGGCGGGTCGATGCCGGTCGATGCGGGCGCGGACGAGCGCGCGGTCTACGTCGCGGAAGGGGAAGCGAGCCTCGACGGCCTGCCGCTCGAGCGCAGCGTCCTCTACGTGCTTGCGCCGGGCGTTGCGGCCACCTTGCGTTCGCAAGCGGGCGCCCACGTCATGCTGTGCGGCGGCGCTCCGCTCGACGGGCCGCGTCACGTCTGGTGGAACTTCGTCTCGTCGAGCTGCGACCGGATCCAGCAGGCCAAGGAGGACTGGCGCTCCGGCCGCTTCGTTCTGCCGCCGGACGATCGCGACGAGTATATCCCGCTGCCGACGACCCCACCGAAGACGGTGAGCTATCCGTGAGTTGTTTCCCGGCGCAAGCCGGGACCCAGTCCTTCCGCCGGTGCTTCTGGGCCCCGGCCCCCGCCGGGGAGCGAACGAAGCCATGACCGAACTCACCTACAGCCGGATCCCCCTCGCCACCGGAGTCACGCTCAACGTCGCTTCCGCCGGCCCCGAGGGCGGCGAGCCGATGATTTTCCTCCACGGCTTCCCCGAATCGCACCGGACCTGGCGGTATCAGCTCGACGGCCTCGCCGACCGCTACCGGGTCCACGCCCCCGACCAGCGCGGCTTCGCCGCCTCCGACAGGCCCGAGGGCGTCGAGAATTACGAGACCGACCGGATCGTCGCCGACCTGATGGCGCTCGCCGACTCGCTCGGCCTCGACGGCTTCACGCTCGTCGGCCACGACTGGGGCGGAGCGGCGGCCTGGATGGCGGCGCTGACCCACCCGGCGCGGATCAAGAGGCTGGTGATCGTCAACGCGCCCCACCCGCTCATCTTCCAGAAGAGCCTGATCGACCACCCGGCGCAGCGCGAGGCGTCGCAATATATCCGCTTCTTCCGGAGCCCGGCCGCCGAGGCGGCGATCACCGCCATGGGCCCAGCGGGCTTCCTCGAGCGGGTGCTTCTGAGCCATGCCGACGGCACCAAGCTGACCGAGGAGGACCGGCAGCATTATATCGACGACTGGTCGCAGCCGGGCGTGCTCACCGCCATGCTCAACTGGTATCGGGCGTCGAGGATCGTCGTTCCGGAGCCCGGCGAGGAGGTCTCGGCGCCGATCTGGACTCATGCGCCCTTCCCGAAGCTGAAGATGCCGGTGCTGGTCGTCTGGGGGCTCAGGGACAGCGCCCTGCTGCCGGTCCAGCTCGACGGGCTTCACGGGCAGGCCGAGGACCTGCGCCTGGTGACCGCCCCGTCCGCCGGCCACTTCATCACCTGGGAGGAACCCGGAACGGTGACCGCCGCGATCCGGGATTTCATGGCGGAGACCGAATAATCCTCCCCATCGAAAGATGGGGAGGGGGACCAGGCGGAGCCTGGTGGAGGGGTAGAAGGCGCAGGACCTCGCCGTCTCGCATCAGATCCTCCGAGCTCACGGCGTCTACCCCTCCACCACGTTTCACGTGGTCCCCCTCCCCACCGCTTCGCGGCAGGGAGGATCAGGTGCATTGCCCCGTCCCGACCCCCTTGCTACACGCCCCCGGCATGCAGACCGACCGCTTCACCCCGGAGATCAGCACCGTCGCGACGCCGCGCGTCGCCTGCGACGGGGCGAGCGAGACCCATCCGGCGCTGGGGCATCCCCGAGTATATCTCCAGATCGACGAGAAGGGCTTCGTCGACTGCGGCTATTGCGACAAGAGGTTCGTCCTCAAGGGCGGGCCGGCCGACCCGGACCCCGCCGCCGGCTGAGCCCGAACGCCCGGCATTGCCATGAGCGGTATCAGGGTCCACTCAGCGACGACACGCGAGGGACCATATCTTGGCTAGACTATCGACCGCCTGCGGGCTTGCGGGCCTGCTCCTCCTGACGCTTGGAGCCTGCGACCCGGGCCCCCGCCAGCCCGAGGGCAACGCCGCTTCCGCCGCGCCGGCGAAGGTTGCGCCGACGGCGGCCGCCGATCCCGTCCTGGCTCCGCTCGTGCTCGAGGGCCACGGCCTGCGCCTCTCCGGCGTGGCGCCGGGAACCGAGCTTCCGTTCGACACCCCCAAGGCGGCGACGATCGCGGCCGTGACCAAGGCGCTCGGCCGGCCGCCGAGCGAGCAGGGCGCCAACGCCGAATGCGGCGGCGGCGGCCTCGAATTCGCCGCCTGGAAGGGCGAGATCACGATCTGGTTCGAGGAGGACCGCTTCGCCGGCTGGGACGCCGACGCGAAGCTGAAGACCCAGGGCGGAATCGGCATCGGCTCGAGCCGCGCCGACCTGGATCCGCTCCGCGGCCTGGAAGTGGAGGAAAGCACGCTCGGCACCGAGTTCAGGGCGGGGGGCCTGAGCGGCATCCTCGCCTCGAAGGCGCCCGACGCCAAGGTCACCGATCTGTGGGGCGGCTCGACCTGTGTATTCCGCTAGCATGATCCGCCTCGCGCCGCTCGCGACTGCGCTCGCCGCGCTGCTGCTGGCGGCGTCCGCCTGCTCGTCCGAAAGCTCGTCCACGGCCGGCGCCGACGCGCAGGAGGCTCGCGCCGGCACGGCGGCGAAGACGGTGGCCGCGGCAGTTGCCGAAGCGCCGGCCCCCAGCCCGGCTGCCGTCGCGGCCGCGGCCAGGGGCGCTCGCCGGTGCGGCTGGCTGGTCAATCCGACTCCGGCCAACTGGTGGCTCACCGACCGCGACGGCCAGTGGATCCTGGGCACCCAGGGCTCCGACCAGGCGCCCGGCATGGACGAGATGCCGGACATGAGCACGGCCGGCTGGGTCGAGACCAACGGCCATTACGGCTATGGCTGCGCCTGCATGACGATCACCGCCGACGCCGAGGGGAAGGTGACGCGGGTCGCCGACGCCGAGCCGAAGCCGCTGAAGCAATGCCGGGCGGACCGGAAGCTTCCGAAGCCTGAGTGAAAAACCCCTCGCCCGTATGGACGGGAGAGGGATGATTACCGGAGACCGCCGATGGGATGGTTCGACTGGCTGACCGGCAACAAGCCCGCGCCGTCCGGCGTGAAGCGGCAGTCGGCGGCGAAGCTCAAGGCGGCGCTGATGGGCGTCAACCGCAAGAGCGCGCCGTTCAAGGTCCGAGGCGGCAAGGCCGAGGAGGTCGACCTCGTCGCCGAATGGAAGATCGTCGACGCCCAATGGTCGGGAATCTTCGCGGAGGCCGGGATCAAGCGGGTGTTCACCGTCCTGATGAAGTTCGACGAGGCGAAGGGCGAGGTCAGGGCCGTCGACCGCGAATATGAGGTGGAATGGGAGGCCGGCGTGCCGACGCTCTGGCTCAAGGGCTCGGCCTTTCGCGGCCGCAAGTGGGAGAAGAGCTTCGAGACGGTCTACGCCTTCCGCGAGGACGGCTCGTTCGGCAAGGTCTACGATTACCGCTTCGACACCAGCGAGATCCACAAGCCGCTGATCGCCGCCGCGCACAAGGCCGGCTGGGGCTGGCGGAGCGTTGCGTTCGGGAAGTTGTGACGCGCGGGGAACAGGTGCGCCGGGGAGCGGCTGCGGGATGACGGGAGGGATTCGCCCCCCTATATCCCCTTCATGACCTATACCGACCCCCGCGGCTTCCTCTACCGCAGCGACGCCCTCACCCCCGATTCCGCCCTCGCGCTCACCGCCGACGCGCTCAAGGGCTGCGACGACGGCGAGCTCTATCTGCAATATACCGCCTCGGAGAGCTTCGGCTTCGACGACGGGCGGCTGAAGACGGCGGATTTCAACACCTCGGCCGGCTTCGGCCTTCGCGGCGTGTCGGGCGAGACCACCGCCTTCGCCCACGCCAACGAGCTTTCCGAAAGCGCCATCCGCCGCGCCGCCGAGACGATGGCGGTGCTCGATCCCGCCGGCGGCCAGCGGCCGGCGCCGCCGCGGCGGACCAACGCGACCCTCTATACCGAGTCCGATCCGCTCAGCCTGGTGCCGTTCGCGAAGAAGGTCGCCCTGTGCCAGCAGGTCGACGCCGCGGCGCGGGCGCGCGATCCGCGGGTCGTCCAGGTCTCGGTCTCGCTCGCCGGCAGCTGGTCGGTGGTCGAGATCGTCCGTCCCGACGGCTTCGTCGGCCACGACGTGCGGCCGCTCGTCCGGCTCAACATCCAGATCGTCGTCGAGAAGAACGGGCGGCGGGAGACCGGCTATCACGGCCAGGGCGGCCGCTATCTCTACGACCGGCTGTTCGACGAGGCGGTGTGGAGCCGGGCGATCGACGTCGCCCTCGCGCAGGCCCTGGTCAACCTCGAGTCGGTGGCGGCGCCGGCCGGCGAGATGACCGTGGTGCTCGGGCCGGGCTGGCCCGGAGTGCTCCTGCACGAGGCGATCGGCCACGGCCTCGAGGGCGATTTCAACCGCAAGGGGACGTCGGCTTTCTCCGGGCGGATCGGCGAGCGGGTGGCGGCCGCGGGCGTCACCGTGGTCGACGACGGCTCGATCGCCGACCGCCGCGGCTCGCTGGCAATCGACGACGAGGGCACCCCGACCCAGTGCACCACCCTGATCGAGGACGGGATCCTCAAGGGCTATATCCACGACCGCCTCAACGCCCGGCTGATGGGCGTCGCCCCGACCGGCAACGGCCGCCGCGAAAGCTTCGCCCACGCGCCGATGCCGCGGATGACCAACACCTTCATGCTCGGCGGCAAGGAGGATCCGGGCGCGATTCTGGCTAGGGCGAAGAACGGCATCTACGCGAAGAGCTTCGGCGGCGGCCAGGTCGACATCACCAGCGGCAAGTTCGTCTTCTCCTGCACCGAGGCCTACCGGATCGAGAACGGCCGGCTCGGAGCGCCGGTCAAGGGCGCGACCCTGATCGGCGACGGGCCGAGCGTGCTCACCAAGGTGGCGGCGATCGGCAACGACATGGCGCTCGACGAAGGAGTCGGGGTCTGCGGCAAGGGCGGCCAGTCGGTCCCCGCCGGGGTCGGTCAGCCGACCCTGCTCATCGACGGCCTCACCGTCGGCGGCACGGCGGCCTGATGGGCTGGCAGGACGACATCCTCGGCTTCTGGTTCGGCCTCACGGCGGAGCAATATTGGAAGGCCGATCCGGCGCTCGACGCCGAGATCGGCGAGCGCTTCCACGCCATGTGGGAGGCCGAGCGGGAGAATGTCCCCGAGGCCTTCCTCGCCAGCCCGCGAGACGCGGTCGCCGCCGTCATCCTGTTCGACCAGTTCCCGCGCAACATGCTGCGCGGCCATGCCGACCAGTTCTCGACCGATCCTCTCGCTTTGGCGGTCGCGAAGGCCGCCGTGGACCGCCGCCTCGACGAGGCGATGAGCCCGGCCGAGCGCGGCTTCCTCTACATGCCGTTCCAGCACAGCGAGGATCTGCAGGACCAGAAGCGGTCCGTCGCCCTCTTCACCGCGCTCGGCGACGACCTCCAGCTCGGTTTCGCGATAAAGCACCATGACGTCATCGAGCGGTTCGGCCGCTTCCCGCACCGCAATCCGATCCTCGGCCGAGCCCCGCGCCCGGCCGAGATCGAGGCGGGCGACGTGGTCCCCTGGTGATGGCGCTGGTCGAGGTCGGCAAATATTACGACAGCCTCGCCGCCGGCGCCGCCCAGTCGCGCCTCTCCGACGAGGGCATCGACAGCCACATCTTCGACATGGGCATGACCCTGCAGGCGGTCGGCTTCGCCATTCCGGTCCGGCTGATGGTCGACGAGGACGATCTGGCGCGGGCGGAGCGGCTTCTGGCGGAGCAGCCTTGAAGTTGCCCCACTCCGTTCGCCCCGAGCTTGTCGAAGGGCTTCCTTCTCGCTTCCGAAGAAAAAGGAAAGGGCTTCGACAGGCTCAGCCCGAACGGGAAAAGGACAATTGACCTTTCAGCCTGCAGTGTATTAACTTTGCAATACACTGTGACCTCCACCGTCGAAGGACCGGCCACCGTATGACCGACACCGACGCGCCCGTCCTCGAGCTCGCGAACCTGAGCAAGACCTACGGTCGGCGCGGCGGCGCGGTCCGGGCGGTGCGCGACGTCACCCTCTCGGTCGGGCCGGGCGAGGTCTACGGCTTCCTCGGCCCCAACGGCGCCGGCAAGTCGACGACGATCCGGATGCTGATCGGCCTCATTGCGCCGACCGCCGGCGAGGCCCGGCTGTTCGGGGAGGATCTGCGTGCCCGGCCGGACGTGCTGCGCCGGGTCGGCTCGCTGGTCGACGGCGGCAATTTCTACCCCTTCCTCTCCGGCCGCCGCAATCTCGAGGTCCTGGCCAGGACCCAGGGTGGCGGCGCCGGGCGGATCGATGAGCTGCTCGACCAGGTCGGGCTGGCGAAGGATGGGAAGCGCAAGGTCAAAGGCTATTCGACCGGGATGCGCCAGCGCCTTGGAGTCGCCGCGGCCCTGCTCGGCGATCCCGATCTGGTCATCCTCGACGAGCCGGTGAACGGCCTCGACGTCGCTGGAATCCAGGAGATGCGCGCCCTCATCCGGAGCCTCGCCGTCGATCGCGGCAAGACCGTCTTCCTGTCCAGCCACCTCCTCCATGAGGTCCAGCAGGTCTGCGACCGGGTGGCGATCATCAGCAAGGGCGAGATCGTCCGCGAATCGACGATCGCCGAGCTGCTCCGCCAAGACGACGGCCTCCGCATCGAGGCCTCGCCCGCCGACGTCGCCGAGGCGGCACTAGCGTCGCGCTGGGCGGTCGAGCGGGACGGCGATGCACTGATCGTCCGGGCGACCCGGGCGGAAGCGCCGGAGGTGGTCAGGCGCCTCGTCGGCGCCGGCGCCGACCTCTTCCGGCTGGCGCCCGCGCAGCGCAACCTCGAGGAGGTCTTCCTCTCGATCACCCGGCCGGAGGCGGACGATGTTTGAGGCCCTGTCCGCCGAGGCTCTGAAGCTTCGAACCCACAAGGCAACCTGGTTCCTCGTCTGGCTGTTCCCGATCGCCTTCACGATCATCATGCTGATCATGATCGCCGCGGGCACGCTTGGGGTGGACAAGCCCGAGCGACCGGACGTCGCCGACTGGCTCGAGAACATTGCGATGATCTGGTTCGTGCCGAACAACGCGGTCGGGCGCTACCTCATCTCGGCCTTCGTCGCCGTCGTCTTCGCCGGCGAATATGGCTGGAACACCTGGAAGCTGATCGTCCCGCACCGGCGGCGCTCGTCGCTCATCGCCGCCAAATATGCGCTGACGGCCATCCTGTTCGCGATTAGCTTCGTCCTGACCGCCGCCCTCCTCACCGGCCTCAGCTTCGCCGACGATGCGCTGACCGGCGATACGATTCCGGCCGGAATCAACGCGGCCGTCCTGTGGGACGCGCATTCGAGGGCGGCGCTGGCGGCGGTGGCGCCGGTGCTGGTCGCCATCGGCTATGCCAGCCTCGCCGCAATTCTCACCCGCTCGACGATCGCGGCTCTGGTCATCGCCATCGTCATGACCACGATCGAGCAGATCGTCGTCGGTTTCGGTCCGCAACTCTATTGGAAATTCCCGTCGATCGTCTGGCCGCTCTACCATGTCCTTCCCGGCCACCACATCGCGAACCTCGCCGAGTTCATCCGCGAAGGCGCGGCGCTGAAGCGGGCCTTCCCCGGCGGCGCCGTGGTCGAGCTCGGCTGGACGACGTCGCTCGGTATCCTCCTCGCCTGGATCGCCGCCTTGTGGGGCGCGACCTTCGCCGCCTTCGGACGCCAGGACATCAATTAGGCTGAATCTCCCTCTCCCGCTTTTCGCGGGAGAGGAGGGGCCCAAGCGAAGCTTGGGAGGTGAGGGTCTGTACACCGGACTCGGCAAGACCCTCACCTCCCACCGCTTTGCGGTGGGCCCCTCCTCTCCCGTAAGCACGGGAGAGGGAATCCTAGAGCCAGGCGCGGATCGGCCGCAGGTCGTAGCCTGCCGCCGCCGCCGCCGCGACGCTTGCCTCGGCCGAAGCGCCTCGCCTCGCCCGGGCCATCGCCCACAGGAAGGTGGAACGGGTGCCGGAGCGGCAGAAGAGGAGGACCGGCCCGTGCTCGAGCGCCTCGGCCATCGCCTCGATCCGCTCGGGCGGGAAGCCGCCGGAAATCGGGATTTGGCGATAGTCGAGGCCGGCGGCGCGGGCGGCGGCCTCGATCTCCGCCGAGGCGGGCTGGCCCGGCTCCTCGCCGTCGGGGCGGTTGTTGACGATCAGGCGGATGCCCGAAGCGGCGGCTTCGTCCAGGTCGGCGACGGTAAGCTGACGGACGAAGACGTAGGTGGTCTGATCGAGTTTGCGCATCGCGAGCCCCTACGGCACCGGACTCCGCCCGTCATCAGGCGAACCCGCGGACCACCTCGACGAAAGCCTCGCCGTAGCGCTCCAGCTTGGCCTGTCCAACCCCGGACACCCGCGACAAAGCGTGGAGCGTCTCCGGCTTCAGCTCGGCCATCTCCCTCAGCGTGCTGTCGTGGAAGATGACGTAGGGCGGCACCCCGGCCTCTTTGGCAAGGTCGCGGCGGCGGGCGCGCAGCGCCTCGAACAGCGGGTCGTGGGGGAAGTCGGCCCCGGTCCGGTCGCGCCGCTTGCGGGCGGCCCGGGCCGGAGGAAGGACCAGCTCGAGCCTCTCCTCGCCGCGCAGGATCGGCTTGGCGGCGGGGCCGAAGCTCAGGCCGCCATAGGGATCGGCGCGGAAGGCGTCGCGGGCGAGCAGGGCGCGCGCCACCGGCTTCATCAGCGCCAGCTCCTCCTCGCCGGCGATCCCGAAGACCGAGACCCGGTCGTGGCCGAAGCTTCGCACCTTCTCCGTGTCGCGGCCGGCGAGCACGTCGGTGAGGTGTCCGAGGCCAAAGCGCATCTCGGTGCGGAAGGCGGCGGAGAGCAGTTTCCTCGCCGCCTCGGTGGCGTCGACGGTGACCGGCGGCGCCAGGCAATTGTCGCAATTGCCGCAACGCTCGGGCGGGCTCTCGCCGAAATGGCGGAGAAGCAGGGCGCGGCGGCAGCCGGCCGTCTCGACCATCGCGGCGAGCGCGTTGAGGCGCTGCCGCTCGCCGGGACGGCGCGCTTCGGGGACTTCGGTCTCGAGCCGCTGGCGGGCCCGGGCGAAATCCTCCGCGGCCCAGAACAGCCAGGCCTCGGCCGGGTCGCCGTCGCGGCCGGCGCGGCCGGTCTCCTGGTAGAAGGCCTCGATCGACTTGGGCAGGCCGGCATGGGCGACGAAGCGGACGTCGGGCTTGTCGATGCCCATTCCGAAGGCGATGGTCGCCACCATCACCATGTCCTCGGAGGAGACGAACGCCTTCTGGTTGGCGGCGCGCACCCGCGCGTCGAGCCCGGCATGGTAGGGCAGCACCTTGCGGCCGCCCTCGGCGAGCTGGACGGCGAGCTTGTCGGTCTTGTCGCGGCTGGTCGCGTAGACGATGCCGGGCCCGGGCTGGTCGGCGAGCAGCGTCTTCAGCTGAGTCCCGATTCCGTCGCGCGGGCGGACATGGTAGCGGATGTTGGGCCGGTCGAAGCCGGCGACGATCAGCCCGTCGTCGGGGATGCCGAGCTGGACGAGGATGTCGGCCCGGGTCTGGCGATCGGCGGTCGCGGTGAGGGCGAGGCGCGGGACTTCCGGAAAAGCGTCGAGCAGGGGTCGCAGGAGGCGGTAGTCGGGGCGGAAATCGTGGCCCCATTCCGAAACGCAATGCGCCTCGTCGACGGCGATCAGCGACAGCGGAGTGCGCTCCGCCAGCTCGCGGAAGGACGCGGTGCTCGCCCGTTCGGGGGCGACGTAGAGAAGGTCGAGCTCGCCGCGCTTCAGCCGCGCCAGAGTCTCCTGGCGGTCCTCGTCGGCCGAGGTCAGCGAGGCGGCGCGGATCCCGAAGCTCGACGCCGACCGGATCTGGTCGTGCATCAGCGCGATCAGCGGCGAGACGACCAGCGCCGTGCCCGGCCGGGCCAGCGCCGGCACCTGGTAGCAGAGCGACTTGCCCGATCCGGTCGGCATCACGGCGAGGCTGTGCCTGCCCGCCATGACGCGCCCGATGACCTGCTCCTGGACGCCCCGGAAGGCCGGGAAGCCGAACGTCTCGTGGAGGATGGAAAGGGGGGTCACGCGGTGCTGCTAGCGGATGGGGGACGGAGCTGTCGAGGGCGGCGGCGCCGGGCGTATGACATTGGATATCCGCAATTTGTTTTCCGGCGAAGGCCGGGATCCAGCCCTTCCGCCGGGTAACGCTATTCCGCCGCTTCGGCTTTCTCCTCGGCCTCGCTCTGCTGCCTCGCCCACATGTCGGCGTAGAGGCCGTTCTTGCGCAGAAGCTGCGCGTGGGTGCCGCGCTCCGCCACCCGTCCCTGGTCGAGAACCACGATCTGGTCGGCGTCGACCACGGTCGAAAGCCGGTGGGCGATGACGATCGAGGTGCGCCTCGCCGTGACCGCGCTCAACGTCTCCTGGATCGCCGCCTCGGTCCGGCTGTCGAGCGCGCTGGTCGCCTCGTCGAGGATCAGGATCGGCGGGTCCTTGAGCAGCGTTCGGGCGATTGCGACGCGCTGCTTCTCGCCGCCCGACAGCTTGAGGCCGCGCTCGCCGACCTGGCTCTCGTAGCCGTCCGGAAGGCTGGCGATGAAATCGTGGACCGCCGCGCCGCGCGCCGCCGCCTCGATCTCCTCCTGGCCCGCGCCGTCGCGGCCGTAGCCGATATTGTAGCCGATCGTGTCGTTGAACAGCACCGTGTCCTGCGGGACGATCCCGATCGCGGCTCGAAGGCTCGCCTGGGTGACCGAGCCGATGTCCTGGTCGTCGATGGTGATCCGGCCGGCAGTCGGCTCGTAGAAGCGGAACAGGAGGCGCGACAGGGTCGACTTGCCGGCGCCCGACGGGCCGACCACCGCGGTCACCGATCCCGGCGCGACGTCGAAGTCGATGCCGTGCAATATCTCCCGCTCCGGATCGTAGCCGAAGCGCACGCCCTCGAACCGGACCCGGCCGCTGGCCAGCTTCAGATCGGGCGCGCCTTCCGCGTCCTTCACCTCGGCGGGGGTGTCGACCAGGGCGAACATCGCCTCCATGTCGATCAGCCCCTGGCGGATGGTGCGGTAGACCCAGCCGAGCATGTCGAGCGGCCGGAAGAGCTGGGCGAGCAGGGTGTTGACGAGGACGACGTCGCCGGTGGTGAACTGGCCGCGGCTCCAGCCCCAGACGGTGTAGCCCATGGCGCCCGCCATCATCAGGTTGGTGATCAGCGACTGGCCGATGTTGAGCCAGGCGAGCGACGTCTCGTTCTTCACCGCCGCGTCGGCGAAGGCGCGCATCGCTCCGCCGTAGCGCCGCGCCTCGCGGCCTTCCGCGCCGAAATATTTGACCGTCTCGTAGTTGAGCAGCGAGTCGACCGCCCGGCCGATCGCCTGGTTGTCGACGTCGTTCATCCTGCGCTGGAGGTGCGCCCGCCACTCGGTGACCATCCGGGTGAAGGCGATGTAGGCCGTCACCATGACCAGGGTCGCCACGACCAGGCCGAGGCCGAACTTGACCCCGAAGATGACGCAGATGACGGCGAGCTCGACGATGGTAGGGGCGATGTTGAACAGCAGGAAATAGAGCATCATGTCGATGCTCTTGGTGCCGCGCTCGACGATCTTGGTGAGGGCTCCGGTGCGCCGCTCGAGGTGGAAGCGCAGCGACAGCGAATGGATGTGGGCGAACACCCGCTCGGCGAGCCGCCGCGCCGCGTCCTGCCCGACCCGCTCGAAGATGGCGTTGCGGACGTTCTCGAACAACACTCCGGCGAAGCGCGCGCCGGCATAAGCGAGCACCAGCCCGACGGCGAGGCCGACCGCCGCGTCGGCGCCGCGGGCGTCGCCCGACATGATATCGATCGCGCCCTTGTAGACGAAGCCGGTGCTGAGCGAGATGCCTTTGGCGAGAAGCACCAGAAGGAAGGCGATGACGACTCGAGCCTTCAGCCGCGGCTCCCCGGCCGGCCACAGGTACGGCAGGAACCGCCGCATGGCGCTCCAGCCGGCGCGGGGTGTTGCGTCGGAGGAGGATTCGAGTGGGCGCATTCCGCATAAATAGGACGGCGGTCATCCGAACCCAAGCCGGAGTAAATAACTTGATTATTCGTAAAAGACACATTATCTAGCTAATACGGCTGTTGGATGAGCGCAACCGAGGAACGAAGCATGACGGAACCGCTGTTGACGGTCTCGGCCAGGGAGGTCGCGAGCAAGTTCGGCTATTACACGGACGAAGCCATGCTTCATCCCGTGGGTATCCAGCGTCACGGCACCACTCGGGTCGTGATGATCTCGCTGAAGGAATATGAGCGCCTCCTGCGCCGCGATCGCCAGGTTCTTCTTGTGAAGGATCTCGACGATGACACCCTCGAAGCCATCAGGACCGCCGAAATTCCGGAAGAATCCCGGCGGCTCGACCACCTCATGGGCGATCCCGCGGCCGACTGACGTCCTATCCTACGTCTACCTATGGCATCGCGAAGGCCAGGAGGGGCGGGAGGAAGGCATCAAGGACCGCCCGGTGGTCGTGGTGGTCGGCATCCAGAAGCGCGAGCACGGCACACAGCTACTGGTCCTCCCTGTCACGACCAGCCCTCCACGCTCCAGCGACTCATCCGTGGAAATGCCGCCTCGGGTCAGAGCGCATTTTGGGCTCGGCGAGGAACGCTGCTGGATCGTCACAGACGAGTATAATCTCTTCACATGGCAGGCCCGGACATACGGCCCATCCGGAACAGCGGTACGACCGAGCCCCGCTATGGCTCAATCCCGGCCAGATTGTTCGAGGAGGTGAGGGCTAGTATCGAACGGAGCGCAAGGGCCGGAAAGCTCAAGGAAACGAAGCGCACCGAATAAGCTGCCGATCGGGCGGCGCGGCCAACATTGTAACAATTGAACACGAAATCCGTCGGCGCGACACAGAGTCGTGACGCGTGGGGCCCAGACCCGATTCATGGCCATCTGGCCAGGAAACGAAACCGCCGTTCGCGCATCGCCTGCGAAACGATTGGAACGGCGGGGATTCACATGGGTTTAGCTGATCATGGGACCGGCCATCTTCATCATCGCGATCATGGGCTGCGGCGAAGCCGAGGCGCCTTGCCAGCAGGTGCGGATGCTCGAGGCCCGCTATGAGAACCAGGCGGCCTGCACCGCCGCCACCGAGGCCGCGGTGACCCAGAACAGCGACGTCGACTTTCCGGTCGTGGTCGCCGAATGCGTCGCGTCGGGCGCGAAGTCGGCCCCGCCGAGGGCGAGCGACGTCCAGCGGCCGGGGCCCGGCCAGGCCGATCTCAGGGTGAGCCCGCTCAGGAGCTGAGCGCCAAGGCTTTCCCTCAATTCGATTGTGCGCGGGAATGCGCGGAGGTTCAGGCGACGTTTTTTGCGCTTCCCACGAAGCCGAAACTTTTGAAACTTCTGAACTTCCGCGGCCCGGAACCGGTCCGTCCGGCGGCGGTTTGCATAGCGAACCGTTCGAGGACTCAGCCATGAGCAACAACAAGCACCATTCCGGCGACCAGCCGCAGAACCAGAATAACGAGATGTCCGACGATCCCGGCGACGGCGGCCGCAAGTCGTTCGTGACCGGCCGCGACGGCGGCAGGACCGCGGCGGAGAAGGCGCCCAGGCAGGACGACCAGGACCAGTCGACGATCGAGGCCTTCGGCGAGGAAGGCGCGGGCATCGCGGCGAAGGAGTAGCAAGGTGAGCGACACCGAAACCCTCGACATGATCCACGAGGACGCTCTCCCGGGACACGAGAGCGAGCTCGAGCCCAAGCCGGACTGGGCTCCGCGCTATCCGGGCTCCGGCCGGCTCGCCGGCAAGGTCGCCCTGATCACCGGCGCCGACAGCGGCATCGGCCGCGCCGTCGCCGCCCTGTTTGCCCGCGAGGGCGCCGACATCGCCATCCTCTATCTTTGCGAGCATGACGACGCGAGGAAGACGAAGGAGATCGTCGAGGCGGAAGGCCGAAGGGCGATCGCCATCGCCGGCGACGTCGGCGACAAGGCCTTTTGCGAGCAGGCGGTGAAGGAGACGGTCGAGCGGCTCGGGCAGCTCGACATCCTCGTCAACAACGCCGCCGAGCAGCATCCCGACGAGGAGATCACCGAGATCACCGAGGAGCAGCTCAAGCGCACCTTCCAGACCAATTTCTACGGCTATTTCTTCATGGTCCAGGCCGCCCGGCCGCATCTCAAGAAGGGCGCCGCGATCGTCAACTGCACGTCGGTGACGATGTACAAGGGCTCGGAGGCGCTGCTCGACTATTCGGCGACCAAGGGCGCGATCACCGCCTTCACCCGCTCGCTGTCGCAAAATCTGATCGACGACGGGATCCGGGTCAACGCGGTCGCTCCGGGGCCGATCTGGACTCCGCTCAATCCGTTCGGCGGCCAGCCGCCCGAGAAGATCCCGGATTTCGGCAAGGACGTGCCGATGGGCCGGCCGGGCCAGCCCAACGAGGTCGCTCCGAGCTTCCTGTTCCTCGCCTGCGAGGATTCGAGCTACATGGCCGGGCAGGTGCTCCACCCCAACGGCGGAACGGTGGTGAACGGCTGAGCGTCCGATTCCTCCCGATGATCAGGTCGCCGTGCCCCCGGCACGGCTTCGGATTGCCGGGGGCAATCCGAACCTGATCATTTCGCGGGGAGCGGGACCGCGCCCTTCGACGCCGCCTGCGGCGTCGCTCTGGATAAACTGCGCCTTCGGCGCAGCGCGGTGGAGGGGTTCTTCGGAGTCTGAAAGACCCCTCCACCAGGCTTCGCCTGGTCCCCCTCCCCCGGAAAACCGGGGGAGGAATTCAAGCTGGCGTCGTCACCAGGCCGAGCGAGGCTGCGACCGGAAGCCAGAGCGCGAGGTCGGCGAGCAGCGCGCCGCCGTCGCGGCCCGAGGAGGAAGCGGCCGCCGCGGCCGCGCCGTAGACGTCGGCGCCCTCGGTCCCGAGCGCTTCGAGCCAGGCATGGCGCCAGGGCTCGAGCCGCAGCTGCCTCACCCGGTAGCCGCTTCGGACCACCGCGATCAGCGTCTCGACTGGCTCGGGGACGACCGGCTCGCCGCCTTGCTCGCTGGCCTCGACCAGCGGCAGCAGATCGAAATCGAGCCTCAGCAGCCGCACGCTGTCCGGCAGCCTGAGCCTGAGCCCCGGCAGCAGGGCCGCCTCGGCGGTCAGCCGGGACGGGCGGCGCTCCGTGCCCTCGGCGCGCTGGACCTCGGCGCGGGCGCGTTCCAGCCGAGCCGTCGCCGCCGGCAGGCCGGCCAGCGGGCCGCCGTCGGCGGGCCGGGTCGCTTCGAGATGGTCGGCGAACCGGGCGCCGTAATCGTAGAGGCTGAAATGGCGTGGCGGATTGGCGGCGATGTAGCTTCGCGCGAACAGCTCGAAGACGGTGTCGCCGACCAGCAGCCGAAGGGCCGGGAATTCGTTCTGGAGCGACTCGAGCAGGCGGCTGCGATAGCCGCCGGCATAGATGGCGAACCGGCCTTCGGGCCCGAGCCGGTTGTTGCCGGCGATCCGGCCGCGCAGCGACTCCGGCTCGGCCGAGCCGGCGACGATCGCGCCGAGCATCCACTCCTGCAGCTCGGCGAGCGCCTCAGGCACGGGCCGGCTCCGCCTCGCGCCAGGCCCTCGCCTTGGCGAGCTCGGCGAGCAGCGCCTCGTAGGGCGGGATGTTCGAATCCCATTCGAGCAGGGTGGAGACCCCGCCGGTGCGGCGCATCGCCAGCGCGTAGAGCGCCCAGACCGGCTCGAGCACCGGGCTGTCGTGGGTGTCGAGCAAATGGGTGCCGCAGTCGCGCGGGCCGGCGAGATGGACCTGGACGATCCGTTCGGCCGGCAGCGCCTCGATATAGGCGACCGCGTCGAAGCCGTGGTTGAAGGCGCTGACATGGACGTTGTTGACGTCGAGCAGCAGCCCGCAGCCGGACTCCTCGGCCAGCCGGCCGAGATATTCCCACTCCGGCATCTGCGCTCCGGCGAATTGCAGGTAGGAGCTCGGATTCTCGAGGATCAGCGGCCGGCCCAGCCGGTCCTGCACCTCGCGGACCCGGGCGGTCACATGGGCGAGGCTCGCCTCGGTCAGCGGCATGGGCAGAAGGTCGTGGCTGTTGGTGCCGGCGATTCCGGTCCAGCACAGATGGTCGGAGATCCACGCCGGCTCCACCCGCCGGGCCAGCTCGGCGAGCTTGCCGAGATAGCCTGTGTCGAGCGGATCGGCGCTTCCGATCGACAGCGAGACGCCGTGCATCACCACCGGCCGATGCGCCGCCACGCGATCGAGCACGTGCGCGGCATAGCCCCGGTGATCGAGGAAATTCTCGCTGAGGATCTCGAACCAGTCGACTCCCCAGTCCGCCGGATCGGTCCGCATCAGATGGGCGAAATGCGGATCGCGCAGGCCGACGCCGTCGCCGAGGTTCGGCAAGCCGAGCCTCGGCGGACAGGCGGGAGCAGGGTCGGACCGGGCCATCAGGTCGACGGCGGGAAGGCGAGCCTGATGTCGTTCGGCTTCACCTTCGGCGCCGCCGGCGTCTGCCGGTAGGCCATCACTTCCTCGAACGCGCGGTAGGCGACGTCGTGGACGGCTTCCCCGACCTTGTAGCGCATCCGGCAGATCGGATCCGAGGTGATCGCCTTCGTCGTGTCGTCTTGCTGAAAGTCGAAGATCTGCATCACGCCTTCGGTCGGGTAGAGCTGCGAGGCCGAGATGGGCACCGCGCAGCCGCCGAGGGTCGAGCATTTGTTGTCGCTCGGCGCCGAATAGAAGGTGCTCGGCGGGGGCGGCGGCCACCCGCAATTGCCGCCGAAGGCACGGGTCGAGAGCACGGTGCCGCAATTGCCGCCCCCGCCGCCTCCGCCGGTGCTCTTGGGCGGAGCGCTGCCGCTGCAATTGCCGCCGCCGGTGGTTACCTGGACGAACCCGCAGCCGCCCTGGGCGTGGCAAGCGTTCGAGCCCTTGCAGCTGTGGAAGATCGCGACCTGGGCGCAGTCGTTCTTGCCCTGGGTCTCGAATTCGAGGCCCTGGCAGGCGTGCTTCAGAGTGTCCGGAACCGGCTGGTCGATCCCGATCGCCAGATTGGGCGTCTGGCCGGTGACCGCCCAGGCGATCGCCATCCGGTCGCCGGAGCCGGCCATGGACGGATAGGGGAAGAGCACGCTCCCCGCCGGCGGCGACCAATAAGCGTTGAGCACCGTAGTCACTCCCGCGATCGCGCCGATCGCCGCCTGGCTGAGCAGGGTGTGGCTGTTCGGATCGGTGGCGAGGCGGTTCATGGCTCCGGCGATGTCGTCGGCGCTGGGCAGCACGTCGTTGTAGATGTTCTTGCCATATTCGGCGGTCTGGAGGTCGCTCGCTTGCCAATGGCCGACCTTCGGGTTGTTCGCCCAGGTGGTGATCGAGCCGGCGTCGATCAGCTTCTGCACCTCTTGGAAGCGCTCGTAATGGTCGGCGGAATCGTTGGTGAAGCGCGCCTCGGCGTCGGCCGAGGGGGCGATGACGCCGTGGGCGTCGTAGCTCGGATAGTCGGATTCGAGCGCCTCGCGGTCCGGGCAGTATTTGGGCTTGACCGCAGTGAGCAGCTCGGGCCGCCGCTTGATCTCGCTGCCTTCGCCCTGGTCGGTGATGGCGTCCATCATCGCCACCATCTGCTCGAAGGCAATGTCCTTGTAGGTGAGGGCGACGATCGTGTTGAAGCCCATGAACTCGCGCATCGGGTGGCCGCCCGAGGCGGCGTTGAACAGGTCGTTCTGGACCGGAGAGCCCTTCGCCGCCTTCGACCAGACGCTGTCCCAGAGCGTCGAGCCGTCGCTGTAGCGCAGGCTCAGATAGTCGTAATAGCATTGGTACATCCAGCCGATCGTGCCGAACATCGGCAGCGGATCGCCCGGCTTCCAGTCGTCGAACGGCGCGTTCGGGAAATAGGCGCTCTCCTTTTCCGGCTTGATCGCCTTCTTCGCATCCTCCTCCGGCTGCTCGATCGCGAGGAACAGTCGGATCGTGTCGGAATCGAGCGGGCCGATGTTGACGGCGACGTCCTCGTTCACCGTGTCCTTGAGGTCGATGATGTTGGGGATGATGCGGAGGTCGGGGCCATAGCAGGTCCAGCCGTGCCGCTCGTCCTGCAGCGCCGAGCTGGTGAAATCGGGCCTGGCGCCGACCACGCTCGCCATGTTGGCCGCCATCTGGAGGTGGAGCATCTCCTGGATGAACACCGAGAAGACGATGTTGAAGGCCTGCTCGTTGGCGCTGGCCGGCTTCGCGCTCGTCTTCGACCCCGGCCACAGCCGGCCGAGATAGAGCTGGTTGTTCGCCCCGTTGATCTCATGCATCCCCTCGATCGAATAGAGGCTCGTCATGTAGAGCGGGATGGTGAACAGCTCGACGTCGATCGCCCCCTGCGCGATCGCCCGAAGAGCGGCGAGATCGGTGTACTTGTGCTTCGGATCGCGCTCCTGCCGGGCGCTCTGGCTCATTTGACGGGCCACGGGTCTCTCCATGCCGGACGCCCTTGCCACCGCGGCGTCCGCTATACGGCGGGAGTCCCTGCCACGGTTCACCGGTCCGGTTCGCCCCTCAGTCCCCATAACGCAGGTTAATCGACGGTCGGGAAAGGTCAACGGCCGTCCGGAAGCGACCGCGTGCGGGAGAAGCCCGATACTCGCCGGAAAAGGCGGACCTCTTCATCCGTAATGCTGCTAAGCGTCGCAAGGGCTCGGCGCCGGACGAAAAAAGCGCTTGCGGAGGCCGGCCCGGAAGCCTGCTGGCAAGCCGCGAAACCGTGCTATAGCGACCGCTCGAAACGCAGGGGCACGATGGCAAAGGCGGCACTCGGCATGGTTGCAGGCATCGTCGTCGCGTTCGCGACGGTGTTCGCCATCAACCTCGCCGGCCATCGGATCTATCCGCTGCCAAGCGACCTCGACATGGACGATTACGAGGCGGTCGGAGCCTATGTCCAGGCGAGGCCGGCGGGGGCGAGCGCCTTCGTCCTCGCGCCGCTGCTCGGCGGCCTTGCCGCCAGCCTCGTCGCCCGCAAGATGCTTCGCGATGACAGCTGAGTTCAGCGACGCCGAGGCGGCCGGGGCGGTCGCCGCGCTTCTTCTCAAGCTGCGGGTGCGAGACCTGGTCGTCGGCGAGGAGGAGGAGGTGCTGCGCGCCTCCGTGGCCGAAATCGCCGAGCATCCGGCCGGAAGCACGATCGTCCGGGCCGGGACGACGCTGAGCGCCTCGACCCTGCTCGTCGAAGGCATCGTCTGCCGCTACAAGGATCTCGCCGACGGCCAGCGCCAGATCATGGAGCTCCACGTCCCCGGCGATTTCGTCGACCTGCACGGCTTCCTCCTGAAGCGGCTCGACCACAATATCGGGACGATGACCCCCGTTCGGGTGGCGATGATCCCGCACGACGCGTTGCGTGGAATCACCGAGAGCCACCCGCATCTCGGCCGGATGCTCTGGTTCTCGACGCTGCTCGACGCCGCGATCCACCGCGAGAAGATCCTGTCGATCGGCCGGCGCAGCGCGCTGGCCCGGATCGCCCATATCTTCTGCGAGCTGACGGTCCGGCTCCGCCTGGTCGGCCTTGCCGACGAAGACGGCTTCGACTTGCCGCTCACCCAGGCCGATCTCGCCGACGTGACCGGCCTCACCTCGGTCCACGTCAACCGGATGCTCAAGAAGCTGCGCGACGACAGAAGGCTCACCTTCCGCGGCGGCAGGGTGATCATCGACGATTGGGAGGGGCTGCAGCGCGTCGCCGAGTTCGACCCCACCTACCTCCATCTAGAGCGGCGGCCGAGGTAGGCCCGCGAAGGGGAGGCTAGAGGTCCCGCACCTCGAAGCCCGCGAGGTCCACCATCCGCTGCGCCAGCATCGAGCGATGGCAGTCGGGCGCCTCGCGCTCGTAGCACAGCAGCGCGGCCGGCCGGGTCGAGGCCTCGTCGAGCGCCTGCTCGAGGGCGAAAGCGGCCTCCGGAGTCTCGAGCTGCCTGGCGTAGATGGCGCGCATCTCGGCGATCCGCCCGGCCCGGGCGGCCTGGCGACCGTCGGCGGGAGTGCCGAGCGAGCGCAGGTGGAGATAGTCGATGCCCTGCTCTTTCAGCCCGTTGGCGAGCGCGGTCTTCGAAAAGCCCGGCCGGCGCGACGCGGCGATGGCGCGGACGTCGATGACCAGCTCGACGTGGGCCGCTTCGAGCTCCTCGAGCATCTCGGCCTGGGTCTTGCCTTCGTAGCCGATGGTGAACAGCGTGGGCATCGCCTTCCCCTAGCAACGGGCCGCCGGCAAAGCTTCCCTTTCTTCCTGCCAGTCGCTATGGCGTCGCGGTTTTGCGAGCCGGTCCAGAGGGTAAATGGCCAAGGAAGAGCTACTCGAGATGCGCGGCAGGGTGGTCGAGCTGCTGCCCAACGCCATGTTCCGCGTCCGTCTCGAGAACGAGCATGAGATTCTCGGCCATACCGCCGGCAAGATGCGCAAGAACCGAATCCGGGTCCTCGTCGGCGACGAGGTGCTGGTCGAGCTGACCCCCTACGACCTGACGAAGGGTCGGATCACCTACCGCTTCAAGTGACGGCGGCCGGCGCCGTGCGGCTGATCCTCGCCTCGGCCAGCCCGCGCCGGCTCGAGCTGCTCGCCCGGCTCGGCGTCACCCCCGATTCCGTCACGCCCGCCGAGATCGACGAGACTCCGCGCAAGGCCGAGCTTCCCGACCGCTACGCCTGCCGGATGGCGGCGGAGAAAGCGGCTGCGGTGCTCGATCCGGGCGGCCTCGTCCTCGCCGCCGACACCGTCGTCGCCGCGGGACGCCGCATCCTCCCCAAGACGGAGACTGAAGATGAGGCGCGGGCCGCACTGACTCTCCTCTCGGGCCGCCGCCACCGCGTCCACAGCGCGGTCGCCCTGACCGACGCGCAGGGACGCACCCGCCTGCGCCTGTCGACAAGCCTCGTCGCCTTCAAGCCGCTCTCGGAGGGCGAGATCGAGGCCTATCTCGCCAGCGGCGAATGGCGCGGCAAGGCCGGCGGCTATGCCATCCAGGGGCGGGCCGAGGCGCTGGTGCGGATGCTGTCGGGCAGCCATTCGGGCGTGATGGGCCTGCCGCTCTACGAGACCCGCACCCTGCTCCGCGCCGCCGGCTATCCCCTTGGCTGAGTGGCTCTACGAGGAGGGGATCGGCGAGAACCGCGCCATCCTCGTCGAGGACGAGGAGATATTGGTCGCCGCGATCGAGTTGCCCGGAGAGATGCGCTGCGGCTCCGTCCTGACCGGCCGTCTCGTCGCCATCCCGATCAGGGGCCGCCGGGGCATCGTCGACACGGAGCAGGGGCAGGTCATGGTCGAACCGCTGCCGCCGGCGCTGACCGAGGGACAGAAGGTTCGGGTCGAGATCGTCCGCGAGCCGATCGCCGAGCCCGGCAAGGCCAAGTTCGCCAAGGGCCGGATCACCGATTCGCAAGAGAAGGAAGGGCCGAGCCTGGCCGAGCGGATCGGCTCGCCGCGGCCGCTTCCGACGCTCGGCCCCGACCTTTTCCACGAAGCGGGCTGGTCCGAGCTGATCGACGAGGCGCTCGGCACGCCGATCGATTTTGCCGGCGGGGAGCTGCGGATGAGCCTCACCCCGGCCATGACCCTCTTCGACGTGGACGGCTTCCTGCCGCCTTTCGAACTGGCGCTGGCGGGCGCGGAGGCGGCGGCGCTCGCGATCCGGCGCCTGGATATCGGCGGATCGATCGGGATCGACCTTCCGACCCTTCCCGCGCGCGAGGAGCGTCTGCGCGCCGTCGCTGCTCTCGACGCCGTCCTTCCGCAGCCGTTCGAGCGGACGGCCGTGAACGGTTTCGGCTTCCTCCAAGTGGTGCGGCGGCGCGAGCGCCGCTCATTGCCCGAGCTGATCCAGTGGGACGAAGTCGGTGCCGCCGCCCGCGACCTGCTGCGGACGGCCGAGCGCGGAATCGGCGGCTGCGAGTTGGCCGCCGCGCCGGCGGTCATCGCCCGGCTTCGAGCGAGCCCGGAGTGGCTGGATACGCTGGCGCGACGAATCGGCGGGGCGGTTGGCTTGCGGGAGGAGCCGCGCTTCACCACATGGCAAAGCCGTGTCCATGTCCGCCCCTCCTAGAAGCCGCGGCAAGGGCTGCCCCCTGTGCGGCAAGCCCTCCGGCGCCGAGCACAAGCCGTTCTGCGGCCGCGGCTGCCGCGACCGCGACCTGTTGAACTGGCTCGGCGATTCCTACCGCGTCCCCGGACCGCCGGCCCTCGAAAACGAGGATGGTGGGCTGGACAGCGAAGGCTGAGCCCTTCTATAGGCGCTCGTCTTCGGCTCCGCCGGAACGCCCAGGTAGCTCAGTTGGTAGAGCACGTGACTGAAAATCACGGTGTCGGCGGTTCAATTCCGTCCCTGGGCACCAGCCCGCTGTTTCAACGCCTCCCAAGCAGCCTCAGAAGACCCTGAAAACCGCGGTTTTCTGCGGTTTTGATATGCCGAGTTAGCGCTACTGGCGCTTCAAGTATCGGTTCGACGGCAAGGATTTGAGGCGGGAGGAGGCGGGGCCGACACATACAATGAGCAATGCTTTGGGCGAACCGCCGCTTCGCCAGCTGACGCGGCTCAGAGGTGAAATGCAGATCGGCACGGCTCAACTGACTGCCCGGCTGTTCCCCGAAGATCCGTTTCTGGGGATGGAGTTCGGAATTGTCGCGCGCATCTGCCTGCCCGACTGGAAATGCGGAGCGCCACTGGCGCGGCCGGCGCAAGCGGCGCGGGCGATCTCCGTTCGCAAGATGGCGCTGTCGCTGGGCAACTCGCCCGAATCCACCCGCCGCCATTGCCGCCAGCTGATCGAGCGCGGAGTCTTCGCCGCGTCGCCGCAGGGTGTCTCGCTCGCCCTTACCGAGGCCAATGAGGCGCTGGTCCTGTCATATTATCTGGGCGTCCACGACCGCTTCGTCCGGCTCATCGAGGATGTTTCGAGAACCTGCGACCTCGACTTTCCGGTTGCGCGGAGCCGGGACTTCGGGGTTGCCGACGTGATCGAACGGGCGCTCGACGTCCTGCTCCAGCCGATCGACACGTTCCCGCTGCGGGGAGTGAGCCGAACGGCCCACCTGCTGTGGGCCGCGATGATCGTTTTCGTCGTGCGCGGGGTCACCTACGATCCGCTGCTGTGCCGGCGCTTCCGCGCGTCGATCCCGACCGACGAGTTTCGAACCGCAATTTCGCTCCGCCGCCTGGCCGCGGCCGTGTCGATCCCCTACGCGACCGCCTGGCGGCAGGCGCAGATGCTGGAGGCCCAAGGGCTTGCCACCCGGCTCGGCAGCGACCGCTGGACGGTGCTCAGGAGCAATCTCATGGCCGGGCATGTCCAGGACATTACCATCCCGCCGTGCCTGCTTCTGCTTTCCAAGCTTCGGGAGCTCACGCTCCTCGGCTTCGATCCGGCACGCGCGGCCGAATATTATAAGGAGGGGCGGCCGCCGCTCGCCGACTTCGGATCGGGCGCGGAATCCGAGATCCGATAGCCGCGCCCCGCGTGCCGCGGGTGAGCGCTCGGCCGCGCTCCGGCGAAACCCGAACATCCCAATAGCATGCAATTATCCAATTTGGGTCGCTGTCCGCTCTACGCCAAGCTTTTCAACGGCTAAGTCATTGGCACGAAGTGGTCAGGGACCTCAGTGGGGGGGTCTCAAGGGGGCGTGTCGAAACCGTTGCCGCTCACGCGATCCTGATTGTGGGGAGGTTTTCTCATGTTCAATGCATCCAGCGCGGCCGCGTCAGCGAGCACCTCGCCCGGAAGAGACGCCGACAGATCGTCCACGGTCCATCGCGTCGAGTCCTGGAACGAATGGGACACGCTCGAGGAGGTCGTCGTCGGCCGCGTCGAGGGGGCCTGCTTCTCGCCGACGGAGCCGGGGTACCGCGCGGAGATCCGCGACCCCGCGCTCGCGCGCACGATCCCCTGGCCGCGCGGCCCGAAGCACCCGAGCGTCATCGACGCCGCCAACCGCCAGCTCGATCATCTCGCGGCGGTGATCGAGGCCGAGGGCGTCACCGTGCGCCGGCCCGCGGCGATCAAGTGGGACCAGCCGCTGCGCACGCCGACCTTCGAGGTCGAGAACATGTACTGCACCGGCTGCCCGCGCGACGTGATGATCACGATCGGGCACGAGGTCATCGAGGCGACCATGTCGCGGCGCGCGCGGTACTTCGAGCACCTCGCCTATCGCCCCATCGTCTACGAGCTCTTCAACGCGGATCCGCGCATGGCGTGGACGTCCGCGCCGAAGCCGACCATGGGCGACGGCATGTACCGCACGGAGTTCTGGGACTACAGCGACGAGGAGCGGCACGCCCGAATGCACGACTTCGAGTTCGCCGTGACCCAGGGCGAGGTCATCTTCGACGCGGCCGACATCACGCGCTGCGGGCGCGACCTCTTCGTCCAGGAGAGCATGACGACGAACCGGCCCGGCATCGCGTGGCTGAAGCGCCACCTGGAGCCGCGCGGCCTGCGGGTGCACCCCGTTCACTTCCCGTACGACCTGTTCCCGAGCCACATCGACTGCACGTTCGTGCCGCTCCGCCCCGGGCTCGTCCTGACGAACCCGGAGCGCCCCATCCTCGAGAGCGAGGCGATGCTCTTCAAGGCGAACGACTGGCGCTTCGTCGACGCGCCGCAGCCGGTGAGCACCAACGACGAGATGCCCGCGTTCTGCCAGAGCAGCAAGTGGCTCGCGATGAACGTCCTCTCCCTGTCGCCGACCACCGTCGTCGTCGAGGCGGGCGAGAAGCCGCTCATCCAGATGATGAAGGGGCTCGGGTTCCGCGTCATCGACCTGCCCTTCCGCGACGTCTTCGAGTTCGGCGGCAGCCTCCACTGCGCGACGTGGGACGTGCGGCGGCGGGGCGGGCGCGAGAGCTACTTCCATTCGCTCGACTGAGCATTTCCAGGAGGATTCATCATGGCGTATCGAGGTCTGGTCTCCGGCACGGACAAGGCAAGGTGGTCGTCGAAGCCTGCGGCAGTCGACGAGGAGAGCCTGCGCATCGAGGGGCACCCGGTGATGGAGGCGTGGGAGGCGCCGTACATGGCGGCGCTCGCCGCGGCGGTCGCGTCGCCGGGCGCGCGCGTCCTCGAGGTCGGCTTCGGCCTCGGCCTCGCCTCGCGCGCGATCCAGTCGCACGCGCCGGCCGAGCATTTGATCATCGAGGCCAATTCCGACGTGTACGGCCGGCTCGTCGCGTTCGCGGCGAGCGCGGCCGGGAAGGTCACGCCGCGCCGCGGTCTCTGGGAGGAGGTCGTCCCGACGCTCGAGCCCGCGTCGTTCGACGGGATCCTCTACGACACGTACCCCCTGTCGGCCGAGGACCAGCACACCCACCAGTTCGCGTTCATCCGTGAGGCGATGCGCCTCCTGAAGCCGGGCGGCAAGCTCACCTACTGCAACCTGACCTCCACCGGCCTCCTGAAGGAGTCCTTCGCGACGTGGGACGCCCTGTTCAAGGAGACGCAGCGGCCGCGGCTCCGGGAGGCCGGCGTGAGCGACGAGGAGATCGTCGGCTATTCGCTCTTCCCCGTCTCGCCGCCCGCGACCTGCGAGTACTTCCGTCACGACCATGCGCTCGTGCCCGTGCTCCGCGCGTCGGCCGCGAGCCGGCGAGGGTCCATAGAGGCGTAGCGCCCATCGCGGTCGTCGGCGCGCGGGCGCAGCGCGCCGCCGCGCCGGCCCGCGCGCGGGTGATACGTTCGCGCCCCTGCGATGCGTGACGCCACGGATGCCGCGCGTGTTGCGGCTACCCCCGATGCCCGCGGTGCTCGTCACCGCCGCGAGCGAGCAGGGGGGCACCGCGCTGGCGAAGGGCCTCTTTCCGGTGCTTAGTTTCCGCCCCCTGGGCACCAGCCTCCCTATTTCGAGCGATCAGACCGGCCGGCCGCCGATGCCCGGGCGCTGGCCGAGCAGCCGGCCCAGCGCCCTGACCAGCGGCCTTTCCAGCCAGCGGTAGATCGCAAGCCCGACGAGCGCGCTCGCCGCCATCGCCGCGGGCAGGAACAGGACGAAGGGCAGGTCGAGCCCGGAGCGGGCGACGAGGCGGCCGAACCCGAACACCACGAAAGCGTGGGTGAGGTAGATGGAATAGGTCGCGTCGCCCAAGGCGTGGGCGAGCTTGCGCCACCGAGTGTCGGGCGTCGACGGGCCGTGCAGGGCGCAGACCGCCACCGCCAGCATAGCCGCCACCGCCGCCGCGGCGAGCGCCGAGAGCGACTGGGCGCCGTAGCGAAAGGCGACGGCGCAGGCCGCCGCGAGCGGCGCGCAGGCGAGGGCGAGCGCGGTGCCGAAGCCGGGAGTCCACCGGCTTCCCGCCAGCAGGCGCGGGACGGCCAGCCCGATGCCGATGCCGGCGAGGAAGTAGAGGATGACCGGATGGCCGAAGAAAGCGGGGATCGTATGTGTCCCGAGCAGCCCGGCCGCCGCGGCGAGCGCGAGGAGGAGGATCGCGCCGGCCAGCAGCGCCAGGCCGAGCCGGCGTCCGAACCCCAAGGCGAGCGCGAACAGCAGGTAGAAGAGCATCTCGTACTGGAGCGTCCAGCCCAGCGGGTAGAGCGGCCAGCCATAGGGCCCGCCGGTCATCTGGTGGGGAATGAAGAGCAGGGACTTGATGAACTTGGCGAGGCTGGCCGAGTTCGGACGAAGCAGGACGACGAGGATCGTCGCCAGCCAGTATAACGGGACGATCCGGCTGACTCGCCGGGCCGCGAAGCGGAGCCCGGCGCCCGGGCGGCCGAAATCGCCGCCGTGGCCGAGCATCATGACGACCCCGCTGATCACGAAGAAGACATAGACTCCGAGCAGGCCGACGAAGGCCGCGAACGGTCGGAACTCGGCGCCGAGCAGTCCCGTGTCGGTGCCGGCGATCAGGGCATGATCGACGACGACGAGGAAGGCCGCCGCGGCGCGCAGCCCCTGCAGAGCGAGATACGGGCCGACGCCGCTCGGGCGGGCGCCCTTGGATGAACCGGCCGTTTCGATGAGACGCACTCCCCTGAGGCACGCTCGTGCCAAGGTTCGACGCCGAAAGTCCATCCGGCGCTTGCGCGCGCCTCGCTTTTTTGCGCCTTACCGCGGATGACCGACGTGGCACGAGGATCCGAGCTCGAATCGCCTGGCGAACCGGCGCGCGCGCCGTGGCCCGGGCGGTGGCTGGACTTCCGGCCGCTCGCTGCGGAGGCGCCGGTCCGGTTCAGCTGGCCCGTCTTCGCGCTGTTCCTGATCCTGTGCGTCGCGGTCAACTATCCCGGTCGCCTCAACGAGGATTCGCTCGAGCAGCTGGCGGGCGCGGCCGACCGCGCTTCGCTGACCGACGTCCACAGCCCGCTGGTGGCCTGGATCTGGAACCTGCCGGCGCCCGCGCTTGGACAGCCCGCCGGAGCGCTGCTGGTCCAGGGCCTGCTGCTGGCCTTCTACGCCGCGATGGTTCCAGCCGCCTTGCCTCGAGGGGCTCGCGGCCTGGCGGCGCTGGCGATCGAGATCGTCTTCAAGCTGGCACTGGTCGTCAGCGCCGGCTTCATCATCAAGGACATCCTCCTCGTCGGCCTGCTCCTCGCCGCTTTGGCCGCCGCGCAGCGGGCCCGATCGGGGCCGCGCACCGGCCTTTGGCTCGCCGCCGCCGCCGTCCTGCTCGCGCTCTCACTGTTCGTGCGGCCGACCAACTTCGTCATGGTCGGAACCGCTGCGGCGCTCGTTCTGGCGCTTCATGCCCGGAGCGTTCGGACCTATTGCGTCTCGCTCTTCGCGGTCGGGGCGCTGCTGCTGATCTCCCTTTCCATCTATTTCGGTTTCAACCGCTACGTCGCCCGGGCCCATCCCGGCCATGCCGAGATCCAGCTGTTCCTGTTCGATTCGGCAGGCATGTCGGCGCGCACCGGCAAGGATTTGTTCGCGCAGCTCGCGCCCTGGCCGAAGGGCCTGCCCGACCCCCGGCAATGCTACACGCCGTCCGAGGCGGCGATCATCGCGTCGTGGGCGAAATGCGCCGGCTATGCCGAGGCGGGAAGCACGATCAACGCGCTCGGCCCGAGGGTCCTGCCGCGCTGGTGGCTGATCAACCTGCTGAAGCACCCGCGCGCGTACGTCGAGCACCGGCTCACCTTCACCTCCAACCTGCTCGACCCGCGCGAGGCAGCCCGCAACCATCCCGTCTACGGCCGCCTGGCCGATCGGTGGCAGCGCCACCTCTACGCCCTCAACCGCCCCGACCAGGCCGCCCGCTTCCACGAGGCCGCGCGCGGCCGGTTCGCGGACCGGGAGATCGGCTGGTGGCGGGGGAACCGGGCCGCCGACCTGTTCGCCGCCCTCGGCACGATCGTCTTCGGCTTCAGGTGGACCGAGGCGCTCAGCCTGCTCGCCTGCGCGGCGGTAGTCGCGGCGGGCCTGCGGCGCCGGTGGCGGGGCCGGCCGCAGCCGTTCGTGGCCTCGGCGGCGGCGGCGCTCGGCATCGGCAATGTCGCGATGCACGCTTTGCTCGGGGTCGCCAGCCAGGACCGCTACCTGTTCCCGACCGTCTGCTGCGCCGCCTTCGCCCTCATCGCGATCCTGCGGGCGCGCCGGGAGGGGGCCGGGGAACTTCCCGAGCCCTTGTCCATCTCGTCGCACATCCCATCTCGACCGCTTTAGGGGAGCTCGTCACGGCCCAGGCCCATCTCAACGCCGTCGGTACCGCGGTTCCGGACCATGACGTCCATGCCGCCTTCATCCGCTGGGCCGAGGCGCGGCTGGGCGAGCCGAAGTCGCGCGCCCTGTTCGCCCGGATGGCGGCGCGGTCGGGCATCGTGCATCGCTGGTCCGTCCTGCCGCCGGCGCCTTATGGTGCCTCGCCGGTCGATCCGGGCGGCTTCTACCATGGCGCCCTGCCGACGACCGGCGCCCGGATGGACCTCTACGCCCAGGCCGCGCCGAGGCTGGCGCTCGAGGCGATCGGCAAGCTCGACGGGGCGGCGGCGCCCGGCGGCATCAGCCACCTGATCGTCGCCAGCTGCACCGGCTTCGTCGCGCCCGGCATCGACCAGATCATCGCCGCCGAGCTCGGCCTGGGCGGGCATGTCGAGCGGACCCTGGTCGGCTTCATGGGCTGCTACGCGGCCGTCTCCGCGCTTCGGCTGGCCCACCATATCGTCCGCTCCGAGCCCGAGGCGCGGGTGCTGGTGGTGACGGTCGAGCTGTCGAGCCTGCATCTCCAGTATGAGGAGGATGTCGAGCGGCTGCTGGCGGCGCTCCAGTTCGGCGACGGAGCGACGGCCTCGCTGGTCAGCGCCGAGCCGAGCGGCTTCGCCCTCTCCCGCCCGTTCGCCGCGACTTTGGCCGATTCGGCCGCGCTGATCCGCTGGAAGATCGGCGACCACGGCTTCGTCATGGACCTGTCCGGCGAGGTGCCGGGCCGGATCGGCGAGGCGCTCCGCGACAATTGCGTGCGCGAGGCGATGCTGGGCAACGAGGCGCCGGACGCGTTCGACTCCTGGGCGGTTCATGCCGGGGGCCGGTCGGTGCTCGACGCCGTCGAGAACGGCCTCGACCTGCCGCCCGACGCTCTGGCCGAATCGCGCGACGTGCTCGCCCGCTACGGCAACATGTCGTCGTCGACCCTGCCGTTCGTGCTCGAGCGGCTGCTCGCCAGGCCGGAGCGCCGCCGCGGCATCGCCTTGGCCTTCGGACCCGGGCTCGCCGCGGAAGGGTTCCATTTCGAACGCGCCGCATGAGGTCGTTGCAAAGCCGGATCCGCGACGACGAGCAGATGGACGATCCGTCGCTCGACCCGCGGGTCTATGACGAGGTGCTCAAGGGGCTGGGCCGGGTCAATGCGTGGACCTTCGCGGCGAGGCCGACGCTGGACTTCCTCGCCCGCGCGACCCGGGGCCGGGAGCGGTTCAGCCTGCTCGACGTCGGCTCGGGCGAGGGCGGCATGCTTCGAACGATCGCGAATTGGGCGAGGAAGCGGGGACTCGCCGCCGATCTGACCGGAGTCGACCTCAATCCGAAGAGCGAAGCGGTGGCCCGGGCGACGACCCCGGCGGAGATGGCGATCGCCTACCGGACCGGCGACTATCGCGATCTCGGCCGGTTCGACTTCGTGATCAGCAGCCTCGTCGCCCACCATATGTCCGACGATCAGCTGCTCGGCTTCCTGCGCTGGATGGAGTCGAATTCGGACCGCGGCTGGTTCGTCAACGACCTCCATCGCCACGCCTTCGCCTATCACGGCTTTCCGCTGCTCACGACGCTGCTCCGGGTCCACCGGATCGTCCGCGAGGACGGCCGGCTCTCGATCGCCCGCTCGTTCCGGCGCGAGGACTGGCGGGCGATCCTCGCCGACGCCGGCACCGCCGAGGGCGTGAAGGTGCGGCGCTATTTCCCGTTCCGGCTGTGCGTCGAACGGCTGCGCTGATCGTCGGCGGCGGCCCGGCCGGCTCGGCGGCGGCGATCGGCCTCGCCCGTGCCGGGATGGAGGCCGAGCTGATCGAACGCAGCGAGGGGCCGCGCGACATCGTCTGCGGCGGCTTCCTCGGCTGGGACGCGCTGGCGGCGCTGGAGCGGCTCGGGCTCGATCCGGCGGCGCTCGGCGCCCGGCCGATCGGCCGGCTGCGCCTGATCTCGGCGAAGCGGAGCCTGGAGGTCGCCCTGCCGAGGATGGCGGCGGGCCTGTCCCGCCGAACCCTCGACGAGGCGCTGCTCGCCGCCGCCCGAACGGCAGGCGCCGGGGTGAGGCGGGGCAAGGCCGTGCGTGCGGCCGATCTCGGGACTCGCCGGGTCCGGCTCGACGACGAGGAAGAGATCGAGTCGAAGCGGCTGGTCCTCGCCACCGGCAAGCACGAGCTTCGCGGCGCCGGCCGGCCGGTCGACATCTCGACCCGGCCGCTCGGCCTTCGCACCGCGCTCGCTCCGACGCCGGAGCTGGCCCGGGCGCTGGAGGGGACGATCGAGCTCCACCTTTACGACGGCGGCTATGCCGGCCTGCTGATGCAGGAGGACGGCACGGCCAACCTGTGCCTGTCGGCCTCGCGCGAGCGGCTCAAGGAGGCGGGCGGCGTCGAGCCCCTCGTCGAGCGCCTGGCCGACGAGCTTCCCGCCTTTGCCCAGCGCCTGGAGCAGGGCGAGCCGTCCGGCTGGAGCGCGGTGTCGGGCGTCCCCTACGGCTGGCGCGGGGCCTCGACGGTGGACGGAGTCTACCGGGTCGGCGACCAGGCCGCGGTCATCGCGTCGATCGCCGGCGACGGTATAGCCATCGCGCTCGAAAGCGGCGCGGCGGCGGCGCGGGCGATCGCCGGCGGGGTGCCGGCGGCGGAGTTCCAGCGAGGCTGGGCACGGCGGGCGCGGCGGCCCGTCGGGCTGGCGGAGGCGCTGAGGCAGTCGGCCGAACATTCCTTGCCGCGCGAGGCGATGATGGGGCTGCTGGCCTGGTTTCCCGCGCTGGCGCCGCTGGCGGCGAGATTGACCCGGATCGGGTGAGCGAATTCCTCCCCGGCATTGGCCGGGGAGGGGGACCAGGCGAAGCCTGGTGGAGGGGTTCTTGTCGCCGCTCCGAAGAACCCCTCCACCGCGCTTCGCGCGGTCCCCCTCCCCCGGAAAGCCGGGGGAGGAATTTAGCGTCAATATTGCTTGCGGTACCTCACGTTGACGTTGTTGCCGCCGCCCGACGTTCCGACCTGGGAGAGGATGGAGAGCGCCTTCGACAAAGCGATCTCGATCTGGGTGGCGGTGAAGCCGCGGGCGTCGGTGATGATCTCGAGATAGATGTCGTCGGAGAGGTAGAAGCCGGCGGCGATGGCGGTGCCCCGGCCGGTCGTTTCGTCGGCTCCGAGGAGGCGCAGGCGGTCGAAGCCGCCGGCCGAGCGCAATTTGCCGAGCGGATTGAGGCCGCCGCCGCCGCCGCGCAGCGAGTTCAACGAGGTGGCGAGCTGGACCGCCTGGATGGCGGAGATCTCCGTCACCGAGCCGCCGAACAGGATCCGCGCCATGATCTCGTCCTGCGGAAGCGCCGGCGAGGAGGTGAAGGCGATCTGCGGGTTGTTGGCGCTGCCGGAGACGACGATGTTGACGGTGACGTCCTTGACGTCGGCGCTGGCGACGATGTCGAGCCGCGGGTTGGCCGGACGGGCGCCGGTGAAGGCGATGTGGCCGCGGGTGACCTCGAAGCGCTGGCCCGAGAAGCTGTAGGTGCCGCGGATCAGGTCGGCCTCGCCGAGGATCGTGGGAGTCGCGGTCGTGCCCTGGACGCGCAGGTCGGCGCTCCATTCCGATTCGAGACCCATGCCGGCGATGAACAGGCGGTTGTCGGCGCGCAGGCGAAGGTCGAGCTTCCAGATGCTGGGCGCGGCGTCGGCCTGCTGGGTGGCGCCCCGGACGGTCGGAAGCGGCTCGCCCTTGCGGCGTACTCCGGCGAGTTCGACGACCTGGGCGGCGCCCTGGCGGATGATCTGGTAGCGGACCTCGGGAAGGGTCAGGTCGCCCGAGATGAGGGCTCCGCTGGCGCGGCTGTTGGTGATGGCGAGGTCGCCGGTCAGGGTGGCGCCGATATTGTCGCTTCGGGCGAGCCGGGCGTCGTTGAGGCGAAGGCGGATGTCCATCGGATAGCCGGCGGCCGAGGCGAAGCCGACCGTCCCGGTGCCGGCGATCGTGCCCTGGCCGGCGCGGCCGGAGAGCTGGGTGATCTGGAGCTCCGAGCTGGTGAATCGGCCCTGGAGGGCGAGCTGGCTGATCCGGGTGCCGTAGGTCTCGTGGACGAAGGTCAGATTGTTGGCGCGGACGATGCCGGTGAGCTGCGGGCTCTGCACCCGGCCGGTGAAGTCGGCGGCGACTCCGACCGGGCCGGAGAGCTGCATGTCGGCGGTTCCGGCCAGCGACCACAGGACCTCGGCCGGGCCGTTGTAGCGAATGCCGCCGCTGAGCGGAGCGGCGAGCAGCCGGGTCGTCCAGCTGCCGGCTCCGGGGCCGACCGGCTGAAGCCGCAACTGCGCCCGGCCGATGACGTTGCCGTCGCTGCGGAAGACCGAGGCGAGCGTGCCGCCCTCGGGCCGAAGCTGGCCGGCGAGGGCGATGTCGACGGCGGGCGAGCGGACGGCGATGCCGGTGCGGGTGAAGCCGGCGATGGTGAGGCGGGCGTCTGCTCTCGGGAAGCTGTCGCCGCCGACCTGGGCGAAGTCGATGCTTCCGGTGGCGCGGCCGCCGAGGCCGAGGCCCGGCGAGAAGACGTTGAGGATCGAGATGTCGAAATCCCGGAGGCGCGACTGGACGACCAGACCGTTGCCGTAGCGGCCGGCGAGCTGGACGTTGCCCTGCGGAAGGACGAGCTCGGTCGGGGCCAGCTGCCAGCCGCCGGCGACCTTGCTGATCTCGGCGGGGCGGGCGAGGCGGAAGGGGATATTGCGGACCTGTCCCTGTGCGGCCGCCCGGATATGGTCGGGCGTAAGCACCGAGTTGATCGCGACCCGGAAGGGGACTCCGCTGGTCCCTTCGGCGAACAGCTGCGCGGTGCCGTTGCCGCCGCGATAGTCGATCTTGGCGCGGGCCCGGGCGAGGAAGAAGTTGTTGGCGCGGACCCCGGCGAGCTGGGCGTCGCCGACGATGTGCGGAGCGTCCGGATAGAGGATGACGGTGGCCCGGACGAGGCCGCGCTGGATCAGGATCGGGTTCTCGCCCGGTATCTGGGCGCCGTTCGCGATCGCGTCGACGTCGGCGCGCTGGTAGGCGCCGGCGGCGGCGAGTCGGACGGTGCCCTGCAGGCCCTGCCCGGTCATGGCGAGGGTGCCGACGAAGGGCCCCGCGGCGGTCCGGGTCACCCGTCCGGTGAAGGTCATTCCGGCGAACAGCAGGCGGCGGACCTCGATGGTCATCGGCCCGCGCCCGGAGAGGATGACGACGTCGGCCTCGAACGGTCCGTAGGCGGACTGGCCGGTGGCGACGATCGCATAGCCGCCGGCCACCGCCCGAACCGTCGCGGTGACGTCGCGAAGGCCGATCCCGAAGCCCGGACTGGCGACCTTGAGCGCGATCTGCGGCCGGGTCGCGGTTCCGGTCACGACGACCGCCACCGCGCCATAGGCCCTCGACACGCCGGCGGCTCGGATGCTGATCCTGCCGTCGGGCCAGATCGTGCCTCCGCCCGAGGTGATCCGAAGGCCGGGCGAGCTCAGCCTGACGCCGTCCAGCGTGATCACCCCCGCCGGACTCATCGCCACGTTCGCGGCCGCGGTGGCGTTGCCCTCGAGCAGGCCGGCGGCGGTGGTGTTGTCGATCCGCCTCGTGCGCACCGCGACCTTGCCCCTGAGGCCGAAGCCGTTCGCGGCGGTGAACACATCCATGTCGGTGGTGAGGTCGAGGAGGCCGATCCCCTCCATGTAGAAATTGTTCACCGTGCCCTGGATTCCGGCGCGGTACTGGCCGGTCGCGAAGTCGCCGGCGAGGGCGACGGTGGCGTTCAGCCGGTCGGAGCGGACCTTGAGGTTGTCGGAGACCAGGCGGGTGCCCGAGATGTGGATCGTGCCGTTGGCGCCGACGTTGGTGAGAAGCCCGCCGAGCGACGGATCGAGGCCGCTGATCCGGCGCGCGCGCGCCTGGATCGGGATGCTGATCCGGTCGGCGTCGATCTTGGCGCGGCCCCGGGCCTGGAGAAGCTCCAGAGTCGTTTCATTGAAGCTCAGCGTTCGGGCGCGCAGGTCGTAGGCAACGAACGGGGTCGCGAAGGCGCCGTTGAGGACCAGCGCCACCCTGATGTCGGTGCCGTCGATATTGGGTCCGATCGCCTCGGGACGCGACAGCCGGGCGGCGACCCGGAAGTCCTGGAACTGGTTGCGGCCGAGGTCGACGAGGCCGTCGGCGACGATCGCCACCGCTGACGAGTTGAGCCGCAGCTTCATGTCGGCGCGGCGCTCGGCGACCTTGGTCTCGAGGTTCACCTGGACGAGCGGCGAGAGCAGGTTCTTCGCCGGGCCGGCCGCCATCAGCATGCCCGGGTTGACCGGCCCGGTGACGGTGAAGGTGCCGTCGCGGGCTCCGACGGCGAGGTCGGCGAAGGCCTTGCCGCCGAGCTGCGCCTTCGCCCGGCCCTTCCAGTTGGTCCAGGTGCCGTTGCCGCCGATCGAGGCGACCAGCGGCTGGTCGAGCCCGGTCAGCTTGGCGACGAAGCCGTTGGCGGGGGCCTCGACGCGCACCCCCACCGCGAGCTTGTTCTCGGCCGGAACGGCGTCGAGCCGGAACGCGAGCTTGTCGCCCCCCGGCATCCCCGGCGCGGAGATCGCGTTGCTGTCGAGGGCGAGCTGGGCGCGGCCGTTGTCGATGCGGGCGCTGCCCGACAGGCTGAGCAGGTGGCGGTAGCCGGTGACCGGTGGGTCGACGAGGATCCGGCCGATCTCGAGCTTGCCGATGTCGACGTCGATGTCCGGGAGCAGCGGCGCGTTGGGATCGCCCGGCTTGAGCTGGGGCAGGCGGTAGAGGCGGGCGACCGGCATCTCGAGCCGCTTGATGTCGATCCGGTTGCGGAAATAGGAGAGCGGCCGCCAGTCGACCGTCGCCTGGCGGGCCGCGAAGAAGGTGCCCTTGGGGTCCTTGAGCGCGATGTCGTGGAGGATCAGCTCGCCGAACAGCGAGCCTTCGATCCGGCCGACGTCGATGTCGAGGCCGGACGCCGTCTCCAGCTCGTTGATCTGCTTGACCACGTAGCGATGGCCGAGCGACGAGTTCAGCCAGACGAAGAACAGGCCGATCGCGACGACGATCGCGATCAGGCCGACGCCGGTCCATTTGGCGGCGGTGCGGGCGCGCTGGCGGCCGCGCGGCACGTGGGGTGCGGGTTCGGCCGCCGTCGCCATCTAGAAGGCCTGACCGATCGACACGTAGACGGCGAAGCGGCTCTCGCCCTTGCGGCGGCCGATCGGCATCGCGACGTCGGCGCGCAGCGGGCCGAAATTGGTGTAGAGCCGACCGCCTATGCCGACCCCGAAGCGCATGTCGGAGAGGCGCGGGCTCTGGCTCTCATAGACCTGGCCGGCGTCGACGAAGCCGACGACTCCGTAATTGCCGAAGCGGTAGCGGCCTTCGAGCGCGAACTCGACCATGCTTCGGCCGCCGGTCGGGATGAAGATGGTCGGATCGTCCTTTTCGTCCTCATCGGTCGGATCGAATTTCGGGTTCGCCACCTCGACCTTGGGGCCCAGCTCCTGGAAGCCGAAGCCGCGCACCGATCCGCCGCCGCCGGCATAGAGCCGCCGCGACGGCGCCAGCTCGGCAAGCTCGGCGCCGTAGATCGAGCCGACCCGGGCGCGTCCGGCGATGACGATATTGTCCTTCACCGGATAATAGACGCTGCCGTCGACGATGTTGCGGATGTAGGGCTGGCCGGGCTCGCGGAGCGACGTCTCGGGGTTGACGAAGGCCTTGAGCCGGAAGCCCCGGGTCGGGTCGAGCAGGCTGTTCGAGCGGTCGTAGCCGACTTGGCCGCTGATTCCGGCGAGGAAGAAGGCGTCCTTGATCGAGAGCGGCGGGAAGCCCGTCTGCGCCTCGTTGGTCGCGATCAGCTCGGCGCCGACGGCGTAGGTCCAGACCTTCTGCCAGATCGGGGTCGACTCGCGCGCGATCTGGCCCCGCAGGCGGGCGGTATAGCCCTTGAAGGCGGGGAGGTCGCGGCGCCCGGCCTCGGCCTGGACGAAGATGCTGCGGTCGCGCTTCTTCCAGTTGTTGCGGCGGAAGGAGAGCCGAAGCGCCTGCTCCTGGGTGCCGAGGACGGCATTGGCCCGGATCGCGCCCTCGGGAGGGAAGAAATTGCGATGCTCCCAGGTCGCCTCGGCCCGGAAGCCCTCGCCGGTCGAATAGCCGGCCGTCCCCGCCAGCGACCGCGCCGGGCCGGCATCCTGGACGACCCGGATGTTGACATATTCGGTGCCGTCCTCCGCCATCTGCCCGGTCGCGACCGGCTCGGCGGAGACGGTGGTGAACAGGTTGGTGGCGATCATCGCCTCCCTGAGGTCGTCGACCTTGCGGCTGTCGTAGAGATCGCCGCGCTTGAAGCGCGAGAGGACCCCGACGTGCTTCGCGCCGAAGGCGAGATCGCCCTCGGTGGTGAAGCCGGCGAAGCGCGACCGATTGCCCGGAGCGACCGGCAAGGTGTAGTCGCCGTGCCGGGTATCCGGGTCGAGCAGGATGTCGCGAAGGCCGACCTCCGCGAACGGATAGCCCTGCTGCGGCAGCCTCAGCCTCACGTTCGCCTCCGCCGCCTCGACATTGGCGGCGACGATCGGGTCCTCGGTCTCGAGCTTGAGCGCCTCGCGGGCGAGGTTGGGCGGCTCCGTCGGGGCGCCGGTGATCGCGATGTTGCCGAACAGGTAGCGGGGGCCCGGCACGACGCTTACGACGACGCGCGTCTGGCCGGGCTGGTCGGGCAGCAGCTCGATCGTCGAGAGGGCGGTGGCGTCGTAATAGCCCTCCGAGCGGAGCAGCCGGACGGCGAGCAACTCGTCCTCCTTGGCCCGGGCCGAGATCTGGGCGCCGTTGGTCGCCTCGCCGTCGGCGTCCTCGAGCGCGGAAAGCTCGCGGAACCGGCCCTCGAGGTCGATCTCCTCCAAGCCTTCGAGGACGAGCGTGTAGCGCACCGGCTCGACCTTCTCCTCGTCATCCTCTCCGTCCGGATCGGGCGGCGGAGTCGTGACGTCGAACTCGGAGATGGGGGTGAGCGGACGGCTAAGCTCGGGATCGGTGACCGGAGCGTCCGGGATCAGCTCGCCCTCCGGGGTCATCGCCGGCGGCGGACCGGTGAAATCCTCGAGCGGCTCGAGCGGCCTGCCGAGCTCGGGATCGAGCGACGGCAGCTCCTTGTCGAACTGGCTGTCAGGGACGATGGGCTCATCCGCCGGGGGCGTCTGCGGCGGATCCGTTTGCGCGGATGCGGACGTGGCCAGCGCCAAGGCTCCGGCGGCGACCGCTCCCAACAAAATCCCGGCCTTAGTCAATTCGCCCGCCGCTCCCGAGGTCCAACCCGGTCCCTTACGCTGAAAAACGTTCAACTGGAAAAGCTTGCATTTGTTCCGGAGGCGTAAGGGCCCCAGCATGTGGCCCTCCGGCCACGGCGTGGATCAACTTTTCGGGCGAGCCGGCGCGGCGCCGTCCCCGACGATGGCGAAGCCGGCCCAGTAATAAGGGTGCGACGTTTCGGGCCGCGACATCAGCCGGTCCTGCGCCAGGCGCAGGGCAGTGGCGGTGGCGGTTCCGGGAGCGGCGGTGAACAGCCCGGAAATGAGCCGGTTGGTGGCGTCGTAGTCGTCCGGAACCGGCCAGTGGCTGGCGACGACCGAGCGGCTTCCGGCGCCGACGAAGGCGCGCACCAGCCCGTCCAGCGCGAAATCGCCGCCGCCGCGCAGCCCCGCGTCGCGGGTTGCGGCGAGGCTCGCCTTGCCGGCGGTGTCGCAGGCGGAAAGGATGACGAGGTCGGCGTCGAGACGAAGGTCGTAAATCTCGGCGAAGCTGAGCAGCCCGTCCGACTCCGCGCCGGCGAACGACGTCATCAGCGCCGGCTGGGCCGGGCATTCCGGCCGGGGCGCCGCGACCAGGCCATGGGTCGCGAAGTGGAGGATCCGGTAGTCGGCGAGATCGCCGCGAGCCTTGATCGCCGAATCGCTGAAGGCCTCGCCGGTGACGATCTCGGCGCCGGTCCCGATCGCCTTCTCCGCCGCGCGCAGCTCGGCGGCGGAGATCGGCTTCGCCCACTGGCTGAGCGGCCAGCCGCATCCCGCCGCCTCGCCGAGCAGGCCGCGCACGGCGGCATGCTCGATCCGGGGCGCTTGCGGCACCGCATTCTCGCCGAGGCCGAGATAGGCCTTGCGCGCGCGCGAGCCGGCGGCCCGGCGGACGTCGCGGAAGGCGCGGGCGGAGACGGCGGTGCTGACGTCGCGGTCGCGGCCGAGCCAGCGCACCGCGGTGAAGTCGAAGCCGTCGCCGCCGGGCCGGCGGGCGCGGGCGAGATAGGCGTCGATCCCGGAGCGCTCGGTCACCAGCAGATTGGGCGGCAGCCTGAGCATCGCCCCGTCCGGCTCGAAGATGAGGTGGCTGACCGGGTCGAGCCCGCCCGCCGCCCCGCCGAACAGCTGGCGGTAGAGCGCGAAGGCGCGCTCGACGTCGAACGGATAGGTGAGGATCCGGCCGTCCTCCTGGACGGCGATCGTCGCCCTCAGCGCGTCGACCTGATCCTCGAGCTGGGCCGGGCTCGCCGCGATTTCCCAGGCTGTCGCCGAAGTCGGAGTCGCCAGCACCGCATAGGCGTCGTCGCCGACGACGATCATCTTGTAATAGGCCTCGCCGGGGCGGAGCGCCTGCTGGAGCTCGGCCAGCTCCATCAGTCCGCCGGAGAGCACCCGGTAGCGCGGGAAGTCGGCAAGCCTGGACTGGCTCGCGACCTGGTCCCGCTCGAGCCGGGCGAGCTCGACGCGAAGCTCGGCGAGCCGCGCCGTGTCGGCCGCGGCCGGCTCGGGCGACGCGGCGAGGCGGGCGATCTCGATGCGCAGCCGCTCGATCGAGCGGCCGAGACTGACCGACTGGCGGAACAGGCGTGCCGCCTCGTCGCTGCCGCCGCTCAGCTCGCGGGCGAGCACGGCCTGGGTCTGGGCGACCCCGGGGCGGACGAGCAGCTGGCTCGCCTTGAACATCTCGGCGGCCGCCGCCGGGTCGCCCGACTCGCGTTCGAGCAAGGCGAAATAAGGAGCGAGCGTGCGATGGAGGGTCGGAGCCGCACTGCCGCCCTGCCCATTCGAATCGACCAGCCGCTTGTAGAGGGCGCGCGCCTCGGGCCCGCGGCCGCTGCGCGCATAATAAGCCGCGAGCCGGCTCTCGGCGCTGAGCAGCGCCGCCGAGCCGGGATGGCCGGTCTCGAGCAGGGCGATCGCGGCCCGGTGCCGGCGCTCCGCCTCGGCGCCGTCGCCGCGCGCCTCGGCCAGGGCGCCCAGCTCGGCGAGGATCTGGGCGCGCATCCACAGAGTCGACGTCACCGTGCCGTTGCGAACCAAGCCCAGCCGCGCCAGCGAGTCCTCGAGCGCGCCCGAAGCCTGAGCCGGCTGCCCGGCGAGCCGGAGCAGGGTTCCGCGCAATTGCTGGGCCTGGCCGTCGAGGATCGCCGCGCGCTCCTCGGGAAGCAGGGCGCCGCCGGCGCCGCCGAGCTGGCGCAGGGCCGGCGATTCGGCGTTGATGCGGGCGGCGGTTCGGGCGTCGATCGCGGCCGCGGCCGTCGGCAAAGGCGGAACCGCGGAGGGCGGCAGCGGCCGGTCGAGCTCGGCGAGGGCGCCGTCCGGGCTGCCGCGGTTGAGAAGGTCGATGGCGCGATAGTTGCGCAGCATCCGGGCGACGACCATGTCGCCGCCGCCGGCCTGGGCCGCTCGGGCGAACAGGGCGTCGGCCTCGCCATATTGGCCGAGGTTGGATTGCTGGATGGCGTCGTTGACGAGCGCCTCGGCTCGCCCCGCCCCGGGGGGCTCGGCGGCGGCCAGGGCCTCGAAATATTCCGCCGCTTCGGCATAACGGCCGGCATTGTTGCGGCGATAGCCCTCGTCGCGCGCCCGCGTCGGATCGAGCGCTCCGGCCTGGGCCCGAGCGAAGGCGGCGGGGTCGCCGGCCTCGGTGACAGCCACCTCGACATAGCCGTCCACCGGCCGGTCGGCGGCGAGCGCCTGGAGGCCGATTGCGAGCGCGCGATCGTAGCCGGCCAGGCCTTCGGCGACGAACAGGGTGTTGCCGCGGCGCCAGCTGTAGACCCGGTAGGGGAGGCCGTCGGCGAGCGTGCAGTCGCGCCTGGCGAGCGCGCCGAGCGGCTCGAGGTTGGCGGGTCCGGGCGGCCCGCAGCGCGCTTCGCGAAGGGCGTCGAGCCGCGCCGCCGGGTCGCCCTTGCGAGTCCTAAGCGCGTAGAGACGGCCGACCGGCGCCGCGGCGTCGCGGCAGACGATCGCGTAGCCGCGGTCGAACATGTCCTCGAGGGCGGGATCGCGGGACGAAGATTCGGCGGTGCAGACGACGCTTCCGGCGTTGCCGATCGGGAAGCTGTCGCGGAGGCTGATCCGAGGCTCGGGCGCGGCGGCGGCCGGCCGGCCGATCGTGGCCGCTAGGGCCAGGATGAAGAGACCGCGCCTCATTTCGGCTCCTCCTCCCCCTCATCCTCATCGTCGCCGTTCCACAGGGCGCTGTCGCCGCCGCTCGCCACCGGCTCGTCGATCAGCGCCTCGATGCCGAGGCTGGCGTCGAGCACCGGCTCGACCCGGCGCGCCTCGTTGGGAACCAGCGGGCCCAGCACCACGGCCGAGTGGGTCGACAGCCCGGGCTGCCCCGGCGGTGGCGCAAGCACCGGTGGCGGAGGTGGCGGCGGCGGAGGCGCCGGCGGCGGAGGTGCAGGAGGAGGCGGAGGAGGAGGCGGTGGCGGAGGCGGCGGCGGCGGTGGTGGCGGCGGCGGCGGCGGAGGCGGAGGAGGAGGAGGAGGAGGAGGCGGCGGCGGCGGCGGCGGCGGTGGTGGTGGCGGAGGAGGAGGAGGAGGAGGAGGCGGTGGCGGCGGGGCTGGGCAGGCGCCGCTGTTGACGTTGCACAGATTGACCTCGGAATCGTCGCTGTAGCCGGTGCCCGAAGCCTTGGTGAAATCGACCAGGGCGAAGAAGGCGCTGCCGGTGGTGAAGGTGCCGTCGGGGTTGCGCTTGCGGCCGAAGCCGACGGCGGTGATCGGAGTGGCGCCGCCGCGGATGGCGAGGCCGCCGCTGCCGACGGTGAGGCCGGCGAGGTCGTCGGCGGTGCCGCTGTTCTGGACGAACAGGCTGGTGCCGACGGTGAAGGCGATCCGGCCCGCGATCAGATGGCCCTCCGGCTTCACCGGTCCGCCGTTGTTGAGGAGCGCGGCGTTGCGTCCGGCGAAATCGGAATCGGCGGCGAGCTGGCCGGTGAGGCCGAGGTCGGCGACGGTGATGGTCGGGGCGGCGAGGCCGAGCAGGCCCGAGGGCGCGCCGAGGCTGTCGGTGATCGCGACCGACCCATTGAGGGTGACGACCTGGATCCGCTCGCCGGCCGTGACCACGAACGAGTCGGTCGCCGAGGCGTTGCCGTAGGCGATCTGACTGTCGATCCGCACCCGTCCCGGCGTCTGCACCTCGAAGCGGCGCAGCCCGCTGCCGCTCTGGCTCCCGCGCAGCGCCATGTCGCGAAGGAAGATGTCGGCCGGGCGGGCCGGATCGGCGCCGATCGCGGGCGCCTGGATCAGGATCCTCTCGCTGGCGATCCGGCCCACCTCGCTCATGTCGAGGGCAAAACCGGCGGTGAGGTCGGCGCCGCCGATGATCGCCGGGCTGCCGTTGGAGTCGATGATGAAGGTTGCGTTGGTAGTGGCGGCATCGCCGAGCGTGCCGGTCGAGGCGATCTCGATGTCCTTCGACTTCAACTGCAGCGTTGCCGCGGTCACCGGCCCGTCGACGGCGATGAGCGAGCCGGAGTCGAGGGTGAAGCTGCCCCCGCCGGCGGCGTCGGTCAGCCGGATGTCCGCGCCCGAGGCGATCGCCGCGCTCGTCGTGGCGGTGATCCGGCTGCCCGCGTTCTGGGTGAACGGCCCGAGGCTGGCGGCGGTGAGGACCGGAGTCTGGATCGTGCTCGCGGCCGGATCGCGGCCGCCGTGGGAAACCGAGATGGCGCCGCTCGGGCTGGCCAGTTGGATCGAGCCGCCGCTGATCCTGCCGGTCCCGGTCGCGCTCAGGCCGAGATCGCCGCCGCTGGTCAGGACGGTTGCGCCGCCGGTGTCGATCGTTCCGTCGGTCGCCGTCACCGCCGAGGCCGGCTTGACGGCCGGGTTGCCGGTCGCGGCCGCCTGGAGGTTGAGGCTGGCGAGGGCGATGGCGCCATTGTCGGCGGTGACGGCGAACCGGCCGGCCGTATTGGTCGTCGAGGCATCGCCGAGGCCGTTGGCGGTGCCGGTCACGGCACCCCCGACCAGCGAGCCCGGCGTCGCCGCGAAGCCGGCGCGCGCTGCGCCGAGCGCGAGCCGGCCGCCCTGCGCAATGCCCTGCGCTCCCGGCGTCGGCGTCGGCCCTCCGCCGGCGCCGCCGGCGCCGGCGAGGCCGTTGGCGTTGAGCACCGCGCCGCCCGCGACGGTGACCGGAGCGCCGGTCGAGCCCAGCTGGGCGCGGCCGCCGGTGCCGGTGCCGCCGGCGCCGCCGGTGGTCGGCAGCCCGTCGCCGCCCTGGCCGCCGGCGCCGCCGGTGCCCTGGGCGTGGAGCTGGACCGTGCCGAGCGCGGCGCTGCCGGTCACCGCGGGACCGTCACTGCCCTGGATCGTGCCGGCGCTCGCCGTTCCGCCGAAGCCGTCGCCGCCGCGGCCGCCGTCGCGATTGTCGCCGCCGGGCCCGCCGGCGCCGCCGATGCCCGAGGCCTGGACGATCGTCTGGGTCGCGGCGACCGTCCCGCTCGCGGCTTCCGCCGCGACCTGCGCGGTGCCGCCGGTGCCGTCGCCGCCGCGCCCGCCGGCGCCGGCGATTCCGCTGCCGACGCTGCCGGAGCCGCCCTTGCCCTGGGCGACGACGGAGAGGTCGCCGGCGGCGATCGAGGCGGCCGCGTCGGTGCTGTGCGCCTGGACGATCGCGGTTCCGCCGCTGCCGTCGCCGCCGCGGCCGGCGTTGAGTGAGTCGGCATTTCCGCCCTGGCCGCTGGAGGCGAGCTCGAAGCCGCCGCCGAGCGCGATCGTGCCGGCTGTCGCCTCGATCGAGGCCGCGCCGCCGGTGCCCGTGCCGCCGGTGAAGCCTTCGCCACCGGTGCCGAGCGACCGCGCGAAGCCGCCGCCCCGCAGGTCGAGCGCTCCGCCGTTGGCGGCGATCGTCACCTCTCCGCCGATTCCGGAGCCGCCGGTCCCGGCGGCATTCTCGTTGGCGCCGCCGGTGCCCGCGGCCGTCGCGTCAAGCGCGCCGGTGAGGGTGACGAGGCCGCCGCTGTCGGCGGCGACGCTGATCTCGCCGCCGCTTCCGGTGCCGCCGGCGCCGGCGCTGTCGGACAGGCTGGAGGTGCCCGCGGCCGACATCTGGGTCGTCCCCCCTACCGCGACCTCGCCGCCGAGCAGCGCCCCCACGATGGCATTGCCGCCGCTGCCGGAAGCACCGGCCGAAGGAATGGCCCCGCCGCTGCCGGCCTGGCCGTTGGCGGCGAGGCTGAGGTTGCCGAAGATGGCGACCAGCCCGCCCGCGCCGGAGACTCGCGCGGTGCCGCCGGTGCCGGTGCCGGCCAGGTTGGCGACCGCGTCGAAGCCGCCCTGGGCGCTGGCGCTGAGCAGGGCGTTGCCGGTCACCCGGACGAGGGCGTCGCCGGTGGTCAGGATCGCCGCCTCGCCGCCCATGGCGTCGATCTCGCCGCCGATCCCGAAGTCGACGAGGATCTTGTCCGAGCGCAGCTGGAGGTTGCCGTTGACGATCGAATTGGTGCTGTGCGCGACGAGATGGGCGCGGGCGTCGCCCTGAAGCCGCATATTGCCGTTGACGGTGAGATTGGCCTTCGTGCCGGCGAGGAAGTCCAGAGTCGCGCTGCCGCGGACCGACGAATTGTAGAGGCCGCCGGTGATCTCGAAGCTCGACGGCGGCAGCTTGGCCGGCGCGGCGAAGGCGTCGGCGACGACGTTGCGGCCGGCGGAGAGGATGATCTCGCCGTTGACGACGGCCGCGTCGGCCGCCGCGTCGAACCCGGCGCTGCCGCTCAGCAAAGCGGTGATCGCCGCGTTCTTCGGCACCGCGACCATGTAGACGCGGTGATCGTCGCCGACGCCGGTGCTTGCCGGTCCGCCGGTCTTGCCCTCGTGGACGAGGGTGTTGAGGGCGCTGCTGCTGCCGGTCGCGACCTCGATGTCGAACAGGCCGTTGTCAATGGTCAGGGCGACCGCCTCGGCGGCGACAAAAGCGGCGCCGCCGTTCACCTGGACGTCGCCCTGCTGGAGGATGCGGGGCGAGGCGACCGCGATGTAGCTGTTCTCCTGGAGCGCCTTGATCGACGCGCCGGCCTCGATGGTGATGAAGCTGCCGGGGTCGGACTGGACGAGGTTGTAGCGGTTGGCGACGAAGAACTCGCCGCTGCCGACTATCTCCGGATCGATGGTGGTGAGAAGAAGGCTGCCGACGTCGATCACCGCCTGGCCGCCGATCAGGATTCCGCCCGGACTGTAGAAAGCGACGGTGCCGCCGCGGATCGTCTCCCCGCCCCCCGTCACCAGCTGGCTGATCACCATGCCGTTGAGTGCGATGGCGCGCTTCGAATCGAGCGGGACGATCCGGTTGAGGACGATGAAATTGTCGTTGCTGATGCTGTTGGTGAAGGTCGCCACGTTCCCGGCCGGGAGGAAGTTGACGGTCCCCAGCCCGGCGACGTCATCGGGCGCCCAGTTGATGATCGCGCTGGGAGACTGGATGCTGATCGTCTCGGTGCCGGGGGCAGTGCTTCGGGACGCGGTTCCGGCGACCACCGTGGGCGTGCCGAGTAAAGCCTGGGCGGAGGCCCGGCCGGACGTTCCGAACAGGGCGATGACGGCCGTCGCGGCCCCGACGAGGAGCTCGGACCGCCTGCGGCGGGTGGCGCTTATCGGCAAGCTCCGCATCAGTAGCTCCATGGCCAGAGGCGCGTGGTGAAGGAGAGCAGCAGGCGCGGATCGCCGCGCCTGCCTTGCAGCCCGGCGCGCTCGAGCGGCACCGCCAGCACCGCCTCGAGCCGGGCGCCGTCGCCTAGCGCGGCGCGGAGCCCCGCCCCGGCCGAGGCGAGGCTGCGCCCGCCGACGAGGACCGGGATCCGCCCCGCCTCGCTCACCCGGGCGGCGTCGAGGAAGGCGAAGGCCTGCCAGGCGAGCTTGCGGGGCGCGGCGGGGACGAGGCTGCCGTAGCGGATCTCGGCCTGGAAGCCGATGCCGCGATCGGCGAGCAGGGCGCCGGGATCGTAGCCTCGGCCGATCGTGTAATTGCCCGCCGAATATTGCTCGAAGCTGAGCAGGGGATCGCCGGTCGCCTGGGCGCGGACGCCCGCGGCGAGAGTCAGCCTCGGCCGGGGGCGGTATTCGCCATAGGCTTCGAGGCGGAGCAGGGTGGCGCCGGGATCGCCTTCGAGCCGGCTCGGCGGCACCGCTCCGGGCGCGGTGCACAAAGCGAAGGCGGGGCCGCAGGGACGGGTCGCTCCGAGCAGGTCGAGGCCCTGGCGAAGCTCGATCCGGCCGCCGATGCGCCAGAGCGGCTCGGAGCCGCTGTAGCCGGCGCGGGCGCCGAGGCTGGCCCGGTCGGTGCGGTCGAAGTCGAGCCGGGCGAAGGCGACTCGAAGCCGCTCGCGGGAGAGGTCGAGGCCGTTGAAGCGGACATCCTGGTCGATCAGGTCGAAACCGCCGCCGGCGCGCAGGGTCGTCGCCTGGGTCCGGATTAGCGGGTAGGAGGCCTCGACGGTGGCGAGCAGGGTCTTCGCCTCGATGTCCAGCGCCGGATCGGCGAGGTCGGGATCGGCCCAGGCATAGGTCAGCTGGGCGCCCAGCGTCAGGCCCTCGCCGCCGACCCTGAAGTCGTGGCCGAGCTGGACCGTCTGCTGCTCCTCCAGGTCGGCGGTGGTGAAGGCGGCGACGGTCGTCCGGTCGCCGAGCCCGGTGAGGCCGTAGGCCTGGCCGCGAAGCAGCCCGCCCCAGCGGCCGAGCGCCTTCGAGCCGAAATTCTGGACGCTGGCGACGAGCTCGCCGGGCCGGCGTCGGACGGTCACCTCGCCGATCACCTCGCCTCGGCCTGCCCCCGCCGACTTCAGGGCCAGCCGGACATCGTAGCCGGGCAGGTCGCGGGCGAGCAGGAGATAGCGCTCGGCCTCGTAGCGGTTGAACACCTCCTTGGCGGTCAGCTTCTCGAGATAGCGGGCGATGGTTCGCTCGGCCCGGCCGGCATCGCCGCGAACCCGGATCGCCACCAGCTTGGCCATCAGCACCTCGAGGCGCAGGTCGCCGCCGGCGATGCGCTGCTCGGGGATCTCGACGGCGGCGACATAGCCGGCGTCGCGCAGGATGGTGGCGGCACGGTCGCGGATCTCGCAGAGCACGGCGACCGGCTGCTCGCTTGCCAGGAACGGCTCGAAGGCGGGCCGCAGCCTTTCCACCGGAAATTCCCTGAGGCCGCCGAAGGTGACGCTGCGCGGAGTGAAGCGGATGTCGCGGAACGCATCGCCTTCGAGAGCGCAGGCCGCCCGCTCGATGCCGCCCTCGATGCTCAGCCGCGACCTCGGCTCGGGCCGGCGCTCCGGCGGCCGCTCCACCTCCTCGCGGGTCGGAGGCCTCGGCGAAGTCTGGGCCTGGCTTCCGGCGGCGCAGGCCAAGGCGACGCAGGCCGACGCGAGCCGGGCGCGGCGCGATGCACTGGAAGCCCGACGCTTCACGACCCCAATCCCCCTGGGAGACGAGAGGCGAGTGTAGACCCAAAAGACCCGCCCGCAAGCGATTAGCATTTTCGGGTGATATGGTGAGCGGATTGATCGGCGGCGGCTTGTCGGCCAGTGAGGGCCATGGTCCGGCCGCCGTCGCCCGCTCTGCTCGACGAGCTCGAGTCCCTGCTCGGGCCGCGGGGCTTCACCCGCGACGTCGGGGACATGGCGCCGTGGCTCAGCGACTGGCGGGGCCGCTACCACGGCCAGGCCGCGGCCTTGCTCTCCCCCGCCTCCGCTCAGGAAGTGCAGGCGATCGTCGCCGCCTGCGCCCGCGACGCAGTCGCGCTGGTGCCGCAGGGGGGCAATACGTCGATGGTCGGCGGGGCGACCCCGGACCACGGCGGCGGCGCGCTATTGCTGTCGCTGCGGCGGATGAACCGGATCCGGTCGGTCTCGACCGAGGACAATGTCGCCCTGGTCGAGGCGGGCGTGATCCTCGCCGACCTTCACGACGCCGCGCTCGCCGCCGGGCGCCGCTTCCCGCTGTCGCTCGGCGCCAGGGGGTCGGCGACGGTCGGCGGCCTGATCTCGACCAACGCCGGCGGGACCCAGGTGCTGCGCTTCGGCCCGATGCGCTCGCTGGTCCTCGGGCTGGAGGCGGTGCTGCCCGACGGCTCCCGGTTCGACGGGCTGTCGGCGCTTCGCAAGGACAATCGCGGCTACGATCTGAAGCAGCTTCTGATCGGCGCCGAGGGGACTCTGGGCGTGGTCACGGCGGCGAGCCTCCGGCTGGTGCCGCTGCCCGGCTCGACCGCCGTCGCCTGGGCCGGCCTCGCCTCGCCGCAAGCGGCGCTGGCCCTGCTCCGCCGCCTCGAGGCCGCGCTCGGCGAGGCGGTGGAGAGCTTTGAGCTGGTACCGGACGAGGCGCTCCGGCTGGTCCTCGCCCATGTCGAGGGGACTCGGGCGCCGCTCGCCGCCCCGGCGCCGTGGAACGTGCTGATCGAGGTCGCCGCCCCGCCCAGCGCCCGCGATGCCGGAGAGGCGCTGGAGGAGGCGCTCGGCGCGGCGCTCGTGGCTGGCCTGGTTGGCGATGCCGTCGTCGCGGCGAGCGAGGCCCAGGCGGCGGCGCTGTGGCGGCTGCGCGAGACCATCTCGGAGGCGGAGCGGCACCAGGGGCCGGCGGCCAAGCACGACGTCTCGGTGCCGGTCTCGGCCATGCCCGAATTCATCGTGGCGGCACGCGAGGCGGTCGCCGGGCGCTTCCCGGGCAGCCGGGTCATCGCCTTCGGCCATCTTGGCGACGGCAACGTCCACTTCAACGTAGGAGCCCCCGCCGGCGAGGACGGGGCGAGGTGGCTGGCGGAGCGGGGCGACGAGGTCAGCGCCTTCGTCCACGATCTGGTCGCCGGGCGCGGAGGCTCGATCTCGGCCGAGCACGGCATCGGCCAGATGAAGCCGCTCGAGCTCGCCCGGACCCTTCCGCCGGCGAGGCTCGCGGTCCTCCGGGCGCTGAAGCGGACGATCGATCCGCAAGGCATCATGAATCCGGGCAAATTGCTTCTCTGATCGACCTATGCCGCCTCTTCCCCTGGCTCGCCGGCGACCGGCTTGGCCGCCCGCGCCGCGAACAGGCCAGGAGCGAAGCGGACGAGGAGGAGCAGCAGGGTCGGAAGGAGCATCGTGTTCCACAGATCGTGGAGGCTCGCGTCCAGCTCCCATTGCTCGACGAGATCGTCGCCATAGGTGTCGAGCCATTCGTTGCCGACCGCGAAGGCGAGCACGGCGGCCCAGGGCAGGGCATGGGAGAGGCGCCGGCGCAGGACCAGGGCCGCTCCGACCTGGACGATCAGGGCCGCGTAGATGTGGAGCGCGTCGCGCTCGAGGTCCGTCCAGACCGCGATCGTCTCCTTGATCTGGTTCCAGTCCAATTTTCGCGCTCCCATCCGGGCTCGGCGAGCCTATGGAGCGTTCATGGCGGCTCAACCTGGCGAAGGCCATAGGCTCGCCATCCACGAAGCGCGGAGACGATAAGGGATGCAAAGACGCATTTTCATCGCCGGCCTGCTCTGCTCGGCGGCGCTGCCGCTCGGCGCCACCGCCTTCCGGGCCGCGGCGCAGGCGGGCGGCGAGCCGGTCGACGTCGTCGAGGCGTTCGGCTTCGTGCCCGATGGGCGAACCGACAATTACCTGGCCTTCCATCGCTGGGCGGCGCACGTCAACCGGGCCGGCGGCGGTCATTACGTCTTCCCGCCTGGCACCTATTACGTCCACAAATATCGCACCAAATTCCACGAGACCCGCGATCCGCGCGAGATCATCAACCCGATCATCCAGGGAGTCCGGGGGCTGACGATCACCGGCTACGGCGCGAGGATCCGGCTCAACGGCGCCTTCCACCGCTCGGCCCGCAAGGGGCCGGACGGACTCCCCCTCGGGCTCCACATGGCCGTCGTCATGCCGTTCACCATCCACCGATCGAGCGACATCACCATCAAGGGGTTCGAAATCGACGGCGGCGTCCGCGACATGACCCGCGACGAGGTCGCCGAAGCCTATGCGGCCCTGATCTCCCTTCAGGGCTGCACCGGCGTCCTGCTCGAGGACCTCGACCTTCACCATTGCCAGACCGACGGCGTCTATCTGCTCAGCGGCCTCGAAACCCGGGAACTCGGCGTCCGTCCCGCCCTCGCCTGTCGCGACGTCGTGCTGCGCAAGGTCAAGTGCCGCGACAATGCCCGCGGCGGCCTCGGAGTCTTCCACGTCCGCGGCCTGCTGTGCGAAGATTGCGCGTTCAACGACAATGGCCACCCGGCCAAGTACCGCCCCCACGCGCCGCAATTCGGCGTCGACATCGAACCGGATTACATTCCTCCGTACGTCGACGTTTTCACCGGCAATATTGAATTCCGCCGCTGCGAGTTCATGGACAACGAAGTGTCGGCCGTGCTCTGCGCCGCGCCCGAATCGTCGAGCGGCTACCAGCGGATCATCGACTGCCGGTCGTCCAACCGGCCGGGAGCAACCTATCAGTTCATCCTCAACGGCCGCGACACGCTGCTCGAGGGTGGCGTGCACGACCTCGGCACGGGCTCGATGAACACGTGCTGGCAGGTACAGAAAGGCGGAAACGTCACCCTCCGCAACACCGAGATCCGCACCTCGGGCCTTTACGGCGTCTCGCATTATTGGGACGGCAACCTGCTGCGCATGGAGAATGTCAGGATCATCGGCACCCATACCGGCCCCGGCACCCACGGCGAGATGATCCTCATCCGCGGCAATCCCGGCGGCGGACGCCGCCATTCGATGCGGGGCTGCGAGGTCTTCATCCCCGCCGCACGCAAGTCGAGGGAGCATGACTACGATTATGAGGTCATCCTCGCTCATACGACGTCCCAGGGGAATCTGTTCCGCACCGACCTTCGCGCGACGGGCAACCAGCATTTCGCGGTCGGCTATGAGGAGGGAGGCGCCCGCGGCGACCGCTTCCGCGGCACGGCCCCCGGGGTCGGGGACAGCATCCGGCCGGTCCACAATTCGGCCCACGACACGCGGACGCTGTTCAGCTCTGTCTGAACCGCTTGGACAGCCGCCTCCAGTCCGCTAGTCGGGCGGGCCATGACTTCCGGAAGCGAGCGGGCAATGGCCCTCGAAGTGGCGGTGATCACCGACGGCATGGCGGTGCCGCGGTTCGGGCTGGAGGCGCTCAACGCCCTTTCCGGCTGCGACGCCGTGACCATTTTCCGGTGCACCAATACCAGGCTGACCCGGAAGCCGTTCAGGCACGGCGCTTATTATCTGCTGAACCTGGTGACCCTGCGCAACCGCTGGACCCGGTCGGTCCCACTTGCCGAGGGAACCAAGCGGATCGAGCGAGTCGTCGAGTTCCAGTCGGGCAACGAGGGCGCGTGGCAGGTTCTTCCGGACACCGTCCTGGACGAGCTGCGCGACGGCGGCTTCGACGTCGTCGTGAAGCTCGGCATGGGCCTGCTTCGGGTGCCTCCGGCCGACCGGCTGCCGGTGCCGATCCTCTCCTGGCACCATGGCGATCCGGATCTCTATCGCGGCCGCCCGGCCGGCTATTGGGAGATGGTCCACGGCCATCCGGTCATGGGGCAGATCATCCAGGTGCTGGGCAACCGCCTCGATGCCGGCAAGGTGGTCGCCTTCGCGGAGACCCGGGTCCTTCCTTATTCGTACCGCCGGACGCTGATCGAATCCTTCCGCCATTCGAGCCTTCTGATCAACGAGGCCGTCCGCAATGCACGCTCCGGCACCTATCTGGCCAAGCCCTGCACGGGCCGGAACTACCGCCTCCCTTCCAATGCCGGGGTCGTCGGCTTCGTGCTCCGGATGGCCTGGGCCGGAGTGAAGCGCGCCGCCTACGGCGCGACCCAGGAGAAGAAGTGGAAGGTTTCGCTGGCGCCATGCCCGTCGCCGGCGCTCGCGGCGCTCGTCCAAGGCGGCGACTTTCCGGCGCCGGACCGGTGGCGGACGATCCCGACCGGCAAGCGATACACTTATTATGCCGACCCCTTCTTCAGCGAGCAGCCGCCGGGAATCCTGGTCGAGGCGCTCGAGCGCCGGACCGGTATCGGCGAGCTGGTGCTCGTCGAGGGCGAGAGCCATCGCCGCATCTCGGAGGGACGCAATCATTATTCCTACCCGTCGACGATCAGGGTGGGGGAGAGACAGCTGATCCTGCCAGAAATCGGCCAATGGTCGCCGACCCGGCTCTACGAGCTGGCCGGCGAAAGCCTCCGCGACGTCGGGCCGCTGCGCGTGGCCGGCGACCCCGCCATCGCGGATCCGACGCTGATCGAGCAGGACGGCCGTTTCTATCTGTTCGGAAGCCCGGTCGCCCAGACGAACGTCCTCAACCTGTGGACGGCGGGCAGCCTGGACGAGGTCTTCGAGCTCCACCCGCAAAGCCCGCTGAGGATCTCGCCGCAGGGCGGACGGATGGCCGGCGCCCTGCTCCGGCTCGACGGCCGGCTGATCCGCTTCGGACAGAGCTTCGAGCGTTTCTACGGCGACGGTATCGTCGCGTTCGAGGTCGAGGCGATGACTCCCGACTCCTATCGCGAGAGGCGGATCGGCGCGATCCGCTTCCGCGACCGTATCGGCCCGCATACTCTCAACATGCGCGACGGGGAGCTGGTCTTCGACTGGTACCGGCACCAGCTCGACCCGCTGGTCGCGGTCAGGCGGCTGCTCGGCCGGCTCCGGCGGCGCGGCACCGGCGCGGACGGGCGGGGCTGAAGACGGCCGGGCCGGCGCTCAACGCTTGTTGCAGCGCGCCATGGGCGAGGCTAAGCCGCACTGGCGTGCCGCAGCGCCGCCGACTCCATCCCAACTCTTATCGCAGGCCCTCCCAAATGACGAACGACGTGATACCGCATCCTATCGAGTGGACGCCGGAACGGGTGAAGCGCTTCTGGGATTTCTACAGCAGCAACCCGGCGCTCGAGGACAGCTATTTCGCGAGGATGGTGGGGCGGTCGCTGCTGGCCTTCGTCAGCAAGCGGATCAAGATCGGCGATGCGGTGGATATCGGCTGCGGCCCGGGCGACCTGATCGAGCTTTTGCTCGCCGGCGGGCACAGCGCCTACGGCGCCGACAGCTCGCCCTCCAGCCTCGCGAAGGTCGAGAGCCGGTTCGCCGGGCAGAGCGGCTTCAAGGGCGCGACGATGATGGAGGGAGGCAAGGTCTCCCTCCCGTCGGACTCGGTCGACACGGCCTTCATGCTTGAGGTCGTCGAGCATATGGACGACGGCCCGCTGGGCGCTTCGCTGGCGGAGGCCGGCCGAGTCCTGCGCAGAGGCGGCCATCTCGTGCTGACCACGCCCAACGACGAGAATCTCGACGCCAGCAAGACCATGTGCCCCGAATGCGGCTCGATCTACCACCGGATCCAGCACGTCCGCTCCTGGTCTGCCGACAGCCTGCGCGCCTATGTGGAACCGCTCGGCTTCAGCACCGTGGCCTGCGAGGCGACGGTCCTTTCCCCTTATACCGGACCGCTCGGCCTGCTCTACCGGACCGTCTATCCGATGATCCGCCACCGCCGGCCCCACCTCGTCTATATCGGACGCAAGAGCGGGTAGGCGGGGCGTCAGACCGGCTCCGTCGCGGGACTTCTCGACGAGCGGTGGCCGGCGCCCGCCGCGAGCAGCAGCGCCATCAGGCCGTACATGGCGGCCGTCGAGAGGGTGATCCCGGCCACCCCCATCGGCTCGACGAGCAGAGCGTTGACTCCGACCTTGGCGATCAGCGCGACGAGGTTGATGACGAGAATGGCCGTGTAGCGGTTGGCGGCGGCATACCATTGCAGGAGCACGATCGCCGCGAAGAAGGGCGGGAGCTGGAGAAGCGCATAGCGCAGGACCTCGCTCACCAGGGCGGTGTCCGCCGCGCTGAAGGCGCCGCGCTCGAACACGATCCGGACCGCGAGCGGGGTCAGCGGCCATGCCACGGCGGTGCCCGCGGCGGCCAGTCCGGCGATCAGCCAGGCCCATTTCACCGCCTGGCGGCGCCCAAGCTCGTGATCGCCCTCGGCGACGGCGGCCGAGAGGACCGGGAGAAGGGCGCGGGCGAGGACGACGAAGCCGAAGCTCGTGATCAGGGTGACGATCCGGTTGACATAGCCCAGCGTCGACACCGCCCCCTCGCCGAGAGTGGCGGCGAAGGCCTGGTCGACGGGGAGGGCGCTGGTGAGGAGCAGCTGTCCGAGGCCCATGGTCACGATGGGTCCGTAGAGGAGCGCCCATTGCTCCGAGCGGTGGCGGACGCGGATACGGCCCAGGGGCGGGTCCGCGACGGCCGTCATCCGGCCGAGCCAGAGCGCGTAGAGGAGCCAGCCGAGCACCGTCCCGTAGAGCAGGGGCGCAGTGCCGGCATCGACGGGTCCGACGATGACGAACAGGGCGATCGTCACCGCCGGCGCCGCCTCGGCCACTCCAAACGCATAATGCTCGCGCGCCTGGAGCCGGGCGGCGAAATAGCCGCCGACGATTATCAGGAAGGCGATGGGCGCCATGTCCACGGCGAGCGACCCCGCGAGACGGCGGGTGGAAGGGGTGAGGGCGCCGGTGACCAGGTCCATCACGAACGGCGCGGCGATCCAGGTGAGAGCCGTCAGTCCCGCGCCGAGCAGCAGCACGGCGCCGTTGAGCTCGTCGACGAAGCGCTCGTCGCCGCCCGAGCGGCGGAGCGCGACGAGACGGGGGACCAGAACGAAGCCGGCGACTCCGGCCAGCCACATGGGCAGCCAGGTGGTGACGGTGAGCGCGAGCTGATAGGCGTCGACCTCGGCGCTGATCCCGTAGCGCCACGCAATGGCCATCTCGCGCGCCGCCGCGCAGAGCTTGGCCGCGAGCACCACCAGCCCGACCCAGAAGGCCCCGGTCGCGATCCTTCTGTGGTTGGCGTGCGTCAGCCGCAGTCGGGCGAGCAGGGCTCGGATCACGATTCCGCCTCCGACTCCGACCTTGCCCCGGGGCGAGGCGCCCTCAGGCGACGGCCCGCGCGGGAAGCGGCGAGCCGGAGCGCGCGCGGCTGTTGATGCCTTCCTTCTCCAGCCACGCCTGGAACATCAGCACGACCCACAGCTTGGCATGCTCGTTGACGTTGCCCTCCAGATGAGCCCGCCACAGCCGGCGGACCGGCTCGGGGTGGAAATAGCCCTCCTGCTCCAGCCGCCGGCGGTCGAGCAGGGCCTCGGCCCAGTCTCGCATAGGGCCGCGCAGCCACTCGCCGACCGGTACCCCGAAGCCCATCTTGGGGCGCTCGATCAGCGACCTCGGCACGTGCCGGTAGAGGACCTCGCGAAGCGCCCATTTCGTCTGGCCGCCGCGGATCTTGTAGTCCATCGGAAGCCGCCAGGCATATTCGACGACCCTGTGGTCGAGCAGCGGCACCCGGGTCTCGAGCGACACGCTCATCGCCGCCCGGTCGACCTTCGCCAGAATGTCGTCCGGCAGATAGGTCATCATGTCGAGCGCCATCATCCGCTCGATCTGCGAGAGGCCGGCAAGCTCCGGTGAGCGCCCGGTCAGGAGGGTCGGAGGCTCGCGGCCGCCGATCACCAGAGTCTCCGGATCACGCCAGGCCGAGATCAGTCCGCGATAGAGCTCGGCGACGTCGGCGCTCTTCAGCACTCCGGCGCCCTTGTGGATCTTGTCGCCGGGAACACGCATCCGCAGCGAGCTGGGCAGGATCGGCTCGACCGCGCCCGCCAGCCGATTCCAGGTGCGCGGCGAGACGCTGGTCAATGCGCCGGCGAGGGTGCCGCGCAGCGGCCTCGGGATCATCGACAGGCGCTGCCAGAAGTCCGACGTCATCTTGTAGCGATTGTAGCCTCCGAACAGCTCGTCGCCGGCATCGCCGGAGAGCGACACGGTGACGCTTTGCCGCGCCAGTTGCGAGACGAGGTAGGTCGGGATCTGGGAGGAGTCGGCGAACGGCTCGTCATACATGTCGGGAAGCTGCGGGACGACCCGCATCGTCTCCTCGGCGGTGACGTAAAGCTCGGTATGGTCGGTGCCGAGATGCTCGGCGACCGCCTTGGCGTGGGTGGCCTCGTTATACGCCTCTTCGTGGAAGCCGATCGAGAAGGTCCTCACCGGCCGCGACGACTGCGCCTGCATCATCGCCACGATCGTCGAGGAATCGACTCCGCCCGACAGGAAGGCGCCGAGCGGCACGTCGGCGATCATCTGCTGCCCGACCGCGTCCATCAGCAGCCGCTCGAGCGATTCCACCGCCTCCGCGGGGCTCTCCGTCAGCGGCTCGCGCCGGCCCTGTTCGGCCACCTGGGCGGCCGACCAATAGGTCTCGATCTCCGGCTCGCGCCGGCCCGCGCGAAGGGTCGCGAAGCTGCCCGGCATCAGCTTGGCGATGCCGCGATAGATGGAATAGGGCGCGGGAATGTAGCCGTGCCGCATCATCAAGGTGAGCGAGTCCCGGTCGATCTCTCCCTCGAAGGCCGGATGGCCGCGGACGGCCTTGAGCTCAGAGCCGAACAGGAAGGCGGCGCCCTGGCCCTCGCCCTGCCAGCCGTAATAAAGCGGCTTCTCGCCGAGCCGGTCGCGGGCGAGGGTAAGTGCCCGGTCGCGCCGGTCCCACAAGGCCAGTGCGAACATGCCGATCGTCCGTTGGAGCGCGCCGCGCACGCCCCAGGTCTCGATTGCCGCGAGCAGGGTCTCGGTGTCGCTATGGCCGCGCCACTCGAAGCTTTGTCCCTCCTCCTCAAGCTGCCGGCGCAGGTCGAGATGGTTGTAGATCTCGCCGTTGTAGATGGTGATGTAGCGGCCGCTGGACGATTCCATCGGCTGGTCGCCGGCCGCCGACAGGTCGACGATGGCGAGGCGGCGGTGGGCGAAAGCGACCCCGGCCTCGGAATCCAGCCAGATCGCGCCATGATCGGGACCGCGATGGCGGATGCTGTCGGCCATCGCGGTCGCCACCGGCGCGGCGCGGCCGCCGCCGAACAAAGCCGCTCCACCGAGGAAGCCTGCAAAGCCGCACATCTTACCTAACTCCGATTACTTGCTGCCGGGCGCCGGCGGCCGGGGCGGGACCCTCGGCGACCAGCTCGTCGTACAGCCTCGCATAACGTTCGGCCACCACCGAAAGCGAATAGGTGGCCTCGACGCGCCGGCGCCCGGCCTCGCCGAGACGCCTTCGCTCATCCTCGCCGGCCCTGATCAGCCGTTCGAGCCCGTCCGTCAAGCCTTTGAGATCGCCCGATCTTATGACGAGGCCGAGATCCGAGACAAGGAGCGCCGCGTCGCCCACGTCGGTGACGATGCACGGAACGCAGGCACTCATCGCCTCCGCCACTACGTTCGGGAAGCCCTCGCTGAGCGAATAGAGGGCGAAGATATCGAGGGCCGCCAGCCAGTCGAGCACGTTGCGCTGTTCGCCGACCAGGTGGAAGCGGTCGGCGAGGCCGGCCTCGCGGATCCAGCCGGCGAGCTCCTCATTGTCCCAGGTGATCTCGCGCCCGAGGATCAGGAAGCTCGCCTCGGGGACTCGCCGGGCGATCTCCCCGGCGGCGGCGACGAAGCCGCTATAGCCTTTTTGCGGGCTGAACCGCCCGGCGCTGCCGATCAGCACCGACTCCTCGCCGAGCCCGAGCTCGTCGCGGATTCGGCGCCGTGCGGCGGCGACCGCCTCCGCCGGAGGCACCGAATAGCCGTTCGGGACGACCACCGACTTCGCCGGGTCGTAGCCGAGCGCCTCGTGCGCCTTGCGCGCCGACTCGGCCACGTAGAGGATCCTGCGCGGCACCTTGCGCGACAGAGGGACGCACATCCGCCGGGCCATCATCGTCGATCGCGCTATGCCGATCTCCAGGCTGATGTCGCTGATCCGCACGCCCCAGAGGACAGCGCGGTTCCCGGCGAGCCGGGCGGCGACTCCGCCGATCAGGTCGGCATGGTACATCCAGGTCTGCACCACGTCGGGCGACAGCTGGCGGATCCGGCGGACGAGGCGGACGAAGCCGAGGGCGAGGCCGGCGAACCCGTTCATGCCCATCACCTCGACCTCGATCCCCGCCGCCTGAAGCCGCGGGCCGACCTGGCCGAGGGTGCGCAGCGAGATCACGTGATGCCGATAGCCTTCCTCCCGGCTCTGATGCACGACGAGCCGCTCGAGCATCAGCTCGGCGCCGCCGGTCGACAGATCGGTGATGATATGAAGGATGAGCATGGATTTCCGGCGGCGGATCGAGGCGAGCCGCTCCATGCAACAGGATGGTCCGCAACGGAAGGGGTGACGCCCCGCCCGATACTTGCGCGCGCCGACGCTCGACCCTAGACGCCGGTGGCGGGCGCGGCCCGCTTTTGCCCCCTTTCCGGTCGATCCACGCCCTCACATGCCCTCACTCCCGCCCAATCCGTCCGCGGCGCCCAAGCCGCAAACGGTCGTCGTCCTCGGCTCGGTGCCGTTTTCGCTGATCAATTTCCGCGGCCCGCTCATCGCCGAGCTGGTCTCGCGCGGCCACCGGGTCTTCGCGCTTGCCCCCGAGATCGGCGAGGAGATTGCCGCAAAGGTGCGGGCGCTCGGCGCGGAGCCGGTCTCGATCCGGCTGGGCCGAACCAGCCTCAATCCGTTCGGAGCGATCGCGACGTTCCGCGACCTCAGGCGGACTCTTAAAGCGATCGGCCCGGACGTCGTCTTCGCCTATACCATCAAGCCGATCGTCCTCGGCGCCGCCGCCGCTCGCGCCGCGGGAGTGGCGCGCTTCGTGTGCCTCGTCACCGGCGTCGGCTACGCCTTCACTGAGGGGCGTGAGCCGAAGCGGCTGCTGAGCCGGATGATCGGCAAGCGGATGTACAAGCGCGCCTTCGCAGATGCCTTCCTCGCCGCCTTCCAGAATCCGGACGACCTCGGCGAATTCCGCCGGCTCGGGATGCTTCCGCCGTCGCTTCGGACGATCCTGATCAACGGATCGGGCGTGGATATCGACCATTATGAGGACGCCCCGCTCCCGGCCGGCCCGTCGTTCCTGATGATCACCCGCCTGCTCAGGGACAAGGGCGTCCGCGAATTCGCCCGGGCCGCCGCCCGGCTGAAGGCGGAGAGGCCGGACGTTCGAATCTCGCTGGTCGGCGTCCTCGACACCTCGCCGGACGGGATCAGCCAGGCCGAGCTCGACGACCTGCTGCTCAGCGGGATCGACTATTCCGGCCTGCAGCTCGACGTCCGGCCGTCGATTCGCGCCCACAGCGTCTACGTGCTTCCGTCCTACCGGGAGGGGACGCCGCGTTCGGTGCTCGAGGCGATGGCCATGGGCCGGGCGGTGATCACCACCGACGCCCCCGGCTGCCGCGAGACGGTGGTCGACGGCGTCAACGGCCTGCTCGTCCCGCCGAAGGATTGGGAGGCGCTCTACCGGGCGATGCGGCGCCTGGTCGACGAGCCGCACCTGATCGCTCCGATGGGCGGCGAATCGCGCCGGATCGCCGAAGAGAAATACGACGTCCACAAGGTCAACGCGACCCTGCTCTCAGCCGCCTGCCTGTGAACGAGAGGCGCTAGCGCCGCAGCCGCAGCAGTACGAAGGCTTCGGCCGCGGCCACTCCAATCTCGGCGCCGCGAAGCACGGCGAGCGCGCGGACGGCGTCGGCCGAACGCGGCGTGGCGCCCTCATGCTGCTGGCTCTGGTAGCAGTTCCACGCGGCGAGCTTAGTCTCCAGCGTATCGGAGACGTCGACCCACAGGCTCGGCGCGAAAGCCGGCGTCAGCTGGGGCGGGAAGAGATGCGTCTCGGTCGGGGTCTCGTACATGGCGACCAGGCGCATTCCGCGACCGGCGTCGCGATAGGCGCGGGCATGGACCAGGGCGGCATAGGCGATCACGGAATGATCCTGGTGAAGGTCGTGATAGTAAGGCAGGTACAGCTCTTCCGGATCGACCGAGGCGATCAGCTTTCCGACGACGTCATTGACCTCGTAGACCGGGCGGTCCGGCACGCAGACCGCGGGCAGGTTCTCGAAGATCAGCTTGTTGACGCCCAGCAGCCCGGTCGCCGCCCTGGCCTCGGCGTGGATTCCCGCCCACGACGCGTCGGGCCAGATCGGATGAGGCTCGGTGCCCGGCCCGGTCATGACGGCGACGACGACGTCGCGGCCCTCGGCGGCCATTTTCGCGATCGTTCCGCCCATCCCGAGGGTCTCGTCGTCGGCATGGGGTGCGATTACCAATATGGTCATCTTGACGTCCTAAATCTGGGCTGCCCCTTGATGGCTGCCGGAACCGGATCCGCGTCATTCGCGCGGCGAATTTCATAGTCTGTCAGCACGAGGTCGGTGCCTCCGCCGCAGCGGACCACCGGCGCCCCCTCTTCGTAGGTGAAGATCTGGCCGACCATGGCATGCCATTGCGGATAGCGGACCACCCTGGCGCTCCACACCACCACCTCGCGCTCGCCGAGGCGCGAGAAGGCGCCGGGGAAGGGCCGGGTGACGGCCCTAACGAGCCGCTCGATCTGGTCGGCGCTCTCATTCCAGTCGATCTCGCCGTCCGAGGGGCGGCGGACCGCCGCATAGGTGGCTTGTCCATGGTCCTGGGGCTCGGCCGGAATCAACCCCGCCTTGAGCTTCTCCAGCAAGGGGGGCATCATCTTGACCTGGGCGGCCCGCTGGAGCTCCATCAGTTCGGGAAGCGTCGTCCCCGGCGGGATGTCGAACGTCTCCTGAGCCGCGATCGGCCCGGAATCGACGCCTTCGTCCATCCAGAACAAGGTCGCGCCGCTCCGGTCGAGGTCGAGCAGGATCGTCCAGGCGAGCGCCGCGCGGCCGCGCATCTTCGGCAGCAGCGTCGGGTGAAAGCCCAACGTTCCCATTCGCGCGATGCTCCGAAATTCGGTTCCGCACAGGCGCGACCAGCCGATCACCATCAGCAGATCCGGCGACGCGGCGCGCAGGGCTGCGATTGCCTCGGGCCCGTTGACGTCGTCCACCCGGATCACCGGCGCGCCGATTTCCTCAGCGACCAGGCCGATATCGACGAAATCCGAGTGGCGTGCCTGCTTCTCGGTCGGCAGGGTGAAGACGAGGACCGGCACGAGTCCGGATTCGGCCAGCGCGCGCAGCGCTACCTCGGTTGAACCGACGGCTCCGACGACGGCCACGCGCAGGGTCATCGCTCACCCCCAACGGTGCCGAGCTCGACCAGCGCCTGGCGGATCAGGGCTTCGTCGCGGCGGCCGCCGAAAGCAAGGGTCGCAACCGTCCTGAACATGACCCGGATGTCGAGCGCCATGCTCCAGTGGCGGTGGTAGAAGAGGTCCAGCGCGATCTTCTCCTCGTTGGCCAGTTGCGTGTTGCCGGATACTTGCGCGAGGCCGGTCAGGCCGGGGCGCATGGCGGACCGTTCGTCGCTGCCCGGCAGGCCCTCGAGCACCTCGCGCGGCAGCGGCCGCGGCCCGACCAGCGACATCTTGCCGGTGACGACGAGCCACAGCTCGGGCAGCTCGTCGAGTCGGAAGCGGCGCAGGAAGCCGCCGAGCCGGGTCACCCGGCTCTCGTCGGTGAGCAGGGCGCCATGCTCGTCATAGAGCGTCCGCATCGTCCGGAACTTGAACATCGTGAAGGGGATCTGGTCCTTGCCGACCCGGACCTGCCTGAACAGGATCGGGCTGCCGTCGGCGATCAGCACGACGATCGCGATGAGCGCGATCAGCGGAAGGACGAGGATGAGGGCCGCAAGGCCAAGAATCAGGTCGCAACTGCGCTTCACGCCGTTTCCCAAGCCGCCTCAGGCCCGACGAAGCCATGTGACGTTGTCGGCGACCTGGCCCTGGTCGGGCGCGACCAGGTCGCGAAGGCTGCCCCGGACGGCGCTTCGGTCGACCGAGACGATGCCCTCCTTCAGCCGGCTGAGGAAGGGATCGAGCTCGGCCAGGGGAAGGAAGCGCTCCTTGGCCATCTTGATCCTCGGATGGGTCGTCTCGACGGAAGCGCCGCCGACGAACAGCTCCTCGTAGAGCTTCTCACCGGGCCTCAGGCCGACATAGACGATCTCGATGTCGCCCATCGGACTGGCCTCGTCGCGAACCGTCATCCCCGACAGGGTGATCATGTTGCGGGCGAGCTCCGAGATCTTGATCGGGTCGCCCATGTCGAGCACGAAGACCTCGCCGCGCTCGGCCATGGCGCTGGCCTGGAGGACGAGCTGGGTCGCCTCCGGGATCGACATGAAGAAGCGGGTGACGTCCTTGTGGGTGACGGTGACCGGCCCGCCGCGGCGGATCTGGTCGCGGAAGCGCTGGACCACCGAGCCCGACGAATCGAGCACGTTGCCGAAGCGGACGATCCCGAAGCGGGTCCGGCAGTTTTCCTGCTCGGCGAGCGCCTGGATGATCAGCTCGGCGGCGCGCTTGCTCGCCCCCATCACGCTCTCCGGCCGGACCGCCTTGTCGGTCGAGATCATCGTGAACCGGGTCAGCTTCGCGTCGAGCGCGGCCTTGGCCAGCACCATCGTTCCGAACACGTTGTTCTCGACCCCGACCACCTCGTTATGCTCGAGCAGCGGCACGTGCTTGTAGGCGGCGACATGGTAGACGCTGTCGACCTTGTGCTCGGCGATCAGCTCGCGGACCAGCTGGTCGTTGAGGATCGAGCCGATCACCGGCACGATCGTCGGGGCATGGCCCTTGGGCAGCCCGTGGCAGACCTCCTCGAGCTGCTGCTCGATCGAGTAGAGCATGAACTCGCTGTGATCGAGAAGCACCAGCCGCCGCGGCCGGCCGCGGACGATCTGGCGGCAGATCTCCGAGCCGATCGACCCGCCGGCGCCGGTGATCAGGATCGAATGGCCTTCCACCGCCTCCTTGATCAGCTCGGTCAGGGGCTCGACCGGATCGCGGCGAAGGAGGTCGTTGACGTCGATCGGCCGGACATCGCTGACGGTGAAGCGGCCGGACACGATCTCCTCCGGCGCCGGCACCGTCTTCACCTTGAGGTTGAGCTTGGTGAGCAGCGAGATGGCGGCGAGGCGCTGCGACCGGGTGGCCTTGGGCATGGCCAGGAAGACCTCGTCCACCGCCTCGCGCGCGACCAGGGCCGGAAGCGCTTTGGGAGCGTAGATGGCGGCGCCCGAGACGATCTGGCCGTGCAGGGCGCGATCGTCGTCGACGAAGGCGACGAGGCGGTAGGCGCGGCTTCCGCGCATCGATTCGGCGAGGCTGATTCCGGCCGCGTTGGCGCCGTAGATGGCGATGTTCCGCTCGCCGTCGCGCGACATGTTCGGGTCGTGGATCGGGCCCGAGAGGAGCAGCGCCATGGCGTAGCGGCCCATGAACAACAGCAGGAACAGGAACCCGCAATAGATGAAGCCGACGGAGCGCGGCACCATCATGACCAGCCCGTCCACCTCCATCTTCGCCTGGGTGAAGTAGACGAGGATCACCCAGGCCACCGCCGCCACGGCCGACGCGGCGAGGATCCGGCTCACCGCCCGCATGTGGAAATAGCGCAGCACGAGATGGTAGACCTGGAGGTGGTAGAGCGCGAAGATGCCGATCAGGAAGGACGTCGCGGCGGCCGCGAGCACGCTCAGATTGTCCGGGAAATAGATTTCGCCGAGCCGTGTCGAGAAGGCGGCCCAGAGGGCCACCGCCATCGCCGCGAGATCGTAGCCGATCAGGATCGAGCGCTTGCGCACCCGACCCATCGACGAAAGCTGCTTAACCAGTCCCAAGATCATATCCGTTCGTACCTGCCGACCCGCCGGCTTCCGATCATCCCAACACGTCTTTCACAATGCGCGCAAGGGCTTCGGCCCTGAGCTCGAGCAGGTCCGGCCGGAGGGTCGGATGGACCTCGACCATCAGGCTGCGCCGGCCCAGGGAGCGGGCGACCGGGAGATCGGGTCGCTCCAGCGCGTCGAACGCATGTTCCAGATAGACCTCCGAGCAGGAGCCGGAGAAGACCCGGAGCTGCGCCTCGCCAGCCCTGGCGAGGATCGTGTCGCGCAGTTCCTGCGCCTCCGGAACGTCGTCCAGATAGACATAATGCTTGTAACAGGCATGGCGGACGGTCTCGCCCGGAACCGGCACATTGAGGCCCGGCACCGACGCCAGCGCCTCGGTCCAGATCGCCGCATTGCGCCGCCGTATATCCACCCATCGGTCGAGCTTGGCGAGCTGGGCAAGGCCGATAGCCGCCAGCGGGCCGGGCATCCGCCAGTTCGTCCCGACGCTGTCGTGGAGCCAGCGGAAGCCCGGCCTGGGATTGGGCTCGAACGCCTTGGCGTGGCTCTTGCCGTGATCCTTGAACGACCAGGCCCAGTTCCACGCATCGCGGTCCTGGAAGCTGGTGTAGCCGCCTTCGCCGCCGGTCGAGATGATCTTGTCCTGGCAGAAGGAGAAGGCGGCGGCGTCGCCGAAGCTTCCGATCGTCCGACCACCGATCTCGGCGCCGACCGCCTGGGCGCAATCCTCGACGACCTTGATCCCGCGCTCGCGGGCGAGCGCCATGATCGGCTCCATGTCGGCCGGCCAGCCGGCCAGGTGCACCGGGACGATCGCCCGGGTGCGGTCGGTCAGGACCGCCCGGATCGTGTCGGCGGTGATGTTGCCGCTGTCGGCGTCGACGTCGGCGAAGACCGGGGTGGCGCCGACCAGCATCGCGCAGAAGGCGGAGGCGACGAAGGTCCGCGGAGTGACGATCACCTCATCGCCCGGGCCGATCCCGAAGGCGCGCAGCGCCACCTCGAGGGCGAGCGAGCCGTTCGCCAGGGCGATCCCATGTCCGCCCTGGAAGCGCCGCTCCATCGCTGCCTGGAAGGCGAAGACGTCGCCGCCCGTCCACTGGTTCACCTTGCCCGAGCGGAGCACCGACGCGACCGCCTCGATCTCGTCCTCGTCGTAGAACGGCCAGCGCTCGGCCGGCGTCTGGGCGAGCGAAACGTCGTAACGGTCGCCGGAATCGACACTGGCAATCACGGTCGCGGTCATAGTTGCCTATCCTCAATGGGTCGCCGACGGCGCCTGGACCTGGGGCCGCATCGCGGGGGGCGGCGGGAAGCCGAGGTCCACCTCCCTCCGGACCGCCTCCCCAAGGCCTAGCTTCCTCGCCCGGCGAACCGCAATCACGGTGACGAGCAGGGCGAGATACATCGGCATCAGCATCGTCCACTTCTGGCGGAGCCCCAGGCCCACGTTCCAGTAGCCGATGGCCAGGAACAGGGTCATCCCCACCGAATAGATCAGGGCGAAGCGCGCGAAGAAGACGCTCTTGAGCAATCCCAGCACCTCTCTCGATCGCAGCAGCAGCAGCAGGACCATCCATACCACGAGCAGGCTCTCGACCGAGGCGATCAGGCCGAACAGCTCTTTCGCGTCGAAGAAGAGGGGCCTGAACATCAGGCTGAGCAGTCTGACCGGGAAGGGCCCGGTGACGGCGGTTGTGCCTGCATCCTCGGAGTTGAGCACGTTGTCGCGCCGCTCGAACTGCTGGCTGATCGATTCGGCGCTGGTGATGTCGATTGCGTAGACGCTCTGCAGGGTCACGGTGGCGACGACGGTTCCGACCAACGCGATCAGGAGCATCCCGACGCGCAGATAGGCCGGAATGCCTTTCCCGATCGCGACGGCGAGCGCCAGGCCCACTCCGGCGACGATGGCGACGTGGGGCCGGAAGAAGAGCATCAGCAGCAGCGCTCCGATCAGGGCCATGCCGCGGCTGCGGAGGTGCATCGTCGCCCACAGCACCAGCGAGGTCGCCAGCAGGAATGGTCCGTCCTTGCCGATGGCGCTGCTCCAGAAATGCAGGCTGGGAATGGCCATCAAGGCATAGAAATAGGGCGCGTGGGGGAGGCGGAGCTCGTCGTGAATCTCCTCGAACACGCGGAGCAGGACGGTGATGCCCAGGAAGCCGATCGCCTGGAACAGCAGGAAGAAATCGAGATAGGTCCCGCCGAATATATCTCTCAGATACTGGATGACGTAGATCAGCCCCTGGGTGCCGACGTGGAAGCCGTCCTGGTAGCTCTGGTAGGGGTCGTGATAATACATGGCCGAGTCGGCGACGCCTTCCTCGGCGCGCCAGTAATAGACGACGCAAGCCGCGATGTGGATCAGGTAGATCATCGCCATGTAGGTGATCTTGAGCCGGGTAGGCTGGGTGAACGCCACCGGGATGGCAAGGAAACCCAGGATGATCCCGATAAGGCCTAATATGCTCACGTCATTCCGCTTTCAGATGGCGCAGGTCCGACGCGGGCTCTTCCGCGTCGGTGGCTTCCAATTCCCGCCGGGGCGCCGGCACCAGGAAGGCGCAGGCCAGGCCGATGACGGCCGCGATCGCCGCGGTCCGGATCGGATAGTCGACGACGGAATGCAGCAGCACGACCCCGATCGCCACCGACCCGGCCCGAGCCATCGCCGCGCCCGGAACCTCGCTGCGCCACGCCCGCACCAGCGCCGCCGCCCACCAGCCGATGAAGGCGAGGATGAGCAGCAGTCCGGCGAGGCCGAGCTCGAGCACGAACTCGATATAGTCGTTATGGGCATGATTGGCATATACCCGGGTCACCCGATCCGGATTCTCGTAGCGGCGGTAGATGGTCTGGAAGGTGCCGAGCCCGGTGCCCACCGGGAACGAATCGCGGATCGCCTCGGTCGTCGTGGTCGCGAGCGTGCGCCGGCTCGTCGGCTGGTCGGCGCGAAAGTCGCCGCCGAACGCTTCGGTGCTGAGCGGCCCGCGCAGGGCGACGATCGTGAAGATCACCAGCACCGCCGCCATCCCCGCGGTCCACGGCCAGGCGATCCGGCCGACCACCGCGCGACGGTAGATGAGCAGGCTGGCGAGGGCGGTCGGGAGGAACAGGCCGTAGCCCGCGCTCGACCCGCTGATCGCGATCCCGACGGTCAGGAACAGGCACACCGCCACGCTGATGATTGCGCCGCCACTGCGCTTCGAGCGCGAGCGGCGGCCGGCGGCCCGACCGGCGAGGAAGGCCATGAAGGGCAGCGAGCAGAGCAGCAGGGTCCCTTCATGGTTGACGTTGGCGAAGAAGCCGACCGGCGAGGTGTTGTTGGTGACGGCATAGAGCCTGAGCGGCGATTCCGGCCCGCCGAGGAGCTGGAAGGCGCCGAACACGATCGACACGCTCGCCACCGCGAGCAGCGGTATGGCGAGCTTGCGCCGCTCGTCGTTGGGCAGGCTCGCCACCATCAGGAACATCGCCGTCGGCGGCAGAAGTGAAAGAAGCGACCAGATCGTCGCCGGCGGCGACAGTGACAGCGGCAGCGACCCAAGCGGCATTCCGATCAGCTGGAAACCGTTGGCGATCTCGTCGCGATATGGAAGCCCGGCCCAGAGCGACGGCGGCAGCGGGATCAGGGAGATCAGGGTGACGATGACCAGCGCCGCGGCCATCCACAGCGGCCAGCGCGCTTCGCGGGAAAGGGCGGTGTCGCGCTTCCAGAGCCAGATCAGGATGAGGACGAGCGCCGCGAGCTGCAGCAGCGCGTTGGCCGCCGCTCCGGCTGCGCTGGCGCCGCCGAGCAGCAGGCAGGCGACCAGATAGCCGCCCGCGGCGAAGGTCCAGAAACGTCCGTTCACTGAGTTATCTCCAGGGCGGACACTTCGAGATTGATCGAGGCGGCGACGTCGCCGGGCTCGGCGCGCAGGCGCAGCGACTGGCTGGCGCAGCCGGTGGCGGGGACGGTGACGGTCGCGGCGAAGCGGCGCTCCGTCGCCACCGCCTGCGACAGGTCGAGAGTGCCGACGACCGGGCTTCGCGACGGCAGGCAGCTGACGTTCCACGCCAGCGATCCGGACGAGACACCGTTGTCGCTGCGGGCGATCGCCCGGATCGTGTACCGTCCCGGGCGCAGGGCCAGCACCTGCTCGGCGAGCGTCTCCGCGCGGCCTCCGAAATAGGCGACGTCGAGATATGCCCGGCCGCCGTTCTTCGAAGGCTCGGCGCGGCCGACATCGAGATCCTCGAACTTCCAGCCGAACGGCTTGGGCGCCGCCGGTGCGCCCCGGAAGGCACCGTCGAACAGAAAACGGTTGGCGGCGCGCTCGCGCTCGGGAAGGGCGGCGAGCAGGGTCTGGCGAGCGCCGGCATAATCGCCCGACGAAGCCTGCGCCTGGAGGATGAACTGGCGCTCGAGCCGGACGTCGCCGCCGCGCTTCAGCGCCCGGACCCGCTCGTACAGCGCCCGGGCGTGGACCGGATTGATCTTGCGCGTCGCGGCGACGTTGAAGAAGTCCTCGCGCCACGACGGCTCGGTGGCAAGGATCGTTGCCAGCGCGTCGCGCCCGTGCGGATCGGCGATCAGCTTGGTGAGCTCGGGAAGCATCACCGGCCGGAGCTCGTTGTTGCGGCGCAGGATGACGTCGACCTCGGTCATCGCCTCGCGGAACCGTTCGGCCTTGGTGTAATAGATCATCAGCTGCATGCGCACCGCCGGATAGGACGGCCGGCGGCGCCGCGCCTCCTCCATCAGGGCGATGGCGCGGCGCAGGTCGCCGCGCTGCTCGGCGACCCGGGCGGCGATGAAGAAGGGCTCGAAGGCGAGCGGAAGCGCGGCGAGCCCCTGCTGGGCGGACCTCAGGTGTGAATCGTCGGCCCGGAAGTTGGGCTGCTGGCTGGTCCGGCCGAGGAATTTGAGATTCGGGGTCGGATCCGCCGGAGGCAGGGCCGCAAGGGCTATGGAGGCGGCCGGCGAAACTCCGCCGGCCACCGCCTTGACGATCAGGTAGAGGATCAGGGGCGAGGCCGCAGTGGCCGTCCAGGCGGCGATGCGCCTGCCGGAACTCCGGGCCTCCCCCTGTACGCCGCGTGCCACGATCAGCTGCTCTTCAGAAGCTCGATTTGCTTCTTGGGCTCATCGCCTTCGCGGTAGGCATAGGCGTCGTCGCCGCCGTAGCCGTAGCCGTAGCCATAGCCATAGCCGACTTTGGTGGCGTTGAACTTGGTGAGGATGCCGCCCATCACCCGGGCCTCGGCGAAGCGTAGCCGGTTGACGGCGTTGAGAACGGCGGCGCGCCGGACCGCCCCGGCCTCGATCACCATCAAGGTCCCCTCCGTGCTCGAGGCGAGCATCGGAGCGTCGGCCAGACCAAGCACGGGCGGGCCGTCGATGACGACGTGATCGAATTTGAGGAGCACCTCGTCGAGGATCTCCTTGAAGCGACCGGACGCGAGCAGCTCCGCCGGGTTGGGCGGAATCGGACCGCTGGGCAGCAGGAAGAGCCGCTCCATCTGGGTCGGGTGGACGCATTCGGCGACCGATCCCGATCCTGCCAGCAGGCTGGACAGGCCATGGCTCGTCGAGCTCGGGCCGCGGAAGGTCGGCTTGCGAAGGTCGGCGTCGAGCAGCAGCACCGAGGCGCCGAGGTTGGAAAGCGTCTGGGCCAGCGCCAGCGCGGTGCTCGACTTGCCCTCGGACGCGCGCGTGCTGGTCACCAGCAGGCTGCGCGGCACGCCGTGGTCGGTCGAGAATTGCAGCGCCGTCCGGACCGACTGATAGGCTTCCGAGACCTGGGAGCGCGGATCCTCGAGCTGATCGCGGACCGCGAGACCCTTGCCAACCGCCGGCACGACGCCGAGCGAGGCGAGGCCGAGCTTGGTCGCGAGATCGTCCGGGGTCTTGATCGTGTCGTCGATCCACTCGATCGCGAAGGCGGTGCCGAAGCCGAGCAGGATGCCGATGAACAGGCCGAGGGCGATGTTCAGGGGCAGGTTGGGCTTGAACGGCGCGGTGGGCACCCGCGCCCGGTCGACCACGGAGACGACGTTGGCGCCGACGCCGCCGGCGACGCCGACTTCCTTGTAGCGCTGGAGGAGCGCGTCGTAGAGGCTGCGGTTGGTGTCGACCTCGCGCTGGAGGATCGTGTATTGGATGCTGCGCGCGCGCAGGTCGAGCAAGGCGGCCTTGCCCTCGTTCACCTTCCCCTGCAGCGCGTTCTCGCGGGCGATGGCGGCCTGATAGTCGGCCTGGAGCGAACCTGAAGCCGAGCCGGCGACGTTGCGGGTCTGCGATGCGATTTCCTTGCCGAGCGTGTCGATCTGGTTGCGCAGCTGCACCATCTCCGGAAAGTCCGGTTTGAACAGCGCGAGCTTCTGCTGATACTGCGCTTCGAGCGACGCGCGCTGCTGCTGGAGGATCTGGACCGTGGGGTCGCTGATCACCGCGGACCTCGACGTGGCGCCCGCGGCCTGGCGGAAGCGCTGCTCGGCGGCGATTCTCTCGCTGCGCGCCTGCGACAAAGCGAGGTTGTTCTGGACGAGCGTGGCCGCGTCGATCGACTGCTCCTGCTTGGGTGTGTCGACTCCGCCGCTGTCGACGGTGAGGGTGATGATGCCCTGCTTCTGGGCGTAATCGACCAGCGCCCGCTCCGATTCCTCGAGCTTGCCCTTCACCGCGCCGATGCGCTGCTGAAGGAAGTTGCGAGCATAGGAGGTTGCCTCGTAGCGACGCTCCATGTTCTGCTGGATGAAATTGTCGGCGTAGCTGTTGGCGAGCTTGGCGGCGAGCTCGGGGTCGGTGCTCTCGATGCTGATCCCGATCAGGCGGCTGTCGCGCTCCTGGGTGATGTCGACGCTGCCCATCACCGTGCTCGCGGCGGCGCTCTCGCGCACCGGCCTCGGCAGATCCTGCTCGACGATCGCTTCGTTGCCGGCGAGGTTGGTGCTGCGCGCGACCCGCTCGGCCAGCGAGCGGCTCTTGAGCAGGCCGGCCTGGGTATTAAGGAACTCGCGGTCGTTGGAATTCATCGGCTGGATGTCGCCGACGCCCTTGCCGACGACCTGGACGCCCTCCGGATTGACCTCGATCGTCGACCGGGCGCGATATTCGGGAGTGATCATCAGCGAGATGACGATAGCTGCCAGCAGACATGTCACGGCGATGGCGGTGATCAACCACCACCATTTGGCGATGATCCGCCAGACCTCGTTGATGTCGAAGCGCGATTCCGACTTGGTCGGCCGGCCGAAGGCGACGTCGGTCAGGCCGGTATGGGCCGGCAGCCTCCCGCTCGGATCGAACGGCAGCGCGGCCTGGTTCGGGAGGTAGCCCCCATGATTGTTCATGATCGTTGAGTCCTGTCTTCTAAATCGCCGGGGCCGCCTCAGTAGGGGCGCAACAAGCCGAGCACTGGGATGGTCTGTAGCAGGGTCTGGATCATCTGGCGCGACTTGTCGCCGTCGACCACGACGACGTCGTTGCCGTAGATGATCGGATCCTCGGCCTGGGCACGGCGGATCTGCTTGAGGTCGAAGGCGCCGGCGACGCGCTCGCCGCGGATCGTCCGGAACACGTAGACCCGCGAGGGATTGGCGTCCTGGGTGGTGCCGCGTGCCATCGCCACCGCCTGGATCAGGGTGGTCGGGCCCTTTACGACGTAGACGCCGGGCTGGGTGACCGCCCCGTCGACGGTCACCTTCTGCTCGGCCCGCTCCTTGATCGCGACCTGGACGTTGGGGTTCTGGAGATATTTCTGCGAGAGGTTCGAGGCGAGGAACTGGCGGAGCTCCTCCGTCGTCCGGCCCTGCGCCTGGACCGCTCCGAGCAGCGGATAGTCGATCCTGCCGTTGGCATCGACCTTGAACTCGCCCGTCAGCGACTCGACTTGGAAGACCGAGATGTTAAGCTGGTCGAGGGCGCCGATCGGCTGCGCCGCCGAGGCGACCGGCTCGGCCTGGACGTCGGGCGCGACGAAGTTGGTCGGCGAGTAGGGGACCGACCCGCCCCGGCCGGCCGCGCAGGCGGAAAGGCCGAGCGCCGCGGCGGCCACGATGGCGCCTCGCAGCAGCCGGCTGAAAAAGGGATCACGGTCCACACACCGATACGCTCGCATGTTCATCTTTCTCCGGTCGGGGCCGACGCCCTCTACACAAACTACAGCTTCCGTGGAACAGCCCGTGCGCGCGATTCGGCGCGCAACGCTCCTTTCGGAAGCGATGCCCGCGCTGCCTCTCAAGGCGAGCTGCCTCTATCTCGTTGCGCCGCTTACCTTCTTTCTGCGCCGCCGTCCAGACTTCGGTGCGCCCGGACGGCGCCGCCGGCTCCCGAAACGGCTTAAAAGCTTGTAACTGGAGCACAACACCAAATATCGGGCACCGCGAGGGACGCCAAAGAGTCGAGGTCAATGCTGAGTCGCCTGTTTTCCAAACGCCGGACGTCGCGCGGGAGCGAAGGCGCTCCGGGCTGCCGCGCCTATGCGATCGGCGACGTCCACGGCCGGCTCGACCTGCTCGTCGACCTGCTCGCCCGGATCGAGGAGGACAACCGGCGGCGGCCGCCGGCGAAGACCTGGCTCGTCTTCCTCGGCGACCTCGTCGACCGCGGCCCGGACAGCCGCGGAGTCGTCGAGCTTCTCGTCGAGCGCCCCCCTTCCTTCGCTCGCAACGTCTTCCTCAAGGGCAATCATGAGGAATTCTTCCTCGGCGTGCTCGGCGGGGACGACAGCGGAGTCCAGCACTGGCTCGCCTACGGCGGCACCGAATGCGCCCAGAGCTACGGCCTCTCCAGCGGCTGGATGCTCAACTCGACCCCGACCGCGATTATGGAGCGGCTGATCGAGCAGGTGCCGGCGAGCCACGTCCGCTTCCTCGAGGAGATGCACGACAGCTTCCGCTTCGGCGACTATCTGTTCGTCCACGCCGGAATCCGGCCCGGAGTCGAGCTCGACCGCCAGTCGTCCAAGGACCTCAGGTGGATCCGCGAGGGCTTCCTCGACGACCAGACCGACCACGGGGTCGTCGTCGTCCACGGCCACACCATCGTCGAGCGGCCCGAGCAGCACTCCAACCGAATCGCCATCGACACCGGCGCCTATCGCTACGGCACCCTCACCGCCCTCGGCCTGGAGGGCAGCGACCGCTGGTTCATCGAGGCGAGCATCCCGGCAAGCGAAGCCGCCTGACGCCCGCCTTGGATTTCGCGGCGGCGCTGGCTAAAGGCGGGGCGAATACCCTTCGTCATGCCGGACTTGATCCGGCATCCACCTTCCTCCTTTCGGATTAAAAAGGTGGACCCCGGATCAAGTCCGGGGTGACGTTCAAAGTGATCAACCAGCGCTCAAGCGGGCGGGCGAATCTCTGCCGGTGCGCCCGCACCCGGGCCGGACAGGAAGAAGACATAAATGACGATCCTCGTGACCGGCGCCGCCGGATTCATCGGCCATCATGTGGCGGCGCGGCTTCTCGGTCGCGGCGAGCAGGTGCTCGGGATCGACAACGTCAACGATTATTACAGCGTCAAGCTGAAGCGCGACCGAATCGCCGAGCAACGCTCCCGGCACGACAACGGCTTCAGCTTCGTTGAAGTGGACTTCGCCGACATGGCAGCTCTCGACCGGGCGCTGGAGGGCCGCGAGTTCGACCGGATCGTCCATCTCGGCGCCCAGGCCGGAGTGCGCTACTCGATCGAGAATCCCCACGCCTACGTCCATTCCAACCTGGTCGGCCATCTCAACCTGCTCGAGGTCGCCCGCCGGCGAGGATCGCCTCACCTCGTCTACGCCTCCTCCTCCTCCGTCTACGGCGGCAACGAAAGCCTGCCCTTCCGCGTCGAGGACCGGGTCGACCACCCGCTCTCGCTCTACGCCGCGACCAAGAAGGCCGACGAGCTGATCAGCGAGACCTACGCCCACCTCTACCGCCTGCCGCAGACCGGCCTTCGCTTCTTCACCGTCTACGGCCCGTGGGGGCGGCCCGACATGGCGATGTGGCTGTTCACCAAGGCGATCCTCGCCGGCGAGCCGATCGACGTCTTCGGCGAAGGCAATATGCGCCGCGACTTCACCTATATCGACGACATCGTCACCGGAGTCGTCGCCGCCCTCGACAACCCGCCGCCCGACGACGGCGAGGAGAAGGCCGGCGGCAGCCGCTCGCCGCACCGGTTATACAATATCGGCAACAATCGCTCCGAGGAGCTCACCCGGATGATCGGCCTGATCGAGGCCGCCTGCGGCCGCAAGGCGGAGCGGCGGCTGATGCCGATGCAGCCAGGCGACGTGCGGGACACCTATGCCGACATTTCCGCCATCCAGCGGGACCTCGGGTTCGAGCCGACCACGACGATCGACGAGGGCGTGCCCGAGTTCGTGCGGTGGTACCGGAGTTATCATGGCATCGCCTGAGGCCTGTGGGCGAGCTGGCGCCTCTTCCCAGGTGCTTCAAATTGCTGGCCTTATCGTCTTTTTCCGGAGCGCCGGACGCTCCGACTGGGAACTTGCCAAGGCCAAGGCCGCCACCTAAGTAGCGCCCGTGTCCGGCCAGATCAGTTCCACCTCTCCTCACGGGGCAGAGACAGCCGCCCGGATCAGAGCAGTCGCCACCCACCTCCCGGCGGCCGTTCTCGGCAATCACGAGCTCGCCGACCTCTTCCCCGGCTGGAGCGAAGGCAAGATCCTGGAGAAGACGGGGATCGAGGCCAGGCGGGTGGCCGGTCCCGACGAAACCGCCGCCGACCTGGCATTCGAAGCCGCCGAGCGCCTGTTCGCGGCCGGCGCGTGTGAGCGCGACGAGATCGATTTCCTGATCTTCTGCAGCCAGGCCCCGGACTACATCCTGCCCACAACCGCCTGCGTCCTTCAGGACCGGCTCGGCCTCCGGCGCGACATCGGCGCCATGGACTTCAACCTCGGCTGCTCGGGCTTCGTCTACGGCCTGTCGATCGCGGCCGGGCTTATCGCGGCCGGGGCTGCCAGGACGATCCTGCTGCTGACCGCCGACACCTATTCGAAATATATCAATCCGCTCGACAAGAGCGTCCGCACCCTGTTCGGCGACGGCGCGGCGGCGACGCTGGTCGAGGCCTCGACGAATGGCGGTTCGGTCGGTCCGTTCGTCTTCGGGACCGACGGCCGGGGGGCGAAGGACCTGATCGTCGAGGCCGGCGGCTTTCGCACCCCCCGCTGCGCGGAGACCGGCGTCGAGGCCGAAGACGGAATGGGCAATATCCGCTCGCGCGACAATCTCTACATGAACGGCGCCAACGTGATGAACTTCACCTTGCGCGAGGTGCCCCGGACTTATAGACGCTTGCTCGATCTGGCCGGGCTGAATCCGTCCGACGTCGACCATGTCGTTCTCCACCAGGCGAACAAGTTCATGCTGGACGCGCTCCAGAAGAAGCTCGGCGTCCCGGACGGGAAACTGCCCAGATTCTACGAGACGGTCGGCAATACGGTGTCGTCGACGATCCCGTTCGTGCTCGAGGACCTGCTCGCAAGCGGCAGGCTGGAGAGGGGTATGAAGGTGATGCTGATCGGCTTCGGCGTCGGCCTCTCCTGGGCGGGCGCTCTCGCCACCTGGTGATGTTTGAGGAGTTTTGCGAATGAACAAGCTTTATGAGGGTCTTGCGGAGATCCTCGAGGTCGAGCCCGAGGAAGTGAATCGCGACCTTCGCCTCGACGACGTGTCGTGGGATTCGATGGCCGTCGTCTCGACCATCGCGCTGATCGACGAGATTTACGACGAGGCGGTCGACGCCGACGCGCTCGGAGACTGCAAGACCGTCGGCGACATCGAGGATCTTGCCGAGCAGGCCCGGTCAGGCGAGGCCTGAGCCGATGGCCGCCGGTCAGGTTGCTCGGTCGACGGGCTCGCGGATCGCAGGGCTCGTGTCGTGCATCCCCGCGAAGCGGATCGACAACGATTACTTCCTCGAGCAGTTCGGGGAGAAGGCCGCCGAGGTCACCAAGATGACCGGCGTCGCGAGCCGCTATTGGGTCGCCGACGGCGAGACCACCTCCGATCTTTGCGAAAAGGCGGCCGTCCGGCTGCTCGAAGGCCTCGGCTGGGCGCCTGAGAGCGTCGACGGCATCATCTTCATCTCCCAGACGCCCGATTATCGCCTGCCGGCGACCGCCTGCAGCCTGCAGGCGCGGCTCAAGCTGCGCCCGGGCGTGCTCGGCTTCGACGTCAATCTGGGCTGCTCGGGCTATCCCTACGGTCTCTGGATGGCGATGAACGCGATCAGTTCCGGGGCGGCCAGGCGCATCCTGCTCGCGGTCGGCGACACCAGCTCCGTGCTGGTCGATCCCGGCGACCGAGCGACGGCCCTGCTGTTCGGCGATGCCGGAACGGTGACCGCGATCGAGGCGAGCGAGGAAAGCGGCGAGCCGGCCACCTTCATTCTCGGCAGCGACGGCAGGGGCGCCTGCAACCTGATCGTGCCCGAAGGCGCGTTCCGCTCGGCGACAGCCGAAGGCAAGCTCGAAGGCCGAGCGCTCGACAAGCTCTACATGGACGGCGGCGAGATCTTCAATTTCACCTTGAAGGCGGTGCCCGGCCTCATCGCCGAGACCGCCGCGGCGGCCGGCCACTCGATCGACGAATATGATTCCTTCCTGCTCCACCAGGCCAACGCGTTCATGATCCGCCACCTCGCCAAGAAGGCGAAGCTCCCGCCCGAGAAGGTGCCGATCAACATCGACCGCTACGGCAACACGAGCAGCGCGACGATCCCGCTGTTGATGACCACCGACGTCGCCGACGCGCTCAAGACAGGCTCGCAGCGGCTCGGAATGTTCGGCTTCGGAGTAGGCTACAGCTGGGCTTCGGCCTCGCTCGAGGTCGGTCCGCTCGCCTGCTGCGAGACGATCACGCTGTGACCTTCGCCGCCGACGCGCTCGCCGGACGGCTTGTGCTCGTGACCGGCGCGTCGTCCGGGATCGGCAAGGTCGCCGCGGTCCATTTCTCCCGCTACGGCGCGCGGATCGCCCTGGTCGGTCGCGACCGGGGGCGGCTCGACGAGACCCGCGGCCTGCTGGACGGCGACGGCCATTCGGTCCATTCGGTCGACCTTACCGACGCCGACGCCGCGGCCGACGCCGTCCAGGCGATCGCCTCGGCCGAGGGCATGCTCCACGGCGTCTTCCACTCGGCCGGCACCTCGCTCGTGCTTCCGGCCAAGCTCACCAAATCGCGCCATCTGGACGACGTGTTCGGAGCCGGCGTGCGCGGCGCCTTCGGAGTCGCCCGCGGCGCGGCGAAGAAGGGCGTGCTCGCCGACGGCGGCTCGCTGGTCTTCATGTCGTCAGTGTCGTCGCTTCGCGGGCGGCAGGGGATGGCCGCCTATTCGGCGGCGAAAGCGGCGGTGGACGGCATGGTGCGGGTGCTCGCGATCGAGTTCGCGCCGCGGCGGATCCGGGTCAACTCGATCACCTCCGGGGCGGTCCGGACGGAGATGCATGAGCATTTCGTCAACAGCATGAGCGACGAGATCGTCCGCAATTACGAGCAGCTCCACGTACTCGGCTTCGGCGAGCCCGCGGACATCGCCAATGCGGCCACCTTCCTCCTCAGCGACGCCTCCGTCTGGGTCACCGGGACGAGCCTGGTCGTCGACGGCGGGTATACGGCCAAATGACCGAGGGCCAGCGAATCATCATCGTCGGCGCCGGCGGATTCGGCCGGGAAGTGCTCTCCTGGGCGCTGGATTGCCACGAGGCCGGGCGCCTGCCGCCGGTGGGCGGGTTCATCGACGATCAGGAGCAGGCGATGGCCGGCTTCGACGTGCCGCGTCTCGGTGCGATCAGCGATTACGCGCCGGAACCAGGGGACCGCTTCGTCGTCGCGGTGGGCAAGCCCTCTTCGAAGCGCAAGCTGGTCGAGATGCTGAGCGAGCGGGGCGCGCAATTCGCGACGCTCATCCATCCGACCGCGGTGGTGACCCGGACCGCTACTTTGGGCGAGGGCGTGATCATGACGCCGTTCACAATGGCCAATCCGAATTCCGTCTTCGGGCGGTTCGTGACCATTATCTCCTTTTCCGGCCTCGGTCACGATGCGCGCGCGGGCGAGTTCACGACGATCAGCTCGCATGTCGACGTGACCGGATTCGCCGAGCTCGGCCGCGAGGTCTTCGTCGCTTCGGGCGCGCGCATCCTGCCCGGAGTGAAGGTGGGCGACGGCGCCACGATCGGCGCCGGAGCCGTGGTCATGCGCCGGGTGAAGCCCGGCGCGACGGTCTATGCCGAGCCTGCCAAGCTGCTGTTCAAGAGCTGAGCCCTCAGGCCATCAGAGTCTCGTAGCGCTCCATATAGCGCTGGATCCGGATCTCGTCCGCCCCGAGCGCGCCGGGCCTCGTCGACAGCCGCATTCCGCGCTGGACGTTCTCCAATATGGCCCGATCCTCGTCGATCACCCGGGCTCCGAGCTGGGTCGCCTGCTGGTTGATGATGTCCTGCTTCTTCCGGCCGCTTGCGTCGAGCGGCACGCTCGATTCGAAGAAGCGCATCCGCAGCCGGGTCTCTCCTGCCGAGACCGGGAGCGCATGGCCGACATAGAAAGACGTGCCTTCCGTCGAGGAGATGAAGAGGTTCGGGAAGATGTGGACATGGTAGAAGCTGTCGTGCGCGAACTCGCGCGCCTCGAGATGGGCGAGGAGCTTCTTGCGCAGGTTCTCGCGCTTGGTTTCGCTGCGCGGGAAGTGGCTGCTGGAATGCGGACCGGAAAACTCGACCTGCTCGATCGGCTTGAGCCCGACCCCCAGGCCGGTGACGAACGTCTCCGGGTGGACGATCGCGCAATGATAGCATTCGAGGACGTTCTCAACGAGCAGCTTCCAGTTCGCGGCGTGCGGGACGTGGGCAAAATGGGTTTCGGCGCCGATGTGGCGGCTCAGCTCCTCGAGGACCCGCCAATAGTCGCCGAGATAGTCCGCCAGCGTCAGCGGGTTGTCGGTCTGAGTGAAGAAAACGAAGCTTCCGCAGCTTTCCACCCGATATTCGGGCAGGCAGAGGGCCTGAGCGTTCGATCCGTCGGCCGCGAGGAACTGGTCGCGCTTGGGCAGCCCGACCGGGAAGCCGGCGACGTCGAAGGTCCAGCCGTGATAGCGGCAGCGCAGCGGGCTGTTGCCGCGATCCTCCGTCTGGATCCGGTTGAACCGGTGCGTGCAGACGTTCTGGAAGGCCTTGATGACGCCCTTGAAGTTCTGCACGACAACGGCGGTGCCGAGGAAGTCGACGCAGACGAAATCGCGGTCGTTGGCGAGCTCGTGGCTGAGCCCGGCAAACTGGAATCCGGACAGGAAGAGCCTCGCGATCTCCTGCTCGAGGATCGCGTCCGAATAATAGTTTTCCTTCGGAATCACCCGCTTGGCTCCAGACTGTGGCAGGCGCGCTGCTTAGCGGCTGAGCGGCGCAAACTAAAGCCCGTCGGAGCCTGGCTGGCCGGAGCCGTCGTCGGGGTCGAAACGCCGGGCCAAAGCGAGCAGGTCGCGTGAGCGCGGTCCGAGCTCCCTGGCCGGGTTGCCGCCGAAGATCGTCCATTCGCCGAGCGGCCGGTTGACCACCGACATCGCCGCCACCGCCGACCCTTCTCCCACCGCCGCTCCGGGAAGGACGATGCAGCCCGAGCCGATCGGCACGTAGCGGCCGATGTGGATCGGCGCGGCCTGCACGCCGAGCAGCTCCGGCGGAAGAGTCGAGTTGGTCATCGTCCTGCCGCTGAAATCGTCGATCGCCGAGAGCAGCCGGACGCCGTGGGACAGGCTGGAAAAGTCCGCCAGCTCGATTCCGCCGCGGGCGCCGAGGACGCAGCCCGAGCAGATGTGGACATGGCTTCCGATCCGAAGCGGGCCCCCGGTGGCGATGATCGTGGTGAAGCCGTCGATCCGGACGAAATCGCCGATCACGATGTTCTCGAGCCCGACGATCGTGCAGGTGCGCGAGACGGCGCTGCCTTCGCCGACCCGCGCGAAGCCGAAGGCGCGAAGCTCGTCGGACTTGAAATAGCCTTGGTCGAACGGGTTATGCACGCCGCATACTGGATTGCCCCCTCGCCTTTTGTCCAGCGCGCGCGGAACCGGACGTCAGAGCGTCCAGCGGCGCAGGCCGATGAGCGCGCGGTCGCCATAGAGGTTCTTGAGGTCGGCGAGCAGGCCGTCCTCGGTCAGCAGCTGGGCGAGGCGCGAATCGTCGAGGGCGGCATAATCCTGGTGGGGCACGGCGACGACGACGAGGTCGTAGCGCGAATCGAGCGCTGCGGGGGCCAGGTCGAGGCCATATTCGTGCCGCGCTTCGCCGGCGTCGGCGCGAGGATCGTGCACCGTCACCTCGTGGCCGAGCTCGGCGAGCCGGCGGATCACGTCGATCACCTTGCTGTTGCGAAGGTCCGGCACGTCCTCCTTGAAGGTAAGACCCATCACCAGCACGGATCCGGAGCGTCCGCCGCGTTCGCGGTGGAGGCTGTCCGCCACCCACCGCCCCATGCCGTCGTTGATCGAGCGGCCGGCGAGGATGACCTGCGGGTCGTGCCCCAGCTCCTGGGCGCGATGGCTGAGGTAATAAGGATCGACGCCGATGCAGTGCCCGCCGACGAGGCCCGGCCGGAAGGGGAGGAAGTTCCATTTGGTGCCGGCCGCGGCGAGCACGTCCCAGATCGAGAGGTCGAGCTTGGCGAAGATCTGGGTGATCTCGTTCATGAAGGCGATGTTGATGTCGCGCTGCGCGTTCTCGATGACCTTGGCGGCCTCGGCGGTCTTGATCGAGGCGGCTCGGAAGACTCCGCCGCTGGTCACCGCTCCGTAGATCTCGGCGAGCTTCTCGGTCACCGCATGGTTCTCGCCGGCGATGACCTTCTGGATCTTGTCGACCGTATGCTCGCGGTCGCCCGGATTGATCCGCTCGGGCGAATAGCCGAGGAAGAAGTCGCGGCCGCGCTGCAGCCCGGACACCTCCTCGATCAGAGGCCCGCACGTCTCCTCGGTGACTCCGGGATAGACGGTGCTCTCGTAGACGATGACCGGCTTCCTGGCCGGGTCGAGCAGGGTGGCGACCGAGCGGGTGGCGCCGATCACCGGCCGCAGGTCGGGCTGGTTGCGTTCGTCGACCGGCGTCGGAACGGTGACGATGTAGACGTCCGCCCCGGCGGCGTCGGCGGCCCGGCTGGTCAGCCTGAGCGGCGACGCCTTCAGCGTCTCCGGCTCGACCTCGCGGGTGCGGTCCACGCCGAGCTTGAGCTCGTCGACCCGGCGCGCGTCGATGTCGAGGCCGACGACGTCGTAGCTGCGCGCGAGGGCGACGGCGAGCGGCAGGCCGACATAGCCCAGGCCGACGACGACGATCTGCTCGGAGGATGGCACGTGGGTTCAGCTCTGCTTTTCAGGAGGGAAGGGCGGCATCCGCCGCGGGACTTGCTGCCGCGCTAACATTCGACGGCGCCGCAAATGTCAAGCGCCGGGCTTGCCGCTGCCCGGTTTCCCCCGTCGCACCGGCGGAGCCAGGCGGTGGAGGGTGGCGCTGCGCGCCTCGAGCCGGGACTGGTTCGCGGCGGTGAGCGCCTCAAGGAACGAGCGCGGCTTCTTCATCAGCCGCCTGGTGTCGGCGGTGAGGCCGATGCTGGTGGCGATCTCGGCGACGAAATGGACGCAATTATGCTTGTCGAGGTCGTACGACGGCTGCTTCGCGGCGCGCCATCGCGTCACCGTCGCCATCGCCCGGTCGTATTCGGCATCGCTGAGCGTCACCGTGAAATGGCGGTCGCTGCCCCTGACGTAGGAGACGGTGTGGTCGCTGATGACTTCGCCCGAAACCTTTCCCCACAATATCGCCGGGCTGATCGTCTTGGCGGTGAAGCCGTAATCCTCCTCGATTCGGGGGCCGCCGCGGTCGAGAACGCCCTCGACGACGACGAAGGCGTGCGGAAAGCTGGCCCCCAGCTCCTTCGAGTAGAAGGTGATCGAAACGGCGGCCGAGGCCGGCACGGCCACGATCGCCAGCAAGGCTGCGCAAAGCCAGGCGATTGCCCGACGCACAGAAAAATCCGCGGTCACTCGGCCGTTCCCCAATCCTAGTTCGCCATCCCTCTGAAACAAATTGCGATTTCCCGCAACCTCCACGCCGGCTGCCGATTCGCGCAGAGCCGGGCCGAGTTCGGAAGTCATCTGGCCGCGGCTCATTTCGGGATAGACAGGTCGAAACCGCTCGACTAGATTGACGCTTGAAAATCGAGACGATCAGAGCTCGGGTACGAAGGGAGAAGCTGACGTGGCTTTCAAGGGACTTATCGCTGCGGCGACCTCGGTGGCGTTGGTGACGACGCCGACGATGGCGCTGGCACAGACTTCGGCGACGACTTCGGCGACCGCCGCGGGTGAAATCTCGCCGGCGACCGAGAGCGTCGACGGCGAGCAGCTGCGCGGCGGCTTCATCATTCCGCTGATCGCGCTCATCGCCATCATCCTCGGCCTGTGCGTCGCGACCGACATCTGCGGCGGCGACGACGAGGATCCGCCCACGAGCCCGTAAGCTGGGGCGGACTGCTCGCAGTCGGACTGAAATCGGCCGGACGAAGCTCGTCTTCGTCCGGCCGTTCGTCGTTCTCCAATCCTTCCGCCGTTCCCGGGACGATCAGCGAATCCGCGATCCAGGGCCCGGTGGCGAATCCGCTGCTCAGTGTCGCTTTAATGCAACAGCTCGGCTTCTTCTCTCTGGGAAGGTGAACCAAATCACAGCGGCAACGTTCGGATCAGGCTTCGTAAACCTCTCTGAGGGTACGAGGTGGACCGGGTATTCGATCGGGCGGCTTTTCCAGGGGTAGACAGCTCTGGAACGGCCGATTAGGTAGGGCCCGAATTCGACAAGATTTAGACGTGAGTACGAAGGGAGAAGCGGACGTGGCTTTCAAGGGACTTATCGCTGCGGCGGCCTCGGTGGCGTTGATCACCACGCCGACCATGGCGCTGGCACAGACGTCGGCGACGACGTCGGCCACTGCGGCGGGCGAAATCGCTCCGGCAACCGAGAGCGTCGACGGTGAGCAGCTTCGCGGCGGCTTCATCATCCCGCTGATCGCGCTCATCGCGGTCATCCTCGGCCTGTGCGTCGCCACCGACATCTGCGGCGGCGACGACGAGGATCCGCCCACGAGCCCGTGAGCTGGTCGGGCTGCTCGTCAGTCTAGCTGAAATCGGCCGGGTGAAGAGCGTCTTCATCCGGCCATTTCTTGTGTCGGAAAGGTCGCATCGTGCGTGAATCGGGTCCGAGCCGCTCAGCGCTGCGCCGGATCGCCTTCGCGCCGCTGGTCGGGCTCCTCCTTTCCGCCCAGGCGCCGGCGAACCTGGCGTCCGGCCCGGAAAGGGCCGCCGAGGCCGCTGCGTCGACGACGCTGCGCCGCGACGACCTGCGGATCGGCCTCGTCGCCTATCGCCTCGCCCTCGCCGGTTCGGCCTTGTGCCGCGAGCGTTATCCGCTGACCGGCTTCCTCTACCACCACCTCGCCGAATACGAGCCGGCCGACCGCCGGCTGATGGCGGCCCGCTACGGGCTCGATCGCGGTCCGGGCGTGCTCACGGTGATGGCGGACACGCCGGCCGCCCGCGCCGGTCTCGTCGCCGGCGACATCCTGCTCGCCGTCAACGGCCGGGCGCTGCCCAGCGGAGCCTCGGTCGCGGCCGAGCCGAAGCGGGAGAAATGGCGGCGCCTCGCCGACGAGGCCGAGGACGAGATCGAAGCGGCGCTCCGCGATGGGCCGGCCGAGCTGCGCGTGCTCCGTCAGGGGCGCGAGGTCCAGCTCCGACTCGGCTCGATCCCCGCCTGCCTCGGCCGGGTCCGCCTCGCCCGCTCGACCCAGGTCAACGCCTTCGCCACCGGCCGCAGCGTGGTGATGACTCTCGCCATGCTCAATTTTCTGAGGAGCGACGACGAGCTCGCCGTCGTCCTGGGCCACGAGCTGGCCCATAACATCTTCCACCATCGCGCCATGCGCAGCGAGGAAGGCATATTGCGCGGCCTAGGGATCAAGCCGAGCGCGGTCTGGAAGCGCGAGGAAGCGGCCGACCGCTTCGGGCTCAGGCTGATGTCGGCGGCGGGCTACGATCTCGACGCCGCCATCCCCTTCTGGCGCCGCTACCTCGGCAAATACGACTGGTTCCCGCAGATCTTCCGAAGCCATCCGAGCCTCGGCGCGCGGGAGCGAATCGCGGCGGAGGAGATCGCTGCGATTCGAAGGGCGAAAGCGGGGCTTTAGTTCCTCCCCGGAACGGGAAGGGGGACCAGCCGCAGGCTGGTGGAGGGGTAGCTGGCGCGGAACTCCGGGAATCCCGGCGCGAAACCTCCGGGGCTTCCGCCTTCTACCCCTCCACCAGGCTCCGCCTGGTCCCCCTCCCCATCTCCGATGGGGAGGATCTCAAACCTTCGTTCTCAGCGACCACAGCTCCGGGAACGCGCGCTTGCCGAGCGTCGACTGAAGATAGGCGACTCCCGCCGTCCCGCCCGTCCCGCGCTTGAGGCCGATGATGCGCTCGACCGTCACCACATGCTTGTGCCGCCACACGGCGAGCGAATCGTCGATGTCGACCAGCTTCTCGGCGAGCTGGTAGAGCGGCCAGTGGCGCTCGGGCTCGCGATAGACCTGCGCCCAGGCGGCCTCGACCGTCTCGCTGGGGCGGTAGGGCTGGCTCCAGTCGCGCTCGAGCACCTCCGCGGGCAGGTCCATTCCGGCGCGCGCCGCGGCGGCATTGGCTTCGTCCCACAGGCTCGGCTCGTTCAGCGCCTCGAGCAGGGCCGAATAGGGGGCCGACCCCTCGTCCTGGAACTTGAGATGGCCGCCGTCCTTGAGGCCGAGCCGATATTCGAACTCGCGGAACTGGGCCGACTGGAAGCCGGAGCTCGAGCCGAGCACGGAGCGGAAGCTGGTGTAATCGGACGGGGTCAGGGTCGCGAGCACGTCCCAGCTCAGGGTCATCACCGCCTGGATACGCGAAACCCGCGACAGCGCCTTGTGCACCTCGATCAGCCGGTCCCGCCGGATCGTCTCCCGCGACAGCTTGAGCTCGTGGATGATCTGCTTGAGCCACAGCTCCTTGGTCTGGTGGATGATGACGAACAGCATCTCGTCATGATGGTCGGAGATCGGATGCTGGGCGGAGAGCAGCTGGTCGAGCGCCAGATAGCCGCCATACGTCATCGAGGCGGGCGTGTCGGTCACCGGATCCTCAGCCGTGGGTCGCGAAGAGCGATTGCCGACCCGCCGCGTCGAACGCGAACACCTGATATTTCTGCCGGTGGTTGTGGCCGACGTCCATGCCCGGCGAGCCCGCCGGCATGCCGGGCACCGCCAGCCCTTTCACCCCGCGCCGCTTCGAGGCGATCAGCCGCTTGATATCCTCGGGCGGAACGTGCCCTTCGACGACCACGCCCTGGATGAGGGCGGTGTGGCAGGATTGCAGCGCCGCCGGCACGCCTTGCGCCTTCTTCACCGCCGCCATGTTCGGCGCGTTGACGACCGGCAGCTTCTTCCCGAACGCGGCCTCGACCCGCTTCGCCCATTCGAGGCAGCAGCCGCAGCCGGGATCGCGCCACATCACGTAACCGGCCGGCGCCGCCGCCGCGGCGGGCAGGATGGGAAGAGCCGCGGCTCCGCCAAGAAGGCCGATCATGGCCCGCCGGTCGATCATCCTTGTCGTCATCACAATCGCTCCGCGCTGGACACGACGTCGGCGGCCCTCAGCGCCGCCAATATGCGCATCAGATGCTGCACGTCGTGCACCTCGATGTCGAGGTGGAAGGTGTGGAAGCTGCCGTCGCGGCTGGCCTGCTCCATCGAGACGATGTTGGCGCCGTGCCGGCCGAGGATTCCGGCGATGACCGCGAGCGAGCCGGGCTCGTTCTTGATGACGACGCACAGCCGGGCCGTGCCGCCGTCCGATTCGTCGCCCCAGGCGAGGTCCAGCCAGTCGGCGTCGACTCCGTCGGCGAGGCTGTCGCAGCCGATGACATGGACCTCGATCTCGGTGCCCTCGCGCCTCAGGCCGACTATCCGGTCGCCGGGGATCGGGTGGCAGCATTCGGCGAGCTGGAAGGCGACTCCCGGGGTCAGGCCCTTGATCGAGATGGCGGTGCGCTGCGGCGGCGGCTTCACGCCTTCCGCGCCGGTCGAGCCGGGGATCAGCGCCTCCATCACCGCGACGTCGCTGACCCGCTTCAGGGCGATCGCCTCCATCAGCGCCGCATCGTCGTGGAAATGGAGCCGCTTCAGGGCTTCGGTGATCGCTTCCCAGCCGAGCGGCTGGGGGAGGCGCTGGACGATCTCGTCGAAGATCTTGCGGCCGAGCTGGATCGTCTCCTCGCGCTCCTTCGACTTGACGAAGCGGCGGATCTTGGCCCGCGCCTTGCCGGTGACGACGAAGCTGAGCCAGCCGGGCTGCGGGTGCTGTGCCTTTGAGACGAGGATCTCGACCTGGTCGCCATTCTCGAGCGGAGTGCGAAGCGGCATCACCCGGCCGTTGATCTTGGCGCCGACCGTCTGGTCGCCGAGGTCGGTATGGACGGCGTAGGCGAAATCGACCGGAGTCGCGCCTTTGGGAAGCTGGATCAGCTCCCCTTTCGGCGTGAAGGCGAAGATCCGGTCCTGGTACATCGCCATTCTTGTATGTTCGAGCAGCTCCTCCGCCGTCGCGGCGTGCTCGAGGATCTCGAGCAGGTCGTCGATCCACGGATGCTGGTCGGCCGCCTGCTCCTCGTCCCCTTCCTTATAGGCCCAATGGGCGGCGAGGCCGTGCTCGGCCTGGGCGTGCATGTCGCGGGTCCGGATCTGGATCTCGATCCGCATCTGCTCGTCGTGGATGACGGTGGTGTGGAGCGAACGGTAGCCGTTGCGCTTGGGGGTCGAGATGAAGTCCTTGAAGCGGCCCGGCACCACCGGCCAGCGCTGGTGGATCAGGCCGAGCGTCCGATAGGCGTCCTCGACATTGTCGACGACGGCCCGGAAGGCCATCACGTCGGAGAGCTGCTCGAAGCTGACGTGGCGCTCGGCCATCTTGCGCCAGATCGAGAAAGGATGCTTCTCGCGGCCCTGCACCTCCGCCTCGATGCCGTTCGCCTCGAGATGGGCGCGGATGCCGCGGCCGATTCGGGCGATGAGGTCGCCCTCGCCCTTGTGGAGCTGCTCGAGGCGCCGCGAGATCGAGGCATAAGCGTCGGGCTCGAGCTCGCGGAAGGCGAGCGTCTGCATCTCCTGCATGAACTCGTACATTCCGATCCGCTCGGCGAGCGGCGCGTAGATGTCCATCGTCTCGCGGGCGATGCGCTTCCTCTTCTCCTCGTTCTGGATGAAGTGGAGGGTGCGCATGTTGTGGAGGCGGTCGGCGAGCTTGACGAGCAGCACCCTGATGTCGCCCGACATGGCGAGCAGGAACTTGCGGAGGTTCTCGGCCGCCCGCTGGCTCTCGCTCTGGGCCTCGATCTTGCTGAGCTTGGTGACCCCGTCGACCAGGCGGGCGACGCTCGGCCCGAACAGGCGCTCGATCTCCTCGGGAGTCGCCACCGTATCCTCGATCGTGTCGTGGAGGATGGCGGTGACGATCGTCTCGTCGTCGAGATGGAGGTCGGTGAGGATTCCGGCCACCTCGATCGGGTGGCTGTAATAGGGGTCGCCGGACGCCCTTTTCTGCGATCCGTGCGCCTTCATCGAGAAGACGTAGGCGCGGTTGATCATCGCCTCGTCGGCGTCCGGGTCGTAGGCCCTTACCTTCTCGAGCAGTTCATATTGCCGCAGCACCGACCCAACATGGGGTGCGGTGCTGCTGCGTTGCAACACTATTCGGGACGTGAAAGCGATTTGTGGAGCTGTTCCCCGGCGAAAGCCGGGGCCCGGCGTCGCGCGCTGAGACTAGGCCCCGGCTTTCGCCGGGGAGCAGCCTAGCGGGCGCGGGCGTTGCACTTCTCCAGCGAGGCCGGGTCGAGCGCCTGGCCTTCGACGGTGAAGCTGCGCAGCGTCCCGAGCTCGTGCGCCAAAGCGGAGCAGTCGATCGCCGGCCGGCTGTTGCTGCGCGGGGCGACGCAGCCGCCGGCGCCGCAGCGCCAGACGATGTCCTTGACGATCAGCCGCGATGCGGTCGGCGGGTTGGCCGGCTCGGCCCTGTACTGGCCGCCGGCAGCGGCGAGGGCGGTGCCGCCAAGGAGGGTTAAGCTGAACAGGAAAGCGAGCAGAGTGGAGGTCAGTTGCCGCGTCATGGCGAGACTCCTTTCAGTTGCGATATGCAACCTAGTAAGAATGTAGGTTTTGGTTTGCAACTGGAAAATTGTGACTTATGTTGCAGGCATGAAAAAAGCTAAGGTCGTCCGATGAGCCGGGCCGAGCAATTGCGGGAAGTGTTCACCGAATGCGGCATCTCGGCCGCGCTCGCGGTGGTGGGGGAGCGCTGGTCGTTCCTGATCCTGCGCGGCGCGTTCAACGGCCTGAGGCATTTCGAGGAATTTCAGACCAACCTCGGAATCGCCCGCAACATCCTGTCCAACCGGCTCGGCCGGTTGGTCGAGCACGGCATCCTGCGCCGCGATCCGGACGCGGCCGACCGGCGCAAGGTCACCTACCGGCTGACCGAGAAGGGACGGGACCTGCTTCCCGTCCTGCTGTCGCTGCGCCAGTGGGGCGAGCGCTGGATTTCGGGGATGCCCAGCAATCCGGTCCTGGTCGACCGCTACACCCGCCAGCCGATCGCACCTATGACGGTCCAGTCCGCCGACGGCCGGCCGCTCAGCCTGCGCGACATGGAATGGGTCGACCGAGCCGACCTCGACCGCGAGCAGGTCAGCGCGGCCTGAACTGACAGTTCCCGGCGAAGGCCGGGGCCCAGCGGCGCCGGCCTGAGAAACTGGGCCCCTGCTTTCGCCGGGGAACTAAATCGGCTTCACCCGCATCGGCAGCGACTCGAACAGCTCTGGCTCGCCGGCCCTTCGTGCGCCCTCTATCTCCAGGATCCGGAACTTGGTCGCCACTCCGCCCGGCGCGGAGAAGCCGCCGCCGCGGCCGTCGGTGGCCAGCACCCGGTGGCAGGGAATGACGATCGGCACCGGATTGCGCCCGAGCGCGAGCCCGACCGCCTGGGCGGCGCCCGGAGCGCCGATCTCGCGGGCGATGTCGCCATAGCTGCGGACTTCGCCGCACGGGATCCGGCGCGCCGCCTGCCAGACGTTGCGCTCGAAGGCCGAGCCTTCCGCATCGACGTTTATGCCGCCGAGATCGGTCTTGGCGCCGGCGAGCAGGCTGGCGATGCGCGCGATGGCCTCGGCCGCGAAAGCCGGGGGTTCCGCCTCGACCGCGCCGGGAAAGCGCGTGGCCAGGCGCGTTCGGGCGAGCTCGTCGGTCGCCTCGGGAAGGGCCGCACCAATGACAAGGCCGCCGCGCCACACCAGGGCGCAGCGGCCTATCGCCGTGTCGAAGAGGGCGTAGCCGCTCTCGGGACGGTTATTCGTAGTCGCCGCCGGCATTGTTGTTGCGCGGCGGAGCGGCGGCGGTCAGGCGCAGCGCCTCGGCCGAAGCGGAGAGCGAGCCGACCTCGTCCGGAGCCTCGTCGTCGTCGACCTGGACGCGCTGAAGTCCGGAGATCAGCGCTTCCTCGAGCTGCTTGGGCTTCACAGTCTCCTCGGCGATCTCGCGCAGCGCGACGACCGGGTTCTTGTCGCGGTCGCGGTCGATGGTGAGCTCGGCTCCACCCGAGACCTGCCGCGCCCGCTGGGCCGCGAGCAGAACCAGATCGAACCGGTTGGGAATCTTGTCGACACAATCTTCGACGGTAACGCGCGCCATGAAAGCAGCTCCGCTCAACACCAGGATGGGGGAAAGGGGGGGAGATACGGATGGGGGCCCCGGATGTCAATGTTTTGAGGGGGCTTGCCCTTGGTCCGCGAGCGGCACATGCACCGCGTCATGGCGGAAGTGGAAGCGGAGCGGCCGGGTCTGTCGCTGGCGGTGGCGGGCAACCGGCTGACGCTCCTCGCCGACGGTCCCGAGCGGCTCGCCGCCCTGCTCGAGTTGATCGAGACCGCCGGGGAGAGCCTTCGCTTCCTCTACTACATGTTCATGGACGACGCCTCGGGGACTCGGGTTCGCGACGCCCTGATCGCCGCCGCCGGCCGCGGGGTGAAGGTGTCGCTGCTCGTCGACGGCTTCGGCTCCACCGCCAACCAGGCCTTCTTCCGGCCGCTCGAGGAGGCCGGGATCGCCTTCTTCCGGTTCAGCCCGAAATACGGCCGCCGCTACCTGCTCAGGAACCACCAGAAGCTCGCACTCGCCGATTCGAAGCGGGTCATCATCGGCGGCTTCAACGTCTCCGACGATTATTTCGGAACGGTCGAATCGGGCGCCTGGCGCGACATCGGGCTGCGCGTGGAAGGCGAGAGCGTCGCCTGCCTGGTCGGCTATTACGACGGGCTGTTCCGCTGGACCGCGGATCCCGACGCGCGGATCCGGGAGCTTCGCCGGATGCTCCACCAGAGCAGCGTCACCCACGGCAAGCTCCACTGGCTGTTCGGCGGGCCGGCCCGGCGGCTGAGCCCGTGGGCGCGGGCGATGCGGCGCGACATGCAGCGCGCGCGCCGGCTCGACGTCATCGCCGCCTATTTCGCGCCGAGCCTGGGAATGCTCCGCCGACTCGCCGGAGTCGCCCGCCGCGGCGGCCGCGCCCGGCTGGTCACCGCCGCCAGATCGGACAATAACGCGACCATCGCCGCGGCCAGGAGCACCTACTGGTGGCTGCTCCGGCGCGGAGTCGAGATTTTCGAGTACCGGCCGACCAAGCTCCACACCAAATTGTTCGTCGTCGGCGACGTCGTCCATATCGGCTCGGCCAATTTCGACATGCGCAGCCTGTTCCTCAACCTCGAGATGATGCTGCGCGTCGACGATGCCGCCTTCGCCGCGGCGATGCGCCGCTTCGTCGACGGCGAGGTGGCGAAGTCGGACGAGGTGACCGTCGAGAGCCATCGCCGCAACCGCACCTGGCTCAACCGCCTCAGGTGGGCGATCGGCTATTTCATCGTCGCCGTCGCCGACTACCGGATCGCCAAAAGGCTCAATTTCAGGGACGTCGGCCTGCCGAGGCCCTAGTCAGCGCTGCTCCCCGAGCGCTCAGTCGCGCCAGGCCCAGAACAGCGTCGCCGGCGGGACGTTCATCCATTCGAAGCCGCGGTCGATGCGGTCGAAATGGGGGCTGATGAAATCGAGCACCTTGGGCGAGAATTGATAGACCAGGAAGGCGCCGCCGGGGCGGAGCGCCTCGGCCGTCTCCTCGGCGATCTTAGGGCCTATGCCCGGCGGAAGCGTCGAGAAGGGCAGGCCGGAGAGGATGTAGTCGGCATGCTCGAAGCCGAAATCGGCCATGATCGAGCGCACGTCGGCGGCCGAGCCGGTCACCGCCCGAAGCCGGGAATCGCGGATCTTCGAGCTCAGATAGGAGGTGAAGTCGGCATTGGTGTCGATCGTCAGAAGGGTCGCGTCCGGCGCCATCTTCTCGAGCACCTTTTCCGTGAAGGTGCCGACGCCCGGCCCGTATTCGACGAACAATTTGCAATTGGCCCAGTCGACCCGATTGAGCATCTTGTCGATCAGCATCTTCGAGGAGGGGATGACCGAGCCGACCATCACCGGATTCTTGACGAAGCCCTTGAGGAACATGAGCCAGGGGCCGCCCGCGGCACCCCGGCGGGCGTAAGCGCGGGTTCGTTGAGCCTGTTCGCCGGGAAATGTCATGGGATTTTCCGTAAAGTCGAGGGTTGGCCGAAGCGTTGGCAAAACAACGCCCCGATGGCAAGGGCGAGGCGACCGGCGGCCCGATTTGGGGCGAAACCGGGACGAAACGCTACTTTTCCGGGATTTGCCCCCAGATGACCGCCGCCGCCAGCCTTTCCAGGGGGAGATTCGCCCTGCTTTTCATGGTGATGCTGGTCGCCGCCGCCGGAAATACGGCGATGCAGTCGCTGATGCCGGCGATCGGCCGCGAGCTCGGCGTCGCCGATCTGTGGGTGGCGATCGCCTTCTCCCTGTCGGCGGTCGCCTGGGTGGTGACCGCGCCGCACTGGGCGCGCCGCGCCGACCACCGCGGCCGGCGGGCGCTGATGCGGCTCGGCCTCTACGGCTTCGTCGCCTCGATGCTGATCTGCGGCTCGATCCTCGCGCTCGGCTTCTACGGCCTGATCTCGGGCACCCTGGTGTTCATCGTCTTCGTCCTCGGCCGGACCGTCTACGGCATCTGGGGCTCGGCCTCGCCGCCCGCCGTCCAGGCCTATATCGCCGCCCGGACCGAGGGCGAGCAGCGCACCGCCTATCTCGCCGCTCTGGCCTCCTCCTTCGGCCTCGGCACGATCATCGGCCCGGCGATCGCGCCGCTCTTCATCTTCTGGCCGCTCGGCCTCGCCGGCCCGCTCGTCGTCTTCGCGATCATCGGCCTCGCCGTCCTCGCCCTGGTCGTCCTGCGCCTCCCCGACGACACGCCCCGCTCGGCGGCGCGCGGCGAGGTGGTCGACTATCCCTCGATGGGGGGCCTGTTCGCCGGCCGTGAGCGCGCCGGAGGCGAGGAGGACGGCGCCGGCCCCGCCAGCCCGGAGCGGCTGCGCTGGCGCGACCCGCGGGTGCTGCCGTGGCACATCATCGGCACCGTCGGCGGCCACGGCCACGCCGCTTTGCTGGGCGTGATCGGCTTCCTCATCATCGACCGCTCCGGAGTTCCGCCCGCTCTGTCGCAGCAGTCGATCGCGATCGTCCTGATGTCCGGCGCCGGCGCCACTTTGCTCGCCCAATGGGGCCTCATCCCCTTCCTCGCTCTGGGCCCGCGCATGCTCGTCGTCTGGGGCCTGATCGCCGCCGCCGCCGGCACCCTCATCACCGGCCTCGCCGGGTCCATGTACGGCATAACCCTGGGCTTCGCGATCGCCTCGCTCGGCTTCGGCCTGTTCCGCCCCGGCTTCACCAGCGGCGCCTCGCTGGCCGTCCGCCCCGACGAGCAGAACGCCGTCGCCGGCATGGTCACCTCGGTCAACGGAGTCGCCTATATCGCGGCGCCGGCGGTCGGCGTGCTGCTCTACGGCTGGTGGATGCCGCTGCCGTTCGTCGCGACCGCGGCGGGGATGGTCATGCTGACGGCGTGGGTTTGGCTGCGGGTGAAGGGCTGATTCCGGGCCCGAAGCTTCGGGTTTGGAATTGGACGAAGTTGACGATGTGGACACGGAAACGGCAACTTCCGGGCCGCCAAAGTTGACGAACCGGGCATATTCCTCCTTTCCGTGCCGGCCGGCGCCTTGGGAGCGCCGGCCCTTCGGGACCCCCCGAAGTTCATGAAATGCCTGGCAGGATTTCATTGTGACCTTCCGATCGCCTGGCCGGCGGCCGTGGCAGCGGCCCGGCCCAGCGCCTCACGCTCCGCCGGAAGAGCGGCCTCGATCCGCACCGCGCTCCGACCGCCGGCCTTCCTGACCAGCCGGTGCCAGACGAGCGCGGGATGGGTCGTCCCGCGCGGCCGTGCGGCCACGATCGAGTCCCACGCTGCCGCGAAGCCCTCGGCGCCCCTGCGCCGCCTCAGCCGGTAAGCGCTCTCCCGGCTCATCCCCGCCTCCCGCGCCGCCCCGCCGACGCATCCGCTCCGCGCGAGCGCGGCGATGAACGCGCGCTGCCGCTCGGGCGTCCACCCGTCGCGGCGGGCTCGGCCAGACGCCGGCTCGAAAGAGGGTATCTGCGTCGGCGCCCGCGGCAGGATCGAGTCTTCGCGCATTCCACACCAAGAACATAGGAAGAACAAAAATGCAAGCTAAGTCTTGCGCCTCGAGCCGGATCTACGGAGGGCAGCCGCTTGCGCGGACCGCCTCCAGTCGCACAGGGCCAGCCGGCGTCGGCCGGCCGGCCCTGGCTCCGTCCCTTACTCGGAGAAGCTGCGTGCCTGCTGGCCGACGAGGGTGACCTCGACCCGGCGGTTCAGCTGGCGCCCCGTCGCGCTGGAATCGCTGGCGGCGGGCATCGTCTCGCCATGGCCGGCGACGATGAACTCGTTCTCGTCGACGCCCATCGCGCTCAACGCCGCTCGAACCGAAGCGGCGCGGCGTTCCGAGAGGAGCTGGTTGGAGGAGTCGCTGCCCACCGAATCGGTATGGCCGTCGATCCGCACCGGCACATCCGGATTGGCGCTGAGATAGGAAGCGAGCGGGCGGAGGCGCTGGACGGCGGCCGGCCGAAGCCGGGCGCTGCCGGTCTCGAACAGCACGTCCTGAAGATCGAAGGTGGCGCCGTGCTCGGTCTGCCGCATCCGATAATCGCGCATGCCGCGCCGGTCCCAGTCGCGGTTCCTGACGACCGGGCGCTCGACGTCGCGGCTCTCCCAGTCGAAACGGTCGCGGCGGGCGCCGGCCATGCGAAGGAAGGCGGCGTTGGCGGCGTCGGCCTCGCGCGGGCTGACTCGGCCGTCGGCGTTGCGATCGAAATTGCGCATGACGAACGCCCGGCCCCGGGCGGTTCGCTTCAGCTCGGGCAGGAGCCGGGCAACGCCGGCGCCGATCAGGCGGTAATCGCGCTCGCCGCCGCGGCCGCCACCCCAGTCGAAGCGGTCCTGAGCCAGAGCCGGAGTGGCGAGGGTGGTCAGCGCGGCGGCCAGCGCGAGGGCCCGGCCGGAAGGGGATTTGAGGTTAAGCATCTCGATTCTCCTGAGCCCCCGCTCGCGGCCATCTAGGGCGCGGGCGCGTGAACCGGTTGTGAGTTGAAGTGACAGGCGCCGTTAAGCGGAAGGGCGGTCCGCATCGCCGCGAACGCGGCGGCCTCCCTTCGAGCCATCGCCCGCTCCCGCTCAGGGGATGAAGAAGCCGGGGTCGTTCCTGCCGGCGAGGTCGATCGGCTCGAGGAAGCTGTGGCTCCGTCCGTTCGCCAGCGAGCGCATCAGGATCCGCACCGCGCCGCCCTCGCTGACCGCGATCGCGACGGAGACCGGCGCTTCCGGCTCGTGCGCGGCGAGCGGGGGAAGCCGAAGCGCCAGTGCGAAGGCGCCGTTGGCGATGCTCTGCGTCGCGAAGGCGGCGCCGCCGGTCGCCGAAGCGGCCGAGATTCTCGCCCCGGCGACCGGTCCGGAGCCGCGCGTGACGACTCCGCGCACGAGCGTCGTGCCCGGCGCGAAGGGATAGTCCGGCCCCGGCGCCAGGAGCACGTCGCGGCGCCGCGCCGCCGGAGTCTTGTTGTCCGCCGGGGGCGTGAAGGCGAAGCGCTCGACGAACGGGTAGCCGGCGCGGCGGCCGTCGACCTCGACGTCATAATGTGGCTGGTCGGGCAGGTTGATGAAGACGAGCAGGCCGGAGGCGTTGACGATCGGCCGGTCCGGCAGCCCGGCTATGCCGGCGCTGACGCCGTCGCGGATCAGCGCTCCGGTGACGCCGTCGACGGCGCCGACCGCGAGCGTCACCCGGTCGGTGCGCGGCGGGTCGAAGTGGATGGTCCTATGGCCGCTCATCGCGGACATCCGCGAGCGAGGCCGCCATATTTCTCCGGATGCCCCGCCATCGCCATCCCCCTTGCCTGGAGGGCGCAGCTTAGCGGCTTTGCGGGGAAGCGCCACGGCCGGCTGGCCGATTGGAAAATGGTGTCAGACACCAATTTTCAAGCTGTTGAAATTCGGCCTGTTCCGCTTGGCGGCACTGGACGGTCGCTCGGCGGCTCGCCGCCGCCGTTCAGAACGCCAGCTGGAGCACCTGTGCGGACAGCGCCAGGAGCGAGAGGACGAAGCCGGCGGCGGCCCATGTGGTGAGGGTGCGAACGCGCTCGGCGGTCATGTGGAGCCCCCTTGTTTCGAGTCGTTCGACGATAGCACCGGACCGTCGGCACCCGCCCTCAACAGGGTTATGAGCCGGCGAAACGATCACCCGGAAAAGGGGACACGTACCTTTCGCGGAAAAGGTACGTGTCCCCATTCGGAGCTGGCATCCATCTCTTCCTTCAGGCGCAGCGGCTTGAAGAAGGTGGACCCCGGATCAAGTCCGGGGTGACGGTCCGGATCAAGTCCGGGGTGACGGTTCGGATCAAGCCCGGGGTGACGGGGGCGTCCTGGGCCTGGGCCTAGTCCACCCCCTTCGGCCCCCGCGGCGTCAGCATTCCCGGACTCACGAAGCCGATGCCGCCCGAGCCCATCGCGTCCTGCTTGAGGCTGGACTGGATCTTCTCGTAATCCTTTTCCATCTCGGGCGTGACCGAGGCGCGGGTCTCCTCCAGCGCCATCTCGAAATCGTTGGCCGTCACCTGCGTCGCGGCGATCGAGCCGCGCAGGGCGAACAGGCCGGCGCGCCGCACCAAATCCTCGAGGTCGGCGCCGGTGAAGCGCTCGGTGCGCGCCGCCATCCGGTCGAGGTCGACATCCTCGGCCAAAGGCATCCTGGCGGTGTGGATGGTCAGGATCTTGCGGCGGCCGGCCTCGTTCGGGACGGCGACGTAGATCAGCTCGTCGAAGCGGCCGGGGCGGAGCAGGGCCGGGTCGATCAGGTTCGGGCGGTTGGTGGCTCCGATCACCACCACCGAGCCCAAATCCTCGAGGCCGTCCATCTCGGAGAGGATGGTGTTGACCACCCGCTCGGTGACCTGCGGCTCGCCGAGGCCGCCGCCGCGGGCGGGGACGAGGCTGTCGAGCTCGTCGATGAAGATGACGGTCGGGGCGACCTGGCGGGCGCGGGCGAACAGGCGGGCGATCTGCTGCTCGGACTCGCCATACCATTTGGAGAGCAGGTCGGAGGATTTGACGGCGATGAAATTGGCCTCGGCCTCGCGCGCGGTGGCCTTGGCGAGCAAAGTCTTGCCGGTCCCGGGGGGGCCGTAGAGGAGGAAGCCCTTGGCCGGGCGGATGCCCATGCGCTTGAACGCATCGGGGCTCTTCAGCGGCAGCTCGACGCCTTCGCGAAGGCGCTCGCGCGCCTCGTCGACCCCGCCGACATCGTCCCAGCGCGTGGTCGGCGCCTGGACCATCACCTCGCGCATCGCCGAGGGCTGGACGCGCTTCAGAGCCTCCTCGAAATCGCCGCCGGTGACCGAGAGATTGTCGAGCACCTCGGGCGGGATGGTGCCTTCGGCGAGGTTGATCTGGGGCATCATCCGGCGAACCGCCTCGATCGCGGCCTCGCGGGTCAGCGCCGCGAGGTCGGCGCCGACGAAGCCGAAGGTGCGGCGGGCGAGCTCCTTGATGTCGACCCCGCCGTCGAGCGGCATGCCGCGGGTGTGAATCGCGAGGATCTCGCGGCGGCCGCCTTCGTCGGGGACTCCGATGACGATCTCGCGGTCGAAGCGGCCGGGGCGGCGGAGCGCCTCGTCGAGCGCCTCGGGCCGGTTGGTGGCGGCGATGACGACGAGGTTCTGGCGCGGCTCGAGGCCGTCGAGCAGGGTCAGCAATTGGGCGACGAGACGCTTCTCGGTCTCGCCCTGGACCTGGCCGCGCTTGGGCGCGATCGAATCGATCTCGTCGATGAAGATGATCGCCGGGGCGGCCTTGGCGGCCTCCTCGAAGACCTCGCGGAGCCGCCGCTCGCTCTCGCCATAGGCCGAGCCCATGATCTCGGGGCCGGCGATGTGGAAGAAGCTGGCGTCGCTCTCGTTGGCGACGGCGCGGGCAAGTCGGGTCTTGCCGGTGCCGGGCGGGCCGTAGAGGAGGACGCCCTTGGGCGGGTCGACCCCGAGCCGCTCGAATATCTCGGGATAGCGCAGGGGCAGCTCGACCATCTCGCGGAGCTGGTCGATGGTGGTGCCGATCCCGCCGAGGTCGTCATAGGTGACGTCGGCTCGGCGCTGGTCGGCCGCTTCGGCATATTCGGGGCGCAGCTCGACCTCGGTATTGGCGTCGATATGGACGACGCCCTTGGGCGCGGTCGAGACGACGGTGAGGCGGATCTCCTGGAGGGCGTAGGCGGGGGCGTTGAGCATCTGCCTGAGCTGGGGCGGGATGTCGCCCTGGTGGATCTGCTGCTGGCCGGTGGTCGAGACGACGTCGCCGGCGGTGAGCGGCTTCATGCCGAAGCTTCGCTTCAGCGCCTGGGCGGAGCCGTGCAGGCGCAGATTCTTCTGGGCGGGGGCGAAGACGACGCGCTGGGCGGGCTTCGATTCGACCTTGCGCAGGGTGACGAAATCGCCCGAGCCGATCTCGGCATTGGCGCGCTGGAGGCCGTCCAAACGGACGATGTCGAGCCCCTCGTCCTCGGCGTAGGGGCCGACGGCGCGGGCCGGGGTGGAGCGCTTGCCGGTGATCTCGATGACGTCGCCCTCGGCGAGGGCGAGCGCGGCCATCAGCCGCCTCGGCAGCCGCGCGAGGCCGCGGCCCGAATCCTCGGGCCGCATCGTCGCGACCTGCAGCCGGGTCGCCTGTCTCTCGTCGTCGGCCATGTGCGCCTGTCCCTTCGCTGCTCTCGCGGTCAGATAGGATCGGGTAACGGACCTGCCACCCCGGGGGTCCGAACGAGGCGAAAAAAGCGGCTCCCGCAGGCCGGCTCGCAAGGCAAAAAAAGGGCCGGTTCCCGGAGGAGCCGACCCTGAAAGTTTTTAGGAGAGGATGCCTGAAAGGCAGGGTCTTTCTCGGTCCGGACGGCTTATTGTGCAAGTGCGAACAAGTATGCTACAGATGCATTTGTTGCACCTTGCTTCTCTCGGATTTCCGAGGATCGTAACGCCGTCGCATTTGCGTGCAGCGCACAAGAGGAGGCCGCAAGATGCGCCGACTGCCGCCGCTCACCGCGATCGAGGCCTTCGTCCAGGTCGCCCGCTTGGGCTCGGTCAAGGCGGCCGCCGAGGCGCTCGCTCTGTCCTCGCCCGCTTTGTCGCGCCGGATCCAGGCGCTGGAGCGGTTCGTCGGCCATCCTTTGTTCGAGCGGCGCCACCAGTCGGTCCATCTCAACCCCGACGGCGAGCGGCTGATGGCCGGGATCGGCCCGTCGATCGACGCCCTCACCCTGGCGATGGAGCGAGCCACCGGCCAGGTCGAGATGATGCGGCTGAGGCTGGCGGTGCCGTCGCTGTTCGCCTCGCAGCGGCTGATGCCGAACCTGCCGTCGCTGAGGGCGCTCCAGCCCGACCTCCATATCGACCTCGACACCGGCCCCAACCGGCTGGCGCGGCTCGACGAGGGTCTCGACGCGGCGATCGCGATCACCACCGAGATCGACCCGTCGCTCTATTCGCGCCGGCTCGACACCAACATCGTCGTCGCGATCGGCTCGCGCACCCTCAAGGAGGCGATCCGGGAGCCGGCCGATCTCGCCGGAGCGACCATCTTCCTCCACCGCGACATGCCCGAGACGTTCGACTATTGGCGCCAGGCGATCGGGCTGCCCGGGCTCGAGCCGGCCGCGACCGACCATTTCGATTCGGGCCAGCTGATCCTCGACGCCGCCGCCCAGGGGCTGGGAGTCGCCTTCATGCTCGAGAGCCACCTCTGCGGCTCCGGCGACGACCGCCTGGTCCGACTGTTCGACCACCGGGTCGAGAGCCCCTATTCCTACTGGTTCGCCTGCCGCCGACCGGCGCTGAAGCGGCGGCCGGTCAAGATCTTCCACGACTGGCTGTTCGAGCGCCTGCTGCCGGCGGAGGTGAGGGCGGCGGCCTAGCGCGGCAGCGCGAAGCGCGGAACGGCCTGGACCGGCCCTTGCGAGTTGCGCGCCATCAGCCCGGCCAGGCCGCCGGTGTCGCGCATCAGGGCCGCGATATCCTCCGGGAAGGCGGCCTCGCGAACCTGGCTGGACAGGACCGGGTTGGTGAAGATGTGGGTGAAGGCGTCGACCGCCACCATCGTTCGAAGCAGCGGCGGGAGCACCGAATCGGGAGAGCCCTTGGCCCGTCGTTCGGCATAGAGCCCGACGAGGAATTCCACCTTGTCGACGTCGCCTTCGTAGAAGTCGTGGAGAATCGCCGCGGTCTGCCCGTCGCCGGCGAGGGCATCGATGGACTCGTATTTGGGGTGGCCGAAACGCTCGCAATAGGCATTGAAAGGCTGCAGCCGGAATTCGCGGGCGAGCTTCAGCGACGCGATCTCGGCCTGCTTGAGGGCGATGGGCGTGTTGCGGAGGCCGATGCGTCCGGCAGGCGCGGCCGAAGCGGCGTTGATCAGCGCTTCGGGCATGCTTCGCTCCAGGATGATGTTGTTGAACCGGTAATCGAGATGTTCGAGGCGGCGGCCCTCGAAGTCGACGCTGTCCGGGACCAGCATATGCCAGCGATAGAGCAGGTTGAACTCGAGCGAGATTCGGTTGGTGCGATACCAGGGCTGGCGTTCGGCGAAATCGGGATCGAGCTTGAAGCTGCCGTTGCCGGCGATGTGGTTGATATAATCCTCGATGACGATCTCGAGGACGTTGCGGATATTGACCAGCCGAGCCGTCTCGAAGAGCCGGTCGTCGTCCCACCGCGGATAGAGGGCGGCGATCCGGGTCGCGAGGCGATTGTGCTCGCGCACGCACATCGTGCTCAGGGCGGTGTAGAAGATCGTCGAGTTGCCGCGGTCCAGGCCAGTCGCGTACATATTTTCCCAGCGCTCGTCTTCCAGCGTCTGTTTCTGCAGGGACGCGGCGATAAAGTCCCGAAACCTCCTGCCGCTCGCGCCCGTCTTGGGATCGGTGTCGATATAGGGGAGGGCATGGAATTCCCGGTCGACCTCTCCCCGCTGAGGGCCGTCGCGGAGCACGAGGAAGGGCAGCCTGTCGCCCTGCGCCGACGGCCGCATCCGCATCAGGCCGCCGCGGCGGGTGCGAAGCGTCAGCGCGGTCGCTTCGGCAAGCCCGTATATCTGGCAGAAATCGATTTCGTTGTTGCCGGTGTGCTTGCGACGGTCGTTGCGGTCGGTGCGCAGGAAGCTGTCGGTGAACCACTGGGCGAAGAAGCAGAACAAGGCCGTCGTGCCCGTGCAGGGCGTCATCGGTCCCTGCCGTTTGAACAGCGCCTCGTAGACGCGGTCGGGATCGGGCAGCCGCCCGGTCCAGTTCGGGTCCGGCGGCAGGTGTCGCCCGGTGAAGCTGCGATCGACGAGGCCGGGCCAGCTCACATAGTTGGACGGCGAGTAGGGCGGCGGCACCGGTCTCGGCTGTTCGGGCGTCGCCGGGAGGTCGACGGGCGGGCCGGTATCGGCCCCGGTCCACAGCGAATAGGGATGCGGCCGCCGCCGCTTCTCCTTCCTGACCACGAAGATGATCTTGATCCGGTTGACGAGGCGCGGGAACAGCCGTTCCAGGAAAGTCACAAGACGCAGCAGCAGATCACCCATCGGAGCCTCCCGAGAACCGCAGCACGACGCGGCTCCGCCGCCTGCGGGAGCCGCGGGCGAGGCTATCGCGGCGTGTCGTCGCCCGCTACCCGCTTAGTGCCGCTCCATCGCGCCGCGCGTGACGGCGATCACGACTTGAGCGAGGCGACGATCCGCCTCAGCGCCGCTCTCGGCATGAGGCGGGTGCCGAAGGCGCCGACCTTGTTGGCTAGTCCGGGGACCGTGATCGGCCGGCCTTTCGCCAGTCCGGCGAGGCCGGCGGCGACGACGGCTACGGGATCGGTCGCCATCTTCGCGAGCCGGCCGTTGGGGCTCCCCGCCACCTCGAAGAATTCGGTCGCCGTCGGGCCGGGGCAGAGCGCGGAGACTCGGACGCCCTTGCCCTTCGTCTCCTCGTACAGCGCCTCGCTGAGCGACAGGACATAGGCCTTGGACGCGTAATAGACGGCGCCGTACGGGCCGGCCTGAAAGGCGGCCGTCGAGGCGACGTTGAGGATCGAGCCGCGGCGCCGCTCGAGCATCGCCGGAAGGACGAGGCGGCACAGCTCGGTCAGCGAGCGGATGTTGAGGTCGATCATCTCGAGCAGCCGCTCGGGCGGCGCCCCGACGAAGGGGCCGGCGGCGCCGAAGCCGGCATTGTTGATCAGCGTCTCGATCTCGAGGCCGAGCCCCGCCACCTCGTCGAGCAGCTTCGCCGCCGCATCCGGGCGGGCGAGGTCGGCGGCGATGACATGGGCGGAGCCGAGCTCCGCCGCCAGCGCCTCGAGCCGGTCCCGCCGCCGGGCGACCAGCACCAGCTCGTCGCCCCGGGCGCGGCACTGGCGGGCGAACTCGGCGCCGAGCCCCGCCGAGGCGCCGGTGATGAGCGTGACCCCCCGCGCCACCGTCAGGGCCTTAGCGAGGCTTTGACGATCTTGCCCGGCTCGCGCGGCGGCTCGCCCTTGGGAAGGGCGTCGACATGCTCCATGCCCTCGGTCACCTCGCCCCAGACGGTATACTGGTTGTCGAGGAAGCGGGCGTCGTCGAAGCAGATGAAGAACTGGCTGTTGGCGCTGTTCGGGCTGGACGAACGCGCCATCGACGCGACTCCGCGCACGTGCGGCGCCGAGCTGAACTCGGCCTTGAGGTCGGGCTTGTCGGAGCCGCCCATACCGGTGCCGGTGGGGTCGCCGCCCTGGGCCATGAAGCCGCCGATGACCCGGTGGAAGACGACCCCGTCGTAGAAGCCCTCGCCGACCAGCTCCCTGATCCTGGCGACGTGGCCGGGCGCGAGGTCGGGCCTCAGCTTGATGACGACGTCGCCGCCGCTGTCGAGGTTGAGGACCAGGGTGTTGAGCTCGTCGGCCATGATGTTCTCCATTTTTCGTCATCCCGGCGAAAGCCGGGACCCAGGAACGTCGTCATTGTCGAACAGGGCGACTGCCGCCTCGTCCTTCCGGCTGGGCCGGGGTTCCTGGGTCCCGGCTTCCGCCGGGATGACGGCTGATAAGCCTCGCGGTTCCCACGCGCCACCCCCGCTCGACAGCCAAGCCGACCCGGCTTAGGAAGCGCCTCGGCACCCACATTTGCGCGGAGAGGCGGATGAGCGAGAGCGAAATCGATCTGCCGGGTGCGCCCCCAGCTGCTCAGGCCGGCCGGCTCGACGAGGACGACCGGCTGAAGCCCGGATATGTCCGCGACGTGATGGAGGCGGTCGAGGCCGGCGATTCCGAACTGGCCCGGGCGCTGGTCGATCCGCTCCACCCGGCCGACCTCGCCGACCTGTTCGAGCTGATCGACAGCGACGACCGCCGCGCCCTCGCCGCGGCGATCGCCGACATGCTCGACGGCGACGTGCTCGCCGAGATGAACGAGCATGTCCGCGAGGAGCTGGTCGACACGCTCGACCCGCGCCAGGTCGCCGACATCGCCGGCGAGATGGAGACGGACGACGCCGTCGCGATGATCGAGGACCTCGAGGAGGACGAGCAGCGCGCCGTCCTTCGCGAGCTCGACCCCGACGACCGCGCCGCGATCGAGGAGGCGCTCGCCTATCCCGAGGAATCGGCCGGCCGGCTGATGCAGCGCGACCTGATCGCGGTGCCGGAGCATTGGACCGTCGGCCAGGTGATCGACTATCTGCGCGCCGGCGACGATCTCACCACCGATTTCTGGGAGGTGTTCGTCGTCGACGAGCGCCACCATCCGGTCGGCACCTGCATGCTGAGCTGGATCCTGAGGACCCACCGCAACGTCGCCGTCGCCGACGTGATGAAGCGCGAGCAGACTTTGATCCCGGTCGACATGGACCAGGAGGAGGTCGCCCTGCGCTTCCAGAAATATGCGCTCATCTCGGCCGCGGTGATCGACCAGTCGGGCCGGCTGGTCGGGATGATCACCGTCGACGACATCGTCCACATCATCCAGGAGGAAGCGTCGGAGGACGTCCTCCTGCTCTCCGGCGCCGGCGAGGGCGACATCAACCAGCCTTTGCTCGAAAGCTATTCGAGCCGGGTGCGCTGGCTGATCGCCAATCTCGGCACCGCGCTGGTCGCCGCGACGATCATCAGCCTGTTCGAAGGGACGATCGCGAAGATGGTGGCGCTCGCCGCGCTGATGCCGATCGTCGCCGGGGTGGGCGGCAATGCCGGCACCCAGACGCTGGCGGTGACGGTGCGGGCGCTCGCCACCAACCAGCTCACCCAGTCGAACAGCTGGCGGGCGATCATGCGCGAGATGCGCGTCGCGGTGCTCAACGGAGTCACCGTGGCCGCGGTGATCGGGGTCGGGGTCGGCCTCGTCTTCGCCAACGCCGGCCTCGGCGGGGTGATCGCGGCGGCGATGCTGGCGAACATCGTCATCGCCGGATTCGCCGGCGTCTTCGTGCCGCTGGCGCTGGAACGGGCCGGCGCCGACCCGGCGGTGGCGTCGTCGGTGTTCGTCACCATGGTGACCGATTCGATGGGCTTTTTGGTGTTCCTCGGCCTGGCGACGGCGTCCGGCATCGCGGGGTAACCCCCCTCCCTCCACGCAGGGAGGGGCCGGGGGTGGGTGCGTCTCCGGAAGAGTCGCTGCCGCCTCCGGCATACCCACCCCTAACCCCTCCCTGCGTGCAGGGAGGGGAATAAAGAGCATTGCCCGAACCACTTATGCAATTATGACGCCGCCATGCCCCTCCATATCAGCAAGGTCGCGTTCGGCTGCGCCAGCATCGAGACGTTCGCCCGGCGGCAGGCCTTGCGCGAGAAGGACGGCATGGTCCCGCTCGTCACGCGCTTCCGCCCGACGCGGGCCGACGAGCTGATCGGCGGCTCGGTCTTCTGGATCGTCAAGCACCGCATCCTGGCGCGGCAGGCGATCCTCGGAATCGCGATTCGCGAATCCGACCGGCGGGCGATCATCAGCCTCGATTCGAAGCTGGTGCCGGTCCGGGCGACCGCCCGCCGGGCGCACCAGGGCTGGCGCTATCTCGAATCGGTTGACGCGCCCGGCGACCTCGAGGGCGACGACACCGGGCTGGCCGAGCTGCCGGCGGCGCTGACCGCGAAGCTGGCGGCGCTGGCGCTGATCTAGGCCGGACGCAACTGCCGAGTCGCCCGCACTCGCTTCCCCTCTCCCGCTTTCCGCGGGAGAGGAGGGGCCCGCCGCGAAGCGGTGGGAGGTGAGGGTCTTGCTGAGTCAGTGCTACAGACCCTCACCTCCCAAGCTTCGCTTGGGCCCCTCCTCTCCCGTAAGGACGGGAGAGGGGCTTAGAGGCACCGGCCGTCGATTTGAATGAAGGCGTCTACCGCCTCTTGCCGCAGACGACGTTGCCGGTGCCCTGGCCCTCGAGGGTGCAGCTGGGGCTGCCGATGATCTCGACGTCGCCGGAACCGGTGGAATTGAGCTTTACCGTCCTGGCCACGGCGACGGTGACGCTCCCGGCGGTATCGGCGGCGATCTGGGCGTCGTCGGTGCTGAGGCCGGCGGCGGCAAGGTCGGCGCTGCCCTGGACGGTCGCCTTGAGCTGCTTGGCCCGGCCGGCGAGGGTCATCCGGCCGCCGCCGAGCAGGCCGACGATGAGATTGTCGGCTTCGACGGCCGCGACCGCGAGCCGACCGCTGCCGTTGACGGAAAGATCGACTCGAAGGCCCCTCGCCCGGTCGACGTCGAGGCTCGCCGATCCGATCACCGCGGCGGAGCGGATCTCGCGGGTGGTCAGGGCGATCCTGACCGGTCCGGTCCGCTCGCCGGGATAGCCGCCCCAGCCGGACCGGTTCGCGCGCACGCGCAGGGTGCTGCCGAGCACCTCGATCGAGATCCGCTCGAGCGCCTCGGACGATCCCTCCGCCCGGGCGCCGGAGGCGCGGCCGGTCGTCACAATCACCTGATAGGGCCCGTCGACCTGCACCCGGTCGAAATCGGTCACCGAATAATTGCGTTCGGCCGCGCCGGCGGGCGCCGCGGCGGCGAAGGCGAGGAGGGCGAGGGGCAGGATCCTGGTCATGGCGGGACCCTGCCGGGAAATGGTTAACGGTCGATTAGGACGGCAGCGCCCTGCCTTACCCCCCGCAGCGCGCGTCGCCCGACCCCATCTTGCTGACGGTGCACTTGGCGGTGCCGGCGATGACGGCGTCGCCCGAGCCCATGATCGAGATGTCGGCGGTCTCCATCGCCTTCGCCTCGACATTGCCGGAGCCGGCGATCGATACCTTGGCGCGCCTCACCTCGAGGCCGCCGGCGCGGACGTCGCCCGATCCGGCGATGGAGAAATCGGCAGTCTCCGCCGTCCCCGCCGCGCTGACTCCACCCGAGCCGGCGATCGAGAAGCTCGCGCTCTTGGTCCGCAGCGAGCCGACCTCGAGCTCGCCCGAGCCGGCGATTCCGGCGGCGAACTGGTCGCCCTGGACCGTGTCGATCTTCATGTCGCCGGACCCGGCCACGTCGGCGCCCCGAAGCGACGGAGCGGTGACGTGGACGGTGATCGGACGATTGTCGCTGCTCCAGCCGAACGACCATTTGCCCTTCTTCTGGCCGATCTTGAGGATTCCGTTCTCGACCTTGACCTCGATCCGCTCGAGCAGGCCAGTGTCGCCCTCGGCATAAGCGGAAGGCGCGCCGCCGACCTTGACGATCACGTTCTGCGACCCGGCCAGCTCGACCCGGTCGAACGCTCCGACCTGGAAGTCGCGCCGGCCCGACTGGCCGCTCGCGCCGCTCTCCTTGTTCTGCGCATTGGCGCCGCAGGCGGCGAGCGCCAGCAGAGGCAGCAGCATGATCGGACTACGCATGATCGTCTCCCTGGCTGTATTATGAAGATAATACACATGGTGGGGCGGCGGCGCAACAAAAAAGGCGGCCCGTCGCCGGACCGCCTCGTTTGTCGGCGGGAGCAGGCTCCGACGGATCAGACCGCCGCCTTCTCCCGGTTGTAGATGGCCGCGGCCTTGTTGAGGATCTCGAGGATCTTCACCAGCGCCGTCGGCTCGTCGACCTGCTCCATCGCGGCCAGCTCGCGGGCGAGGCGGCTCGAGGCGGCCTCGAAGATCTGTCGCTCGGAATAGCTCTGCTCGGGCTGGTCGTCGGCGCGGAACAGGTCGCGGGTCACCTCGGCGATCGACACCAGGTCGCCCGAGTTGATCTTCGCCTCATATTCCTGGGCGCGGCGCGACCACATGGTGCGCTTCACCTTGGGCTTGCCCTTGAGGGTGGCGAGCGCCTCCTGCATCGTCTTGTCGGACGACAGCTTGCGCATGCCGACGCTCTCCGCCTTGTTGGTCGGAACGCGCAGGGTCATCTTTTCCTTCTCGAACCGAAGCACATAGAGCTCGAGCTGCATGCCGGCTATGTCCGTGCTCTGCAGTTCGATCACCCGGCCCACGCCGTGCTTGGGATAAACAACGTAATCGCCAACGTCGAAGCTCAACGCTTTCGCTGCCATTTAATAGACCTTCCATTGGAAACAGCCGCCACCGTGCCGGACTCCTCCGCCCCGAGGATTACTCAAACTGCGATGTGCGGCGATTCTTCTCGTGACCACCGGTTGCGGAATGCGTGTCGCATCCGCTTCGATGAGCACCTTATATCCGAAAAGGTGCCGAAAAGCTACCCTTTTGTCCTTCGAGACAGGGCTTCGCCAGGCTCAGCCCTTCCTCAGGATGAGCGATAGAGGTTCATTTCCCGCTCATCCTGAGTAGCCGGTGAGCTTGTCGAACCGGCGTATCGAAGGACGTATCAGGACGCGTCAGTCCCCCTGGCCCGGCTCCGGGGTGAAATATTTGTCGAACTTGCCTTCCTCGCCCTTATGCTCGTCGGCGTCGGCCGGGCTCTCGCGCTTGCGGGTGATGTTGGGCCATTCGGCCGAATAGGTGGCGTTGACCTCGAGCCATTGCTCGAGCCCCGCCTCGGTGTCGGGAAGGATCGCCTCGGCCGGGCATTCGGGCTCGCAGACGCCGCAGTCGATGCATTCGGACGGGTTGATGACGAGCATGTTCTCGCCCTCGTAGAAGCAGTCGACCGGGCAGACCTCGACGCAGTCCATATATTTGCAGCGTATGCACGCATCGGTGACGACGTAGGTCATGCTCTTCTCCCTGGCGCGAAATCCCTAGTCGCCGCCCCCTTCGCTCGTCAACGGGGGCTGGTGCGTGCGGGGGGCTGCTTCCCGGCGAAGGCCGGGACCCAGGCCTGACGGTGGAGCTGGACCCCGGCCTTCGCCGGGGAGCGCAGATTCGGCGATCTCGCTGTACAGCGCCCGAGCCTCGGCCGCCGGACCCCGTCGCGCCGGAAGCGCCTCGACCTTCAGGACCCGCACCGCGCCGCGCTGGGCGAAGCTGAGCACGTCGCCGATACGCACCTGGGCATGGGCGCGGTCGATGAGACGGCTGTTGAGGCGCATCCGCCCCTCCTCGGCCAGAGTCTGAGCCAGCGCCCGGGTCTTGGCGATCCGCGCGAACCACAGGAACTTGTCGAGCCTGAGGCTGTCAGCCACGCCTCAGCCCCGCAAGCGCCGCGAAGGCGTGTCCCTCGCCCTGCCGGCGAGGCTCGTCGCGCCGCCGCGCCCGGCCGCGCCACACCCAGGCCTGCTCGCCTTCGGAAGGGCGGAAGCCGAGGTCGCGCATCAGCTTCGCCACCGCCGCCGGCTGGAGTCCGAGCGACGTCGCCAGCGGCTCGTCGACCACCGGCTGGGGCTTGCCCGTGCGCGCCTCGTGGGCGTGGTGGGCGAGCCGCTCGACCAGGTCGACCCGGAGCATCTGCGGCCCGAGCGGCCGGAAGCCGAGCCGGGTGAGCCGAAGGCGCTCGCCGTCCGGCGGGCAGGGGAGCAGCACCGACGATTCCGGCGGCAGCTCGGGCATCGGCTCGCCCGCGGCGGCGGCCCGAAGCGCCGTCCGCCACCGCCGCGCCTCCGGCTTGAGGACGTCGGGCATGAACAGGTCGAGCGCGCCGATCCGGATCTTCAGCCGGGTGATCGCCCGCCTCTGATCCTTGTCGAGCGCCGCGAGCGGCTTCGCCACCGCCTCGCGGGCGACGATGCCGCCCTCGTCGACCAGCATCGCCAGGATCGAGCGGACCGCCGCCGGAGCCTCCCGGTCCTGCGCCGCCAGCCCCGCGGCGCGGAGCGGCTCGAGCGAGCGCTCGACCTGGTGCCTGACCCAGGTGTCGAGCCGCCCGACCACCGTCGCCCGGCCGCGCTCGGACAATCGGTCGAGCCTGCGGTCGACGATCACGCGCGGGCTGAGCAGATTCTTGCCGGGCCCGAGCCGGGCCACCTCATGGCCCCGCCAGAGCACCGCCACCGGCTGACCCGCCTCGGTGCGAAGGGTGAAATGGTCGTCGCTGTCGGCGGCGAGCGCCGCCGCCCTCTTCTCATATTCGCCGCCGAGCCGCCGCTCGGCCGTCGCCAGAAGCATCTTGCGGTCGGAATGGCGGGCGGTCGGGTCGACCTCGAAGGCGAAGCCCTCCATCCGCCCGATCGGGAAGGAGCCGACCGTCACCTCGCCCTGCTCGTCGACGATCACCGGGAACTCGCCGACGCCCTTTCGGCCGATGTCCTTGAGGAGCACCGAGGTGCGCCGGTCGACGAAGCGCTGGGTCAGCCGCTCGTGGAGCGCGTCCGACAGCCTCTCCTCGACCTCGCCGGTCCGCTCCGCCATCGCCGCCGGCTCGGCGAGCCAGTCGGAGCGGTGGGCGATGTAGGCCCAGGTCCGGACTCCGGCGATCCGGTCGGCGAGCGCGTCGATGTCGCCCTGGACGTTGTCGAGCTGGGCGACCTGGGCGGCGTACCAGGCCTGCGGGATCCGGCCGTCGCCCTCGCTCAGGTGGAGATAGATCCGAGCCACCAGGCGGGCGTGGTGCTCGGGGCCGGTCTTGCGGAAATCGGGCAGGCCGCAGGCCGCCCACAGCCGCCGCACCGCCTCGTATCCGCGCGCCCGGGCGGCGACCTCCGGGTCGCCGGCCAGCCGCTTCAGGACGGCGAGGTCGATCGCCTCGGGTGCGGCGCGCAGCCCCGGCCGGTCGGGCCGCCGCTCGAGCGATCGGACCAGCGCCTCGACGCTGCGGAAATCGGGGTCGCCCTCGCGCCAGTAGAGATGGTCCAACGGGGCGAAGCGATGCTCCTCGATCGCGGCCAGCTCCTCGGGGCGGAACTCGGCCGAGAGCTCGCCCTCCAGGGTCAGCACCCCGAACGTGCCGTCGCGCTGGTGCCGTCCGGCGCGGCCGGCGATCTGGGCCATCTCGGCCGGGGTCAGCCGCCGCCGGCGGTGGCCGTCGAACTTGGAGAGGCCGGCGAAGGCGACATGGGTGACGTCCATGTTGAGCCCCATGCCGATCGCGTCGGTGGCGACGAGATAGTCGACCTCGCCGGCCTGGTACATCGCCACCTGGGCGTTGCGGGTGCGTGGGCTGAGCGCGCCCATCACCACCGCCGCTCCGCCGCGCATCCGGCGGAGCATCTCGGCGACCGCGTAGACCTGCTCGGCGGAGAAGGCGACGATCGCCGAGCGCGGCGGAAGCCGCGACAGCTTCGACGGCCCGGCATAAGACAGGGTCGAGAAGCGCGGCCGGCCGATGATCTCAGCCTTGGGCAGGAGGGCTCGGATCATCGGCGCCAGAGTCTCGGCGCCGAGGATCATCGTCTCGTCGCGGCCGCGGGCGTGGAGCATCCGGTCGGTGAAGACGTGGCCGCGCTCGGGGTCGGCGCCCAGTTGCGCCTCGTCGAGCGCGACGAAGGCGAAGTCGCGCTCCATCGGCATCGATTCGGCGGTGCACAGGAACCAGCGGGCATCCTTCGGGACGATCTTCTCCTCGCCGGTGATCAGGGCGACGCTGCGGGGCCCCTTCATCTTCACCACCCGGTCGTAGACCTCGCGCGCCAGCAGCCGCAGCGGGAAGCCGATCATCCCGCTCGAATGGGCGGCCATGCGCTCGACCGCGAGATGGGTCTTGCCGGTATTGGTCGGGCCGAGGATGGCGGCCAGCGGCGCCCGCGCGAAGTCGCTCATGCCAGGATAGATCGGGCGTTCGTGCCCCAAGTGCAATGACTTGGATTGCCCTTCGCCCTCTCCCGCCTTCCGCGGGAGAGGAGGGGCCCACCGCGGAGCGGTGGGAGGTGAGGGTCTTGCCGAGTCCGGTGTACAGACCCTCACCTCCCAAGCTTCGCTTGGGCCCCTCCTCTCCCGTAAGGACGGGAGAGGGTTGGTGCCTTGCTGCCGACCACTCCCTTCGGTTCCGGCATTCGTGAACGACTCGGCGGCTCCCGCGGCACGTTTCGTCGCAAGCCTTTGCGGGCGCGGGACAAGTTTACTGGACTTTAACCCTGATTCACCACAGTCCTCGTCACCTGACCGCGATCCGCGGCCGGGGGGTGTTCAACGGGTCGCGGGGGCTTTTTCCGCCTTGTACCAGTATAGCCAGATCAGGCCGGGCGGCGGCGGTGGCGGAACGGCCGCGCTCGCCTTCGATTCCGCGCCCCGCCCGCGCAGCTTCGGAAGCCGAGCCGCCTCCCATACGCGCGGCTTCGACCTCGTCGTCGATCTCGGCGCCCGGATCGGCTCGCGCACCTGGTTCCGCGGCGCCTTCACCTGCACCGCTTTGTGCGGCGCCGCTTTGTGGCTGGCGCCGGGCTTCGATCCGATCCCGGCGGCCTCCGCCGCGCCGCTCTCCGACGCGCAATTCGCCCAGGCTCGCTCGCTGGCCATCTCGCCGCTCGCTTTGGGCGCCGACACCGGCCGGAAGATGGCCCCGACCGACGCCGTCGAGCCGCTGCTCGACACGCCGGAGCGCCCGACCGTGGATCTCAACGCGACGATCGGCGAGGGCGACGGCTTCGTCCGGGCGCTCGAGCGCGCCGGGGTCGCCCAGAAGGAGGCGGACCAGGTCGCCGCCCTCGTCGCCGCCGCCGTCCCGCTCGACCAGATCAAGGCCGGAACGGCGATCGCGATCACGCTGGGCCGCCGAGCCGACCGCACCGTCGCCCGCCCGCTCACCGCTCTCTCGCTTCGAGCCCGCTTCGACCTCAAGCTTTCGGTCAAGCGCTCCGGCGGCAAGCTGGCGCTGATCCGGACTCCGATCTCGGTCGACAGCACGCCGCTCAGGATCCAGGGCTTCGTCGGCTCGAGCCTCTACCGCTCGGCGCGGGCCGCCGGCGCTCCGGCGCGCGCGGTCGAGGCCTATATCCGGGCGCTGGCCAGCCAGACCAATATCGGCGGCCTCGCCGCCGACGACCGCTTCGACATCATCCTCGAGCATCGCCGCGCCGCCACCGGCGAGGCCGAGACCGGCCGACTCCTCTACGCCGGCCTCGACCGCGGCTCGGGCAAGGACCTGAGGCTGATGCAGTGGGAGCAGGGCGGCCGCGCCGAATGGTACGAGGCGTCCGGAGTGGGCCGCGAGAGCGGCATGCTGCAGCGGCCGGTGCCGGGCAACGTCTCGTCCAATTTCGGGCTGCGCCGCCACCCGATCCTCGGCTATTCGCGGATGCACAAGGGCGTCGACTTCCGCGCCGGCTACGGCACTCCGATCCTCGCCGCCACCGACGGCAAGGTGATCCTGGCCGGCCGCGCCGGCGGCTACGGCAACCAGGTCCGGCTCGCCCATTCGGGCGGGCTCGTCACGACCTATTCGCACATGAGCCGGATCGCCGCCCAGGCCGGCGCCGCCGTCCGTCAGGGACAGGTGATCGGCTATGTCGGCTCGACCGGCCTCTCCACCGGCCCGCACCTCCATTACGAGCTCTACAAGAACGGAGTCCCGATCAACCCGACCTCGGTCAAGTTCGTCAGCCGCTCGCAGCTCGACGGAGCCAGCCTCGCCGCCTTCCGCTCGCGGCTGAAGACGCTGCTCGCGGTCAGGCCCGGCGCGGCGCGGATGGCGGACAGCGCGGCCAAGAAGAAGCCGCGCGCCTGACGTAAAAAATTCCTCCTCCGGATTTCCGGGGGAGGGGGACCGCGCCCTTCGACGCCGCCTGCGGCGTCGCTCTGGATAAACTGCGCCTTCGGCGCAGCGCGGTGGAGGGGTTCTTCAGATTCAGCAAGGCCCCTCCACCATGCTTCGCATGGTCCCCCTCCCCTGCAAATGCAGGGGAGGAATTTGGAAGCTCAGGCCGTCGCCATGGGACGCGCTGGAGTTCGGCCGCTCGCCCATCCCGCCCAGGCGGCCACCGCCCCGGCGGCGAGGCCGAGCGTTGCGACGACGGCGGTGGGGACGGCACCGATCGCCGCGAAAAGTCCCTCCCAAACGGCGGTCCGTCCCAGCGTCTCGAAGGCCAGGCTCTGAGCAGCGATGAGGCCGCCGACGATGAGCCACGGCCGCCCCCATTTCGGCGCCCTCAGGTAGAGGACCGCCGCGACCGCGACGGCCAGCGCGTCGGCGAGGTGGACTCCGTAGCCGAAGCGATGGAAATCCGCCGGCCCGGCGATGGCGAGCGGCGGCAGCGCCGGCATCAGCCTCGAGAGGATCGGCGGCAGCAGGAAAAGCACCGGGGCGAGCATGTAGCGGGCGTGGAGATGGACCTTCCGCCGCTCCTTCAGCGCCAGGTAGAACAGCCAGGGCATCGCCGCCGACGAGATGGCGTCGACCGCTCCGAGCCTCGCTCCGAAAATGGCGTAGAAGGGATCGCTGCCGGCGGCGAACTTGACCGCCATGGTCTGGATGACAAGCAGCCCGCCGGCGATGAACAAGGGGAACAGCGCCAGGCTGGCGAGCCCGGCCGAGCGGTGGAGCGCGTTGCGCCGCCGATGGATCGACCAGCTCTGGAAGGCGAGCAGCGCGATCCACAGCGACGCGGTCGCGCCATGGACGTGGAAGGCGTAGGGCGAGCCGGCCAGCTTGCCGAAATAATTGGGCCAGAAGGCAAGGCCGGTCAGCGGAAACAGCGCAAGCAGATACCAGTGGGCGTGGCGATATGGCATGGCGTCCCCCCGAACGTGCGGGGCGATATTAGCGGCTTTCGCGCGCCGCGCCAGCGTTCCGGCCGGTCCTGCCGGCTTGCCTCGCTGTTGCCTTTTGCCTCCCCATCGCCAGATGGGGAGGGGGACCATGCGAAGCATGGTGGAGGGGTGGCCTGGCGGGGGAAGCTTCGGGTTCGAGCGCGATCCTTCCCCGTTTCCGCGCCTCGTCACCCCACCACCACCCTTCGGGTGGTCCCCCTCCCCATGCTGCGCATGGGGAGGCCGGAGGGCCCGGTCGAGTCCACTTCGTCCGATGCCGGACTTCCGCAGAGCGGATCAGCGGCCCTGGCTTCGCCAGCGCTTGACGACCCGCGCCACCATCGCCTCCTCGTCGCCGGTCTGGCGCCACAGCTCGGAGAAGAGCGGGTCGGAAGATGCCGGCCGGCGGTCGCGCTCGAGGTCGTCGAACGACACCCGGATCGGGATCGACACGCCCTCGCCGCAGACGATGCATTCGCGGTTTCGAAGCGCCGGGATGACGTCGAGGAAGCCTCGAGCGCCTTCGGGCATGGCCGACTTGACGAAATGCTGGTCGCGCTCGTTGTTGAGGCGCATCGCGATGATGGTGCCGCATTGGGAGAGCACGCCCTCGGCGAGGTCGGACGGCCGCTGGGTGATGAGGCCGAGGCTGACCCCGTATTTACGGCCTTCCTTGGCGATCCGCTCGAGCACCTTGCGGACGGACTGGCCGTTGCCGGTCTTGTCGGACGGGATGTAGCGGTGCGCCTCCTCGCAGACGAGGAGGACCGGCCGCGGCACCTCGTTCCTCGACCAGATCGCATAGTCGAAGACGAGCCGCGACAGCACCGCGACGACGACCGAGACGATGTCGGTCGGGACTCCCGACACGTCGACGATCGAGATCGGCTTGCCCCTGGCGGGCAGCCGGAAGATCTTGCCGATGAAGTTGGTCATCGTGTCGGCGATCAGCATCCCCGAGAACATGAAATGGTAGCGGGGATCGGCTTTGAGCTCGTCGATCTTGGTCTTGAGGCGCATGTAGGGGGCGGTGTCGGTCGCCTTGTTCAAGAGGCCCATCTCGCTGTTGATCCCGGCCGCGAGGTCGGACAGCGCGTAGGGGATGGGCGAATCGACGGTGAGCTTGGTCATCCCTTCCGCCGCCCGGTTCTTGGCGCGCGCTCCGAGCAGGCATTTGGCGAGGATGTCCATGTCGCGCTGACGCTCGGAGCCGGAGGAGGTGATGAACACCTCGCAATGCTCCTCGAAGTTCATCAGCCAGTAGGGCATGGCGAGATTCTCGACGTTGAACAGCTCGCCGACGTTCTTGAACGCCGCCGAATATTCGCCGTGCGGGTCGATCATGACGATATGCCCCTCGGGGGCCATATCGCAGATCCGGTGCATGATCAGGGCCGCCGAGGTCGACTTGCCGGTACCGGTCGAGCCGAGCAAGGCGAAATGCTTGCCGAGCAGGGCGTCGATGTAGAGGGCGCCGCGCACGTCCTTGGTCGGGTAGACGGTGCCGATCTCGATATGGGCGCGCTCGTCGGCGGCGAACATCTGCTTCATGTCGTCGCCCGAGACCGGGAAGGCCCTCGCGCCCGGCGGCGGATAGCCGGTGATGCCGCGGCGGAAGTTGATCAGCTTGCCGGACTGCGGGTCCTCCTCGCCTTCGCCGAGGAAGTCGATCTCGGCCGAGACCATTCCAGCATCGCCGAGCTTGAGGGTGCGGACGTTGGCGAGCAGCCAGCGATTGCCGGTCTCGAGCTTGACGTGGCCGCCCACCTGTCCCGACAAAGCGACGGTCGGGTCGGGATCGCGGGAGATCTCGGCGATCCGAGCCCCCTCGAGCTCGATGCGGCCGCCGCCGCCGCCGACCTCGACGACCCGGCCGATCGGCTCGTGCCGAACCGGCTGCGGAATTCGCGGCCGGATGGTCGGGGCGAAATCCTCCGCCTCGTCGGCGATCGGAAGCGTCTGGAAGTTCATCATGTCGGTCATGCGGCTGTCGAGCCCCCGCTGGTTTGCGCAGGCCCTCCTAGCAGCGAGGGGTAAACAACTGCTTTTCCTTTGATTGTCCTCCCCGCGTCGAAGCCGGGGGGAGGGGGACCAGGCGAAGCCTGGTGGAGGGGTAATTGCCCAAGCCTCCGCCAGTTACCCCTCCACCACACTTCGTGTGTCCCCCTTGTATCTTTGATCTGTGGCAGAAGGTTGGTCGCAGGCGGCCCCGCGGGGCCGCCTGCGGCGCCCGGAAGCCCGCGACCCCCCTGGAGTTGCAGACCGCTGGGGAGCTTGGTGCTCCGGGCGCATCTTCATCAACCCGTACGGTTGCGAGGGGCTCGACCCCGCACACGCAAGGCAGGGAGTGGAAGATGGCACAGGAAGAGGTCTTTGTCGGCATAGATATATCCAAGGTCCGTCTCGACGTGGCGGTGCTGCCTTCGGGCGAGGCGTTCGAGGTGGCGAACGACGAGGGCGGCTGGCGCGAGCTCGTCCGCCGGCTTCGGCCGCTGGAAGCGGCGGCGATCGGGCTCGAGGCGAGCGGCGGCTATGAGCGGGGCGTCCTGCGCGCTCTGATCGAGGCGGGGCTTGCCGCCCGGCTGGTCAACCCCGCCCGGGTCCGCCAGTTCGCCCGCGCCTGCGGAACGATCGCCAAGAACGACCGGCTCGACGCGCTGGCGATCGCCCGCTTCGTCCAGCTGATCCCGCAGAGGAAGACGGTGCGAAGCCGCACCCTCGACGCCCTCGCCGAGCTCGTCACCGCACGGCGCCAGGTCACCGACGAGATCACCCGCCTCAAGAGCCAGGCCGGGCACGCCACCCAGGCCCTGCTCAAGCGCCTCGCCAAGGCCCGGGCCGCCCGCCTCGAACGTGACCGCATGGCCATCGACAAGGCGATCGAAGCGGCCATCGCCGCCGATCCGGACCTCGCCGCAAAGCACAGGCTCCTGCGGTCCGTCCCAGGCGTCGGACCGGTCTACGCCGCGGCCCTGCTCGCGCTCATGCCCGAACTCGGAAGCCTCACCAGCAAACAGGCCGCCGCACTCCTCGGAGTCGCCCCCTTCGACTGCGACAGCGGCGGATACAAGGGACAGCGACGAATCTTCGGAGGACGGCGAACCCTGCGCGACATCGCCTACATGGCCGCACTCGTCGCCGGCACACACAATCCCGTCTTCAAAGCCGCCAAAGACAACTCCTCGCCGCCGGCAAACCCCCAAAGGTCGCACTCGTCGCCCTCATGCGAAAGATGATCGTCACCCTCAACGCCATCCTCCGCACAAACCTGCCTTGGGCCCACGCCTAAGACGGTTGCTCCCCATGCGCAGCATGGGGAGCAACCGTCTTAGGCGTGTGCCCAAGGTTGGTTTGTGCGGAGGATGGCGTTGAGGGTGACGATCATCTTTCGCATGAGTGCGACGAGGACGACCTTTGATGGTTTGCCGGCGGCGTGGAGTCTGTCTTTGGCGGCTTTGAAGACAGGGTTGTGGGTGCCGGCGACGAGGGCGGCCATGTAGGCGATGTCGCGCAGGGTTCGCCGTCCTCCGAAGATTCGTCGCTGGCCC
>DASVRO010000052.1:0-47886 GCA_036388575.1 Allosphingosinicella sp.
CCGTACCCCGCCCCGATCGCCTGCCACGGCCCTCGCCGATCGCCCATCCCGGCGAAGGCCGAGGTTCGTTCAGGCAAGCCCCGCGATCGGGAGCCTCGATCCGTCCGACCGGCAACGCCTCGCCGGAGCGGCCTCACGCACCCCGCGGCGCAGCGCAACCCGACTCCGGCCCCCGCCGGGGAGCGCCACGCGGTCCGGATGACGCACGCCGCCCGGCATCCAGACCCTTCACCGGCGAAGGCCGGAGCCCGGTGAGACAGCCCGCGCAATCCGGATCCTTCGGCCGTCCGCGCCGGGACGGCGCGACGGACGACGCACGGCCGCCGCGGGGGCCTACCCGCTCGGACTCAAGCCCCCGCCGGGGAGCTACCGAACGCCCGGACCGGACCCCACCCGGACCTCGCCCGACCGGCCCGGCCAAGCCCGGCAAGGGTCCCGCCGGCGGCCGCGGCCATCCCCCTCGCCCGCCCAAGGGCAAGCCGCCCCGAACGCCCAAGGGGGGGCGCTGAGATGCGCGTGATCTCCGGCCAGTGGCGCGGACGCCCGCTCGTCGCACCCAAGGGCGACGCCACACGGCCCACCGCCGACCGCACGCGCGAGGCGCTTTTCTCGATGCTCGCCAGCCGCCTCGGCAGCTTCGAGGGCCTCCAGGTCGCCGACCTTTTCGCCGGCTCCGGAGCGCTCGGCCTCGAGGCGCTGTCGCGCGGCGCCGCGCACTGCGTCTTCGTCGAGAACGACCGCCGGGCGATCGACGCGATCCGCCGCAACATCGCCGCCCTGGACGTTTCCGGCGAGGTGCTGGCGCGCAACGCGGAGCATGCCGCCCTGCCGCACCCCGTGGACCTCGCCTTCCTCGACCCGCCCTACGGCAGCGGCCTCGCCCCGGCGGTGCTGGCCAGGCTCGCCGTCGCGCCGGGCGGATGGGCGAGCGTCGAGACCGGCCGCGGCGAGGCCGTCGCCGCCGAAGGCTATGAGGTCGAGTCGGAACGGGTCCACGGCAAGGCGAAGATCACCCTGCTGCGGCGTTCGGGCTGACTGGGCCGAGGGCCGGCTGGCTTCCCGCGTCAAGCCACCTCTACAACCATGTGGCGGTCCATCTGGGATCGGTCGTCCGGCAGTGTTCCATCCCAGCTCAACTGCACCGTCAGACGGCGCGAGTCCGCTTCCTGGCCTCTAGCCTGCAAGGTCAGACGCAGCTTTACGGGTGCAGAGTAAGTGAGGAGCTCGTCGGCAATCCCCCACGGAATCGCCTGTTTCAGCCGGAGCCGCCTGTCGATCGCAAGGGAGCATAAGTCACAATCCCTCGGGAAGCCGATGTCCAATGCCTTGTCCACCTCCTTGGGATAACGCCAGTCAATGGGGACCTCACCGGTCCAGCAAGAGCGATAACGGCCGCTCGCATCCGGCAATTCGATTTCAACGATGAATACCCTTACCGCAGTGATCGGCGCCCACCGGTGCGGGTTTTTCACGCGCAGATGGTACCACCGCGCGGGCAGGCTGGTTCCCTCGTCCCCACCGTCCGGCACCCAATCGGTGCCATCGACACCGGAAGAATTGTCCAGCCAAAGATCGAGACGCGGCCGTATCAGGACGAGCCGTATCTGCTGGCCGAACAAAGCGACGATCACGGCCGCGAAAGTTGCAACGGCACTGACGATCTGCGCCCAGTTCCCGAAGGTCGCCAAGGACCCGTCAGGCGTCATTTTCAGCTTTCGAAATCATTGCGTGCCCCTACCTGCGAACGAAGACAAGTTTAGGCCGATCTTCCGCAAATCATAGCCCGTCGGCCTAGTCCTGCACTGTCGCGGTCGGGGCTGGAGAAGCTACTCGTCGCGTGAGCGCAGTTCAGCGTCGGGCGGGACGCCTTCACGAAAATCGACGACGCCCTTCTCGGCACGTTTCTCCAGACGCTCAGCCGGGATAGCGCTCGAACGCGGGCAGCTCGTGCGCCGTCGCCATCCAGCCGATCCGCTCCGCCACCTGGATCTGGGCGGTCGGCGCGATCGAGTCGGGATCATCGAGGGTGCAGATCTGGACGTCGATCTGGTCCGGGAAGATGATTTCGTTGGTGTAGAAGAGCGCCGTCCCGCACCGGCCGCAGAAATGCCGCCGGCCATACTCGGACGAGGCATAGGTCCTGGTCTCGCCCTGCACCTTCAACCGGTCTTGCGGAACCAATCCCCAGGCCACCGCCGGCGCGCCGGAATGGAGCCGGCAATCTTTGCAATGGCACAAGGCCTGGTGGATCGCTTCCGCCGGCATCTCGTACCGCACCGCACCGCAATGACAGCCGCCTTCAGGCATCTTCGACCTCCCTTTGTTCCCACCTGGCTATCGCAGCGCAAAGTGCGAAGCAAGCAGCACATACGATCGAGGTGGACCGTCGAGTTTCCGAACGCGGTGCGAACCCGGTTTCAAGAGAAGGCACGAAGGCACGAAGTCACAAGAGGCCCGTGCGGCCCTCAGGCTAGTTTGCTCCGGGCAAGCGAGAGAGTCACAAAGGCCGCTGCGCTCCTTCTTGTACCTTCGTGCCTTCGCGCCTTCTCTCGAATCCTGAAATGAGAGGAGCTGGAAAGCCGGCAAGGCGGCCGACCCCACACGGGCTCGGCTTCACCTGACTCCCCGCAGGTCCGGCAGCGCTTGCCCCGGCTCCTTATGTTCCCTACCTCGAAAGCCGTGACTCTCCCGCAGCCCCAGACCGCGGAGCCGCCCTATCTGCGCGGCCTCAACCCGCCCCAGCGCGAGGCGGTGCTGACCACCGACGGGCCGGTGCTGGTCCTCGCCGGCGCCGGCACCGGCAAGACCGCGGCCCTGACCGCCCGGCTCGCCCATCTCGTCTACACCCGCTTGGCCTGGCCGTCGGAGATCCTCGCCGTCACCTTCACCAACAAGGCGGCGCGCGAGATGAAGGAAAGGGTCGGCAGACAGGTCGGCGACGCGGTCGAGGGCATGCCCTGGCTCGGCACCTTCCACTCGGTCGCCGCCAAGATGCTCAGGCGCCATGCCGAGCTGGTCGGACTCCAGTCCAACTACACCATCCTCGACACCGACGACCAGTTGCGGGTCCTCAAGCAGCTCATCGCCGCCGCCGACATCGACGAGAAGCGCTGGCCGGCCCGGCTCCTGGGCGGCCTGATCGACCGCTGGAAGAATCGCGGCTGGACCCCCGACCAGGTCGACGCCGCCGAGAGCGAGGCTTATGCCAACGGCAAGGGCGCCGAACTCTACGCGCGCTACCAGGCGCGGCTGAGGACCCTCAACGCCTGCGACTTCGGCGACCTGCTCCTGCACATGCTCGTCATCCTCAGGACCGACCGCGACGTTCTCGCCCACTACCAGGGCCGCTTCAAATATATCCTCGTCGACGAATATCAGGACACCAACCAGAGCCAGTATCTGTGGCTCCGGCTGCTCGCCCAGGAGCGCAAGAACATCTGCTGCGTCGGCGACGACGACCAGTCGATCTACTCCTGGCGCGGCGCCGAGATCGCCAACATCCTGCGCTTCGAGAAGGACTTCCCGGGCGCCAGGATCGTCCGGCTCGAGCAGAATTACCGCTCCACGCCCCACATCCTCGCCGCCGCCTCCGGCCTCATCGCCCATAACGGCGGCCGCCTCGGCAAGACTTTGTGGACCGAGCAGGCGGAGGGCGAGAAGGTCAGGGTCGTCGGGGTATGGGACGGCCCGGAGGAAGCGCGCCGGATCGGCGAGGAGATCGAAAGCCTCCAGCGCCGCGGCGGCCGGATCGACGAGACCGCGATCCTGGTGCGCGCGCAGTTCCAGACCCGCGAGTTCGAGGACCGCTTCATCGCCATCGGCCTGCCCTACCGGATCGTCGGCGGCTTCCGCTTCTACGAGCGCGCCGAGATACGCGACGCCCTCGCCTACCTCAGGATCATCGCCCAGCCCGCCGACGACCTCGCCTTCGAGCGGATCGTCAACACGCCCAAGCGCGGCCTCGGGGACAAGGCGGTGGCCAAGATCCACAGCCTCGCCCGGGCCCAGAGCGTGCCCCTGCTCGCCGCCGCGGCGATGATCCTCGACACCGACGAGCTCACCCCCCAGGCCCGCCGCGCGCTGGGCAACCTGATCGGCGACGTCGCCCGCTGGCGGATGCGCCTCGCCGAGCTTCCACACCCCGAGCTCGCCCGCCTCATCCTCGACGAGAGCGGCTACACCGCCATGCTCCAGGCCGACCGCTCGGCCGAGAGCGCCGGCCGGCTCGAGAACCTGGCCGAGCTGACCCGGGCGATGGAGGAATATGAGACGCTGGGCGGCTTCCTCGAGCACGTCTCCCTGGTCATGGAGAACGACGCCGAGCGCGAGACCGAGAAGGTCACCATCATGACCATCCACGCCGCCAAGGGCCTCGAGTTCGCCACCGTCTTCCTCGCCGGCTGGGAGGAAGGCGTCTTCCCCTCGCAGCGGGCGATGGACGAAGGCGGCCAGGCCAGCCTCGAGGAGGAGCGGCGCCTCGCCTACGTGGCGATCACCAGGGCGCGGCGCAAAAGCTTCATCTTCCACGCCGCCAACCGCCGCATCTACGGCCAGTGGACGAGCTCCATCCCCAGCCGCTTCATCGCTGAGCTCCCCGCCGACCATATCGAGCAGGAGCAGACGATGTCGGGCGGCGAGAGCCTGTGGCGGGCCAACTGGTCGGAGCGGGCGGACCCGTTCGCGGATGTGGCGCGGGGCACGGGTCGAGGCCCCGGCTGGCGCCGCGCCGTCACCGGCGGCTTCGAGCGCACGCCGCCGCGGGTGATGGAAGCCCGGGCCTCGGCGGTCAGCCTCGGCAACCCCGGCCGGGGCGACGTCGCGGTCGGCCAGCGCGTCTTCCACGCCAAGTTCGGCTACGGCAAGGTGGCGGAGATCGAAGGCAACAAGCTCGAGATCGACTTCGAGCATGCCGGGCGCAAAAGGGTGCTGGACAGCTTCGTCGACCTCGCCTGACGTTCAACCCGACGAAACCGGGGCAAAGCCGCCGGCCTCGGCCCGGGCTTGACGGTAAAGGGCCGCGAAGCCATAGCCTTGGCGCCTCTCGGGGCCCTTTTCCGATCCGGCGGCGGCGCTGGAAAAACCGGCCGGATCCGGACGCCGCGCATCCTGGAGTTGAAGATGAACGAGTCCGAGGACGCTCATGTCAAGCATCGCCGGCTTAAGCATGCGCTGAGAAGCACGCTGGGTTTCCTCAAGCTCAACTCGACTTATTCGCTGTCCCGCGGGATCTCCGTTTTCGGCCTGAACATCTTCCCCGACAGCCGTCCGGGACCGCTCAAATACAGGGCGACCTATGCCCTGGATTACGTTCTCGCGCTGAAACCCGAAACGGTCCTGGACGTCGGCTCCGGCGGCGGCAACCATGCCCAGGCCTTCCGGAAACATGGCTGCAAGGTGACCTGCATCGATTACGGCACCTCGATCTACGCCGAGAATGCGGACAATGAGGGGGTCGAAGTCATCCATGCCGACTTCAACCGCTTCGAGAGTCCGAAGAAATACGATTTGGTATGGGCGTCGCACATCCTCGAGCATCAGCGCAATCCGGGCCAGTTCATCGAGAAGCTCGTCGATGCCTGCGCCGAAGGCGGCCATGTCTGCATCACCGTCCCCGATCCGCACCGCAACCTGTGGGGCGGGCATGTCTCGCTATGGACGCCGGGGCTTCTCGCCTACAATGTGGCGCTGTGCGGGATCGATGTTTCGGACGCCAAATTCGTCCGGGGATCGAACGAATTCTCCCTGGTCTTCAAGGCGAAGCGGGTGCCGGTGCCGGCCGATCTGCACTACGATTATGGCGACCTGGAGAAGCTCGCCAAATATCTTCCCGAGGGCTTCACCGAGAATTCCGATCCCTGGCGGGTATCCTATCACGCTCAGCCGTGAGGCCGGATCCACATCGTCGCCGCCGATGACCGTCGATACGGAATTTAGAACACCGCCGTCGGCGCGCCTGCCGTCATCTGCGCCCGCACCAGCGGCACCCGCGGTCCGCCGTAGCTCAGAGCATATAGGTGACAGTATACAATTACGCTTGGTGAGGCTCGCTGGCAGCTTGGAAGGGCGCTAGGCGGCCTTCACCCGGATCTCACCCTCCCGCGCCCGCGCCTCTGCCAGCTCATGCGCAGCCTGCATCCGCATCAGCGTATCGGCTTTCACGCCGAACGCCTTTTCGAACCGGATCGCCATCTCCGCGGAGAGCCCAGCATTCCCGTTGAGAAGGTTGCTCGCCGCCTGCCGCGTCACCCGGAGCCGTTCGGCCAGCGCCGTGACGCTGAGCCCCGCCGGCTCGACGATCTCCGCCCTCAGCCACGGGCCCGGGTGGACCGCGATGCTGCCGTGTAGCCTGATCGCCATCAGTGATAATCCTCCAGGTCCATGCCCTCGATCGTGCCGGCATCATTGATCCGAAACGTCATTCGCCAGTTGCGAGTCACTGTCAGCGCCCATTCGCCCTTGCGGTCGCCCGTCAGCTTATGGGCGCCGAAATTCGGCGGCACGTGCAGCTCCTCCTCGGCATCCATTGCGGCCAGATAGGCAAGCATGTTGCGCAGCCGGTCGACCGATCCGGAAGGCAGGCCCTTGCCGATCCTGTCACGGCGAACCGTCGAAAGGCCTTGTGCCGGATGCTGTCGATCAGCATGCGACCATCATCCAAATCTGTCAAGTGTCAATTGACGGATGACAACTTCGTCACGGCAAGCTCCATGGTTGCGCCTATTCCGCCGCCTGTCTCTCGCGGCTCTTCGCCTGCTGGCGGCGGATGCGCAGGAGCATGCCGCCGATATAGGCCAGTGCGGCGAGGCCCACCAGAGTTGGCGCGTATACGCCTAGTGCGTCCATATCAGGTCTCCGCCTCCAGGAGGATCAGGCCTTTCACTCCGAGCCATATAACCACCGAACCGAGCGTGAGCCAGAAGATCACATGCTCGTCGAATCGCTCGAAGAACCAGCGGCCGGAGCCAGCGATGATGATTGCCGTGCCCAAATTCATGCCGAACGCCGACATCGCTTTCACCTGCTCGTTACGTTGCAGAAGCTCCGATCGGCTCCTTTGCTCCACGTGACGACCTCCCGAGGGAAGATGCGTCCTCTCGAGTGAACTGTCGAGGAAAATAGGGCAGCATCAACGACTTATGCGAAGTTCGTATAGAGAAATCCAGAACATCGCCTTCGCCCCACCCGTCATCCCGGCGAAGGCCGGGACCCAAGCACACGGCGGTGCCAGTTCGGGTGGAGCCGTGTTCATGGATCCCGGATCAAGTCCGGGATGACGGGCTAGAACACCGCCTTCGCCTCGCCCCCCGTCATCTGCGCCCGCACCAGCGGGATGGGCGGGCCGCCGTAGCTCAGGAAGCGGTCGTGGAACTGCTTCCATGCCTGGCGCCCGCCCCTCGTCCTCGTCCAGTCGTCGCGGAGCCTGCGGATCAGCAGCTTGCCCATCGTGTAGTTGAGATAGGCCGGATCGTACGTCCCCCGCGCCGACTGCTGCCTCGCATTGCCCTCGTCCTGGTAGCATTGGTCGAGGAACAGGCGCCGCGACTGCTCCTGGGTCATCCGCCCGGTGTGCATCCCGATCGCCGACAGGTAGCGGCAGTCGCGCAGGAGGGCGTTGGAGATCTGGCCGATGTGGGTCTCCAGATCGCCGTTCCGCAGCCCCGCGTCCCACATCATCTCCTCGGTATAATGGGCCCATCCTTCGGCGAAGGCGTAGCCGACGAAGACCCGGCCGAAGGTGAAGGGCGAGCGGTTCGAGTGGAGGAAGTTGAGGAAATGGCCCGGCCACACCTCGTGCACCGAGGTGAACAGCAGGGCCGCCTCGCCCTGGACGAAGCCGGCCTGCACCTCCGCCGGCCAGGACGGGTCGGGCGGGGCGATGTAATAGACCGACGGAAGGCCGCGCTCATAGGGTCCGGGAATGTCTATGTAGGCGAAGTTCTGCCGGTTGTAGGGCGGCGATTCCTCGACCTGCGCCTCCTCCGTGCCGGGGATCGAGACCAGGTCCTTCTCCGCGATGAACGTCTTCAGGCCGGCGAGCTGCGCCCGCGCCGCCTGGACGGCGCCGCCCCGAGGCTTGTTGGCGGCCATCTTGTTCATGCAGGCCTGCACGGTCGCACCGGGCACGTAGGTGGCGCAGGCGGCGCGCAGCGCGTCCTGGTTGCGCTTGAGGTCGGCTCGGCCGATCGCCTCCAGCTCGGCGAGCGGCACATCGACCATCTCGGTGTCGCGCAGCATCTGCGCGAAGCGGTCCGCGCCGAGCGCGAAATCCTGGGTGGCGGTGGGCCGCTGCGCCTCGAGCCAGTCGGCGAGGCCCTGCATCGCCCGGGCCGCCTCCCGCGCCGCCGTGTCCAGCTCGCGCTGCAGCGCCGGGTCGGCGACCGAGGCGAAGGCGGCCTTGCCGTCCTTGGGATAATATTCGGCGAAGCCGCCGAAGCCCGCCTTGCCGTAATTGATGAAGCTCAAGGGCAGCGGAGTCCTCAGATTGGCCCGGATCTGCCGAGCCGCCGCCGGCACCGACTTCAGATAGGCGATGAACGCCCGCATCCGGGTCTCGGCCGGAGCGTAGGGGCGGGTGACGTAGACCGACGGGTCGAGCCCGTTGCCCATGTAATAGGCCGGGTTGCGATGCGGCTGGTCGGCCGTCTCCAGCCAGAACAGGTCGCCTCGGGCCCGCGCGATCAGATAGTCGCGCTCGAACCGCTCGGTCTTGGACAGCCGCCCCGGATCGAAGGCCTGCGCTGCGGCGATCGAGGAACGCAGGAACTCGGCCGAATTGGCGAGCCCGGTCTCGCTCCAGTCGGGCAGCCGGCCGTCATATTCGTGCCGGCCCTGCGACACGGCGAAGGCCGGGCTGTTGCGGAAATAGCCGTCGATGAACTGCTTCGAGAAAGCCGGCCAGGCCGTGGGCCGCGCTTGTGCGACGGCCGGATCGCCGGACTCGGTCGACGCGCAGGCGGCGAGCGACAAGGCGAGAGCGGAAGCGGCGGCGAACAGCGGCTTGGACATCGGCGGGTCTCCTCGAAGGGCGGGCGCAGTGTTAGCGTGCGGCGGGGGCAAAGACGAGACACGAGCTTCCCCGGGGGATAGGAGAACAAAGAAAGAACTTCCTTTCGTCATCCTATCATGGCATAGCGGGCCGATGGACAATTCGCTCCCGCATTTCCCCTTCGAGCCGGTGCCCTCGGCCTCGAACCGCCACGACGGCTGGACGCCCCAGCGGCAGCGGGCGTTCATCCTCGCTTTGTCGATGATCGGCATGGTCTCGGCCGCCGCGCGTTCCGTCGGCATGAGCCGCAAGTCGGCCTATCAGCTGCTCGAACGCGCCGGCCCCGGCAGCAGCTTCGCATGGGCCTGGCAGGAGGCCCGCGACTTCGGGCGGACCCAGGCCTGGCTCACCGGGGCGGAGCGGGCGATCAAGGGAGTCGAGGTTCCGGTCTTCTACCGCGGCCGCCAGTGTGGCGTGAAGCGGGTCTATAACGACCGGCTCCTCGCCGCCGCATTCCGTGCGTCCCAACAGGCCGAGCGCCGGGGGGAGGAGGAATGAGCCTTGTGCCTCGGCTCGTCGCATTTTCGACGATGCGTCCCGTTACTTTCGTCACCTTTGTCCACCGGCCCTGTCCGGTTGCGGGAGCCGAGCGCGATGCCTAAGCGCCCAGCCATGGCCGCCGCCCCCCATCCCTTCCGGATCGCCAATTTCCGCTACTACTGGACGGCGCGGCTGACGGCGACGCTGGCTCAGACGGCGATGATGCTGATCATCGGCTGGCAGGTCTACAACATCGCCCGCGACGACGGGCTCGGAGTCGCCGCCGCCTCGGCTCGGCTCGGCCTCATCGGCCTCGTCCAGTTCCTGCCGCTGTTCGCTTTGACTCCGGTCACCGGCTGGGTCGCCGACCGGGTCGACCGGCGGCAGATCGCCCGAGCCACCATGGCCCTCCAGATCCTCTGCGCCGCCGTCCTCGCTTATGCCACCTGGGCTGGAACGATCGACCTCTTCATTCTCTATTCGGTCGCCTTCCTGCTCGGCATCGCCCGCGCTTTCTCGGGCCCGGCGCTGGGCGCGCTCGCGCCCAACCTCGTGCCGCGCGAGTCCCTGCCCAATGCGATCGCCCTCTCCTCCATCTCATGGCAGGCCGGGATGGTCGCCGGCCCCGGCCTCGGCGGCTATCTCTACGCCTGGGTGCCGGAGGCCTCCTATATCGGCGCGGTCCTGCTCTTCGCCGTCTCGCTCGCCTGCCTGATGCTGATCGGACCGGTGCCTCGCCCCGAGGTCGACCGAAGCCGCCATCCGATCCGCCAGATGGTCGACGGCCTCGCCTATGTCCGTACCAACCGGCTGGTGCTCGCCGCGATCACCCTCGATCTCTTCGCCGTCTTCCTCGCCGGAGCGACCGCGCTCCTTCCCGTCTACGCCCGCGACATCCTCCAGGTGGGTCCGGAGGGGCTCGCCCAGCTCGGCGCCGCGCCCGCGCTCGGAGCGACCCTCACCGCCCTCCTCTTCTCCTTCCGGCCCCTCAAGACCAATGTCGGCACCAAGATGCTCGGCGCGGTGATCGTCTTCGGGATCGCCACCATCGCCTTCGGCTTCTCGACCTGGATGCCGCTGTCGCTCGCCGCTTTGTTCGTCGTCGGAGCGTCGGACATGTTCTCGGTCTACGTCCGCCAGTCGCTGATCCAGCTCTCCACGCCGGACGCGATGCGCGGCCGGGTCGGCGCCGTCTCGCAGCTCACCATCTCCGCGTCGAACGAGCTCGGCGAAGCGGAAAGCGGCTTCCTCGCCGCTTTGGTCGGGCCGGTCGTCGCCGTCGTCGCCGGCGGAGTCGGAGCGATCGCGGTGACCCTGCTCTGGGCGCACTGGTTCCCCGAGCTGAGGCGGGCACGCAGCTTCGACGACACCGAGCCGGAAAGGCGGGAGGATGGGGCGTGACGGCCCTCTCCCGCCTTTCGCGGGAGAGGAGGGGCCCACCGCAAAGCGGTGGGAGGAGAGGGTCTTGCTGACTCAGTGCTACAGACCCTCACCTCCCAAGCTTCGCTTGGGCCCCTCCTCTCCCGTAAGGACGGGAGAGGCGTTATTCCGCCGCGCCGGTCCAGATCACCAGCGCATGCCTCACCCCCCGGGTCACCGGAGTGACCCGGTGAAGTGCTCGCGACGGGAAGAAGCGGGCGCCGCCGCGCTCGAGATTGCGGACCCGGCCAATCGTGTCGGGGACGATCTCGAGATCGCCGCCCTCATGGTCGCCGAGCGGCGACAGCTCGACCGACACCGAGACGAGGCGGCCGGAGCCGCGGTCGTAGCCGGCGTCGCTGTGCCAGGTCCGGAAATGACCGCCGACATCGTAGCGCAGGATCTGAAGCGGCTCGGTCACCGGGCCGACCGGCAGGCCGAACGCCGCCCCCGCCTCGGCGAACAGCCGGTCGAGCCGGTCGTAGATCCAGGCCGTCTCCGGCCCGCGCGGATGGTAGCTGGTCTCGGCCGAGCGGCTCGCCACAACGACCGCATCGCCCGCCGCCGTCCACACCGTCGCCGGCTCGAGCCCGGCCTGCTGGCCGAGCGCGATCAGCGCGTCGCATTCCGCTTCGCCGAACCCCTGCAGGACATCGTGGATCAGAGCCATCGCGCCACGCTAGCGACCGGGCCCCGCAAGTCAAAGCGGGACCCGGCCAGGCGGCTATTCGGACTCCTCCAGCTTGCGCAGCCGCTCCTGCTCCGCGCGCGGCGGCTGCTCCATCGGAGCGTCCACGATGATCGCGAGCTCCCCGACCCGTACCGGCACCCGCGGCTGAACCGCTCGCTCATCCCGGTCCCGCTCCAGCCCGGAAACCGGCACGAAAGTCACTTCCAGATTGGCCGGGTCGAGCCCAGTCATCGCCTTGTTGATCGGGAAGACGAACTCGGCGGGATGGAAGTGCTGCCTGCGGTCCCTCAGGCCCGCCCCGAACAGGGCGAACATGCCGACCAGGCTGCGCGGGTTCGGCGTGAAGCCCTTCGGACCGACATGGACTTCCCAGCTGATGCCCGGCTGGGTGTCCGCCTCGACTCCGCGGATGTGGAGCGCGACGGTTCGATCGCCCCTCTGCGCCAGCTCCCTCAGCCGCCGGCTCGACTCGCGGGCGTTGCCGGGGAGGAGCGCGGCCCTCACCGGCCGTCCCTGCAGCACGAGCGCGATCCGCGCCTGCGCGACGAGCGTCAGGTCGGCGAGCTGCGCGGTCCAGGTGCGGGGACAATATTGGTTCACCTGGGGCGGCTCGCCTTCGTAGGAATAGCTGAGCTGCTTGGCGGCGCGCACCACCGCGCAGCCGGTCATCTGGACCGGCTGGCAGCATTCGTCGAAGAAGGTGTAGGTCTTGTTCCGCCAGGTCGCGTCGCCGACCGGGCTGCTCCGCCCGCCGCCCTGCGCCAGCCACAGGTTCCAGATCCGGTCGACCTGGGCATGATGGATCCAGAAGACGGGATCTTGGGCGGCGGTCACGACGTCCTTCATGTTTCCGCCGACGCCTGTGTGGACGCTGCCGTGCGGGCCGTTGATCGAGGTCTGGGTGCTGAAATAGTCGAGCAGCAGCATCGCGTTGTTCACCGCCGTCGCCAGGCCGGCCGACAGCGGGTCGCCGGCATTGATCGCGACCTTGCGGGTGCCGTCGAAGAGGAGGCTGGACGAAACCCGGAACGGCGCCGGGACCGAGCGCTCGGCCGGGTTGGTCCAGTCCCAATAGGGAACGGCCCAGTCGTACATCCCCGATTGCTTCCGGACGATCCGCTCGAACCAGTAGAGGTACATCCGGTGCCAGGCCCAGAAGAAGGTCGGGTCGTTGTGGCAGGTGTTCCACGACGGCAGGTCGGCCGGATCGGTCGTCCCGTGGATCGCGGCCTGGTAGAACCAGCTGCACGGATTGTCGTTGGGCAGCGCCCGCATCGCCTTGATCGCCCGGCGGTAGCCGACCAGGATCGGATCGTTCGCCGTCATCGTCGAGGCGTTGCGCCGGACCGCCGGCCCGGCCGCGAAGTCCGCCAGCGCCGGAACGCTGGTCAAGAGCTGGGTGCCTCCGATGACGGTGAAGGCGGCGCCGGCCTTGAGCAGGTGGCGACGGCTGATCGTGGAGTCCATGATTATCCCCCGTTCATGAGCCCCCTCATGTTGCGGGTAATCAGCAACGGGATTGATATACATTAATCGCATGGCGAGGAACAGCGCCGACTGGAGCAAGGAAGAATTGAGGATGGCGACGCGCATCCCGTTGATAATGCTTCGACTCGTCCCGGCTTCGGGACTGGGGCGGATTGCGGCCGCGTTGGCGCCGCCGGGCAATAGGAATCCGGAGCCCGCGCTTCTATATCGGCGGCGACCTCGGAGTCTGACTCAGGCGGCGCTCGCGGCCGCAGTCGCAAGGGAGTAGTGTCGAAATGAAAGCAGCCAGCATCCTCGAGACGATCGGCCGGACGCCGCACATCCGCATCAACCGCCTGTTCGGCGACTCCGAAGTGTGGGTGAAGTCGGAGCGGGCCAATCCGGGCGCGTCGGTCAAGGACCGCATTGCCCTGGCGATGATCGAGGATGCGGAGCGCTCCGGAGCGCTCCGGCCGGGCGGGACGATCATCGAGCCGACGTCGGGCAATACCGGCATCGGCCTCGCCATGGTCGCCGCGGTCAAGGGCTACAAGCTCATCCTGGTCATGCCCGACAGCATGAGCATCGAGCGGCGCCGGCTGATGCTCGCCTATGGCGCCAGCTTCGACCTCACCCCGCGCGAGAAGGGCATGAAGGGCGCCATCGCCCGGGCCGAGGAGCTGATCGCCGAGACCCCGGACAGCTGGATGCCCCAGCAATTCGAGAATCCGGCCAATATCGAGGTCCACGTCCGCACCACCGCTCAGGAGATCCTCGCCGATTTCCGCGATTCGCCGATCGACGTGCTGATCACCGGAGTCGGCACCGGCGGCCACATCACCGCCTGTGCCCAGGTGCTGAAGAAGGAATGGCCGGGCCTCCAGGTGTTCGCGGTCGAGCCGACCCTGTCGCCGGTCCTGTCCGGCGGCCAGCCGGGCCCGCACCCGATCCAGGGCATCGGCGCCGGCTTCGTCCCCGCCATCATGGACGTCGGCCTGCTCGACGGGATCATCCAGGTCGATCCCGCCGACGCCAAGGAGATGGCCCGCCGAGCCGCCCGCGAGGAAGGCATGTTGGTCGGCATCAGCTCGGGCGCGAGCCTCGCCGCGGTGCGCCAGAAGCTCGCCGAGGTCGGCCCCGGCAAGCGCGTCCTCACCTTCAACTACGATACCGGCGAGCGCTACCTCTCGGTCCCCGACTTCCTTCCGGAATAGGACCGCCGCCGCCTCGAAATCTCCGCCGCCAGCGCCTCCGCGTCGGCGGCCCTGAGGTCGACGATGCGCGGAGCATTGAGCATCGAGGCGCCGGCCGTGTCGATGGCGAGGGTGGCGAGGCCGAGGCGGCGCTGGATCGGCCCCCGGCTGAGGCCGAGCGACTGGACGTTCCCGAGCGGCACCAGCCACAGCCGCCGCCGCCAGACGCCGCGGGCGACGAACAGCAGATCGTCCTCCAGCGCATAACGGTGGAAGCGCCTCTCCAGCGCGGCGGCGGCTGCGAGCAGCGGAAGCAGCGCCAGCAGGAGCAGCGACGAACGCTCCCAGACCGACAGGGCGGCGATCGCCACCAGGGCGGGCGCGAGCTTGGCCGCCGAGCTGCGCAGGATGTGGCGCCTCGACACGCAGGCGAGCTCGGGCGGCGGCGGCAGTCGGAGCGGCCGGACCTCGGCCAACACCGTCTCGATCTCCGCCCGGGTCGCGAACGGCGCCGCGCTCTGCTGGCCGCTTCGGTCGGTTCCGGCGCCGAGCGTCTGGAAGGACAGTCCGGACCAGCCAAACAGCGACCTCAGCGGCCCGCCGGTCACCGTGGCGAGCTGCACCCGCCGGCGCGCGATCACCGCCTCGCTGCGGGTGAAGAGGCCCTGCTCGCGGCGGAATCGGCCGCCCTCGAGCGACAGCCGGAAGCCGTAATCGCGCGCCAGAGTGCGAAGCACGCCCGCGATCGATCCGAGCAGGGCCGCCACGATCAGCACGGCGGCGATCGCTCCGACCGTCCAGCGGTTGGGCAGATAGTCGTCGACCAGCCCGACCCAGCGCGCCGGATCGTAGATGTCGAACGGCAGGAAGCGGTCGAAGGTCTGGAGCAGGGCGAACAGGCCGGCGATGTAGACCAGCGAGAAATTGAACACTCCGAACAGCAGCACCCTCGGCACGTTCATGGCGAACAGGACCTGTTCTTCCGCAATGGCGGCCGGCTCCGCGGCGGCGGGGGCGGCGCCGGCTCGGCGGCCGCGGACCGTCTCGCGCAGCCGGTGCGCCTCGGCCAGCGAGACGCTGTCGAGCAGCCCCTCGTCCTTGCCTCCGGCGCCGGTCTCGATCCGCACCTTGGCGAGGCCGAACAGGCGGGCGAGGAAGGTGCGCTCGATGTCGACGTCCTGGACCCGGTCGAACGGGATCGAACGGCGGTTGCGGTTCAGAATGCCGCTTTCGATGACGATTTCGGCGGGGCCCACACCGTAGCGGAAGCGCCGCCAGGCGAGCCATTTGACGGCGAGCAGCAGAGCGGCCAGCGCCGCGGCGATCAGGAGGGCGCCGCCCAGCCCCGATCGGGACGCGAAGGCGAGGCCCGCCGGAAGCGCCAGGATCGTCTGCGGCGCCTCCTTGACGAAGCCCAGTGCGATCGTCGCCGGATGGAGTCGGCGGTCGGCGCCGTCGCTCACGCCGGCTCCTCTCGGATCCGGGCGCGGATCTCGTCGCGCATCCGCTCGGCCCGCTCGCGGGTCAGCCCGGGCACGACGATCTGGCTGTGCAGCGTTCCCGCGGTATGAAGGACGAGGCTGCAGATGCCGAGCATCCGTTCGACCGGGCCCTGGCTGACATCGATATGCTGGACGTTGTCGAGCGGCACCAGGGTGTGGACCCGGGTCCACAGGCCGCGCCGGAGCCGAAGCTCCTCGCCGTCCATCCAATAGCCCCAGGCGCTGTAGCGGCGCGGCGGCGACCACAGGGCCAGGTAGACGAAGACCACCAACGCCGGCGCGAGGAAGACCGCCCAGGGGAGCGGCAGCTCCCGGCGCAGGACGATCTCGGCGGCGGCGGCGGCTGCGATCAGCAGAGCGCCGGCGATCGCGCCGCGGATCCGCATCAGCCGAAGCAGGCCGCGGTCGAGCGGGGTCGGAGGCGTGTCTTCCATGGCTCAACCATAGGTCGCGCTTGTGCTATGCGTCCACCATGTCGCCGCTCGAGCAGTCGCTGATCGCCTTCACCCTCGCCGCGGCCCTGCTCACCGTCACGCCCGGCCTCGACACCGCCCTGGTGCTGCGCACCGGCGCCGCCGAAGGCGCCCGACGCGCCTTCGCGGCGGCGCTCGGAATCTGCCTCGGCTGCCTCGCCTGGGGCGCGCTGGTCGCGGTCGGGCTGGGCATGCTGCTCGAAGCGTCGGAGCTCGCCTACACGGCGCTCAAATGGATCGGCGCCGCCTATCTCCTCTATCTCGGCGCCCGGCTGATCCTGGTCGCTCGCGGCGACGACGGAGCGGAGGGAGCGCCGCCGCCGCGGGCGAACTGGTTCCTGCGCGGCCTTCTGACCAACCTGCTCAACCCCAAGGTGGGCGCCTTCTACGTCTCCTTTCTTCCGCAGTTCGTCCCGGCGGGGGCCAGCGTGCCGGCGACCACCCTGCTTCTGGCCGCCATCCATGCCGGCCTCGGACTGATCTGGTTCCTGCTTCTGATCGGCGCGACTCGGCCGCTGGCGCGGGCGCTGCGCGAACCCGGCCTCGTGCGCGCGCTCGACCGGCTGACCGGCGTTGTGCTCGTCTACTTCGGGCTCAAGCTGGCATTCTCGCGGCAATGAAAAAGGAAGCGGCAATGACCGGGAAGATCGCCCTGACGATGGCTCTGGCCGCGACGGTCGGCTGGGCGCCCGCCGCCGCCCAGCGCGAGGTCGCCTCCAACGACCCCTATGTCCATGGCCCGGCTCGCGCGGTCTTTCCGGTCGAGGTCGGCGAATTCCGCCGTTCGAAGCTCTTCCAGTACGACCGGGAGGGGAAGAACGTCAGCGCCAGCTACAATCTCGCCACCCCGACGGGGCGCCTTCTGATCACCGTCTACATCTATCCCGCCGCCGCCGCCGCCCCGGCGGCGCGGCCGCTTATGTGCGGCGAGGAATTCGCCTCCGCCAACGCCGCGATCTCGAGCCAGCACGGCAACGCCGCGCCGATCGAGCGCGGTGTCGCCTTGCCCGCAGAGGGAGTCGACCCAAGCCTCGGCCACCGGTCGGTCTACCGCTTCGCCAGCCCGTTCGACGACCGGGTCCAGGAGATACGCTCCGAAGCGCATCTCTATTGCTATGTCGGCGGCGACTGGCTGGTGAAGTACCGGGTCAGCGCACCGGCGGCGGTCGAGACCCGCGGGCCGCTCGAGGCCTTCCTCCGCGAAGGGCCCTGGCCCGGCCGTTCGGCGACCTAGTTGATCGCAGCTTCGTCACCCCGGGCGTGATCCGGGGTCCACCTGGAGCGACTTCAAGAAGATGGATGCATGCAAGGGCGAGGAACCGCCCATCCGGCGCAGCGTTGGGGCTCCGAAACAAAGTGGAGACATGAAATGACCGAACCTGTTCGCGAGCGCGAAACGACCGTGGTCCATACCGACGGCGGCGGCGGTGGCGGCACGATCATCGCCGTGGTCCTGCTGATCGCGGTGATCGCCCTCCTCTTCTATCTGTTCGGCGGCCAGCTTCTCGGCGGCGCCGACAAGAGCACCGACGTCAAGGTCGACGTGACTGCGCCGGCGAAGAGCAGCTGAGCGCGTCCCCGCGCCGGCTCATGAGGAGAATGAAATGACCGACCCCGATCGCGAACGCGAACCCGAGACCGTGCGCGAGGTCGAGCGGACGACCACCGTCGTCTCGACCGGCGGCGACCGCGGTGGCGGCGGCGCCCTGCTCGCCGTCCTCGTCATCGTCGTGCTGCTGGCGGTGCTCTACTTCGTGTTCAGCGGCTCGTTCAACCGGGCCGCCGACGAAGTCGGAGTCAATGTCAACGTCGAGGCGCCCAAGGTCGACGTGCCCGACGTCAACCTCAAGGTCCCGGACAGCATCGAGCTGAAGGTACCCGACGTCGACGTGAAGACCGACGCGGCCGGAAACAAGGCCGACTGAAGACCGGTTTGGTGAATGGAGGCTGTCAGGGTCATTCAGCGATTCATCAACCGAATCAATGCATAAGACTGGGGTCGACCCGCGGGCCGACCCCTCGAGTCGCGTAACGAGGGAGGGGCCGGCAGCTCACGCTGCCGGCCCCTGACCTTTTGGGGACATGCGGATCGGGAAAGATTGCGGAAGCCGGTTGTGCTTCCTGGCGAAGCACCGATTTCCAGCCACCAGGTCTAGTCCCCTTCATTCTCCGCCGGGGCGTTGGCATTGTCGCCGGTCTTCTCGTCGCCGAGCCGGCCGTGGCCGTGATAGGCCTTTTCGGTCTGGCCGCCCCCGCCGAGGAAGCCGTCCTTGCCGCCGGATTTGCCGCTATGGGGATTGGGATAGGGGCCGCCGCCCGATTGGCCGCCGCCGCTTCGACCGTTCAGCTTGTCGTCCATGCCGCGCTCCTTCGAGGCCGGTGATCTCTCACCGGCCTGAATGACCCGCGCGCAGCGAGGTTCCGGAAAAGTCAGGACCCGGTGCGCGCCAGCCGCCGACCTTCGAAGGGCGATCCGCCGCGTGCCAGCCCGACCGGCGACAGCATCGAGGCGACCGGCTTGCGCTGGGCGATCGAGAGCCCGGCATGGGTGGCCATCACCGCCGCCTCCGCGATGCTCTTGACGCCGAGCTTGGCCATGATGTGCGCCCGGTGCATCTCGACGGTGCGGACGCTGATGCCGAGATCGTGCGCCACCGTCTTGTTGGAGCGGCCGCTGAACAAGGCGAGCGAGATGTCGAGCTCGCGCGCGGTCAGCCGGGCGAGTCGCTCCTGCGCGACCCGGCGGGCCTCGCCTTGCTGGAGCGACGCTTCGAGCGCCGCCCAGGCGGGCTGGAGAGCGGCGGTGAGCTTCGCGGCGTCGACCGGCTTCTCGAGGAAGTCCAGCGCTCCGAGCTTCATCGCCTCGACGGCGAGCGCGACGTTCGGCCGGCCGCTCATCGCGAGGATCGGCCAGCCGGTCTCCCGAGCGACCAGTGCGCCGAGCATCTCGAGCCCGTCCGGTCCGTCCATGTCGAGCAGGACGCAGCCCGGCATCAGGTGACCGAAGATCTCCAGGAATTCGCTCCCGCCCCCGAAAGGCCAGGCCTCGGCGCCGATCGACGCCAGGTTGATGACGAGAGACCGCCTGGCCTCGACGTCGTGGTCCACCACGTAAACAGTGCGTTGGTGCGACATAAGCCCGCTCCCCCAAAGGCCGAATGTACTGGGCCACGCAGGGTCAACTCTCCGAGTCGACCGGTTAATTCACAACCTAGCAAAATTACGGTGAACCCCGGCTGACCGAGGTAAGGAAAAGTCTGCGGCTTCAGCGGCTTACCGAAAGAGGGGTATCTCACAAGGTTAGAAAAAACCTGTATAATCCAGGTTAGATTCAGCGCCGGCTTTGCTATCACTTCGGATGGTAAATTCCATAGCGAATCATCGTACCATTACCGGTGTACAAGTCCTATCTGCGGCAAACCGCAGTTAACCATTAAGCTCCTCACAGCACGAACGCCGGAAGCGGACGTGCCGGTTGCGTAAGCGGGAGCGGACTGGGCCGTGGAAGTCGCGCACATCTTCAGCGGGAATGCGCTCGGTGCGATCGACGAGGCCGGCCGGGTCCGTCTCCCGCCTTTCATCCTGCGCGAGATGGCGCGCCACGGCGACGGCGGCCGGCTGCTCCTAGGGGTCCACGAAACGGATCCGTGCATTACCGGCTACGGCAGCGCGCTTCAGCCGCGGCTCGAGGCCGAGCTTGAGCGCCGCCGCCTTCGCGACGAGGCGCTCGGGCTGCCGGCCGACGGCCATCATGCCCGCGCCCGGCGCACCTTCGGGCTGGTCGAGGAAGCGCGCTACGGCGACGACGGCCGGCTTACCCTGCCGCCCCTTGCCCGCCGCCGAGGCGGCCTCGGCCGCGAGTTATTGTTCATCGGCGCCGGCAGCCATTTCGAGATCTGGGACCCGTCGCTGGCGATCGCCGGGGGCGACGAGGAGCTGCGCTATCTGGCCCGGTACCGCCTCGGCGGAACGGGCGGACCGTTCGAGGAGGAGGAGGAAGAGAGATGAGCTTGCTGTGCGCGCTGGGCGGCCACGAAGCGGGGGCCGACGAAATCTACAATGGCGGCTATTATTTCGCCCGCTGCCGCCGCTGCCGGCTCGACATGATCCGCTGCGGCGCCGCCTGGCGGATGGTGCCGGGCGGCCACCGCGTGGTCTGGAGGTCGGGGCGGCACCAGCATTCGCTGGAGCCCGATCTTTCCAGCGTCCTGCCGGTGCTCCACCGCGAGGCCAACCTGCCGGCGGTGCGGCCACCCTTCGCCTCGTGGAGCCGCGACATGGTGAAGCTGCGGCGCTCCGCTCCGGCGGCGGCGGCGGCGGTCGCCGCCGTCGAGCGCGAGGAGCCCCAATATCCGGGGCTGCTCGTCCTCGCCGCCCTGGTCGGTGCCGGCCTCCAGCTGATCTTCAGCCTCGGCTCCGCGCGCTGATTACTCGTTACCCTCGACGGGGACGGCGAAAAGCGAGGCGGACGCCGGCGCCGGGCCGGCCTCGAGCAGGTGATGGAGCCGCGCGGCGACCTCGCTGATCCGGAACGGCTTGCGCAGCACCTCCTGGTCGGAAAGCTCCGCTCCGAAGGTCTGTACGTCGGCATAGCCGCTGGCGAACAGGATCGGCATCCCGGGCGCCAGCCGCCTTACCCGCCGGCCGAGCTCGACGCCGTTCATGCCGGGCATCGCGACGTCGGTCACCATGACGTCGAAGCGCCCTTCCCCGAGCAGCCGAAGCGCCTCGTCGCCGGTGTCGGCGGTCACCACCTCGTAACCGAGCTCGGCCACCATCGCCGCCGCGACGCTTCGAACGTCATCGTCGTCGTCGACCAGCAGCACCTGCCCGCGGCGCCGGCGCAGCCCTTCGGCCGGAGCGCTGCAGGGGACCTCCGCCACGGCCTCGGTGGCGGGGAGGTAGATGGTGACGCTGGTTCCGCGGCCCTCCTCGCTGTCGATCCCCACCGTCCCCCCCGACTGGCGGGCGAAGCCGTAGAGCTGGGCCAGGCCGAGCCCGGTGCCCTTGCCCTGCGGCTTGGTGGTGAAGAAGGGCTCGAAGGCGTGCTGCAGGATCTCGGGCGCCATTCCGACGCCGGTGTCGGTGACGCAGATGGCGACGTAGCGCCCCGGCGCCAGCTCGGCCGCCAGCGGCTCGGGCACCCGGCCGAGATTGCGGGTCGCGATCAGCAGCCGCCCGCCGCCCGGCATCGCGTCGCGGGCGTTGATGGCGAGGTTGAGGATCATCACCTCGAGCTGGGTCGGGTCGGCGAGCGCCCGCGGCAGGCCGTCGGCCAGCTGGGTCTCGACCTCGACATGGCCACCGATGCTCCGGGTCAGCAGGTCGCCCATCCCGGCGATGATCCGATTGATGTCGAGCGGCGCCGGAGTGAGCCGCTGGCGCCGCGAGAAGGCGAGCAGCTGCGACGTGAGCCGGGCGCCGCGCTCCGCCGCCTGGAGCGCGTTGCCGGCGAGTCGGCGGAGCTTCTCGTCGTCGGTGCGGCGAAGGAGCAGTTCGAGCGAGCCGACGACGGCGGTGAGCAGATTGTTGAAATCGTGGGCGACTCCGCCGGTCAGCTGACCGATCGCCTCCATCTTCTGCGCCTGGACGAGGCGCGCCTCGGCGATCTCGCGCTCGGCGATCTCGGCGGTGAGGCGATCGTTGGCGGCGGCGAGGTCGCGCGTTCGCTCCATGACCTTCTGCTCGAGCGTGTCGGCCAGCTCGCGCAGCTGCGCCTCCGCCGCCTCGCGCTCGGCGAGATAGGCGGCGGCGAGGCGCTGGCGCTGCCGGCCCCGGGTCGCCGAACGGACGGCGCTGATCAGGGTTGCCGGGTGGAGCGGCCGCTCCAGCACCGTGACGTTGACGAGCTCCTCCATCGCCTTCGAACCCTCACGGGTCTCGCCTCGGCGGACGAGCAGGACGAACGGGAAATCGGACCAGGGCGGCTGGCGCTCGATCGCGGCGCGCAGCCGGTCGGTGTCCAGCCGGGCGAACGCGTCGTCGGTGACGATGGCCCCCGTCTCGCTGCCCGAGGCGATGGCCGCGAACAGCCGGTCGCCGTCGCCGTCGATCGCGAACCGGATGGCGGCGCTGCGCAGCAGCTGGCCGATCACCTCCGCATCGCGGCCCGTCGGTGCGACGATCAGGAAGTTGCCGTCGCCGGGGTTCTTATCGGCCCCGGCCAATGCCGTCCTCGAGCAAAGCGGACTGACCCTCGTAGCTGGGAGTGCCGGTAAGGACCCCGCGGAAGCCTGCGAGCCGCGGTCCCACTTCGATACCGCCGCTCCCGATCCTCAACTCGCGAATCGCCGATTCGTGCCCGCCGGTGCGCTTCTTGAGCACCGACAGCGCCCGGCGGATCTCGCCATGCGCCTCGAAGAAGCGAAGCAGCAGGACGTTGTCGGACAGGTAGGTGAGGTCGACCGGCGACTGCATGTGGCCGACCATCCCGGTCTGGGCGAGGATCAGGAAGGTGAGAACGCCCTGCTGGTTCAGATAGGTGACGATCTCGTGCATCTGGAGGAGCATGTGCTGCTCCTGCGGCATGGCGTGCTGGTAGCCGGACAGCGAATCGACGACGACGACGGTCGCTCCGGCGCCCTCGACCTGCTCGCGGATGATTCCGGTGAGCTCGCCCGGCGACAGCTCCGCCGGGTCGACCTGGCGCAGGATGAAGCTTCCGCTCTCCTTCCAGCGGCTCAGATCGAGGCCGAGCCCGGCCGCCCGGCGGTAGAAGATGCGTTCGGTCTCGTCGAAGCTGACCACCAGCACCTTCTCGCCGCGGGCGAGGGCGCTGCACATATATTGCAGCGACAGGGTCGACTTGCCTGATCCCGACGGCCCGACGACGAGCGTGGTGGTGCCGTAGTCGAGCCCGCCGCCGACCAGCTCGTCGAGCGAGGCGAGGCCGCTGATCGCGGAGCGCTGCTCGTAGCCGGTATCGGGATGGTCGGCCGCGACGAGGCGAGGGAAGATCTCGACTCCGCCGGTGCGGATGACGAAATCGTGGAAGCCGCCGTGGAACTTGCGCCCGCGCATCTTGAAGACCCGAAGCCGCCTCCGCTCGGCGCCGTAGCTCATGGCGATCTGCTCGAGCCTGACGACGCCGTGGGCGAGGCTGTGCAGGCTGAGGTCCTCGGCGATGTCGGTGAGGTCGTCGAGGAACAGGGCGGTGCACCGCCGCCGGGCGAAGAAATGCTTCAGCGCCAGCACCTGCCGGCGGTAGCGCAGCGAGCCTTGGGCGAGCACCCTGATCTCGGACAGGCTGTCGAACACCACCCGCGCCGGAGCGAGCCGCTCGACCTCCGCCATGACCAGCCGGACGGTCTCGCCGAGCTCGAGGTCGGAGGCGTAGACGATCGACTGCTCGCGCTCCGGGTCGAGGCTGAGCTCGGGCGGGACCAGCTCGAATATCTCGATTCCGCCGACGTCCCAGCCGTGAGTCTTCGCGACCTGCAGCAGCTCGACTCGGCTCTCCGACAGGGTGACGTACAGGCATGCTTCGCCGCGGCGCTTGCCTTCGAGCAGGAATTGCAGCCCGAGCGTGGTCTTGCCCGATCCGGGCGAGCCTTCGAGAAGGTGGATGTGGCTCGAGGCGTAGCCGCCGCCGAGGATGTAATCGAGCGGTTCCGATCCCGACGGAACCGGTTCGGAATCGCTGGGCGGCGAATCCGGGTCGGCCATTTTTCATTCTCCTTCGGGGCGCCCCACCGCCTCATTGCAGGGGCGAAATCAAACCTTCGCAGGACGGGTTGAAACGGCTGGCCTCCCCTTGCGTTCCCCCCTGCAGTCTGCGCCCTCGTGGCGAGTAAGGAGCCTCTCATGAAGCCGATGGCCGAGCAGCATCTGGCCCTGTTGAGGCGCCACATGGTCGAGATCGTCGACCTCCATTTCGACCTGGCCAGCGAGGAGATCGGCAAGGACGCGGTCGACCCGGCGCTTCGCCTCGCCTTGCTTCGAGTGCCCCGCCACCTGTTCGTGCCGCACCAGCTCGCGGTCGCCGCCTATCAGGACACGCCGCTGCCGATCGGCTTCGACAAGACCATCTCGCAGCCCTTCATCGGCGCCCTGATGCTCGACCTGCTGGAGTTGCGGCCCGGGCAGCGGGTGCTTGAGGTCGGCACCGGCCTCGGCTGGCAGGCGGCGGTGATGAGCGCTCTCGGCGCCCACGTCTGGAGCGTCGAGATCGTCGAGGAGTTCGCCGAAGGCGCCCGCCTCCGACTCGCCGCGGAGGGCTACGACGTCGACATCAGGGTCGGCGACGGCTCGCGCGGCTGGAGCGACCACGCCCCGTTCGACCGGATCCTCGTCACCGCCGCCGCCGCCGCCCCGCCGCCGGCCCTCGCCGCGCAGCTGGCGCCGGGCGGCCGGATGGTGATCCCGCTCGGCGGCAAGGAGGTCCAGCAGCTCAGCGTGGTGACCAAGGGCGCGCAGGGGACCCTGGGCGTGCGCGAGGTGCTGCCGACCCGATTCACCCAGCTCGAAACGGCGACGTAGCTTTGCCTCCCCATGCGCAGCATGGGGAGGGGGACCAGGCGGAGCCTGGTGGAGGGGTAATCGGCGCTGACGTGTGCCGTCTCGCGCGGGATCCTCGAAGGCCGGGCAATTACCCCTCCACCACCCTTCGGGTGGTCCCCCTCCCCACCGCTTCGCGGCAGGCAGGCAAGTTCCCGCTGGCCCCGGCCTTCGCCGGGGAACGGGGGCAGCCCCCAAAAGACACAAAAGACCCGCATCTCGGCCCGGAGAATCCTTTGTTTTCAGTCTAGGCCGTCGCCGCCACGCGCAGCGGTCGGCAAGCCCGACGACAAAGGCCGCGCCTATCGCAAGGATGATCAGGACCAGATTCACCGCCGCCCCCTATCGCGACACGAAGCAGTAGAACATAACATGAACTGGTCGGGTGGGCAAGCGGCATCGGCGGGTCTATGCTGCGCCGATGCGGACCGTCGCGATCGCCCTACTGCCGCTCGTCCTGGCCGCGGCCGCTCCGCCGGTCGCCGTCATTCCGGTCGCTCCCGCCTTCGCTCCGGCGGCCGACGAATACCGGCGGCTCTGGCAGTCGCAAGGGCCTGCGATCGTCGCGTCGATGGAGCGCGTCACCGGCCTCGCCTTCCCCGCCTCGCGGATCGACGCGATCGTCTCGGAGGGCCGGCCGATGACCGCCTATGACGGCCGCACCATCCGTCGGAGGGCGAGCTATTCGCCGGCCTACAAGAAGGCGACGCTCGTCCACGAGCTCGGCCACCGCCTGGCGCTCGCCCTGCCCCGCGGATCCGGCCTCGACGACCACCGACTGCTCTACCTCTTCCTCTACGACGTCTGGACCGACCTCTACGGCCGCGACTTCGCCGACCGCATGGCCGCGATCGAGCGCCGGATCGGCCCCGCCTACGAATCCGCCTGGGCCTGCGCTCTGGCGATGACGCGGGAGGAGCGGCAGGCGCGGCTGGCGCGGCTGGCGGCGCTCAGGGCTGAGGTGGCAGGGGTACCTGGCGAATCCCTCTCGCGCTTTTCGCGAGAGAGGGTTTGGTTGCGCCAGCCCTCCTAGTCTGTAGATTGCGCCCAGCGGGGGTCTGGATGCATTTCACTCGAAGGAAGGTGCTCGGCGCGGCGGTTGTCGGAGCCGCCGTGGCGGTGGTTCCCGGTGCCGGCCGCTTGCTCGCCCAGCCGTCTTCGCCCCGCCGCCTCCCCCTCAGCGAGTTCGCCAAGGACCCGAAGCTGGTCGAGGCCCTGCGCCGCGGGGTGCAGGTCATGCGCGACCGGCCCGGCTCCGACCCTAGGAGCTGGTTCTGGCAAGGCGCGGTCCACGCTTATTCCGACGAGATCTATGCCGAGGCCCGGGCGCTCGACGCGAAGGTGGCGAAGGTCGAGGTCCGCAAATATTGGAAGCAATGCCCGCATTTCGGGCAGAGCTCGGCCAATTTCCTGATCTGGCACCGCGCCTATCTCTACCATTTCGAGCGCATCCTGCGCGACGCGTCCGGCGAGCCCGAGCTCGCAATCCCCTACTGGAATTACGACGAGATCGCGCAGCGCGGCTTCCCGGAGCTGTTCGCCGCCCAGTATCTCGACCGCGACAAGAAGGTGCCCAATCCGCTCCACCATCCCAATCGCGAGCTCGCCTTCGTCAAAGGCCTGTTCACGCTGAGCGAACCGGTCGGCGCCGCGACCCACGCCCGCGAGGCGGCGCAATTCTTCAGCGAGCCGGGGGTGACCGGCTTCGGCGGCGACGTCCTCGCGCAGGATTCGAAGCCGGGCGCGGTGGAGCAGAGGCCGCACAACGACCTCCACGTCGCGGTCGGCGGAATGGTCGGAAGCGGCAAGGGCGCCATGGCCGAAATCACCACCGCGGCCTTCGATCCGGTCTTCTGGGTCCACCACGCCAATATCGACCGGCTGTGGCGGCAATGGGCGGCGAGCCCGGGCAAGAAATGGGGGCCGCTGCCGCCCGACGCCTGGTTCGACGAGGCGCCGTGGACGTTCATCGACTCCGACGGCTCGGAGGTGAGGAAGCCGAGGCGCTTCTACCTCGAGGCCGACAATCTGCCGGTCGCCTACGCGGATTCGACGACGGTGGGCGGGCTCCCTCTGCCGAGCGGCGGAACCGCCCTCGCCGCCGCCGCGGCGCCGCCGGGAAGGGCGCTGTTCCGAAACGACGAGGAGGTGGTCGTCTCCGCCGACCGGCCGGCGGCGAGCCTCGCCCGGCCCGCTCCGCGCCGGACCGTCGCCCGGGTCGCCACGCCCGCCCGCCGCGCTCCGGCAAGGGGCGGAAGGGGCCGGGACGAGGCTCCTCCACCGCCGCCGCCGCCGCCCTCGCCGGAACCGTCCCCTCCTCCCCCGCCGCCGCCGCCGCCGCCGCCGCCCCGACCGCCGGGCTCGGAACCGCCGCCGCCGCCGCCGCCGCCGCCTCCTCCTCCGCCCCCTCCTCCACCGCCGAGGCGGACTCTAACGGTGCGCCTAAGCGGGATCGCGTGGAACCGGCTGCCGGCAAGCGGCTTCGCCATCTACCTCGCGCCGCGCGGCGCCGCGCTCGACGAGAGTTCGCCCTGGTTCCTGGGGACTCTCAACCTGTTCGGGAGCGAACACGGGACGGCGACCCCGGCGCGCGGCCGGGCGGAGATGCACCAGACCGCCCATATGGGCTATCAGGATTTCGACGCGACTCGCCTGATCGACCGGGTCGAGGCCGAGGCGCTGGAGGTCCAGATCGTCCCCTACAGCCTGTTCGCGCCCACCCCCGGCCGGGCGGCGCCGAGGACGGAGGACCTGCGCATCGCCGAGGTGTCGCTGCTGATCGGGGAGTGAGGGTCACGAACCCCTCTCCCGTGCTTACGGGAGAGGAGGGGCCCAAGCCGAAGGGTTGGGAGGTGAGGGTCTTGCCGAGTCCGGAGTACAGACCCTCACCTCCCACCCGCTTCGCGGGCGGGCCCCTCCTCTCCCGCGGAAAGCGGGAGAGGGGTTTCGAGCCCTAGAAAGCCTCCGCCGGCAGCGCCATCAGAGTGTCGGAGCCCGCCTCGATCTGCCGCCTCAGCGAGCCCGTCTCCGGCATCACCCGCTCGGCGAAGAAGCGGGCGGTGATCAGCTTGGCTTCGTGGAAGGCGTGGTCGCCGCCGCCGTTGGCGAGGGCGGCCTTGCTGGCCTTCGCCATGCGCAGCCACATCAGGCCGAGGCAGACGATCCCGGTCAGGGTCATGTACGGATAGGCGGCGGCGCCGGCGTGGTTGGGGTTGGCCATGCCGTTCTGCATCAGCCACATCGTCGCGGCCTGGAGGTCGCCGACGCCTTTCTCGAGCGACGCGGCGACGGTCGCCGCCTCCCCTTCCCCGGCCTTTGCGTCGGCGATCTCCTCGCCGAGCAGCTTGAGGAAGGCCTGGATGGCTCGGCCGCCGTTGGCGCCGAGCTTGCGGCCGACGAGGTCGAGGGCCTGGATGCCGTTGGTGCCCTCGTAGATCTGGGCGATGCGGGCGTCGCGGACGAACTGCTCCATGCCCCATTCGCGGATATAGCCGTGGCCGCCGTGGACCTGCTGGGCGTCGACCGCGACCTTGAAGCCCTGGTCGGTCATATAGCCCTTGATGACCGGGGTGAGCAGTCCGAGCAGGTCGGAAGCCGCCTCGCGCTCCTCCTCGGTCTGGGCGCGGCGCGAGATGTCGACCTGGAGCGCGCCCCACAGGACGAGGGCGCGGGCGGCCTCGTTGAACGCCTTCATCTCCATCAGCATGCGGCGGACGTCGGGATGGACGATGATCGGATCGGCCCTGGCGTCCGGATCGCGGGCGTCGGGGACGAGGGCGCGGCCCTGGCGGCGGTCCTTCGCATAGGCGACGGCGTTCTGGTAGGCGACCTCGCCCTGGGCGAGGCCCTGCAGGCCGACTCCGAGGCGGGCGGCGTTCATCATGATGAACATGGCGGCGAGGCCCTTCTCGGGCTCGCCGACCAGCCAGCCGACCGCATTGTCGTAGTTGAGCAGGCAGGTCGAGTTGCCGTGGATGCCCATCTTCTCCTCGATCGAGCCGCAGGAGACGCCGTTGCGTGTCCCCAGCGAGCCGTCCTCGTTGACGAGGAACTTCGGCACGATGAACAGGGAGATGCCTTTGACGGTGTCCGGCGCGCCGGCGATCTTGGCGAGGACGAGGTGGATGATGTTCTCGGCGAGATCGTGCTCGCCCGACGAGATGAAGATCTTGGTGCCGGAGATGAGGTAGCTGCCGTCGGCCTGAGGCTCCGCCTTGGTGCGAAGCAGGCCGAGGTCGGTGCCGCAATGCGGCTCGGTCAGGTTCATCGTCCCGGTCCATTTGCCGGCGACCATGTTGGGCAGATATTTGTCCTTCTGCTCGTCCGAGCCCTTGGTCAGGATCGAGGCGACGGCGCCGGCGGTGAGGCCGTGGTACATTTCGAACGCCTGGTTGGCGGAGAGCAGATATTCGGTGACGGCGGTCCCGACCGTCTGAGGCAGGCCCTGGCCGCCATATTGCTCCGGCGCCGAAAGGGTCGTCCAGCCGCCGTCGACGAACTTGTCCCAGGCCTGCTTGAAGCCGGGCGGGGTCGAGACGCTGCCGTCCTCGTGGCGGACGCAGCCCTTCTCGTCGCCGATGCGGTTCAGGGGCGCCAGCACCTCGGAGGCGAAGCGGCCGCCTTCGGTCAGGATCGCCTCGATCATGTCGGGGGTCGCGTTCTCGAAGCCCGGAAGGTTCGAATAGCGGTCGATTCCGAGCACTTCTTCCAGAACGTAGCGGGTCTCGCGGACGGGGGCGGTGTAGCTGGGCATGGGTTACCTCTTGGAAGCGTGTTCCCCGGCGAAGGCCGGGGCCCAGCGGCACGGTAGGAACGACTGTATCCCGGCCTTCGCCCGGGAGCTGCTAACGACCGCCATCGGCCGCCTCGACCATGGCGATGAACTTCTCGAGCTCGGCGACGGTGGCGTCGATGTCGGCGCGCTGCTTGGTCATGAGGTCGATCCGCTCGCGGCATTTCTCGAGCGTGACCCGGCGCTGCGAGGCTCGGCCGTCGCCGAGATCGTAGAGGTCGATCATCTCGCGGATCTCGGCGAGGCTAAAGCCAACCCTTTTGCCGCGCAGGATCCAGGCCAGCCGCGCGCGGTCGCGCCAGCTGTAGATCCGCGCCAGGCCCTGGCGGCGGGGCGTGATCAGCCCCTCGTCCTCGTAGAAGCGAAGCGCCCGCGGGGTGACCGCGAACTCCTCGCACAGATCGGTGATCGACCAGGTCCGCGCGGTGCGCGGCGGGGCGTCGAAATCGGAATGGAGCGCCTGCGGCATCGCCGCCGGGTAGTTTACGTTCACGTCAACGTCAAGTATTCCTCTCCGACATTTGTCGGGGAGGGGGACCGCGCGAAGCGCGGTGGAGGGGTTCTTCGGGCGCTGAAAGAACCCCTCCACCAGGCTTCGCCTGGTCCCCCTCCCCCGCAAAGGCGGGGGAGGGATTCATCAGTCGCAGAGCGGGTCGCCGGCGATGTCCGTCGCCTTCTTCACGTCCGCGGCCGTCGTGCCGGCGCGGGTGAAGCTCGCGTTGGCGAGGCTTGAGCGGGCGCCGCAATAATAAGCGCAGCCGGTCGGAAGCGTCGCCGGCAGGGTGACGGTGCCGTCCTTGAGCGTCGCCTCGATCGTGCAGGTCTCGTCGCCGGTCATGGTCAGCGAGAGCCGCTCGCCGCTCCGGATCGCGCGGCCGGCCCCCGAGCAGCTGTGGAGGTTGCCGCCCCAGACGAGCAGTCCGAACTGGGTCTCGCCGCCCTTCTCGACCATGCACAGCTGGTTCTTCTGAGCGCCCGCCCCGCCCTCGTAGAGGCCGGTCAGGGCCGCCGCCTGCGCCGCGGCGGGCGCCGGCCGGGCGGGCTGCCCGGCGGCGGCCGGCGCGGCGGCGTTGCCCTGCTCCGGGGCGGGATCGGAGCGGTTGCAGCCGGCGAGGAGCAGGAGAAGGGCGAGGGACTTGTTCATGGTGCGCTCGTGACAAGGCGCGACGGGGCAAGCCGTTCCATTATCCACATCAAATTAACGCCGCCGGGGCGACAAACCGCGGCTCGCTTCCTATATGACGGTGGGGCAAATCTGGCGAGAATAGCGGGCGTTTTGTGACATGCTGACCACGCATCCCTTCGACACCGGCCTGGACGGCGACAAGCTGCGCGAGGAATGCGGCGTCTTCGGGATCTGGGGCTCGGACAGCGCCTCGGCGGTCGTCGCTTTGGGCCTGCACGCGCTCCAGCATCGCGGCCAGGAAGCGGCCGGGATCACCTCCTACGACGGACGGCTGTTCCACTCGCACCGGGCGATGGGCCATGTCGCCGGCAATTTCGACAAAGACGAGGTGATCCGCCGCCTCGCCGGCCAGTCGGCGATCGGCCACGTCCGCTATTCGACGGCCGGCGAGACGGCGTTGCGCAACGTCCAGCCGCTCTTCGCCGAGCTCGCCTCGGGCGGCTTCGCGGTCGCCCACAACGGCAACATCTCCAACGCGGTGCGGCTGAGGCGCGACCTCAACCGGCGCGGCTCGATCTTCCAGTCGACCTCGGACACCGAGGTGATCATCCACCTCGTCGCCACCTCGACCTACCGGACCCTGCTCGACCGGCTGATCGACGCCCTCAAGCAGGTCGAGGGCGCCTATTCGCTGATCTGCCTGACCGGCGAGGGCATGATCGCCTGCCGCGACCCGCTCGGGATCCGGCCGCTGGTGATGGGACGGCTCGGCGACGGCTACATCTTCGCGTCCGAGACGGTCGCCCTGGACGTCGTCGGCGCAACCTATCTGCGCACCGTCGAGCCCGGCGAGATCGTCATCGTCTCGCCGCAGGGCGTTCGCTCGCACCGGCCGTTCGCCGACGTCCGGCCGAGGCCGTGCATCTTCGAGCATATCTATTTCTCGAGGCCGGACAGCGTCCTCGACGGCGCTTCGGTCTACGAGGTGAGGAAGGCGATCGGAGCCGAGCTGGCGCGGGAGAATCCGGTCGAGGCCGATTATGTCGTCCCGGTGCCGGACAGCGGCGTTCCAGCGGCGATCGGCTACGCCCAGCAGAGCGGGATCCCGTTCGAGCTCGGCATCATCCGCTCGCATTATGTCGGGCGCACCTTCATCCAGCCCAGCGACGCGGTCCGCCACCTCGGCGTCAAGCTCAAGCACAACGCCAACAGCGCTCTGATCCAGGGCAAGAGGCTGGTTCTGATCGACGATTCGATCGTGCGCGGCACGACGTCGCTGAAGATCGTCCAGATGCTCCGCGAGGCCGGCGCCCGCGAGGTCCATATGCGGATCGCCTCGCCGCCGACCCGGCACAGCTGCTTCTACGGGGTCGACACGCCCGAGCGCGCCAAGCTTCTCGCCGCGCAGATGAACGTCGCCCAGATGAACGATTACATCAAGGCGGACAGCCTCGCCTTCATCTCGATCGACGGCCTCTACCGGGCGCTCGGCGAGGATCTGCGCGACGAGGCCCAGCCGCAATATTGCGACGCCTGCTTCACCGGCGCCTATCCGACCCGCCTGACCGACCAGGAGGATGTCGAGGCGCCCGACCAGCTGGCGCTGCTCGCGGAGAGATACGCTTAGTTGACGGCGCCTGTCCGTTCGTGTCGAGCGAAGTCGAGACACCCTTCCGAGCGGAGCCGAGGATGGGCCTCGATGGCGTGCAGCTGAATCGTCTCGGCTACGCTCGATTGGGCCCCTCGACTTCGCTCGGGGCGAACGGATTTTGGCAATGACCCAGCAATCTCTCCAGGGCCGCATCGCCCTCGTCACCGGCGCCAGCCGAGGCATCGGCGCCGCCACCGCCGAAGCCCTGGCAAGAGCCGGCGCCCATGTCGTCCTCACCGCCCGCACCGCCGGCGACCTCGAGCTCGCCGAGGAGCGGATCCACCAGGCCGGCGGCACCGCCACCATCGCTCCGCTCGACCTCACCGAGACCGACAGCATCGGCAGGCTGGCGACGGCGGTCGCCGAACGCTGGGGCAAGCTCGACCTGCTGGTGCTCAACGCCGCGACTCTCGGCTCGCTGACGCCGGTCGCGCAGATCGACGGCAAGGAGTTCAACCGGGTCCTCACCCTGAACCTGCTGGCCAGCCAGGCGCTGATCGCCGGCTTCGACCCGCTGCTGAGAAAGAGCGAGGCGGGGCGGCTGCTGGCGGTCACCTCGAGCGTCGGCCGCCAGCCGCGCGCTTTCTGGGGCGCCTACGGCGCCTCGAAGGCGGCGCTGGAGACGCTGGTCCTCGCCTACGCCGAGGAGGTGCGCAACCTCTCCCCGGTCCGGGTCGCCATCGTCGACCCCGGCGCCACCGCCACGACGATGCGCGCCCGAGCCTATCCCGGCGAGGACCCGGCCACCCTCAAGCCTCCGGGCGCGGTGGCGGAGGCGGTACTGGCTTTGCTGGAGCGCGGCTTCGAGACGGGGGAAAGGCTCGAAATTCGGGCCTAGCGAAAGGGAAGGGCTTCGACAGGCTCAGCCCGAACGGTTTGGGTTCGATCCGCCGCATTTATCCGTTCGGGCTGAGCCTGTCGAAGCCCTCTCCTTCTCTCTTTCCTTTCCATTGCGCGCCAGCTCGCTGATGAGCCGCCAATCACCACGGATCAGCGCCAGCTTCTTGGCCCGGCTCCAGCCCTTGATCTGGCGCTCGGCCGACAGCGCTTCATAGCGGCTCGGGAATTCGTCGCACCAGACCAGGGTCACCGGCAGGCGCGTCGCCGTGTAGCCGCCGAACTCGCCGGACATGTGCATGGCGATCCGGACATCGAGGTCGTCGGTGTGCCCAACATAGAAGCTGCGGTCGGCGCAATACAGCATGTAGGCCCAGAAACCCATCGCTTCTGGAAAAAATCAGAAGGAAAGGGCTTCGACAAGCTCAGCCCGAACGGGATTGGAAGATCGTATGTCAGCGGACCGACACCTGCCCATTCGCGCGCGGGCGGACCCATTCCCGTTCGGACCGACCCATTCCCGTTCGGGCTGAGCCTGTCGAAGCCCTTTTCCCCCTACCCTTTCACCAAAGTCACCTGCGCCACGTCGATGCCGCCGCCGCGAAAACCCCCCTCGCAATACATCAGATAGTAGCGCCACAGGCGGTGGAAGCGGTCGTCGAAGCCGGCGGGCAGCCGGCCCTCCTCCACCGCCAGATCGTAGCGGCGGCGCCAGAGCTTCAGGGTTTCGGCATAATCGAGGCCGTAGCCCCGGCGATCCTGCCAGCTCAAGCCAGCCTGCTCGGCCAGAGCGCGGAAGCGGGCCTCGCTGACCAGCATCCCGCCGGGGAAGATGTAGGTCTGGATGAAATCGGCATTGGCGGCATAATCGTCGAACAAAGGCTCGCGGATCGAGATGAACTGGAGCGCGGCGCGGCCGCCGGGCTTCAGCAGGCGCGCGATCGTGCCGAGATAGGCCGGCCAATAGTCCTGGCCGACCGCCTCGGCCATCTCGACGCTGGCGACGGCGTCATATTGCCCCTCGGCGTCGCGATAATCGGTCAGCTGGATCGCGCAGCGCGAACCCAGGCCCGCCGCTTGCAGCCGGCGCTCGGCATAGGCCTTCTGCTCCGCCGACAAGGTGAGGCCGGTGACCTCGACCCCCCGGTCGCGGGCCGCCGCCTCGGCGAGCGAGCCCCAGCCGCAGCCGATGTCGAGCAGGCGCTGGCCCGGCTCGAGGACGAGCCGGTCGAGCAGCAAGGTCAGCTTGTGCGCCTGCGCCTCTTCCAGAGTCTGGCCCGGCGCGGCGAAGACCGCGCTCGAATAGGTCATGCCGGGGTCGAGCCAGGCGCGGTAGAAATCGTTGCCGAGGTCGTAATGGTGGGCGATGTTGTCGCGCGCCCGCGCCTTGTCGTTGTCGCGGAAGCGGTGGGCGATGCTGTTGACCAGGCGGAACGGCCCCTTGGCCCGGGCCGTGTCGCCGAGCGACTCGGCGTTGAGCATGAACAGCTCGAACAGCGGCACCGGATCGGGGCTGGCCCATTCGCCAAGCTCCCAGCTCTTGTACCAGCCGACCGAGCCCGAGCTGACCAGCCGGGCCAGCGCCCGCCAGCTCCTCAGCTCGACGACCGGCCGCGGGCCCGGCGCCCGGCCGCCGAGGATCCGGCGGGTGCCGTCGGGCAGGACCCCCTCGATCGCGCCGCGCTCGAGCCCGCGGTCGATCCGGTCGAGGATCCTCGAGAAGCCGCCCGAGGCCAGGCGCGCCAGCAACCCGCCGCCGGTGGCGAAGCGGCGGTCGGCGGCGACGAGATGGCGCCCGCGGGGCTGCTGGTTCATGGCGCGCTTGGTGGCGGGGTTGCGCGGACAGCGCAAGCCCGTCATCCTTCCCCCTCATCGGGGGGAAATCGACATGACTCGGGCCAAACGGACGCTTCTGGTGCTGGTCCTGATCGAGCTGATGCTCGCCGGCCTCTGGTATTATCTGGCCCGCTCGCCCGGAGCGGGGCCCGACACGGGAAGAGTCGTCGGCCAGACGATGGGCACCGCGATGGGCGTGATCCTGGGCCTCTCGCCGCTGCTCTACCTCTTCGCTCGAAGCAACGACCGCAAGGCGGCCGCGAAGAAGGACTGGAGCGCGATCGACTGAGATCGAGGCGCCTCCACCGTCACCCCAGCGAAAGCTGGGGTCCATGCTGCGGCGAAGATCGTCGATTCAGCATGGATGCCAGCCTTCGCTGGCATGACGGGAAAGCTTCGACACGGCTTAAATCTCGTGCGGTTCCTTGGTCACCATCCAGCTCTGGCCCTTGGAGACCAGGGCCTGGAGGTCCGCCTTCTTGCCTGCGGCCGCTTCCTGGTTCTGGCGCACCACCGCGCTCTCGAAGGTCGGGGCCGGATCCTCGTAGAGCACGCCCAAAGCGGTCGGGAAGGCGCCGAACGGCATCTCGACCAGCATGTGGGCTACCGAGCGGTTCTTCGGATCGTGGACGAGCACCCCGGCCGACTGCCAGTCGCCGCCCTCGACGTCCACGACCTTGAGGGCCAGCGCCTCGCGGTCGAGGGCGATGCCGCGGACGCCGCCGTCGAACAGCATCGGCTCGCCCGCCTTCAGCCACAGCTGCCGGCCGCTATTCTCCTTCGCGGTGAAGGGGGCGAAGACGTCGTCATTGTAGACGATGCAATTCTGGTAGATCTCGACGAAGCTCGCTCCCTTGTGCGCGTGGGCCGCCTTGAGCACCTCGGGCAGGTTCTTGTGGACGTCGATGGCCCGAGCGATGAAGCGGGCGCCCGAGCCGAGCGCGAAGGCGCAGGGGCTGACCGGCCGGTCGACCGAGCCGAACGGGGTGGAAGGGCTGCGCGTCCCGGCGCGGCTGGTCGGCGAGTACTGGCCCTTGGTGAGGCCGTAGATCTCGTTGTTGAACAGCAGGATCTGGCAGTCGAGGTTGCGCCTCAGCACGTGCATCGTGTGGTTGCCGCCGATCGACAGAGCGTCGCCGTCGCCGGTGATGATCCACACGTCGAGCTCCGGGCGCGCCAGCTTGATTCCGGTGGCGAAGCTCGGCGCCCGGCCGTGGATGGTGTGGAAGCCGTAGGTCTCCATGTAATAAGGGAAGCGGCTCGAGCAGCCGATTCCGGACACGAAGACGGTGTTCTCCGGCCTGACGCCGAGCTCCGGCATGGTCCGCTGCACGGCCTTCAGCACGGCGTAGTCCCCGCAGCCGGGGCACCAGCGCACCTCCTGGTCGGTGGCGAAGTCCTTGGCGGTCAGCTTGACGATCTCGTTCATATCTACTCCGTCGGCTTGCTGACGCTGATAACGGCGCCGCCGAAAATATTCTTGGCCACCAAGCCTTCGACCGGCTTGGCGTCCTTCTTGCTATGATAGGTGACAAGGACGCTGATGCCGACCTTGCCCGACATCAGGGCCCAATTTTGATGACGAAACTCATTCCCTTCGTAGTCGACAAAATAGGTGGCGGCGCCGGGCCACTTCGGGGCGGTGAACGTACCCTCGCGGAGGATCTGGCGAACGTCGGATTTCTGATTCCGCGATCCGCGGAGCCGGGTCCGGATCTCCGCGGGGGAAAGCACTTCCTTATTCTCGGAGACCGACACGCCCACGACCATCGGCTCTCCGCTCGGTCCCGTGAGGAAATACATCAATATCCCGTCCGGCAGCTTCTGGACCGGCGCACCGCGAAGCTCCTTCGGCATTTGAGCGAGGACCTGGCCGAGGTCGTTCGACTCCTGCGCGGAACCCGGGCTGGCCGCGAACAATGTAAAGGCTACAGCCGCCGCCGGTGCGATCCTCATGCCAAAGCCTCCTCGATCGCGCTCTCGATCTCGGCGATCTTGAAGGGCTGGCCCGACACCTTGTTCACCGGCCGGGCGTCGACCAGATATTGGTCGCGAAGCAGGGTCTTCAACTGGCCCTTGTTCATCTCGGGCACGATGATCCGCTCGTAGGAGCGAAGCAGCTCGCCGAGATTCTTCGGCAGCGGCCAGATGTGGCGGATGTGGATGTGGCTGACGTCGAGGCCGCGATTGCGGGCGCGGCGCACCGCCTGGTGGATCGGGCCGAAGGTCGAGCCCCAGCCGACCACCGCCAGCTTTCCGCTCGTCCCGCCGAGGCAGACCTGCTGGTCGCCGATCGACTCCGCGACCCCAAGCACCTTGTTCGCGCGGATGTCGGTCATCGCCTGGTGGTTGGCCGGCGAATAATCGATGTGGCCGGTGCCGACGTTCTTCTCGATCCCGCCGATCCGGTGGGTGAGGCCGGGGCTTCCCGGCCGGATCCAAACCCGGGCGAGCTTGGAGTCGCGGGCATAGGGATTGACCGCCTCGCCTTCCGCCGGCGGCTCGTCGTGGAAGGCGACCGGGAACGGCTGGTAGCCGGCCATGTCCGGCACCTTCCACGGCTCGGCGGCATTGGCGATATAGCCGTCGGTCAGAAGCATCACCGGGGTCATGTACTGGACGGCGATCCGGCACGCCTCGATCGCGCAGTCGAAGGCGTCGGCCGGCGAGCGGGCGGCGATGACCGGCAGCGGCGCGTCGCCGTTGCGGCCGTAGACCGCCTGGTAGAGGTCCGACTGCTCGGTCTTGGTGGGAAGGCCGGTCGAGGGCCCGCCGCGCTGCGAGTTGACGACGACGAGCGGCAGCTCGGCGATGATGGCGAGTCCCATCGCCTCCATCTTGAGCGCGATTCCGGGGCCGGACGAAGAGGTGACTCCGAGGCTCCCGGCATAAGCGGCGCCGATCGCCGAGCCGATCGCGGCGATCTCGTCCTCCGCCTGGAAGGTGGTGACCCCGAACTCCTTGAGCCTCGAGAGATGGTGGAGGATCGCGCTGGCAGGCGTGATCGGATAGCCGCCGAAGAACATCGGAAGGCCGGCCAGCTGCGCCCCGGCGACCAGCCCCAGCGACACCGCCTCCGCCCCGGTGACGGTCCGGTAGAGGCCGGGCTCGGCCGGCGCCGGATCGATATGGCGCTGCGGGATCTGGCCGCCGATCTCGGCGGTCTCGCCATAAGCGTGGCCGGCATTGAGGGCGGCGATATTGGCTTCGACCAGCTCGGGCTTCTTGGCGAACTTGGCCTTGAGCCACTCGACGATCGGCTCGCGGTCGCGGTCGAACATCCACAGCGCCAGGCCCAGCGTCCACATGTTCTTGGACCGCAGCGCCTCCTTGTTGCCGAGGCCGAACGGCTTCACCGCGTCGAGGGTGAGCTGCGAGATGTTGAACTTGATCACCTGCCAGCGGGCGAGGCTGTCGTCCTCGAGCGGGTTGGCGGAATAGCCGGCCTTGGCGAGGTTGCGCATGCCGAACTCGCCCTCGTCGGCGATGATCAGCCCGCCCGGCTTCAGATCGTCGACATTGGTCTTCAGCGCCGCCGGGTTCATCGCGATCAGCACGTCGGGGGAATCGCCGGCGGTCTCGATCGCGGCCGATCCGAAATTGATCTGGAAGGCCGAGACTCCGAAGGTCGTTCCCTGCGGCGCCCTGATCTCGGCCGGGAAATCGGGGAAGGTGGCGAGGTCGTTGCCGGCCAGGGCGGTCGACAGGGTGAACTGGCCGCCGGTCAGCTGCATGCCGTCGCCGCTGTCGCCGGCGAAGCGGACGACGACGGCCTCGGGCGCCGTGTCGGCGGCGGCCTCTTCGGGAGTGACGCAGTGGGTGGCGGTCGCCAACGCGGGTTCCTTCTCAGCGGGTTGCGGCAATTACCCTAGCGACGCGCGGGCACAGCGACAACAAGGCAGCGGGTCAAAAGCCCCTCTCCCGCCCTTTGCGGGAGAGGAGGGGCCCAAGCCGAAGGCTTGGGAGGTGAGGGTCTTGCCGAGTCGGGTGTACAGACCCTCACCTCCCAAGCTTCGCTTGGGCCCCTCCTCTCCCGTAAGGACGGGAGAGGAAGATGCGCCTTGCCCGCTACATGGCTTGGGCTATGGCGCTCGGATGAGCGATCCCTACGTGCGGCCGGACGTCCGCGCCTTCCTCGATTATTACAACCGCCTGCCCGGGCCGCGCGCCCACCAGGTCGGGGCGAGGGAAGCGCGGGCGATGATCGTCGCCTCGCGCCACATCTCCGACGCGCCGGCCGGGGAGCTGGCGGTGATTCGCGACCTCCACTGCCCCGGCCCCGGCGGCGGGATCGGGCTGCGGCTCTACGACGCCCGGGAAAGCCGCGCCGCCGGGCCGCTGCTGCTCTTCTTCCACGGCGGCGGCTTCGTGTTCGGCGACCTCGACACGCACGAGCCGTTCTGCGCCGAGATCGCCCGCCAGCTCGACCTGCCGGTGCTTGCGGTCGACTATCGGCTCGCCCCCGAGCATCCGTTCCCGGCCGGTGCCGAGGATTGCATCGCCGCCGCACGCTGGGCGGCGGCAGGCCCGGCGGAGCTCGGGCTCGAGGTCACCGGCCTCGTCGTATGCGGCGACAGCGCCGGCGGCAATTTCGCCATCGTCGCCGGCCTCGCCCTGCGCGACGAGCCCGCCGCCGTGCCGGTGATCGCGCAATGGCCGATCTACCCGGCCGCCGACCCCGCGAAGGGCTATCCCTCGTTCGAGGATTTCGCCGAAGGCTGGTTCCTCAGCCGCGACGGGATGAAGTGGTTCGACGATTGCTACCGGCCCGACAAGGCCGACTGGCGCTATTCGCCTCTGCTCCAGAGCCAGGCCGGGATGCCGCCGACGCTCGTCCAGACCGCGAGCCTCGATCCGATCCGCGACCAGGGCCGCGCCTATGCCGCCGCCTGCGCGGGCGCCGGAGTGCCGACGATCTTCCTCGAGGCCAAGGGCAACATCCACGGCTTCATCAACCTGCGCCGCGCCATCCCCTCGTCCCAGGACGACATCGATTCCGGAGTCGAGGCGCTCAAGCTGATCCTGAAGGAGACGGAGGCATGATGGCGGCCGCGAAGGGGACAGTTTCTAAACTGTCCCCAAGCCTTCGGGGACAGTTTAGAAACTGTCCCCGACTGTCGAGGGGGGCATGACCGACGCCGGCTACCGTCCCGCTGTCGGCGTGATGCTGCTCAATGCGCAGGGCAAGGTGTGGGTCGGGCAGCGGCTCGATAACAGCCTCGACGCCTGGCAGATGCCGCAGGGCGGGCTCGATCCCGGCGAGGACGCGCTCGACGGCGCGCTTCGCGAGCTCGAGGAGGAGACCGGGATCCGCCCCGACCGGGTCGAGATCGTCGCCCGCCACGGCGAGGAGCTTTACTACGACCTGCCCGAGGACATGATCGGCAAGGTCTGGAAGAAGCCGTGGCGCGGCCAGCGCCAGACCTGGTTCCTCGCCCGCTTCCTCGGCACCGACGCCGACGTGAACATCGCCACCCCGGAGCCCGAGTTCCGGGCCTGGAAATGGGCGGACCCCGCCGACCTTCCCGCCATGATCGTCCCGTTCAAGAAGAAGCTCTACGAGGACGTCCTCGCCGCCTTCCGCCACCGCCTCTGAAATTGGTGTCAGACACCAATTCCCAAGTGGTTGATTTTCAAAGGCCTGCTTCCACGACCGCCGCGAAAATGGTGTCAGGCACCAATTCGCAAGTGCTTGATTTTCAAAGGCCCGATCCACGACCGCAGAGACCTGTGACTTCCCCGTCATCGCGGCGGAAGCCGGGACCTCGTGGCGGAAAGGGCGCCTTATACTCTATACTCGCCCGGGTCCCGGCTTCGCCGGATGACGGTGTTGGCTTGCACCCCGATCTGCGGCTAGAGGCGTCCCCATGCGGGGCCTGAGGAGCGACGAAGCGGCGGCGGTGGAGCAGTCGGGCGGCGAGCCGATGCTGGCTCAGGTCGAGGCATGGGCGGCGGTCAACAGCGGCTCGCGCAACCTCGACGGCCTCGCCCGGGTCGCCGGCCTGCTCGCCGACGCCTTCTCGGCGCTGCCCGGAGCCCTGACCCTGCGCGATCCCTCCCCGGTCGAGTCCGTCGCGGCGGACGGCTCCGTCAGCCCGCTCGAGCATGGCCGCAACCTCCACCTCGCGGTCCGACCCGAGGCTCCGGTGCAGCTCCTCTTCACCGGCCACATGGACACCGTCTTCGCCCCCGATCACCCGTTCCAGGACGTGTTCTGGCGCGAGCCGGGCGTGCTCGGCGGCCCCGGCGTCGCCGACATGAAGGGCGGCCTCGCCGTCCTGCTGGCGGCCCTCAAGGCGGCGGAGGCCTCGCCGCTGGCGCCGTCGCTCGGCTACGAGGTCGTGATCAACTCGGACGAGGAGGTCGGCTCGCCGGGCTCGGCCGCCCTGATCGCGGAGGCCGCGCGCGGCAAGAAGGCGGCGCTCACCTACGAACCCTCGGCCCTGCCCGACGGCACCCTCGCCGGAGCCCGGCCGGGAAGCGGCAATTTCTCGCTCGTCGTCACGGGCCGGAGCGCCCATGCCGGCCGCAATCCGGAGGAGGGCCGCAACGCCGTCCTGGCGGCGGCCGAGCTGGCCCTGCGGCTGGCCGAGGCGAAGGGCGACGGCCTCAGCGTCAATCCGGCCAGGATCGACGGCGGCGGCCCCAACAACGTCGTCCCCGACCATGCCATCCTGCGCGTCAACATGCGCCCCGCGACGCTCGCCGACCAGGCGCGGGCACAGTCGGCGCTGGAGGAGGCGATGGCCGAGGTAGCCGCCGGGCGCGACGTGCGCATCGCCATGCACGGCGGCTGGGGCCGGCCGCCCAAGCCGGTCGACCCGCAGGCCGAGAAGCTGTTCGAGCTGGTCGCGGCCTGCGGCGCCGATCTCGGCCAGGCGATCGGCCGGCGCGATTCCGGCGGCGTGTGCGACGGCAACAACATCGCCGCCTGCGGAGTGCCGGTGGTCGACACGATGGGCGTTCGCGGCGGAGCCATCCATTCGGACCTGGAATATCTGATCGTCGACAGCCTCGCCGAGCGGGCGCGCCTGTCGGCGCTGACGATCCTGAGGCTGGCTCGGGGGGAGGGTTTGTGAGCTTTCGGATCCGCCCGGCGCGCAACGAGGATTTCCAGGCGCTCTACGAAATGGCCAAGCTGACCGGCGGCGGCTTCACCAACCTGCCCGCCGACCGCGGCGCCCTGGTCGACAAGCTGATCCGCTCCGAAAAGGGCTTCGCCGCCGACGTCGCCGAGCCGGGCGACGAGCTCTACGTCTTCATGCTCGAAAATGCCGAGACCAAGCAGATCCGCGGAACCTGCCAGATCTTCGGAATGGTCGGGCGCGACGCGCCTTTCTACAGCTACCGGATCAGCACCCTCACCCAGACCTCGAAGGCGCTCGGCCAGACGTTCCGAAACGAGATGGTGACCCTGACCACCGACCTCGAAGGATCGTCGGAGGTGGGCGGGCTCTTCCTCCATCCCGGCGAACGCGCCGGCGGGCTCGGAATGCTGCTCGCGCGCAGCCGCTATCTGTTCATCAAGCTCCATCGCGAGCGCTTCGCCAAACGGGTCATCGCCGAGCTTCGCGGAGTCATCGACGAGAAGGGCGGCTCGCCTTTCTGGGACGCGCTCGCCGGCCGCTTCTTCGGAATGACCTTCCAGGAGGCGGACGAGTTCAACGGCGCCCACGGAACCCAGTTCATCGCCGACCTCATGCCCAAGACCCCGATCTACACCGCCATGCTGCCGCAGAGCGCCCGGGCGGTGATGGGCGTCCCCCACCCCTCCGGGCGCGCCGCGATGAAGATGCTCGAGCGCGAAGGCTTCCAGTTCGACTGCTATGTCGACATCTTCGACGGCGGCCCGACCATGACCGCCGCCACCGACCAGGTCCGAACGATCAGGGAATCGCGCGAGCTGGTGGTGGAGGCGGTGGCCGAGACGGTGGAGGGGACCAGCATGATGCTGGCTCACGGCCGGCTCGAGGGCTTCGCCGCCTGCTGCGCCGACGTCCGAATCTCGCCGGAGGAGGGCGCCACGATCAGCCGTCAAACCGCGCTCCTGCTCGGAGTCGAGCCGGGCGACACCCTTGTCGCCATGGGCCGCTAGATGCCGCTCGCAGAGATCAATTTCGACGGCATCATCGGCCCGAGCCACAATTATTCGGGCCTCAGCCTCGGCAACATCGCCTCGGCGAGCCACAAGGGCCTGGTCTCCCATCCCAAGGCGGCGGCGCTGCAGGGGCTGGCGAAGATGCGGCACAACCTGCGCCTCGGACTGCCGCAGGGCCTGCTCCTCCCCCACCGCCGACCGGACCGGGCCTGGCTGGCCGAGCTCGGCACCGGCGTCGAGGAGGTGCCGGACACGCTCCGCCCCGCCGCTTTCTCCGCCTCGGCGATGTGGGCGGCGAACGCCGCCACCGTCTCGCCGGCGCCCGACACGGCCGACGGCCGCTGCCACCTCACCGTCGCCAATCTTCGCACCATGGCGCACCGAAGCCACGAATGGCCCGAGACGCTCGCCCAGCTGCGCCTCGCCTTCGCCCCGGGCAAGGGCTTCGCCGTCCACCCGCCGGTCCCCGCGACCTTCGGCGACGAGGGCGCCGCCAACCACATGCGACTCTGCGCGGCGCATGGCGAGCCGGGGGTGGAGGTGTTCGTCTACGGCCTTCGCGGCGGCGCCTACCCGGTGCGCCAGCATGTCGAGGCGAGCCGGGCGATCGCCCGGTTGCACGGCCTCGACCCGGAGCGCGCCCTGTTCGTCTGCCAGTCCGAGGAGGCGATCGCCGCCGGCGCCTTCCACAACGACGTCGTCGCGGTCGCCAACGAGAACGTCCTCTTCGCCCACGAGCAGGCCTTCACCGACCGGCCGACCTTCTATGCCGAGCTGAAGCGGCGGCTTCCGCAGGTCGAGATCGTCGAGGTGCCGGCGAGCGCCGTCAGCCTCGAGGACGCCATCGCCAGCTATATGTTCAACGCCCAGCTGGTCACGCTCCCGGCCGGCGGAATGGCGCTGATCCTCCCCGAGGAAGCGCGCGAGACCCCCTCGGTCTGGTCCTGGCTCCAGGAAATGGTCGCCGGCAACGGCCCGATCCGGGAGCTGTTCGTCGTCGACGTCCGCCAGTCGATGGCCAATGGCGGCGGCCCCGCCTGCCTTCGGCTGAGGGTGGTCGCCGAGCCGGAGGCGGTCGATCCCCGCTTCATGGCCGACGAGGCGAAGCTCGACCGCCTCGCCGCGCTGATCGAGGCGGAATGGCCGGAGCGGATCGCTCCGGAGGACCTGCTCGACCCGATGCTGTGGGCGCGGATGGACGGCGCGAGAGCGGCTCTACTCGGCGCGCTGGACCTCGAGGAGCTTATCTAGTCCGCCCTAGCCCTCCGCGCTCCAGAAGATGTCGATCGGAGCGTCGACGGCGGCGAGGACCCGGCCGATCGGGACGGAGGAGAGCGGCCCTTCCTTGATCGCCTGCTCGAGCAGCCGGCGCTTCTCCGCTCCGGCGATGACGATCATGATCGCCCTCGCCGAGGTCAGCGCCGGTGCGGTCAGTGTGACCCGTTCGACCGCTGCTTCGTCGGGCATCGGATCGGGCCTCACCCCGACGGCCCGGCGCTCGCGCGGGCCGGCGACGGCGCGCTCGAGGTCGGGCCCCGGGAAGATTCCGGCGGTGTGGCCGTCTGCGCCCATTCCCAGGCAGGCGAGGTCGAGCGGCCAGCCGACCAGCGACAGCCGAGCGTCGGCAAGCCGGCCGGCCTCCTGGCGGTCGCCGAGCGCGGCCTCGTCGACCAGCGAGACGATCTCGGCGCCCCTAGCGGCGAAGAAGCCTTCGAGCTTGCGGTAGTTGCTGAGCGCATCGCCGAGCGGCACCAGCCGGTCGTCGGTCGGCATGATCGTCAGCTTCGACCAGTCGATGCCCTTCGACTTGGCGAGCTGGCCGCAGATCAGGTCCGACGCCGGCCCGCCGGGGAGGGCGATGCGGGCGCCCTTATGCGCCTCGACGGCGCTCTCGATGACGAAACCGATGTCCCCCGCCGCCTGCTCCGCCATCTCCCGGGCGGTGTCGAACTCCCACCATTCGATCTCGTCCATGCCGTCGTCTCTCCCTCGTGGCGACAAGGAACCCCGCGCCTGCGCGCTCCGTTCCAGCCGCGAGCCTTAGGGAGACAAACCATGCCTGCCAAATCGAAAGCGCAGCAGAAGGCCGCCGGAGCCGCTTTGTCCGCCAAGCGCGGCGACACCCCGAAGAGCCAGCTGAAGGGCGCCTCGAAGCAGATGGTCGAATCGATGAGCGAGAAGCAGCTCGAGGAGTTCGCCTCGACCAAGCGCAAGGGCAAGCCCGAGCATGTCGGCGACTGACACCTGCTTGCACCCCGGCGAAGGCCGGGGCCCAGCGGCTCAGGCGTCGGAGACTGGACCCCGGCCTTCGCCCGGGAACAGCTTGCCGAGCGTCTCTCGCGTCGAGCGGGAGGCGTCGTCGGGAAGGTCGGCGGGATCGAACTCGCGCACCTCCTCGACCTCGAGGGACTGGCGCGGCCGGTAGTCGACGTCGCGGACGAGGAACATCGCCGAACGGTCGCCCGGCAGACCGCTCGGACGGACGTCCTCGAGGCGCTCGATCGCGCCGTGGGCGGCGAGGCCGATCTCCTCGCGCAGCTCGCGCAGCATTCCCGCCTCCTGGGTTTCGCTGCGCTTGCAGCCGCCGCCGGGCAGCCGCCATCCGGGCGCGTAGGTCAGCCGCACCAGCACCACCTTCCCGGCCGGAGTCAGGGGAACCGCATGGACTCCGTCGCGGCCGGGGCCGGTGACCAGCCAGAGCAGCTTCCTCAGTGCCTGGACGAAGGTGAAGACGATCCGGATCAGGGGCCGCGGAAGCCTCATCCTTCAATCCACCGTGACGCGCAGGAAGAGCATCGCCCCGTCCGGGTCGCCGCCATAGCTCGGCTCGAGGGCCGCGGGGACGAAGTTGAACGCCCACAGGCCGCCGGCGCCAAGCCTCAGATGGGGCGCGACCCGGACGTCGTGAAGCGCCCCGAGCGACAGCTTGCCGACCCGGAAAGCCGGCCCATGATGGCCTGCGCCGAGGGCGAGCTCGTCATTCTCGGTCCGCTCGGCCCGGCCGAACAGGCTCCAGGGGCCGCGGGTCACCGCGCTCTCGAGGACGAAGGCGTCGAGATTCGAATGCCCTCCCGAGCGGCGTCCCCAGGCGAGGGTGGTCGACCAGCGGGCGCGCCGGCCGAGCGGGCGGTTGTAGAGGAGGCTTGCCGACCATCGGGTCTGGTCCTCCCCCGGCTCGAGCTGCTCGGGGCTCTTCAGCCGCGCCCAGCTCGCCTGCAGCGAGAGGGTCGGGGCCGGGTTCCACGACAGCCGCACGGCGGTCGAATCGAGCGGCCCGGTCTCGATGTCGAAGCGGTGCTGGTCGGGCTCGCGGCCGTTGAAGCGCGAGGCCTCCAGCTTGACGTCGTCGAGGACGAGCCCGGCGGTCAGCACTCCGAAGCTGATATGGGTCGAATCGAGCCAATGGTGGCTGATCGGCGCTTCCGGCGATTCCGTCGCCGAGAGCCGGTGCATGAAGGGCGGCGGGCCGAAGGCGGGCTCGCCGGGGAGGCCGCCGTAGACGAACAGGCTCGACCGCCCCGACAGCGGCAAGGCGTAGCTGGCCGAAAGCTCCATGAAGAGGTCGTGCGGATGCTGACGGTCGACGAGCGGGTCGATTCCGTTCGCCGTCTCGCCCGAGGCGAGCAGCAGGGGATAGCCGCGCCGCCCCATCAGCGCATCGGGGCTAAGGCTCGCCCGAAGCTGCAGGGTGCCGGGCCCGAGCGGCCGCCGCGCCGATCCCATCGCCATGCCGGCGACGAAGCCTTTCTCCCCTCCCCGCGGCCCGCCCTGCCAGTCATGGACCGCGAAAAGTGTCGCATGCCCCATCAGCGACCAGCGGCCGGCGGTGACGTGGGCGCCGGCATGGGGCGAGGTCTCGGGCTGCCAGGCGGTTCCCGACGCCTCTCGGGTCGCCACATAGGGGCCGAGCGCTCCGGTCATCGCGACAGCGTGCGGCGGCTCCGTCGCCGCCGCCTCATCCGCGGCCCGCTCCGCGGGAACGTCGGTCGCGGGCGGCGTGCCATGGCCCTCATGCTGGGCGAGAGCGGGGGCGGGCAAGGCCAGCAGGCAGGCGAGGAGGAGAAGCTTCATCGGTCGGCCGGCAGGTAGGGGGGCGGCGACGCGCTTGCAACCGCGGCCTTTTCTCAGCCACCAAGGGGATGAGGCCGAACCGGAGGAGAGCAAGATGGGCAGAGCGGTACGCCGGATCGTGACCGGCCATGACGGCGACGGCCGGTCGGTGATCCAGGAGGACGGAGCTCCGCCCCGGGTGGCGACCCTGGGCGGCAAATCCGGGACCACCTTCCACGAGCTGTGGAGCACCCGCTCCACCCCCGCCCCGATCGACCGCGCCTCCGGCGAGCCGGCCGAGCCCGGCATCTGGCTGCTTCCGCCGCGGGGCGGCACCCGGATCCGGATCCTCGACATCCCGCCCGACGACGGAACGGTCGCCGCCTTGCCGCGCGAGGCGGTCCGGGCGCTGTTCGAGGCGATCGGGGCCGGCCATGCCCTGGCCGAGAACCCGCCCCATCCGCTCATGCACCGAACCGAGACGGTCGATTACGGAATCGTCCTCGAAGGCGAGCTCGTCCTCATCCTCGACGAGTCCGAGACGGTCGTCCGGGCCGGCGACGTCATCGTCCAGCGCGGCACCAGCCACGCCTGGGCCAACCGCTCCCAGGCCAATGCCAGGATCGCTTTCGTGCTGATCGACGGCCGGTTCGAGGAGGGGCTTGGAGGCTGAGCGGGACCGCCCTTCAGCGCCTGGCCGGCCTCCCGCCAAGCTTCGTCAGGATCCTC
>DASVRO010000053.1:0-22296 GCA_036388575.1 Allosphingosinicella sp.
GATGAAGATGCGCCCGGAGCACCAAGCTCCCCAGCGGTCTGCAACTCCAGGGGGGTCGCGGGCTTCCGGGCGCCGCAGGCGGCCCCGCGGGGCCGCCTGCGACCAACCTTCTGCCACAGATCAAAGATACAAGGGGGACCATGCGAAGCATGGTGGAGGGGTAATTGGCTCGGCGGAAGAGGTTTCGCGCTCGAAGCGACCGCTTCCGCGCCACCTACCCCTCCACCACCCTACGGGTGGTCCCCCTCCCCACCGGCTTCGCCGGCAGGGAGGCAAAGCCCCGCCAGCGCCGCTCCGAGATCCGCCGCCCGGAACGGCTTCTGGAGCATCGGGAAGTCGCGATAGCGTTCCTCGATCCCCTGGCGGCCGTAGCCGGTGGCGAACAGGAAGGGGATCTGGCGCTCGATCAGCAGGTCGGCGATCGGGAAGCTCGGCTCGCCGGCGAGGTTGACGTCGAGCATCGCCGCGTCGAAGCGCCCGTCGCGCGCCAGCGCCAGCGCGGGCGCGAGCCGGCTCGCAAGCCCCGCCACCTCGTGGCCGAGCTCGAGCAGCATGTCCTCGACGTTCATCGCCACCAGCATCTCGTCCTCGACGATCAGGATGCGGAGGCGGCGGTCAGCCAAAGGTCCGCTCCGAGGCGCGGATCGCGACGAGCGACGCTTCGATCTCGCAGCGCAGGCCGGCCGGGTCGAAACGGAGCGCGGCGCGGCCGCCGAGGTCGGCCTCCAGCCCGCGCTCGATCAGCCGCGAGCCGAAGCCGCGGCGGGTCGGCGGCTCGACCGGGGGACCGCCGCTCTCCCGCCATTCGAGCCGAAGCCGGTCGTCCTCGGCGGTCCAGGCGATCGACACTCGGCCGCCCTCGACCGAGAGGGCGCCATATTTGGCCGCGTTGGTGCCGAGCTCGTGCAGCGCCATCGCCAGCGCGAGCGCGGCGCGCGGGGCGAGGCGGAGCGGCTCGCCGGCGATGTCGAAGCGGGCCGAGTCCCCGGCGAGATGCTCGGTCGCATCCTTCACCACCCGCTCGAGCGACGCGCCGACCCAATTCTCCTCGGTGAGCAGATTGTGGGCGGCGGACAGGGCCAGCAGCCGGGCCTCGAACCGAGCCCGAGCCTCGGCCAGCGGAACGTCGCCCTTCAGGGTCTGGAAGGCGATCGCCTGGACGCTTGCGAGGGTGTTCTTCACCCGGTGGTTGAGCTCGTTGATCAGCAGGCGCTGATGCTCCTCGGCCACCTTGCGCTCGTGGATGTCCTCGGTCGAGCCGTACCAGAGGCAGATGTCGCCCTCGCCGTCGCGGCGCGGATAGGCGCGCGAGCGGGCCCAGCGCCAGGAGCCGTCGCGCATCCTGACCCGATGCTCGATGTCGTAGGGCTCGCCGGTCGCCACGCTCCTGCTCCAGGCGTCGAGGCTGGGCTGGCGGTCTTCGGCGTGGATGGCCTCGATCCAGCTGCCGCCGAGGCCGGTGGTCCCGGTCCAGACGTTCCAGCGGTTGGAGACCCGGTTGAGCTGACCGTCGGGCCGCGACGTCCAGGTCACCTGCGGGTTCAATTCCACGGTATGGCGGTAATGGTCCTCGCTCTCGACCAGCGACTGCTCGGCCCGCGCCCGCTCCACCGCCGCCCAGCTGCGCTCGGCGACGTCGCGCACGATGGCGGTGTCGGACCTTTTCCACGCCCGCGGCCGGGGCTCGTGGACGTAGAGCAGCGCCTTGACCCTGCCCTCGCGGACCAGCGGCACCGTGATCAGGGCGCGCACTCCGGCCGCCTCCCAGGCGGCGGTGCGGTCGGCGGAGCCGAGCGGAAGCTGGCGGATGTCGGGCATTGCGAGCGGGAGCCCGGCGCGGAAGAAGGCCATCGCCTCCTCGCCGAAGCCGGCGATGTGGGTGCGCTGGCCGGCCAGGCTCGCGACGCTCGGATCGCGGGTCCAGTCGGCCTGAACCGAGGCATAGGCTTCGTCCTCGTCGACCTCGGCATAGCCGACCCGGGCGGCGCCGAGATAGCGGCCGAGCAGCTCGGCGGCGGCCTGCTTGACCTCCTGGGGATCGTGGATTCCGCGAAGCCGGTCGGCGAGGTCGACCTGGAAGGACAGGCGGCGCTCGACGGCTACCGACTTGGTGACCTCATTGGCCTGGTTGAGGATGCCCGCGACCCGCCCGTCCTCGCCCACGATCGGCGCCAGATGGCAGTTCCAGTAGGTCTCCTCGGCCGCTCCGCCGCGAATCAGGGTGAGCGGCCGCTCCGTCAGGAAGGCGCCCCTGCCGGTCGCCTCGACCTCGCCGATCAGCGGCTCGACCAGCGGCCAGAGCGAGCTGGCGAGCGTGGCGGCGGGGAGGCCCTGCGCGGCTTGGCCGCCGACCAGCCGAGCCCAGGCCTCGTTGTGGATGAGCAGCCGCTCCGGACCCCAGTAGAGGGCGGTGGCGAGCGGCGAGCGCAAGGTGAGGTCGGCGGCGAAGGCGAGTTCCCGCGGCCAGCTCTCGCGCGCTCCAAGCGCGGTGCGTTCCCAGGGATGGCCCGCCACGCTCTCGCCCGTCGGCGCGGCGGCCGGCGGCAAAGGCGAGGGTGAGGCCATGGCTGAGCTTCCGTCGTTGCGCGCTCGTGATAGCGGCAGGCGGCGTGCCGACAAAGCCTTGAAGAACGATGAGCCCGCCGGCCGATCAGACGGGAAGCGCGGCGAGCTTCTCCTCGGCGAGCCGGTCGAGCTCGGCCCGGCTCTTCTTCTCCGCGGCCGACTTGAGCTGGCCGCAGGCGGCCATGATGTCGCGCCCGCGCGGGCGGCGGATCGGGGCGGAGATGCCCGCCTCGAAGATGATGTCGGAGAAGCGCCTCACCCTGTCCTCGTCGGAGCATTCGTAGGGCGCGCCGGGCCACGGGTTGAACGGGATCAGATTGACCTTGGCGGGAAGCTTGTACTTGCGGATCAGCCGGACCAGTTCGAGCGCGTCGGCGTCGCTGTCGTTCTTGTCCTTGAGCATCACATATTCGAACGTGATCCGCCGGGCGTTGTTGGCGCCAGGATAGGCGGCGCAGGCCTCGAGCAGCTCCTCGATGCCGTATTTGCGATTGAGCGGCACGATCTCGTCGCGGACTTCCTTGGTCACCGCGTGCAGGCTGACGGCGAGATTGACCCCGATCTCCTCGCCGGCCCGGGCCATCATGGGCACGACTCCGGAGGTGGAAAGGGTGATGCGCCGCCGCGACAGGCCGAGGCCGTCGCCGTCCATGACGATCTTGAGCGCGTCGCGGACGTTGTCGAAATTGTAGAGCGGCTCGCCCATCCCCATCATCACGATGTTGGAGAGCATCCGCCCCTCCGGCTGCGAGGGCCATTCGCCGAGCGAATCGCGGGCGAGCATCACCTGGCCGACGATCTCGCCGGCGGTGAGGTTGCGGACCAGCCGCATCGTGCCGGTGTGGCAGAAGCGGCAGTTGAGCGTGCAGCCGACCTGGCTCGACACGCACAGGGTGCCGCGGTCGGCGTCGGGGATGAAGACCATCTCGAAATCGTGGCCGTCCGGGGTCTTCAGGAGCCATTTGCGGGTGCCGTCGGTCGAGACCTGCTCGACCACCACGTCCGGCCGGCCGATGACGAAGCGCTTGGCGAACCAGGCGCGCTGAGCCTTGGCGATGTCGCTCATCGCCTCGAACGCGGTGGCGCCGCGATTGTAGATCTGGTGCCATATCTGCTTGGCGCGCAGCTTCGCCTGCTTCGGCTCCAGCCCCGCCTGCTCGAGCGCCTCGCGGATCGCCTCGCGCGGCAGGCCAACCAGGTCGAGGCGCGAATCCTCCGCCTCGAAAGCGGGGCGCGGTACGGGGATCGGGTCGATATGACCGGGGATTGTCATCGGCGCTGTCATGAGGCAGCCTATGTAGGCGGGACTCGACGGAATTTCCACCTCTTTGCCTCCCCGTCGCGAAGCGATGGGGAGGGGGACCAGGCGAAGCCTGGTGGAGGGGTGACCTCGAGAAGCCTCGCCGGATCACCCCTCCACCACCTTCGGTGGTCCCCCTCCCCGCCGGCTCCGCCGGCAGGGAGGCAGTTAGAGCAGCCTTTCCACGCCCGCCTCGATTTCCACGAGCCTTCCCTGCGTCACCCCATGGCCGACCGGCACGCCGCAGACCGTCCACTGCTCCGGCGCCGTCAGCATCCCGCGCAGCACCCGCGACGACATTCCATGCATCAGGATCAGCCGGTCGCCCGCCTCCCCCGCCGTGTCGTCGATCCATGACCGCAAGCGATCGGCGACCTCGGCGTAGGATTCGCCCCCGGGAGGGCGGATGCAGAACATGCCCGACTCCGGGTCGACGATCCGGCCGTGCTCGGCGGTGACGTCGCGCCAATAGCGCTCATTCCAGGCGCCGATGCCGACCTCCGCCAGCCGCTTGTCGGTCCGCGCGTCATGCCAGTCGAGCTCGAGATGCTCGGCGATCACCGCCAGCGTCTGCAGGGCTCGGCCGGTGTCGGAGGCCCACAGGTCGAGCTTCGGCCGCGGCCCCAGCCGGCGGCGGAGCGCCTCGCCCATCGCCTCGGCCTGGGCGAAGCCGACTCGGGTCAGCGGCGTGTGGAGCACGTCGCCCTGCATCCGCGCGGCGGCGTTGAACACGGTCTCGCCGTGGCGGGCGATGAACCAGCGCGCCATCGTCTAGGGCCGGCGCGCGCAGGCGATGGCGGCGGCGTCGATCGCGGTGGCGGCCCCGCGCAGCCGATAGACGTCGCGAAGCTGGGCGCCGCGCTCGGACCGGGTCATCACGTTCATCTCGATGCCCCGCCGCATCGCCGCGACGATCTCGGAATCGGCCGCCGGGTCCGAAGCCCAGGCATGGGCGCCGCCGCCGCGCAGCTGGAAGGTGCGGTCGTCGATCCGGAGCAGCACCGCCGAGCCCGGCCGTTTCGGCTGGCGGAGGCGGAAATAGGCCTGGCCGCGAACGCCCCGCCGCGGCCAGAAGCCGACCGAGGCATAAGCCGAACCGTCGCCGGGCCGGGCCTCTCCCTCCGGCTCGGCGATGGCGTAGCAATGCTCCGCCGCCCGGAACGCCCCCCACAGTCCGAACACCCCCACCGGCTGCTGCGCGGCCGCCGGAGCGGCCCCGGCGAGCAGGAGCAGGAGGAGGCGGCGCGGCGGCGGCATGGCTTGAAGACTGCGCGGCTTTTCGCGGCCTTGGCAAGGCAAAGCAGCGGCCGCGCGACCTTTTTGCCGGGCCGCGCACTAAACCCTAGCGGGGGGCGATGCGCCGCTCTAAGACTTGCTCACCTGTCAATTTGGGGGACCCGATGAAGGCGACGATCGAACGGGCTACGCTCCTCAAGAGCCTCGGCCACGTCCAGTCCGTGGTGGAGCGGAGGAACACGATCCCGATCCTCTCGAACGTCCTCATCGAGGCGACCGAGGGCGGCGGCCTGAGGCTGATGGCGACGGACCTCGACCTCCAGATCGTCGAGACGGTCGAGGCCAACGTCACCCAGGCGGGCGCCACCACCGTCTCCGCCCACACCCTGTTCGACATCGCCCGCAAGCTGCCCGAAGGCAGCCAGGTCGAATTGAACGCCGCCGAGGGCAAGATGCAGGTCAATGCCGGCCGGGCCCGCTTCAACCTCTCGACCCTGCCGCGCGACGATTTCCCGGTGATCGCCGAGGGCGACCTTCCGACCCGCTTCGAGCTTCCCGCCGCGACCCTTCGCCAGATCATCGACAAGACCCGCTTCGCCATCTCCACCGAGGAGACGCGCTACTATCTGAACGGCATCTTCCTCCACGTCTCGGACGAGGCCCAGCCGATGCTCAAGGCGGCGGCGACCGACGGCCACCGGCTCGCCCGCGTCACCGTGCCGAGGCCCGCCGGCGCCGAGGGCATGCCCGACGTCATCATCCCGAGGAAGTGCGTGGCCGAGTTGAGGAAGCTGCTCGACGAGCTCGAGGGGACGGTGCAGGTCTCGCTGTCCGAGACCAAGGTCCGCTTCGGCCTCGGCAGCGCGATCCTCACCTCGAAGCTGATCGACGGCACCTTCCCCGACTACAGCCGGGTGATTCCGACCGCGAACGACAAGCTGCTGCGGATCGACCCGCGCTCGTTCGAGGAGGGCGTCGACCGGGTCGCCACCATCGCCAGCGAGAAGACGAGGGCGGTCAAGTTGGCGCTCGACCGCGACCGCGTTACCCTCTCGGTGACCAGCCCGGAGAACGGCACCGCCGCCGAGGAAGTGCCCGGCGACTACAATGCCGACGGCCTCGAGATCGGCTTCAACGCCCGCTACCTGCTCGACATCCTCGGGCAGATCGAAGGCGACGTAGTCGAGATGCACCTCGCCGACGCCGCCGCGCCGACCCTGCTCAGGGAGAATGACAAGGCGGCGGCGCTCTACGTGCTGATGCCGATGCGGGTGTGACGGTGGAGAGCGAATCTCCGAAGACCTGGGTCTATGCGGTGGCGCTGGTCGTCGCCATCCTCTGCCTTGCCCTCGCCAATTTCGTCCTCGCCTGGTTGGGCGGATTGGCGGGCGTCGAAGCCGGAAAGCCCGCGGCTGCGGTCCTGGCGTTCGTCCAGGGCCTGGCCGGAGCATTGCTTGCGGGCTTTGCCTCCAGACAGCTTTTCAAGTCGCTGCGTCCCGCCGATTTCTGGCTCAAATGGATAGTCGTGCTGGTCGCGGCGCTGTTCGCAATGGTGATCGTCTGGCTCCTCGTCACCGGCAGGCTCGAGAGGGCGCTGACCTGGACGACCTATGGCGGCGTTGCGGCTCTCATCGGGACAGAGGTGGGGCGGCGGATCGCGAAAGCCCTCGCTCGGCGGTCGGGCTTCGCGGCCGGGAACTGACCCTCTCGTCAGCAGTGGAGCCCGTGATGGCGAGGGCGTTTCAATCCGCCCCTACGGACGTGGCGACACGGGCGAAGTCGTAAAGAAAACTTCGTTAAGTGTCCGAATTCTGTACATACCCATTCCCGAGCTTGTTAGTTAACCATTTCGGAGCTTTTAGATAGCTTCTGCAGACGCGATTCCCGTTATTAGGCTGCGAACCTGACAGATGTCAGCGCGGAGTCTTCGATGTCGAGTCGGGAGTGCAATTCAACAGGTTTGACGAGGCGCGACTGGCCTGCTGCGTTTCGAGCGCTCCGCGGCCTGCTCGCCGACAGCGACGACACCGTTCAAGTGTTCCGGATCACGAGCGCTCTCAACGGCGGCGCCTGGCGACGCAACTATCGCCGGCTGATCTCCACCGCCGAAGGCGGGCGGCTCGCCTACCGTCGAGTCGAACTGGCCCACCGCTTGCGCGACCGCGACTGGATCGGCTCCTTTCCGGACGGCAGCGTCGGCGCGGAATATCGGGCCTTTCTGGACAACACCGGCTATTCGGCCGAGGGCCTCATCCAGGTCAGTGTCGCCATCGGGGCATATCCGGCGGAGGTCGAGCACCCTTACGCCTGGTTCCGGCGCCGCGAGCGGGACCTTCACGATGTCTGGCACGTGCTCACCGGCTACCAGCCGAACGGTCCGCTGGGCGAATCGTGCCTGGTCGCTTTCTCTTACGGGCAGACCGGGGGCCTCGGCTGGGGTTTGATCGCCGTCGGCGCCGCGCTGAGGAGCCTCGGTGCCACAGGCGGCATCGCCTTTGCGCGGGCGGTCTGGGAAGCCTATCGCCTCGGACGCCGCGCCGCATGGCTCCACGGCGAGGATTACGAGGCGATGATGGACGAGCCGATCGACTCGGCGCGAAGGCGGCTCGGCCTCGCCGAACCGAAGCGTTACTGGCAGGCCCGGGACCAGCTCGCGGCGGAGGGGCTGACGGGGTTTTGACCGGCATCGCGCGCCGATCGGGAGGTTGATCTCGAACGCGCGCGGTGCGACACTGACATCCGTGTAAGCAAGCGGAGCCGACGATGGCCAGCCAGCCGTTCAATCCCGCCGTTCCGATGAAGCGCGAATGGGGCACCGCCCTCAAGGCGCTCCGCCGGCTGCTCGCCGACGGCAACGACACGGTGCAGGTATTCCGGATCATGCGGGCGCTGAACGGCGATACCTCGCATCGCAACTACCGGCGGCTGATCGCCAGCCCGGACGGCGGCCGACTGGCCTATCAGAGGCTCGAGCTCGCGCCGCGGCTGTGCGACCGCTCCTGGATCGATTCCTTCCCGGAAGGCAGCGTCGGCGCCGCCTATCGCGCCTTCCTCGACCGCACCGGCTATTCCGCCGACGGCCTCGCCGAAGTGAGCGTCGAGGACGCGCCTTACCCTCCCGACGTCCAGCATCCCTTTGCCTGGTTCGGCCGGCGCGAGCGCGACGTTCACGACATCTGGCACGTCCTTACCGGCTACGAGGCCGACGAGCCGCTCGGCGAAGCCTGCCTGGTCGCTTTCTCTTTCGCCCAGACCGGCGGGCTCGGCTGGGCCGCGATCGCGGTCGGAGCGGCCCTGAAGAGCCTTCGCATCACCCGCAGCACCGCCTTCGCCCGGGCGGTCCGGGAAGGCCGGCGCCACGGCAGGCGCGCCGCCTGGCTCCACCTCGAGGATTACGAGGCGCTGATGGCCGAGCCGCTGGAAGCGGCGCGCGCGCGGCTGCGCATCGCCGAGCCGGTGCTCTACCGCGAGGCGCAGCGACGGCTGGCCGAGGCGGGGCTGACCGGGATCTGACCCCTGGAGCTCCCCGGCGAAGGCCGGGGCCCAGCGGCACAGGCGCAAGGACTGGGCCCCGGCCTTTGCCGGGGAACATGCTTCAATCCGCGGACAACCGACTCTAGGGGTGGGCAATGGCCCTCGCCCGCCTCGTCCTCACGGATTTCCGCAACCATCGCGACGCCCTGCTCGCGCCCCGGCCGGGGCTCGTCGTGCTCACCGGCGAGAACGGCGCCGGCAAGACCAACGTGCTCGAGGCGGTGTCCCTGCTCTCGCCCGGGCGCGGGCTGCGCGGCGCGACCCTGTCCGAGATGGCCCGGGCCGGCGGAAGCGGCGGCTTCGCGGTCGCGGCCCGCCTCGGCGACGTCGAGATCGGCACCGGCACCGACGCGCGCGCTCCCGAGCGCCGCCAGGTACGGATCAACGGCGCCGCCGCCTCGGCCACGTCGCTGTCCGAATGGCTCTCGGTGCTCTGGCTGACCCCGGCCATGGACCGGCTGTTCCAGGAAGGCGCAGGCGGCCGCCGCCGTTTCCTCGACCGTCTGGTATTGGCGCTGGAGCCGGGCCACGCCGTCCACGCCGCCCGCTACGAGGCGGCGATGCGGGCCAGGAACAAGCTGCTCGCCGAGGACGGCGCGCGCGACGAAGCGTGGCTGTCGGCGCTGGAGGCGCGGATGGCCGAGCATGGCGCCGCCCTCGTCGAGGCTCGCGGAAGGACTGTGGCGCTGCTGGGCGAATGCCTCGCCGAGGCAGAGCAAGGCCCCTTCGCCCGGCCCGGCCTGGCGCTCGAAGGCGGCGGCGAGGATCTGTCGCAGGAGCTGCGCCGCGGCCGTGGGCGCGACGCCGCCGCCGGACGGACGCTCGCCGGCCCCCATCGCACCGATCTCGCCGTCACCCATGCCGGCAAGCCTGCCCTGGGCGGAGCCGAAGGGGGCCAGCCGGCCGCGCTCTGCTCCACCGGCGAGCAGAAGGCGCTGCTCCTGTCGATCGTCCTCGCCCACGCCGATCTGGTCGCCGGCCGGGCCGGCCGCCGGCCGATCCTGCTGCTCGACGAGGTCGCCGCCCACCTCGACCCCCGCCGCCGGGCCGCCCTGTTCGAACGGCTGCAGGCCGGCGGCGGGCAGGTGTGGATGACGGGTACGGAGGCGAGCCTTTTCGAGGACGTCGGCCCCGCTGCGACGCGGTTCGAGCTTCATGACGGAAGCATCGCCTGACGAGCCACCCGTGGCGGTGGCCGCCGATGCTGCACCTGCGAAAAAACCGCCCCGAAACCCGCCAAAATCCTTGGGTTTCGGCCCTTTCGTCGCTATATCTTTCAGATGGCAACACCCCCCAGCGAAAATGCTTACGGCGCCGATTCGATCAAGGTGCTGAAGGGCCTCGACGCGGTCCGCAAGCGGCCCGGAATGTATATCGGCGACACCGACGACGGATCTGGCCTCCACCATATGGTGTTCGAGGTCTCGGACAACGCGATCGACGAGGCCTTGGCCGGTCATTGCGACCTGATCCGGATCGTCCTCAACCCCGACGGATCGGTCTCGGTCGAGGACAACGGCCGCGGCATCCCGACCGGGATCCATGCCGAGGAAGGCGTGTCGGCGGCCGAGGTCATCATGACCCAGCTCCACGCCGGCGGGAAGTTCGAGAACACGTCCGACGACAATGCCTACAAGGTTTCGGGCGGCCTCCACGGCGTCGGCGTGTCGGTCGTCAACGCCCTCTCCGAATGGCTCGACCTCACCATCTGGCGCGACGGCGAGGAGCATTACATGCGCTTCCGCCACGGCGACGCCGAGGCGCCGCTCAGGAAAGTCGGCCCCGCCGGCGAGAAGAAGGGGACCCGGGTCACCTTCCTGCCCTCGCCCGAGACGTTCAAGATCGTCGAGTTCGACTTCGAGAAGCTCGAGCACCGCTTCCGCGAGCTCGCCTTCCTCAATAGCGGCGTCCGGCTGATCCTCACCGACGGCCGGCACGAGGAGGAGAAGTCGGTCGAGCTCTATTACGAGGGCGGGATCTCCGCCTTCGTCCGCTATCTCGACCGGACCAAGGCGGCCCTCATCCCCGATCCGATCTCGGTCACCGGCCAGCGCGACGACGTCGGCATCGAGGTCGCGCTCGAGTGGAACGACAGCTATTACGAGCAGACGCTCTGCTTCACCAACAACATCCCCCAGCGCGACGGCGGCACCCACCTCGCCGCCTTCCGCGCGGCCCTGACCCGCACCCTCAACAATTATGCCGAGAAGTCCGGCATGATGAAGCGCGAGAAGGTCAGCCTGACCGGCGACGACATGCGCGAAGGGCTGACCGCGATCGTCTCCGTCAAGCTGCCCGATCCCAAGTTCGGCTCCCAGACCAAGGACAAGCTCGTCAGCTCCGAGGTGCGCCAGCCGCTCGAGAGCCTGATGGCCGACAAGATGGCGGAATGGCTCGAGGAGAATCCGAACCACGCCAAGACGATCATCCAGAAGATCATCGACGCCGCAGCCGCCCGCGAGGCCGCCCGCAGGGCGCGCGAGGCGAGCCGCAAGTCGGTGATGGGGATCGCGTCGCTGCCCGGCAAGCTCGCCGACTGCCAGGAGCGCGACCCGGCCAAATGCGAATTGTTCCTGGTCGAGGGCGACAGCGCCGGCGGCTCGGCCAAGCAGGGCCGCAACCGCGAAGTGCAGGCGATCCTGCCGCTCAAGGGCAAGATCCTCAACGTCGAGCGCGCCCGCTTCGACCGGATGCTGTCGTCGAAGGAGGTCGGAACCCTCATCCAGGCGATGGGCACCGGCATCGGCCGCGACGATTTCAACATCGACAAGCTTCGCTACCACAAGATCGTGATCATGACGGACGCCGACGTCGACGGCGCCCACATCCGAACCCTGCTGTTGACCTTCTTCTACCGCCAGATGCCCGAGATCATCGAGCGCGGCCACCTCTTCATCGCCCAGCCGCCGCTCTACAAGGTCGCCAAGGGCCGCTCCGAAGTCTATCTCAAGGACAATGCCAAGCTCGACGATTATCTCGTCGACGCCGGCATCGGCCTGATGCGGCTGGAGACGGCCGACGGGCCGCGGACGGGTGACGATCTGCGCGACCTGGCCGATCATGCCCGTCGGGTGCGAAGCCTGATGGCCTATGTGCCGCGGCGCTACGATCCGGGGCTGATCGAGGCCCTGGCCCTCAACGGCGCCCTCGACCCCGCCCTTCAGCCGGCGGGGCGCGCCGAGGCCATCGCCCGGGCTGCCGCCTTCCTCCAGGCCGGCGACGAGGGTTCGACCTGGGCCGGCGAGATCGGCGCCGATGGCGACTATGTCCTGCGCCGGCTGTGGCGCGGGGTCACCGACCACCATGTCGTCGACCACAAGTTCGTCGCCTCGGCCGAGGCCCGCAAGCTGCACGGCCTCACCGCCGAGCAGGCCGCCACCTATGCCAGCGCGTCGCGCCTCGTCTCGATGAAGACCGCCGCGGCCGCCGCCGCGGAGGAAGAGGAGGCCAATCCCGACAGCGACGACCCCCACGTCAAGGTCGAGGGGATCCCCGATTCCGGCCGGGCCCCCGACGCCCGCGGCATCCTCGTCCGCCGGCCGACCGAATTGCTGGAGGCGATCCTCGCCGCCGGCCGCAAGGGCCTCGCCATCCAGCGCTACAAAGGCCTGGGCGAGATGAACGCCGACCAGCTCTGGGAAACCACCCTCGATCCCGACAACCGCTCGCTCTTGCGCGTGGAAGTCGCCCAGGCCGACGTCGCCGACGAGATCTTCACCCGCCTCATGGGCGACGTCGTCGAGCCCCGCCGCGAGTTCATCCAGGAGAATGCGCTCAACGTGGCGAACCTGGACGTTTGAGCCGCTTCAGCCCTGCCCGACGTCTTTGCCGGCCCGCGGGCGCGGGACGATCTTCTTGATGCCGCTCCGTTTCCCGAGCGGACGCAGCGAGCGGCTGACCGAGAAGGGTATGCCGAGCGCGGCCGCCAGGGCGGGGCCGGGCCTCAGGCTCTTCCGGAGCGACCTCGCCGCGTCGGTCTCGCGTTCGGCCAAGCTCTCGAGCATGGCTTCGAGGCGGCGCTCCAGTCCGTCGCGGCCGGGCGACCAGGCCAGATAGGGGCCCCACGGCGCTCCGTCTCCGAGGCTCTGCCACAGGTCGCGCCCGATCGTGATGCAGCCATTCTCCACCGCATTGCGGCGGAGCGCATCCCAGCTTGCCCAGAACATGGGCGGCGCCTTCACCCGGACGGGCGGTCCGGTGAGCAGCCCGGCGCGGGCTTCCAGCGCCACCAGGTCGGCGGGCATCGCCTCGTCCGCGCCGACGGCGAGGACTTCGCGGAGGTTCCGCATCACCATCGCCGTATAGGCCCGCGGCTCGTGACCCGTCACCGCGTGAAGATGATCCGCGCCCATGTCCGAATCGGGATGAACCGCCGCATATTCCAGCAGGCCGAGCATGAGGTGGAGGCCAACGATCCCGTGGATGGGATTGTCGAATTTGCCGTGAAGCAGGCTCATGATGAGCTCGGGCGCGGCGACCGCGCGCCCCTTGGCTAGGATGTTGCGTGCGACCTCTACGGTTTCGAAATGATCGGAATAGACGCAGGACTGTCCGGGAAAGCCCATCTGGATCGAGACGTCGATCGTATCCCTGGCCTCGGCCGGATCGTTCTCCACCGAGATGCTGGGCGCCGGCCGGCGGCGGAGGAAGACGCGCGTCTGGAAGCCGGGTGCGGTGAGGACGACCTGACGCGAGACTCGCGAGCGATCGCGCATCTCGAGTATATATTCGCGCTTCCCCTCGACCAGCGGGACCGCGGCCGCGGCCCAGTCGAGCTCGCCGAGATGGGCGAAGGCGCTCGGCGCCTCGCCGACGTCGACGGCCCTTCTGCTCGCAAGCCACGGAAACAGCCTGACTCCGGCGAACGGTCTTTTCGGGTCGGCGCGGCCTGCCTCCCAGTGGCAGAGCAGGACCAGGAGGTCCTCCGCCGGGCAGTTTCCTCCCGCCTTGCGCAGAGCGTCCTCCACCAGCTGCTGCACGGCGCCGGCGTCGCCGCCGAGCATCGGCGCGATCGGAGCGACCGCCGGGAATTTGTCGATCGTGAGGTCGAGCACGGCATCGTCGCTCTCCAGCGCGACGAGCTGCTCCTTGATCGCTCCTCCCCGGTCGACCTTGACCTTGTAGAGGCCAGGTTCAAGCTCGCGACGGGTACGGCCGACATGATGGTCGATCAGCTCGAGCGAGGCGTCGATGATGAACACCTCGGCGTCGGAATGGGTATTTACGGTCAGCGTCGGCATGTCGGTCAGTCGAGCCTCGGCGGGGATCCGGCCCCGATATCCAGGATTCTCTCCAGCCCCGGGCCGCTGAGCTTGTAGAGGCCGGGCGTGAGCCGGAACTCGACCCGCCCGCCCGCCACCGGCGCTTCGCCGATCTTGTCGAAGCGGCCGTCGAGAAGGTCGACAGGGCTCCCGTCGGTCAGGGGCGTGCCGTTCGAGGCGCGGGCCGCAATGCTGTAGACCGCTCCACGCGGAGCCGTCGCGAACAGCATGTCGTCGTCCTGCGGTATGACCGGTTCAACGACCGGTCGCTCGACCGGGGCGTCGCCGGATCCGCTGCTGCCGTTGTAGAGATACTTTTTCAGGTCGGCGGAACGGACCTCGCCATTCTCGTGGGCGGCCGCACCGCGCAGCCCCCGCAGGAGACGGTCGGTGAATAGCCCGCGGACCTGGTTGTCAGGTCCGATCGGTCCTTCGAAGGCGGAGCGGCCGACGCCCGATCCGAAGGCCATGAACACCTTGGCCGGCGGCCCGCTGCGGGCGGCGGTCCTCGGCATTGGCGGCACGCCCGCGGCATAATCGAAGGTCTGGGTGGCGCAGCAGTCCATCCATAGCACCAGCTCGTCGAAATGATATTGCGAGGCGAACCAGTCGATCCAGGCGGGCGCATGGAAGTTGGGGACCTTTGCCGTGCCGAGGGCATTCGCAAGGATCAGCGAACGCGAGCGCGGATCCGGCGCGAAGCCGTGGCCGGCGAAATAGACATAGAGCCGGTTCGCCACCCGCGCGCCGGCGGAGAGCAGGAAGGGATCGAAGGTCGCGCTGATGTCGGTTTCGGTTGGGCGGAGATCCTCGGCGGTCCAGTTCTCGCTGCCGTCGCCGTCTGAGGTGATGAGGGTGACCCCGGCCTTGGCGACATCGACCAGCCAGTCGGCCATGTCCCGGGCGTCGGCGACCGGGCCGAGCAGATCGTTGGGACTGGCGGCGTCCGGACCGAATCTCGGATAGCGGCCGATTCCGACGACGATGGCGCGGTCGCCAGGGCCGTCGGTGGCGGTGGCCATCAGCCGCCGAAGGCCGGCCGGACACCGTAGGCCTCGCGGACGAGGGCGATGTCGGTGGGCGTAAGGTCGGGGTTGAACGGCGCCGTGAACCCGTCTGTCGTCCATTCGGGGGGAATCGGGTACATCATGATCGAACGGGCATCGACCGGCGTCGCAAACACTTCCCTCGGCCTGTATTTGGCGAACATGTTGGCGTCGATCTTGTCGTCTTCCCAGCCGTGGGCGCGGCGCATGTCCTCGCGGACCTTTTCCTTGTTCCAGTTGATCGGCTGGGACGGGCTCATATGCTCGTGGATGAGGCCGAGGGCGTGGCCGAATTCGTGGAGGACGACGGCCCTCGCCCGGTCCTCGTCGAGCTCCATCGTCATCCAGCCCAGATTCATGGTCCGCTTGTCCCGGTCGACCGACCGCGCATAGCGCCCAAGGACCGAGTTCGACCCCTTGTCCGGCCGGAAGGCGATCCGAATGTCCGCTTCGCGCGGGTTGCGGCCGTTGGCGATCCAGAACTCGAACGTGAAGTTCGCGCCGGTCTGCGTCTCCCACAGCTTGGCGAGGCCGGCGACCCGGCGCTGCAATTCCGGCGTTCCTTCGAGGAAGGAGACTCGAAGGCGCACGCCGCGGCCCCAGAAGGCGGCGTTGAGCAATGCTGCACGCTCCTGGAAGCCGCCGGTGCCGGGCTGAAAGCCGGAATCCTCCAGGGCAGAGCAGAATTCGGGGATCGCTTCATCCGCCATGGGTGCCCTCACAGATCGCGTGCGAGATAGAAGATGCGGTTCCTGACCTCAGCCGGGAAGCATCGGGTGAGCGGCGCCGCCGCTCCGCCCGCCTGGGCCAGGGCAGGCACATCGCTGCCCCAATAGCCCCGCGGAGCTTCCGACTGGCCCGGGTCGGAGGCGACGACGGCCGCCTGCCCCTGGATGCGGGGGGGCTCGTAATCGTCGCCATCCACCACGGCGAGCACGAGCCTGCCCCTGACCGCAGCGGCCCGAGCTTCCGATTCGCCGGCGAGCCGTTCCCAACCGCGGGCCTCGGCCTGAGCGGCGATTTGCTCGACGGTTCCGGACAGTGCGAGGCCGAGGCGGTGCGCGACCTCGATTACGAAGCCGTTCGCCGAGTTGCGGAACGGCCCCGTCGGCCCGGTATCGGCCCATACCGAGGCGCAGACCATATGCACCCGCCCCGTCGCCGCGTTGGAAAGCTCGAGCAGCCGCGGACCCTGAACCGATTCTGCGAACGCGGCCGCCTTGCCCGGATTGTCCCCGAAGAAGCGCGTTTCCGCCGCCGGGTCGATCGGAGCGATCGGGACATTGACCGTCATCGGCGCCATTGTCGGCCGGGCGTCGACGCCGTAGCCATAGCCTTCGGCCGGGTCCTTGCGGCGGCCGTCGAGAAACCAGTCCCGGTCGAAATTGGGCGACATCTTCACGAGGATCGTGAGGACGGCGAAATAGCCGAAGAAACCGAGCGCCAGACCCACGCCGTAGGCGCCGAACAGGTCCGTCTTCCGGTCGAACAGCGCCAGCACGGCGCTGCCGCCGATCGCCCCGATCAGAGTGACGACATCGCCGATCTGGATATCGCCCTTCCGGTAGCGATTGACGTAATAGACATACCATCCGATCAGCGCACCGAAAGCGAAGGCGCCTGCAAGCGGCCAGTCGACGTTCATCCCAGTCTCCCCCTCGCGGAGGCGAAGGCTGCCCAGCCGCGGCCCTCGATCATCCGGTTCAACACCACGCCCGCGACGATGCCGCCGGCGAGGAAGATCAGCGGCGATGCGCCCCAATGATAGATGACGGGCGAATAATAGATGACGGACAGACCGCCCGCCGCCCAGAGCAAGGCGGCCCAAGCCAGCGTCCAAGCCGCTTGGCCGCGCCGGCCGGCCTCGAACGCCCCGCCGATCCTGCCGCCGGCGACGGCGCCGAGGACGGATCCCATGGCAGCCGCTCCGCTCGCGCTCAAAAAGGCCCCCACGGCAACCTCCCGAACCCCCGTCCAGCTTCGAACGCAGATGCAGGCCTGGATATACGCGACTCGGATCCTGCCGGACGATAGTGCCACTCTCGTGGAGCGCTTGGCAATTCGCGCAGTTCGACTGAATGCGCCATTCTGGCGCTATTCGGGAGCGATGCCGCGACTTCCGCCCGGCACCGGAATCGAAACGGGGCGCCCCCTCAGGAGCGCCCCGCTTGTTATAAGGTCCGGAAGATCAGCGGCAGCGGCGGCGGCTGCGGGCGATCTCGCGCCCGGCCAGGGCACCCGCAGCGGCTCCGACGACGGTTCCGACGGTGCGGTTGCGGCCGCCGTCGACCGCCCGGCCGACCAGCGCGCCGGCGGCGCCGCCGACGATGATCCCGACCGTGCCGTTGGAACGGCGGCAGCGGACGCGGCCGCGCGAATCGCGCCAGGTCTTGCCGTGATAATAGCCGTTATGGTTGGCGTAGGCGGCCGTCGTCGGAATGATCGGCGCGACCGGGGCCGCCATGGCGGCGCAGGCGATGGCGAGGCTGAATTTACGCATGACTTGGGTCCTTTCCCCGTGAAAACTCGAGCCATGAACGCGGCGGGTTGCCGCCAGTTTCATTAACCTGAGACAACGATCCCGGAAACTCGCGATTGCGGCTCGCTTCGTCGCACGGCGAGAACCCTCCGGCGCGCACGCTCGTTCGGGGCGGGAAGGAGAAACCGGATGAGCAACAAGCACCCCAGCCCGAACGACCAGCCCGTCGAACTGCCGGACGATCTCGAGGAGAATCCCGGGATCGGCCAGTCGAAGGGCCTGTTCGCCCGCGAGGAGGCGGGCGACGCAAGCCTGATCGAAGGCGACAATACGGTGGAGGGCGATACGGAGAATGACGGCGGCAATGCCGGCGGGGTTAGTCCGGACGTGGGGCGCGACCATTGAATTTGCCTCCCCATCGAAGATGGGGAGGGGGACCAGGCGGAGCCTGGTGGAGGGGTAAGTGGCGCAGGCTTCCGCCGGTCACCCCTCCACCACCCTTCGGGTGGTCCCCCTCCCCATGAGCTTCGCCCATGGGGAGGCAAATTACAGCACGTATTTGCTGAGATCGGTGTTCCGGGCGATGTCGGCGAGCTGGGCCTCGACATAGGCCGCGTCGACGACGATCCGCTCGCCGCGGCGCTCCTCGGCCTCGAAGCTGACGTCCTCGAGCAGCTTCTCGAGCACGGTCGAGAGCCGGCGGGCGCCGATATTCTCGACCTGGCCGTTCACCTCGGCGGCGATCCGGGCGATGGCTCGGATGCCGTCGTCGGTGAAGTCGATCTCGACCCCCTCGGTTGCGATCAGCGCCCGGTACTGCTCGGTCAGGCTCGCCCTCGTGTCGGAGAGGATCCGGACGAAATCCTCCTCGGTCAGAGCCTTGAGCTCGACCCGGATCGGAAGCCGGCCCTGAAGCTCGGGGAGCAGGTCCGACGGCTTGGCGATGTGGAACGCGCCCGAGGCGATGAACAGGATGTGGTCGGTCTTCATCGGCCCGTATTTGGTCGCCACGGTGGTGCCCTCGATCAGCGGCAGCAGGTCGCGCTGGACGCCCTCGCGGGAGACGGATCCGCCGCGAACGTCGGAGACGGCGATCTTGTCGATCTCGTCGAGGAAGACGATCCCGTTCGCCTCGGCGTCGGCGAGCGCGACCCGGCTGACGTCCTCGGGATCGAGCCTCTTGTCCGCCTCCTCCTCGACGAGGCGGGTCCACGCCTCCTGGACCTTCAGCCGGCGCCGCTTCTTGGGCGCCTGGCCGAGCGCCTTGGACATCATCTCGCTGAGGTTGATCATTCCGACCTGGCCGCCCATGCCCGGTATCTCGAATGGCGTGTTGGGCGCCTCGGCGAGCTCGAGCTCGACCTCCGAATCGTCGAGATGGCCTTCCCGGAAACGCAGCCGGAAGCTCTCGCGGGTCGCCTCGCTGGCGCCCTTGCCGGTCAGAGCCTCGAGCAGCCGCTCCATCGCTGCGCCCTCGGCGGCGTCCTTGACGGCGAGCCGGCGCCGCTCCTTCTCGAGCCGGACCGCCTCCTCGACGAGGTCGCGGGCGATCTGCTCGACGTCGCGGCCGACATAGCCGACCTCGGTGAACTTGGTCGCCTCGACCTTGACGAACGGAGCGTCGGCAAGCTTCGCCAGCCGGCGGCTGATCTCGGTCTTGCCGCAGCCGGTCGGGCCGATCATCAATATGTTCTTCGGGGTCACTTCCTCGCGCAGCCCGTTCTCGAGCCGCTGCCGGCGCCAGCGGTTCCTCAGCGCGACGGCGACCGCGCGCTTCGCCGCGGTCTGGCCGACGATATGCTCGTCGAGGGCGGCGACCACCGCTTTGGGGGTGAGATTGTCGTTCATTCGGTCCTGGATGCCCGTGGAATGCTCTTGCGGGTGTAGATGGCGCGGAACGGTGCGGAATCAAGCGCGGCCACCGTTTCCGCAATCCTCGCGAGAGTGGGGATCCAGGCGGCATCGCTGGGGGTTCGGCGGCCGCATGGATTCCCGCTTTCGCGGGAATGACGGGTTGGTGCTAAGGACGAGCCATGGCGAGCGACGACCTGGTGAAGCGAGTCCGCGACCGCGATCCCGCCTGCGCGAAGGTGGGCGTGTTCGACGTCGACGGCATCTTCCGCGGCAAATATATGGCGCCCGACAAGCTCGCCTCCGCCCTCGCCGGCGGCTTCGGCTTCTGCGACGTCGTGCTCGGCTGGGATTCGAGCGACCAGCTCTACGACAATGCCGCCTTCACCGGCTGGCACACCGCTTACCCCGATGCCGAGGTCCGGCTCCTGCCCGAGACGGAGCGGGCCATGCCCTTCGAGGGCGGGATGCCGCTCCTGCTCGGCGAGTTCACCGGCGCCGCCGAGGCGATCTGCCCGCGCGGGGTCCTGCGCCGGGTGCTCGACCGGGCGGCGGCGATGGGCTGCCGGGTCAAGGCGGCGGCGGAGTTCGAATTCTTCGTCTTCGAGGAAACTCCGCAATCGGTCCGCGACAAGGGCTACCGCGGGCTCAAGCCGATCACGCCCGGCCATTTCGGCTATTCGATGCTCCGCTCCGGGGTGCATTCCGATTTCTATCGCGAGCTCTGGTCGACCTGCGAGGCGATGCGGATCGAGCTCGAGGGGCTTCACACCGAGACCGGGCCGGGAGTGATCGAGGCGGCGATCCGCTACGACGACGCGCTCGAGGCGGCCGACAAGGCGGCCCTGTTCAAGACGATCGTCAAGATCCTCTGCCAGCGCCGCGGCTGGATGGCGACGTTCATGGCGAAATGGTCGAACGACTGGCCGGGCCAGTCGGGGCATCTCCACATGTCGCTGGTCGACTCGCAAAGCGGCAAGTCGCGCTTCCATGACCAGGGCGAAGATCTCTCGATGTCGCAGGAGATGCGCTGGTTCGTCGGCGGCCAGCAGGCGCTGATGCCGGAGCTGCTCGCGATGGTGGCGCCGACGGTCAACGCCTATACCCGGCTGATCCCCGGCTTCTGGGCGCCGACGGCCGCCCTGTGGGGCTATGAGAACCGCACCTGCGCGCTTCGGGTGATCGGCGGCTCCGACAAGAGCCAGCGGGTCGAGTATCGGATCGCCGCCGCCGACATCAATCCCTATGTCGCGCTGGCCGCGGCGATCGGTTCCGGCCTGTGGGGCATCGCCAATCAAGTGGCGCCGGACGCCCCGGTGAAAGGCAACGCCTATGAGCAGGAGCCTCCGCCGGAGCGGGCGCTGCCGCGAACCTTGTGGGAGGCGGCGCAGCGACTGCGTGCCTCCGAGGCCGCGCGCGAGCTGTTCGGCTCGGAGTTCGTCGACCATTATGCCGCCACCCGCGAATGGGAGGAGCGCGAGGCGCGCAAGGCGGTCACCGACTGGCAGCTCGCCCGCTATTTCGAGATCATCTGAATGGTCGTCGCCGTCCCAGCCAGCCCCTCTCCCGCGGAAAGCGCGAGAGGGGAAAGTCCGGGGATGTTCTGTTGAGCGACCTCGTCTGCATTTCCCCCGTCGACGGCCGCGAATATGCCCGGCGGCGGCTGGCGAGCGATTCCGCGGTCGACCAGGCCCTTGACCAGGCTCGGCGGGCGCAGCGCGAATGGGCTAGGGTGCCGCTGGCCGAGCGCTGCGACACCGTCCTCCGCTTCCTCGCCGCGATGGAGGCTCTGAACCCACAGATCGTTCCCGAGATCGCCTGGCAGATGGGGCGGCCCGTGCGCTACGGCGGAGAGCTTCGCTCGCTCGCCGAGCGAGTCCGCGCCATGGTCGAGATCGCCGATTGCGCGCTGGCGCCCGATGTCGCGGGCGCGGGGCGGTCGGTGGTCCGGGTGCCGGCCGGGCTGGTGCTTGTCGTCGCCCCCTGGAACTACCCCTTTCTCACCGCGGCCAATACGATCGTCCCGGCGCTCCTCGCCGGCAATGCCGTCCTTCTGAAGCATAGCGGCCAGACTCCGCTGGCGGGGGAGCGCTTCGCCGAGGCGCTGCGGGCGGCGGGGCTTCCGGAGGGGCTGTTCGCCAACCTGTTCCTGAGCCACGATCAGACCGCTCGGATGCTCGGGTCCGGGACGGTCGATCACGCCACCTTCACCGGCTCGGTCGAGGGCGGTCGCGCGGTGGAGCGGGCGGCGGCGGGGTCTTTCACGACCCTCACCCTGGAGCTTGGCGGCAAGGACCCGGCCTACGTCCGGGACGATTGCGACCTCGCCGCGGCCGTGGAGGGCCTCGTCGACGGAAGCTTCTTCAACAGCGGCCAATCCTGCTGCGGGGTCGAGCGGATCTACGTTCACGAGGCGCTGTGGCAGCCGTTCCTCGACGGGTTCGTCGAAGCCGCGTCGCGCTACCGCCTCGGCGATCCGCTCGACCCGGACACCAGCCTCGGTCCGATGGCGAGCGACCGCGGCGCGGGACAGGTTCGGGGGCGGGTCCGCGAGGCGCTGGAGTCGGGGGCCTGCGCCCACCTTCCCTCGCAGCTCTTCCCTTCGGATAGCGGAGCCGGCGCCTATCTCATGCCGCAGGTGCTGACCGGGGTCGATCACTCGATGGCGGTGATGCGCGAGGAGACGTTCGGGCCGGTGGCCCCGATCATGAAGGTGACGGGCGACGAGGAGGCGGTGCGGCTGATGAACGACAGCGCCTACGGCTTGACGGCGTCCGTCTGGACCCGCGACCTCGCGGCCGCCGAGCTTCTCGCCTCGAGGATCGAGGCGGGGACCGTCTTCGCCAACCGCTGCGACTATCTCGACCCCCTGCTCGCCTGGACCGGCGTGAAGGACAGCGGCCGGGGCGCCTCGCTCGGCCGCTACGGGTTCGAATCGGTCACCCGCCCAAAGTCCCTCCACCTGCGGAGCGCCTGATGGTCCTGCCTAATGCCAATTGGAATTATCCGACGGCGATCCGCTTC
>DASVRO010000054.1:0-15910 GCA_036388575.1 Allosphingosinicella sp.
GGTCGAGCGTCCGGCACAGCGCCCGCATCTTCGGCCGCGAGAAGCGCAAGCCCAGCAGCAGAAGGATCCGCGAATAACTGATCGCCTCCCCCGCCCGGGCCGCGTCGACCAGCAGCGATCGGACACGGACCACGTCGCCGATGATGCTCCCGTCGGTGGGAGCGTCAGAAATGGATCGCCCGTCCGTACGCGCCCAGGACGCTTTCGTGCATCATCTCGCTCAGCGTTGGATGCGCGAACACCGTCTCCATCAGCTCGGCCTCGGTCGTCTCCAGCTGGCGCGCGATGACATAGCCCTGGATCAGCTCGGTCACTTCCGCGCCGATCATGTGCGCGCCCAGCAGTTCGCCCGTTTTCGCGTCGAACACCGTCTTGATGAAGCCTTCCGCCTCGCCGAGCGCGATCGCCTTGCCGTTGCCGATGAAGGGAAATTTGCCGACCTTGACCTGGCGGCCCTCTTCCTTGGCCCGCGCTTCGGTGAGGCCGACGCTGGCGACCTGCGGGCGGGAATAGGTGCAGCCGGGGATGTTCCACGTCTCGAACGGGTGGGGCTTGCCGCCGGCGATCGCCTCGACGCAGACGACGCCCTCGTGGCTCGCCTTGTGGGCCAGCCAGGGTGGGCCGGTGACGTCGCCGATCGCGTAGATCCCCTCGACGTTGGTCCGCCCGTAGCCGTCGACGGCGATATGGCCGCGCTCCGTCTCCACGCCCAGCGCCTCGAGGCCGATCCCCTCGGTGTTGGGGACGATGCCGATGGCGACGATGGCGTGGCTGAATTCCTGCTCGCCCTGGCCCTTGATCGCCGCCTTGACGCCGTCGGAGCCGGGTGTGAGCTTCTCGACGCCCGACGAGACGTGGATCTTCATCCCCTGCTTCACCAGCGCCTTGTGGACGAAGGCGGAGACGTCCTCATCCTCGACCGGCAGGATCCGGTCGAGCATCTCGACGATCGTCACCTCGGCGCCCATGTCCGAATAGAAGCTTGCGAACTCGACCCCGATCGCGCCCGAGCCGATCACCAGCAATTTGGTCGGCATGACCTTGGGGACCATGGCGTGGCGGTAGGTCCAGATCCGCTCCCCGTCGGCCCTGGCGAAGGGCAGGTCGCGGGCCCGGGCGCCGGTGGCGATCAGGATGTGCTTCGACTGCAGCTCGGTGGTCTTGCCGTCCCTGGTGACGGTGAGGACGCCCTTGCCCTTGAGAGCCCCGTCGCCCTCCACCACCGCGATCTTGTTCTTCTTCATCAGCCCCTTGACCCCGGCGTTGAGCTGGCCGGCGACCTTGCGCGAGCGCTCGACGATCTTCGCCAGGTCGAAGCCTGGCTTCTCGGCGCTCAGCCCGTAGGCGGAGGCGTGGGTCATGTAATGGTAGATCTCGCTCGTCCTGAGCAGCGCCTTGGTCGGGATGCAGCCCCAGTTGAGGCAGATCCCGCCGAGCTTCTCGCGCTCGACGATCGCCACCTTGAGGCCGAGCTGGGAGGCGCGGATCGCGGCGACGTAGCCGCCGGGGCCGGAGCCCAGCACGATGAGGTCGTAGCTGTCAGGCATAAGCGGTTCCTGGCTAGGGCCCGTCACAGCTGAAGACGCCGTGCTGGAGCAGCGACGTCTGGCCGAGATGAGCGATTGGGATGGCGGCGAGCAGGGCCCAGTAAGCGGGCCGGGCGGGCGCGAAGCGGATCGCCAACAGGCCCACTCCCCAGGACAGCGCCAGCGCCAGCCACAAGAGGAAGGCGAGCAGCTGGGCGAGCGCCCCGGCACCGGCCAGGCAGATGGCCGACATCAGCCACCATTGCTCGCCCGCTAGATCGGCGGCGCAGCCCCCCGCGTGCAGGACCAGAAGGAGGATCGTCACCCGGCGGGCGGCCGGGCCGGAGATGAAGCTGGCCCATCGTTCCTTCAAACCCGTCTTCCCGTCCGCCTCATTTCTCCGCCCATGAGAGGAACAGCCAGGCGAACAGGGTCACCGCGGCGAACAAGGGGAGCGACCAGCCGAGCGGGGTGTCGCCCAGCGTGAAGCGGATGAGGCCGATCCTCGACCATTCGCCGAGCTGGCCCGTGTCGGCCCGGAAGACGTAGGGGATGGCGAGCGAGGCGACGAGGCCGCCGAGAACCGCCTTGCCGAGCGCCATGTCAGGCCAGAAGTCCGAGCGGGCTCTCGACGAGGCGCTTGAACGCCTGCATCAGCCGGGCCCCGTCGGCGCCGTCGATGGCGCGGTGGTCGAAGCTTCCGGTCGCGCTCATCACCGTCGCGATCTGCAGGCTGTCGTCGATCACCCAGGGCCTCTTCTCGCCGGCGCCGATCGCCATGATCATCCCCTGCGGCGGGTTGATGACGGCCTCGAACTGCCTGATCCCGTACATCCCCATGTTCGACAAACTCGCCGTCCCCCCCTGATATTCCTCGGGCTTGAGCTTGCCGTCGCGGGCCCGGGCGGCGAGGTCCTTCATCGCGGTGGCGATCGAGGAGAGGCTTCGGCTGTCGGCCGCGGCGATCACCGGGGTGATCAGGCCGCCGGGGATCGAGACGGCGACCGAGATGTCGGCGCGTTTGAACGTGACCAGCTCGCTGCCGGTGAACTGGACGTTGCACTCGGGCACCTCGATCAGGGCCGCGGCGAGCGCCTTGATCATCAGGTCGTTGACCGACAGCTTGACCCCGCGGCTCTCCAGCGAGGCGTTGAGCTCGCCGCGAAGCTTGAGCAAAGCGTCGAGCCGGATGTCCACGGTGAGGTAGATGTGCGGGACGGTCTGCTTCGACTCGGTGAGCCGGCGCGCGATCGTCTTGCGCATGTTGGAGAGCTTGGCGACCTCGTGCGGGACGTCGGGCACGGCATAAGCCGGCGCCGCGGCCGGAGCCGGAGCGGCCGCGGCCGGAGCCGGCGCCGGAGCGGCCGGAGCGGCGGCGGCCGGAGCGGTGGCGGGCCTGCCGGCGGCGCCGTCGACGTCGGCCTTGACGATCCGCCCGCCGGGGCCCGAGCCGGTCAGGCCGGCGAGGTCGATGCCGCGCTGCTCGGCGAGGCGGCGCGCCAGCGGGCTCGCCTTCACCCGGTCGCCCGGATCGGCTTTGGGCGTCGGCGCGGCCTCTTTGGAGGCGGCCGCCGGAGCGTCCTCGGCCGGGTTGGCGCCATAGCCCTTCACCTCGGGGGTCGGGGTCGGAGTCGCCGGCTGGCCGGCGCCGGTCTCGCCGCCGTCCTTGGCGACCGGCTCCTTCGCGGCGGTGGGGGCGGAGGCGGCGGCGCCCGCCTCCTCGCCCTCGCCGGCGATCAGGGCGATGACGGTTCCGACCTTCACCTCGTCTGTGCCCTCGGCGACGAGGATCTTCGCGATCGTGCCTTCGTCGACCGCCTCGAACTCCATCGTCGCCTTGTCGGTCTCGATCTCGGCGAGAAGGTCGCCCGCGGCCACCGTGTCGCCTTCCTTGACCAGCCACTTGGCGAGCGTCCCCTCCTCCATGGTCGGGCTGAGGGCCGGCATCTTCAATTCGATCGGCATGGCGCGCGAAAGCTCCTGGCTCGGTGCGGGTAACGCCAAACAGCAACAGGAGGGGCCGGGTCAAGCCCGTCCGCGCCGTGGCGGCGGTGCGCGGCGGTGCGGCGCTTGCGCGCAGGGCCGAACTGGAGCAGCATCGCCGGCGTGGGGACGGAGGCCGAATGCGCTCGTATCTGGTGGTGATCGACGAGACGAGCGAGGCCCGCGCCGCGCTTCGCTACGCCGCCCGGCGGGCCGCCGGGACCGGCGGCGGGGTCATCCTGCTCGCGATCATCGCGCCGGCCGAGTTCATCGAATGGGGCGGGGTCCAGGCGGCGATGGAGGAGGAATCGAAGCTGCGCGCCGAGGCGATGGTGCTCGAGGCGTCGGGCGCGATCGTCGAGGAAGCGGGGATCGAGCCGACCATCCTCGTCCGCCAGGGCGAGGCGGTGAGGGCGATCGCCGACCTGCTCTCCGAGCGCGACGACGTCGCCGCCCTCGTCCTCGGAGCGGCGGCCGAGGGCGGCCCCGGGCCGCTGATCGCTTATTTCTCCGGAACCGTCGCCGGAACCCTGCCCTGCCCGCTGGTCATCGTGCCCGGCCGGCTGGCCGGCGAGGCGCTCGACCGGCTGATCTAGCCGCGCTCGCCGGGGCGCGGCGCCTGCTTGACGAAGCTGCGTCTGGCGGGCGCCGGCTTGCGATAGACCGGCTTCGAGTAATGGCGCCGGGCGGGCTTCTCGACCACCGTCTCGTAATAGGTGCGATACTCGACCGTCGGAGCGGTCGTCGTCGTCGTCTCGGTGATCACCACCCCGCCGCATCCGCATCCGGCGCCGTATCCGTAGCCGTATCCATAGCCGTAGCCGTAGCCGGGATGGACCGGCGCCAGCGGCATGCGCCGGTGGAGCTTGCGCTTGCCGCCGCGGCGATAGTCGCCCGGCGGCGGACCGTCGTGGCGGTAGACCCGCACGGTCCGGTCGCCATGGTGGCCGCGCCCGTCGTCGTCAAAGTCGCGATCGTCGCGGTCGTAATCGTCATGATCGTCGCGGTCGTAGTCGCGATCCTCGTCATAGGCATAATCGTCATGGCCGCCGCCGCGCCGGTCCCAGTCCCAGCCGTAGCGGCTGTCCATCACCCGCCCGGCGTGGTCGATGAGCAGGGCATCCTCGTGGAAACGGATCCACTGGCCGCCGGCCATCGGCGCCGGGAAGCCGAACGTCCGCCAGTCGTGGACGACGAACTGGCCGCCCCGGAAGTGCGGCGGGACGATGTGGCCGCGGCCGAACCGCTGGAAGCCCTTCATCGGCCCGTGCATGCCCGGCATGCCCTTCATCCCCCCGTGCATGCCCGGTCGCATCCCCTTCATCCCGCCGTGCATCGCCGGCGGCATGACGTGGCCGCCGCCGTGCATCGCGCCGTGGCCGGGCGCGTGGGCGCCATGGGCCATGGGCGGCGTGGGCGGCGGAGCGGGCTGCGCGAGCGCCGCGGGAGTCCAGGCGGCGGATGCCGCCAAGCCGATCAGCCAGAGCTTGCTCATCTTCGTCCCCTGTGTGCGAGTGCCTCGTCGGGCCCCGACCGGGAGTCGGAGCGCGTTAAGACATTTTTAACGCTTCCGGGGCGGCTTTGTCACCGGCGGCGAGGCGCGGGCCGAGCAGCCGTGCCAATTCGAGACAGCCGGCGAGGTCGTCGCCGTCGAAGCGGGCCGGGCTCGGGCTGTCGAGGTCGATGACTCCGAGCAACTCCCCCTCGTGCACCAGCGGCACGACCAGCTCCGAGCGCGACGCGCTGTCGCAGGCGATATGGCCCGGGAAGGCGTGGACGTCGGCGACGAGCTGCGGCTCGAGGCTCGCAGCCGCCGTCCCGCACACGCCCTTGCCGAACGGGATCCGGATGCACGCCGCCCGCCCCTGGAACGGCCCGAGCACCAGCTGGGCGCCGACGTTGCGGTAGAAGCCCGTCCAGTTGACCTCGGGCAGCGACTCCCAGAGCAAGGCGGCGACATTGGCCATGTTGGCGACCGCGTCGGGCTCGCCGGCGGTGAGCGAGTCGGCGGCGGCGACGATCTGGCGCCAGGCTTCGGTCTTGTCGGCGGCGTCGATGCTGAAGTCGTACATGGGCCGCCATGTCGTCATTGCCGAGCCGCGGCGCAAGCCGGGAGGAGTTGACGGTGCGCGGCCGACCTGGGCTCGCCGGTCAGTCTCCAAGGAACTGCCAAGGCGTCCCGCTGCCCTCCGGCGGCACGACGTAGATGCGGTCCTGGATCCCCGGCGGCAACGGTCCTCCGGTGAGGTCCGGCATTCCGGGGGGCGGCTGTCGCTTGGCGAATTCCAGGCGTGCAACCGCGATCGCCTCTTCCCGGGTTGCATAATAGCCCAGCACATGGTCGCTGCGGGCGAAGACGTCGGACATTGAGACCTTCCAGGCGTCCGGCCGATAGACGGCGCGCGGCCTGTCGTTCGCGTCGTTCTGCATGTTACTTTCCCCCGCGCTGCGGTCCCGCTTGAGCTTGCGGGCTCGAGTCAGCGTGCCGTCGGCTTTGTTGGCAACCGATGTCCGCCAGGCGTGCCGCCGCCGCACGGTATTTTTCGATCCGCGCCAGATCGGCGGTCGTCACCTGCTTGAGGCGCGAGAGATCGCTGTTGTCGCTGATGTCCGCCAGCTTCACGGCGCGCGCGATGTCGTTAAGGCCGCACCGCTCGATGAACTGCTCGTAGGTCTCGCCCGGACGCTTGGTGAGGGCGTCTACCGCCTCGGCAACAGGGTCGCCGAAGCGTTCGCGGATGACGGAAAGCGGCACTCCACAATCCTCGACCGTGTCATGCAGCAGCGCAGCTATGCGGCGTTCCTCATCGTCCAGCTTCAGCATGACCCTAAGCGGATGCAGGATATACGGGTGGCCCCCTTTGTCGGTCTGCCCAGTGTGACATTCCGATGCGAAAGCAATTGCGGCTTCTAATCTCATTAGACCCTTCTTTAGAGATCCCGAACGCGACGGTCTACGAGCACCGGCCGATCCGCGAATGCCGATAGTGGCCGGACACTGAAGGGGACATGAGACTGAAGGGGGACACTGAAGGGGACATGTACTTTTCGAGGAAAAGGTACGTGTCCCCTTCAGGAGGTTCGTGCGGAGAAATTCCTCACCGCGCCGGCGGCTCCGCGATCCGAGGCGGGGCCGTTCTCCCGGCGAGGGTCAGCGCAAGCACCGCGTCGAGGGCCGGATCCTTTCCTTCGAAATAATCGCGGGCGGACAATTGCACGGGCACCTCCGGGCTCATCTCCCTGCGCCCGTCGAGCACGTTCCAGCTGAGGTTCCATCGGACCGCCGCCACCCGGCCCCTGACCTTGCTGTACGGCAAAGCGAAGTCGCTCGGGTCGCCGTGGATGACGCAGCATTCGCTGCTCGCCTCGCCGACGAAGACCGGGTCGGCCAGCCGCTCCAGATCGGTCAGGAAGTTGGCCGCCGCGGAATAGGTCGCTCGGCCGATCAGGACGTAGACGCGCTTGCCGGGCAGCTGGCTGAAGCCGATGATCGTGCGCAGCAGCTCTTTTTGCTGGTGGGTGCTTCCCCCGGTATTGTGACGCATGTCGAGGATCAGGTTCGCGGGACCCGCCTCGGCGAGGATCCGGCGGATGCGCAGGCCGAACTGCTCGAGCGTCTCGTCCTTGTCGTCGAAACTCTGGTTGAGCTGCACGTAAAGCGAATCGTGCCTGGGGAGCATGAGCTCCCAATGCTGCTGGGGGACGTCGCGCAGGAACATCGGCGGAGCAACTTTGGGCGGCGGCGGCAGCTTGAGGGTGCCGGGGGCATTCCGGACCGACTCGACCTTCAGCTTCCGGATCTTCCCGCTGGGCGACTGGAGGGTGAGGTCCGCCGCTTCCAGCGACTCGACCACCCCGATGGCTTTCAGGAACGCCATGTTCAGAAGCGTGGACGGTCCGATCAGAAGATACTCCATCTCGCCGTCGCGGCTTTGGGTCGCGTTGACCCTTCGAAGCGCCTCCTCGGCCGAAGTGTCGCCGATCCGGAGGAGGCGGGAGCCGATCAGATGCTTATGCTCCGGCGTAGCCTCGACGATGAAGATTCCTTCGGGAAACGCCCATAGCTGGAAGGGAAGGTTCCGGCGCGGAATCGTTCCGGCGCTCATTCCCATCAGGTCGGTGTGGCCCTGCCGCAGAGTCGCCAGCATGCCGCTCATCCCGACCACGATCTGCTCGTCGGTGAGTTTCGGCACCCGTTCCTTCAGCGCCTGGTAGCGGCGGTCGAACTCAGGCGGCAGCGGCGCGTGGTGATAGACCGGGTTGACCCGCTTCACCTCGTCGCGGAGGAAGTCGATGTCGCGCCTCCAGCCATAGTCCCGGGTCCAGCCCTTGGTGTCGGGGCGGCCGACGATCTCGAGGAATTCCGGGTCGTCGCGAAGCCGGGCGAAGAGGTCGAGGTCGTAGAGCATCGAGCGCAGCGGGAAGCGCTGCTCGAACACCGATTTCCTCAGCAGATCGAGCGCCGCGCGCCGGTTGCCGGCGGCGAGGTGGCTGCTCGCGGCGAAGAGGGCGGGAACCCGGGTCAGGCTCCAGCCGAGCAGCGGCCCCGCCCGCTCGTAGGCCGCGGCGGCTTCGGCATGCTTGCCGAGGAGCCGTTTCGAAGTCCCGAGGAGCAGCCAGTTCTCGCCGTCGCGCGGATAGTCCCGGACCAGCCGCTCGGCGAGAGGCTCGGCCTCGGTCGCGTCGGCCGCGCCCTCCTCGTCGTCGACCAAAGCGCGCACCCGAAGCTTGGCCCGATAATAGGACAGCGGGTCCGCCGGAGCGCCCAGCATGCCCTGCGGGGCTCCCGACGCCGGATCCTCCGGGTCGTAGGACTGGGAGATTGCGGCCGAGAGGGGCAGGAGCAGCATCGATGCGGCTGCCATGAATGAACTTACGATACGCACTTGAACTGCCCTGGATTGCGGCAGCCCTCGGGCTGCGGTTGAGCTTGAACGGAACGGAAGCGGCAGGAGGGCTGGGCCGACGGCGGTCGGTTCAGACATTGCCCCCGCACAGGGGGATGGCGACGCGCTTGCCCGCCCAGCGGCCGGGCTCGTTCAGCAGGGCCGCGAAGCCGGCCGCTCCGGCGGGCTCGACGACGATCCCGAACGCGTCGAGGAGGAGCGCCATTGCCGTCCTGATCGCTTCGTCCGGCACCAGCACGACGTCGTCGACGAGCCGGCGGACCTCCCGCACGGCGGAAGGGATCGGGACCCTGACCGCAATGCGGTCGGCGATCGTGTCGGCGACGGGCGTGGTGACGATGGTGCCGCCCAACACTGAGCGCGCCATGGCGGGGGCGCCGCTCGCCGCGACCGCGACCATCTCGGCCTCCGGGCGGCTGTGCTTCATCCAGCAGCCGAGACCGGCTGCCAGTGCGCCGTTGCCGAGCGGGCAAAGCAGCGCGTCTATGCCGGCCGCCTCCGCGGTGAGCTCAAGCGCGATCGTACCGGCGCCTTCGGCGATCTCCGCATGGGCGCCGTCCTCGACATAGGTAAGGCCCGCGGACCGCGCGTAGTCCCGGGCACGGTCCTTGGCTTCGTCATAATCCCGCCCCTGGAGGATGACGGTCGCGCCGAGCGCGCGCATCGCCTCCACTTTCGCGGCGACCGCGCCCGTCGCCGCGAAGATCGTCACCGGCAGGCCCTGCTCGCGCGCGGCCCACGCGAGGCCCTGGCCGAAATTGCCGGCCGACGCGCAGACCGCCCCCTCAGCGCGCGGCATCCGGGCGAGCAGGTTGCAGGCGCCGCGGCCCTTGAAGGAGCGTATCGGGTTGCAGGTCTCGTCCTTGAACAGCAGCTCCGCTCCCGCGCCGCGGTCGAGGGCCGCGGAGCGGCGCACCCGGCTGTTCTGGAACACGGGGTCGATGCGGCTTCTCGCGGCGACGATTTCGGCGGGGCTGGCTCTCCACATGACCCTTATTGTATGAGCGGTTCGCGGGCTTTTTCCCCCGTCTTGCGGGCCGGCGCGAGTTTTTTCGCCGCCAGCGGCCTTCCAGCGGTGGAAACATTGCAACGGCCGCTTCATGTCCCGCCCGGTCGGGACGGCGGCTACCGGCCCGGCTTTTCTCCTGTTACCGCGGGGGAATGCTGAAGCTCTCCTGCCTTTGCGGCCAGATCCGAGTCGAGACCGCCAAGCGCCCCGACTTCGTCCACGAGTGCAACTGCACATTGTGCAGCAAGTCGGGCGCGCGCTGGGGCTATTTCCATCCGTCCGAGGTCCACGTCGACGGCTCGGCGCAGGGATATTGCCGGGAGGACAAGGACGATCCGGGAGCGCTGCTCCAGTTCTGCGGCAAATGCGGCGTGACGACCCACTTCGTCCTGACCGAGGACGCCGTGGCGAAGCACGGGAACGTGGTCATGGGCGTCAACATGGGGCTGGCGGACGAGAGCGATCTCGCCGGCGTGGAACTGCGTTATCCGGACGGACGGGGTTGGTCGGGCGAAGGCGGGTTCGACTATGTGCGGGAGGCCCGGATCATGGGTCCTGCGGCGGGTTCCGACTGACCGCTTCGCAGCGGAGTATCCGACGGGCACGACCAGTCAGTCCAGCCTCACCTTGCCGCGCCCCTGCTTGACGGCGCCTCGGCCCTTCTTCTCGTCGACGCGGCGCGCCTTGGCGGCCCGACTCGGCTTCGTCTTGACCCGCTTGCGGGGGGCGACGTGGGCCCTGGCGATCAGCTCCGCCAGCCTCGAGCGCGCCTCCTCGCGATTGGCTTCCTGGGTGCGGTGGGTCCGGGCGGTGATGACGATCTCGCCTTCGGTCGTCATCCGGCTCCCGGCGAGCTGCTTGAGGCGGGCGTAGACCGGCGGGGCGAGGCCGAGCTTGAAGACGTCGCAGCGCAGCTGGCAGGCGGTCGCCACCTTGTTGACGTTCTGGCCGCCGGGGCCGGTGGAGGCGAGGAACTTCTCCTCGAGCGCCTCCTCGGGAAGCTGGAAGGGCTCAGTCGTCGCGGACATCGTCCGGATCCGGGCTCGGCCCCGCCTTGAGAAGGGCCTTGGGGACGGGGGGCGTCGCCTCGAGTGCGGGTTCGCCGTCCAGGACATCGCCGAGGCCGGCGCTGACGAAGGTCGGGGGCAGGGGGGCGGTGGCTTCGACCGGCGGCTTGCCGTCCCGGTCGACCCGGATCGACAGAGCGTGGAGGAGCATCGGGCCGTTCGAACCGCCGTAGACCGGGTCGCCCGAGATCGGGATCCCGAGACCGTCGGCGGCGTGGACCCGGATCTGGTGGGTTCGGCCGGTTTCGGGGGAGAAGAGGATGACGGCGCGGCCGTCGCGGACGGCGATCCTGCGCCAGCGGGTCAGGGACGGCCTGCCCTCCGGGTCGCTCACCATCCGCCAGCCCTCGGCCTTGCTGCTCGTCTTGGCGAGCGGCATGTCGATCACGCCCTCGGCCGCGTCCGGCACTCCGTCGAGGACCGCGAGATAGGTCTTGGTCACCTGCTTGGCCTCGAAGGCGCGCTGGAAGCGCTTGTGCGCCTTGGGGTTGCGGGCGAGGAGGAGGCAGCCCGAGGTGTCTCGGTCGAGGCGGTGGACGGGGAGCGGCGGGCGCTGGAAGCCGAAGCGAAAATGCTTCAGATAATCCTCGAGGCTCTCGGGCGTGCGCGAGCCGGGATGGACGGCGAGCCCGGCCGGCTTGTCCATGACGATCGCCTCGCCGTCGATGAACAAGACATATTTATCCCACACGGCCATTTTCGTCCCTCGAAGCCGGGTGCCCTGCCACGCCTGTCGCGGCGGCGCAAATGGCGACCGCTGGCCACGCCCGGACTCGATCCGACGGAGAGCCGCCGACCGTCACCCCGGCATGACGGGTGCCGGCGTCCCGGCTCCCTTCCCCGGCGCCCGCCCGGTTGCCTGTTGCGGCGGCGCAACGTTTGTCGGACGTGATTGTGAATCCTCGTTTAATTCGAAATTAACCTTTTGCGTTCACATCTCCCATGGTTAATGAACTTCATCAGGGGCAGCCGGGGCGTCACGCCGCTTCGGACCGCTGAGCAAAGGGGCCCGGTACCATGCGCGTTCTGCTGATCGAAGACGAGCCGACCACCGCCAAGAGCATCGAGCTGATGCTGACCGGCGAGGGCTTCAACGTCTATACGACCGACCTCGGCGAGGAGGGCCTGGATCTCGGCAAGCTCTACGATTACGACATCATCCTGCTCGATCTGAACCTGCCCGACATGCACGGCTACGACGTGCTCAAGAAATTGCGGCTGGCCAAGGTCGGAACCCCCGTCCTGATCCTCTCCGGGATCAGCGAGATGGACTCCAAGGTGCGCGCTCTCGGCTTCGGCGCCGACGACTACGTCACCAAGCCCTTCCACCGCGACGAGCTCGTCGCCCGAATCCACGCCGTCGTGCGCCGCTCGAAGGGCCACAGTCAGAGCGTGATCCGCACCGGCAAGCTGGCGGTCAATCTCGACGCCAAGACGGTCGAGGTCGACAGCGCCCGGGTGCATCTGACCGGCAAGGAATATGCGATGCTGGAGCTGCTCTCCCTGCGCAAGGGGACGACGCTCACCAAGGAGATGTTCCTCAACCACCTCTACGGCGGGATGGACGAGCCCGAGCTCAAGATCATCGACGTCTTCATCTGCAAGCTGCGCAAGAAGCTCAGCCTGGCCTGCAGCGGCGACAATTATATCGAAACCGTCTGGGGCCGCGGCTACGTGCTTCGCGATCCTGAGGAAATCGAGACCGCCAAGGTCGCCTGAACGAGTTCGAGAGCGGGGCAAAAGGGCGGCGCCCGCAGCGATGCGGGCGCCGTCTGCTATTGTGCAGGAGCCACGCTGCCGAGGAACGGCCGCTCGGCGGTTCCCACGGAAGCCTATGCCGGGCGGGCAGCCCGGCCATTCTCTACGATGGTCATTATACGCTTGAGCCTTGTCGGCGGCAGGAAGCTCCGGCGAGCCGCAACGTGCCAGCGGCAGTGGCTAGTCAAGGAGGAGCGGTTTGAGAACGGCAGTTCACCAGCGGCGCAAACTTTTTTCTGATGAAACTTGTGCAATCTGTTGACAGGTTTAACAGTTTACAACATATGGATCCTGTTGGAGGATGAAATGAGCACGGGTCAGAGAATCAGAGCGCTTCGTGAGGGGAGAGGGCTTTCCCGAGCCGAATTGGCTCGGGCCGTCGAAGTGTCCCAGACCGCAGTGTACAACTGGGAAGAGTTGAACATGCGCCCGCGCGGGCATACAATGCCGGCGCTCTGTCGCATACTCGGTACGTCCGAGGAGTTCCTCCTGTCTGGCACGAATGTGGCCGCCGTGGCAGCAACGCGGTCTCCAGAGCAGATTCTGCGAGAAGCCAGAGAGGCGTTGGCACAAGTGCTCGGTCTGCCGGCGGATCGGATCCGTCTGCGCTTGGAAATCGAAGGCTAGCCCGCAAAGAAAAAGCCCCGGAGGATGAACCTGCCGGGGCTTTCCGCCAACCCCCAGAAGAGGGCGGCATCGGTGAAAGGTATGTACGGTGAACAATGGTGAAAGTCAAGGGCCGAAGCTGCTCCGGGGAGCTTTGTATGTCGACGGCTTCAACCTGTACCATCCCATCGATCAGGCTGGCGAGCCGCATCTGAAGTGGCTGGACCTGTGGAAGCTTGGCCAGGTGCTGTGTGCCGCGGAAGGCCTTGATCTGGTGAAGGTGGTCTTCTGCACCGCTGTCCCTAAGCACATGCCGGACAAGCGGGACCGCCACAATCTCTACAATGCTGCCCAGCGAGCCGGAAGAGTGACGGTGCTGCTGGGGCACCACGTTCCGGGTGACGATGGGACTTACTCAGAGAAGCAATCCGACATCAACGTGGCGCTGTCCGTCATCCTGGACGGGCTCGATGATGTGTACGACGTGGCTTTCCTCCTCTCAGCAGATTCCGATCAGGTCGCAACCGCTAGATTTTTCAAAGAGCGCTTGTCGGCCTCAGGCAAAAAGCTGATCGGTGCGATCCCGTTGGGGCGAACCTTTCCGACGGATTACGCTGGCCTCGGGGTGGCAGTCGTAATTGTAACGAAAGAACACTTGGAGGCGTGCGTTATGCCGGCGCAGGTTCAAGGCGCCAAAAATCTCATCAACAGGCCTCAGAGCTATGATCCTCCTCCGGGGTGGGTACACCCTGCGGATCGGCCGCAAGGCAAGCCCCCAAAGGCTCCGAAAAAGGGTGCTTGGGGGAAGCCGGTTAAATCCTCGCACTGATCCTCCGGTTGAGGCAGGCCCTTTAAAATCTCCCCCGTTGACCCATATCCCGCTCACGGCTATAGGCCGCCTCGCCTGCGGAGCCGCCGCGTTCCTGGAGCGGGCAAAGAGCTTGAACATTGCTGTTGCGCTAGCAAGGGCCAGGGGGCCGAGAGGCACCCCGGTTTTTTGCGTTTCTTGCGCCCCGGTAAAGTAACTTGAAGGAAGTGAAGGGCTTCATGCCGACGATCAACCAGCTGATCCGCAAGGGTCGCGAGCCGCAGAAGGCCAAGTCCAAGGTCCCTGCGATGGAGCAGAACCCGCAGAAGCGCGGAGTCTGCACCCGAGTCTATACGACGACCCCGAAGAAGCCGAACTCGGCGCTGAGGAAGGTGGCCAAGGTCCGCCTGACCAACCAGCGCGAGGTGATCAGCTACATCCCCGGCGAGGGCCACAACCTCCAGGAGCACTCGGTGGTCCTGATCCGCGGTGGCCGAGTCCGGGATCTTCCCGGAGTCCGCTACCACGTCCTGCGCGGCGTTCTCGACACCCAGGGTGTCAAGGATCGCCGCCAGTCCCGTTCCAAGTACGGCGCCAAGCGTCCGAAGTAAGCCCCGGGCCTGTCCCGGATAAGGCTGAAGAGAAGGAAACCAGAATATGTCCCGTCGTCGTCGTCCCGAGAAGCGCGAAATCCTGCCCGATCCGAAGTTCGGGGACATCGTGCTGTCGAAGTTCATGAACTCCGTCATGCTCGATGGCAAAAAGTCGGTCGCCGAAGGAATCGTCTACGGCGCCTTCGATACGATCGAGACCCGCGCCAAGCGCGATCCGCTCGGCGTCTTCCACGACGCCCTGAACAACGTGAAGCCGGGCATCGAGGTCCGCAGCCGCCGGGTCGGCGGCGCCACCTACCAGGTGCCGGTCGAGGTCCGCACCGAGCGCGCTCAGGCGCTGGCGATCCGCTGGCTGATCGGAGCGGCGCGCAGCCGCAGCGAGAACACCATGTCGGCGCGCCTGTCGGGCGAGCTGATGGACGCCGCGAACAATCGCGGCAACGCGGTCAAGAAGCGCGAGGACACGCACCGCATGGCGGAAGCCAACCGCGCCTTCTCGCATTACCGCTGGTAATCACTATATCGTGGAGGACGGGCCGGCGGCCCTCCCCACATCGGAGAATTGATCATGGCCCGCAGCCATCCGCTCGAGCGCTATCGCAACATCGGCATCATGGCGCATATCGACGCCGGCAAGACGACGACGACCGAGCGCATCCTCTACTACACCGGGCGCACCCACAAGATGGGCGAGGTCCACGAGGGCGCCGCGACGATGGACTGGATGGAGCAGGAGCAGGAGCGCGGCATCACCATCACCTCCGCGGCGACCACGGCGGAGTGGAAGGACCACCGCATCAACATCATCGACACGCCGGGGCACGTCGACTTCACCGTCGAGGTGGAGCGCTCCCTGCGCGTGCTCGACGGCGCGATCGCCCTGTTCGACTCCGTCGCGGGCGTCGAGCCCCAGTCCGAGACCGTGTGGCGGCAGGCCGACAAGTACGGCGTCCCGCGCATCGCCTACATCAACAAGATGGACCGCATCGGCGCGGACTTCGCGCGCGGCGTCCAGACGATGATCGACCGCCTCGGCGCGCACCCGGTCCCGATCCAGCTGCCGATCGGCGCGGAGGCGGACTTCCAGGGGATCATCGATCTGGTCGAGATGAAGGCGATCGTCTACAAGGACGAGCTCGGCAAGGAGGTCGACGTGATCGACATCCCGGCCGAGTTCGCCGACGAGGCCGCCCAGGCGCACGAGCAGCTCATCGACGAGGTCACGGTCTACGACGACGAGGTCGCCGAGCGCTACCTCGAGGAGGGCGACGTCCCGGCGCCGCTGCTCAAGCAGGCCATCCGCAAGGCGACGCTGAGCACGCAGCTGACCCCGGTGCTCTGCGGCTCGTCGTTCAAGAACAAGGGCGTCCAGCCGCTGCTCGACGCGGTCCTCGACTACCTGCCCAGCCCGCTCGACGTCCCGGCCGTCACCGGCCACGAGATCGTCAAGGGCGGCGACGAGGGCGACGAGGTCGAGCGGTCGGCCGACGACAGCGCGCCGTTCGCGGCGCTCGCGTTCAAGATCGCCGCCGACCCGCACCTGGGCAAGCTCACCTACATTCGGGTCTACTCCGGCCTGCTCGAGACCGGCACGACGGTGCTCAACTCGACGAAGGGCAAGAAGGAGCGGAT
>DASVRO010000055.1:0-16951 GCA_036388575.1 Allosphingosinicella sp.
CGGCTGATGACGCCCTTGTTGCCGTGACGGCCGGCCATCTTGTCGCCCGGCTGCAGCTTGCGCTTCACCGCGACGAACACCTTGACCATCTTGAGGACGCCCGGGGGCAGCTCGTCGCCGCGCTCCAGCTTCTCGATGCGATCCTCGAGCCGGCGACGGATCGCAGCTTCGGAATCGTCATACTGAGTGCGCACGGCTTCAAGATCCGCCTGGACGCGATCATCCTGAACGGCGAACTTCCACCATTCGTGACGCTCGACGCTTTCGAGCAGCTCGAGATCGATGGTTGCGCCCTTCTTGACGCCCTTGGGCGCCGCGGTGGCGACCTGGCCGTTCAGCATGTCGCGCAGACGCGAGAAGGTGGCGCGCTTCAGGATGGTGCGCTCGTCGTCGGCATCCTTGCGGAGGCGATCCTTTTCCTCGGCCTGGATGGCGCGGGTACGATCGTCGATGTCGATGCCGTGGCGGTTGAACACCCGAACCTCGACCACCGTGCCGGCAACGCCCGGCGGCAGGCGAAGCGAAGTGTCGCGCACGTCGCTGGCCTTTTCGCCGAAGATGGCGCGGAGGAGCTTCTCCTCCGGCGTCATCGGGCTTTCGCCCTTTGGCGTGATCTTGCCGCACAGGATGTCGCCCGGCTCGACCTCGGCGCCGATGTAGACGATGCCCGCCTCGTCGAGGTTGCGAAGCGCTTCCTCGCCGACGTTGGGGATGTCGCGGGTGATATCCTCAGGCCCGAGCTTGGTGTCGCGCGCCATGACCTCGAACTCCTCGATGTGGATCGAGGTGAAGACGTCGTCCTTCACGATCCGCTCGGAGATCAGGATCGAGTCTTCGTAATTGTAGCCGTTCCACGGCATGAACGCGACGAGCACGTTGCGGCCGAGCGCAAGCTCGCCGAACTGGGTCGACGGGCCGTCGGCGATGACGTCGCCGGCCTGAACCGCCTCACCGACCTTCACCAGCGGGCGCTGGTTGATGCAGGTGTTCTGGTTCGAGCGCTGGAACTTCATCAGCGTGTAGATGTCGACTCCCGACTTGCCGGCGTCGACGTCGCCGGTGGCGCGGACGACGATTCGGGCGGCGTCGACCTGATCGACGATGCCCGAGCGCCGGGCGGCGATGGCCGCTCCGGAATCGCGGGCGACCGTCTCCTCCATGCCGGTGCCGACGAGCGGCGCCTCGGCGCGGATCAGCGGCACCGCCTGGCGCTGCATGTTCGAGCCCATCAGGGCGCGGTTGGCGTCATCGTTCTCGAGGAACGGGATCAGCGAGGCCGCGACCGAGACGAGCTGCTTGGGGCTGACGTCCATCAGGGTGATCTGGTCGCGCGGCGCCATCAGGAAGTCGCCGGCCCGACGGGAGGAGACGATCTCCTCCCCAAAGCTCTTGTCCTTGAGCAGCTCCGCGTTCGCCTGGGCGATCGTGTGCTTGGCCTCTTCCATCGCCGACAGATAGACGACATCGTCGGTCACCTTGTTGTCGACGACCTTGCGGTACGGCGTCTCGATGAAGCCGTATTTGTTGACCCGGCTGAAGCTCGCCAGCGAGTTGATCAGGCCGATGTTCGGGCCTTCAGGAGTCTCGATCGGGCAGATCCGGCCGTAATGGGTCGGGTGGACGTCGCGGACCTCGAAGCCCGCGCGCTCGCGGGTGAGGCCGCCCGGCCCGAGCGCCGACACGCGACGCTTGTGCGTCACTTCGGAGAGCGGGTTGGTCTGGTCCATGAACTGCGACAGCTGCGACGAGCCGAAGAACTCGCGCACCGCGGCCACCGCCGGCTTGGCGTTGATCAGGTCGTTGGGCATCACGGTCGACACGTCGACCGAGCTCATCCGCTCCTTCACGGCGCGCTCCATGCGGAGCAGGCCGACCCTATACTGGTTCTCGAGCAGCTCGCCGACCGAGCGGACGCGCCGGTTGCCGAGATTGTCGATGTCGTCGATCTCGCCCTTGCCGTCCTTAAGGCCGACGAGGGTCTTCACGACCGCGACGATGTCTTCCTTGCGCAGGGTCGTCACCGTGTCCTCGACCTGGAGGTCGAGACGCATGTTGAGCTTGACCCGGCCGACGGCCGAGAGGTCGTAGCGCTCGGGATCGAAGAACAGGCCTCCGAACAGCGCCTCGGCGGTCTCCTTGGTCGGCGGTTCCCCCGGGCGCATGACCCGGTAGATGTCGGAGAGCGCCTGGTCGCGGTCCTCCGACTTGTCGGCCTTGAGCGTGTTGCGGATCCAGGCGCCGGTGTTGACATGGTCGATGTCGAGAAGCTCGATCCGGTCGATCCCGGCCTTGTCGAGCCGGTCGAGATTCTCGGCGCTGATCTCGTCGCCGGCTTCGACATAGATCTCGCCGGTCTTGTCGTTGACGAGGTCGTAGGCGGAATAGCGGCCGAAAATCTCCTCGGTCGGGATGACGAGGTTCTTCAGGCCGTCCTTGGCCGCCTTGTTGGCGGCACGCGGGGTGATCTTGGTGCCGGCCGCGAAGACGACCTCGCCGCTGTCGCCGTCGACGACGTCATAGGCCGGCTTCTGGCCGCGCCAGTTCTCCGACACGTAGGGAATCGCCCAGCCGTTCTTGCCGCGGACGAAGGTAACCCGGTCGTAGAAGGTGTTGAGGATCTCCTCGCTGGTCATGTCGAGGGCGTGCAGAAGCGCCGTCACCGGCAGCTTGCGCTTGCGGTCGATGCGGACGTTGACGATGTCCTTGGCGTCGAACTCGAAGTCGAGCCACGAGCCGCGATAGGGGATGACCCGGGCGGCGAAGAGATACTTGCCCGAGGCGTGGGTCTTGCCGCGGTCGTGGTCGAACAGGACGCCCGGCGAGCGATGCATCTGCGAGACGATGACGCGCTCGGTGCCGTTGACGATGAACGTGCCGTTCTTCGTCATCAGCGGCATGTCGCCCATGTAGACGTCCTGCTCCTTGATATCGAGGACGGAGCGGGTTTCCGTATCGGGATCCACCTCGAAGACGATCAGGCGAAGCGTGACGCGCATCGGCGCCGCATAGGTCATGCCGCGCTGGCGGCACTCGTCGACGTCGTATTTGGGCTCTTCCAGCTCGTAATGGACGAAATCGAGCTCGGCGGTGCCGGCGAAGTCGCGGATCGGGAACACGCTGCGCAGCGTCTTCTCCAGCCCCGACACGTAGCCGTCCTGGGGCCGCGAGCGGAGGAACTGCTCGTAGCTCTCGCGCTGAACCTCGATGAGGTTCGGCATTTCGGAGACTTCGTGGATGTTGCCGAAGATCTTGCGGATGCGCTTGGAAGCCATCGACCGGTTTTCGCTGGCCCGGGCCGTCTTGATCGCCATGGAGATGTATCTCGCCTTTTCTTTGCACCCCGGCGGAGGCCGGGGCCCAGTTTTTCGAGCCCCGACGCGGGGGCCAGCTTCCCGCTGGATCCCGGCCTTCGCCGGTAAGCAGCAACGGGCAGCGCGGAAGACGCAAAAAGCCGCGAGTCCCCGCATTTGGAACCGCAGCTTCAGCGTCTCGAAAACCCCTTGTCGATCAATGCTTTGAACGCGCTGCGCGACGGCGCGTCCTGTTCCGATACGATGGGGTGTGGGCGCTATGTAGGATTGTGAGGGCGAGGGGTCAAGAGGGAGAGGCGCAGCCGAAACTCGCGGCCGCGCCGCGCAGATCGTCCCAATCGCCACAATTGCGACAATCTCGCCCGGCTCTCGACATCGTGCTGACGCGAGCGCCCTCTAAACCTCCTTCCAACGCGCCGGCACACTCCGGCGGAGCAAGGAAGGAAAAGTTGCGATGGCCTGGATTGCCACACTGGCCCTGATGATCGGGACGATGGTCTCGCTGTCGTCGATCTGCGCGGAGGTCACCTTCAAGCGCAGCCTCGATCCGACCGAGCGCTGAGGAAGGAACGGAAACCATGTCCGCCGCCCCCTCCCTCGCCCTGCTCGCGATCGCGATGCTGCCGCTCACCGCCCTCCGCCTCGAGCTCAACTTCCGCCGCACGTCCAGGCTATCCTCCCCCTCCAGCGAGCGCCCCAAGCCCGTGCTGCGCGTCGGCCCTGCGGGCGGTTACTGAGCGGCCGCGGGCGGCGCCGGCCCATATAGCGAATGAAACCAGACCTATAACCTATCTTCGCATCGCGCCCCACGCGCATTGTCGGCGCCTTCCGAGGTGATTAGAGCCGAGGCCGGAGGCGCTATTGTGGACGAACTGCCCGATCTCAATTCCCGGGGAGATGCCTCGGACAACGACTCCGTGGGCGCCGCCGGCGACCGCGACGACCGCGTGGCCGCGCTCCGCGCCGCTGTCGAGCGCGGGCTCGAGGACGTGCGGGCCGGCCGGGTCACCGATCTCGACGCGGCCTTCGACCGGATCGAGAGGATGCTCGACGAGATCGAGGCCGCCAAACGCGGCTGACTGAAGCGGTCAGCGCGGCCGCGCCGGCTTCGCCTTGTACCTTTTCTGCGGCGGCGGCCCGCCGCGCCGGTTCTCGCGCGCCGAATCGCGCGGCTTGCCCTGGACCGGCTCGATCCGCACCCCGCCCTCGCCGTCCTCGTCGGTCGCCGTGCGCCGGACCGCCGCCATGAAGCGGGCCGCCGCCGCCCGCGGCACCTCGAACATCGTCTCGCCCGCCGCGATCCGGATCGCTCCGATCTCCGACTTGGTGATGTGGCCGCGGCGGCAGAGCAGCGGCAGCAGCCAGCGCGGATCGGCATTGTGCCGTCGGCCTATGTCCATCCGGAACCAGAGCGTGTCCTCGAAGCCCGCGCGGGGCCCTTCGGGACGGCGCGGCTCGCCGGCGGGCCCCGAATCGACCAGATCCTCGGGCGCGGGCATTCGGGCGCGGTGGGCGCGGACCAGCGCCGCCGCAATCTCCTCGGGCGGCTTGGCCTCCATCAGCCGGCGGGCCAGCTCGCGATCCTCATCCTCGATCTCGGCAGGCTCGAGCAGGGCAGCGAGCAGCCGGTCATGGTCGCTGCGGCGGATGTCCTCGGGGGTCGGCGGCTTGATCCATTCGACCTCGATCCGCGCCCCGCGCAGCACCGATTCCACCCGCTTGCGCCGTGGATAGGGCACGACCAGCACTGCGATTCCCTTCCGGCCCGCCCGCCCGGTACGGCCGGAGCGATGCTGGAGGGTCTCGGCGTCGCGCGGGAGCTCGACATGGACGACGAGGCTCAGGTTGGGCAGGTCGATCCCCCTCGCGGCGACGTCGGTCGCGACCAGGACCCGCGCCCGCCCGTCCCGCAAGGCCTGAAGCGCATGGTTGCGCTCGTTCTGGCTATGCTCCCCGGACAGCGCCACCGCGCTGAAGCCGCGCTCGACCAGCGAGCTGTGCAGCCGCCGCACATTCTCCCGCGTCGCGCAGAACAGCAGGGCGCTTTCCGCCTCGTGGAGCCGAAGCAGATTGACCACGGAATGCTCGATGTCCGCCGGAGCGACGGTCATCGCCTGATAGGCGATGTCGCCATGCCCCCGCTCCTCGCCGACGGTCGAGATGCGCAGCGCGTCCTTCTGGTAGCGCTTGGCGAGCGCGACGATCGGCCGAGGCATGGTCGCCGAGAAGAGCATGGTCCGCCGCCCGCCCGGAGTGGCGTCGAGTATCTCTTCCAGGTCCTCGCGGAAGCCCATGTCGAGCATCTCGTCCGCCTCGTCGAGAACCGCCACCCTGAGCTTCGACAGATCGAGTGCGTCGCGTTCGAGATGGTCCCTCAGCCGCCCCGGCGTCCCGACGACGATATGGGCGCCGTTCTGAAGCGCGCGGCGCTCCTTCATCGCGTCCATTCCGCCGACGCAGGTGGCGATCCGGGCCCCGGCCGGCGCGTAGAGCCAGGCGAGCTCGCGGCTGACCTGCAGAGCCAGCTCGCGGGTCGGAGCGATGATCAGCGCCAGCGGCTCGCGCGCGAAGCCGGCATTGCCGTCGCCGAGCAGCTGGGGCGCCATCGCCAGTCCGAAGGCGACCGTCTTGCCCGAGCCGGTCTGGGCCGAGACGATCAGGTCCCGCCCTTCCGCTTCCGGCTCGAGCACGGCCGCCTGGACCGGTGTGGGTTTGTCGTAGCCGCGCGCGGCGAGAGCTCCGGCGAGGAGCGGCGGGAGATGATTGAAAGGCATCGGGGCCATGTGGGGCAGCCGGGGGGCCGGGGCAAGGAGGGGGGGGCCTTCGCCGGCGGCGCGCCGCCGGCTGACACAATCGACACACAGATTCCGCTGCGGCGGCATCGTGGCGACACGCTCGGCCCGCAAAGAAGGCGCATCGAAGGAGCATCAAGATGAAGTCCGCCCTCTCCGGTTTCCTGGTCACCGCCCTCCTCCTGGCCCTGCACGTCGCCCCCTCGGCCGAGCAGCTCCAGGGCTATGCGAGCGCGACCGACCGCGCTTTCGCCGAGCGCCATGCCAACGAATCGGACAAGGACCTGCGGGCCGAGCTGGGCCTCCCGCCCCGCTAGGATCGTCCGCCGCAGCGGTCCCAGGACCACGACTGTGGATTTTGGACATCAGGTGCAGGGTCTGCGCGCCGAATACGCGATCCCTGTGCCGAACCGGGTTGACGGGTGAGCGCCAAATTGTCAGGGCAAGGGTTACAGGAGGAGAAAAAAAGACATGCGTATCAATTCCATCCTCGCGGCCGTTGCCGCGGCGTCGCTGGCCGTTGCGCCGGCCGTCGCGGCGCCGAAGCCGGTCGGAGCCCCGGCCACCGGCGAGATCGCGCCTGCCGGCGAAACCGTCGAGGGCGACCAGATTCGCGGCGGGTACCTCCTGCCGCTGGCGATCATCATTGCGATCATCATCGGCGTCCTGCTTCTGACGGACGACGACGAGGATCCGATCAGCGCCTAACCGCGACCGGCGGGGCGACCCGTCTGTATTACGGCCTTTGCGGGCGCGACGGCATTCCGCCGCCGCGCCCGCTTTCGTGCGGGCTGCCGCTAGCCAGCCAGACTGGTCATGGCCGCGCAGTGCCCGGCGCCGGGTTCTGCGTCGTGAGCCCCATCTGGTGAAATGATTGCGGTGCCGGGACCCCGGCACGTTGATGTCGGGACGGAAAGCCGCGCGGCCCGTCGCCGACCGGCCACGCTCCGCCTCGCTTGCTGCGACGGAACGAGCCCGAAGCGCCGCGAAATTCATTGTAGGGGTGATATGAAACACACATCCCCCTCGCTCGCCCGCGCCGCCGCGCTCCTTCTGGCCGCCGCCGCGCTCCCCTTGACCCCTGCCCTTTCGCAGGAAGCACAGCCCGCCGACCCGCCCGTGGTCGAGACGACCACGCCGGCGCCGGACGCCACCACCTCGATCCCGCCCGAGGCGCCCACGCCGGTCGAAACCGAAACCACCACGACGACGCCGGTGAGCGAGGCCGAGGGGGCCTCGCCGGCGCCGGTGCGGCGGACCGTCACCCGCCGCACCACGACTCGCACCGTCAGCCGCGCTCCGGCGGTCGTCGTTCCAGCGCCGGTCGCCGTCGCTCCCGTCCCGGTGACGACACTGCCGCCGGCCGAGGCCGTTCCGCTGCCGCCGCCCGTCGCCCAGACCCCCCCGCTGGAGGTCCTGCCCGAGACCCCCGCCGCGCCGGTCGCGACGACCGTCGAGACCCGGGACGCCGCGATTCGATGCTGCCCTGGCTGCTCGGCGGCCTCCTCCTGGTCGGCGCCCTCGCCTTCTTCGCGCTCCGCCGCCGCCGGCGCACCGAGGTCTATGACGACGTCTATGAAGCCGCGCCGGTCGTCGCCCCCGTCGCCGCGGCCGCCCCGGTGGTCGCCGCAACCCCGGCCGGCCGGCCGGAGCTGGAGCTGGAGATGCGCCCGGTCCGCGCCGGAGTCAGCGGCGAGGATGCACGGGTCGAGTTCGAGCTGACCGTCGGCAATCGCGGTCCGGTCGCCGCCGAGGACGTCCGGATCTCGACCTGGATGCTCGCTTCCGGCGCCACCGAGGCCGAGCGCGCCCTCGTCGAGCCGCACGGCCACGCCGACACCGCGCCGGTGACGATCGCCGCCGGCGAGACGCGCACCGTCGAGGCCTCGGTCGCCCTGTCGACGTCCGAAGTCGAGGGCGACGCAGTCCTGCCCGTGGTCGTCGCCGACGCGCGCTATCGCCTGCCGGACGGCAGCGAGGGCCGCACCTCGGCCTCGTTCGCGGTCGGAGTCCCCGACGGCGAGGAGCTCGCCCATTTCGGGATCGACAATCCGTCCGGCCTGCACGAGGACGTGGTCGCGAGGCCGCTGGGCGAGCCCGAACGGGTCTGACGGCCGGCAGGCAAAAGAAAGGGGCGGCCCCCGCGAGGGAGCCGCCCCTTTCTTTAGCGTCCTTCGGGAAGAGCCCGTCATCCCGGCGAAAGCCGGGACCTCAGGCCGCAAGGGCTCGGAGCACTTCGCGCTGGAATCCCGGCTTTCGCCGGGATGACGGTGGCCGGCGCCGAAGGCGCCGGCCGCTCGTCACTTCAGCTCGACGGTCGCGCCGGCTTCCTCGAGGCGCTTCTTGAGCTCCTCGGCTTCGGCCTTGTTGATGCCTTCCTTGACGGCCTTGGGAGCGCCCTCGACCAGCGCCTTGGCTTCGCCGAGGCCGAGCTGGGTGATCGCGCGCACTTCCTTGATCACGTTGATCTTCTTGCCGCCGTCGTTGACGAGGATGACGTCGAACTCGGTCTTCTCTTCCTCGACCGGAGCCGCGGCGGCGCCGCCGCCGGCCGGAGCCGCAACCGCGGCGGCCGCCGAGACGCCCCACTTCTCCTCGAGCGCCTTGGCGAGGTCGGCGGCTTCGAGAACGGTCAGCTCGCTGAGCTGGTCGACGAGGGAATTGATGTCAGCCATTGTAAGTCTCCATTTAAATCGTCATCCCGGCGAAAGCCGGGACCTCAGTGGAAGTTCGCGCCGAGGCCCGGTGGGGTTCCCATCAAAGTAGTACTTTGATGGGGTCCCTTTCGCGGGGTGACGGCAGGGTTCAAAAGTTAAGCGTCTTCTTTGGCCGCATAGGCGCCGATCACCCGGGCCAGCATCGCGCCGGGCTCGTTGATCGTGCGGGCGATCTTGCTCGCCGGCGCCTGGATGAGGCCGATGATCGTCGCGCGCAGCTCGTCGAGCGACGGCAGCTCGGCCAGAGCCCGGACCCCGGCCACGTCGAGCAAAGTATCGCCCATCGCTCCGCCGACGATCTCGAAACGGTCGGTGGTCTTGGCGAAGTCGACCGCGACCTTGGCGGCCGCGACAGGGTCGCTGGAGGTGGCGAGCGCCGTCGGACCAGTCAGCATATCGCTGATCGGTGCGTAGGTGCTGCCCTCGAGCGCGATCAGGGTGAGCGTGTTCTTGGTCACCTTGTAGCTGGCGCCGGCGTCGCGCATCCGGTTCCGAAGCGCGGTGGACTGGGCCACCGTGAGCCCGAGATTGCGGGTGACGACCACCACGCTCGTCTCGGCGAACGTCTGCTTGAGTTGGGCGACCTGCTCGGTTTTTTGAGCTCGATCCATATCAGTCTCCACTACCGCCCGGCGGACCATCCGCCGGACGCACGCAATTCGGCTTCCGCCGGGGCGGAAAGCCGTTGTCCGTGAAGGGGAGAGGAACGCCCGAAGCGCGAAGCTGGCAGGCAAGCGGCGACGGCCGCGAATCTCTTTCCCCGTCTAGGCTGGATATTAAGCCCCGCTGGGCACCGGCTGTCTCGGACGGACGCCTTCGGCCGCGAGGCGGCGAGGGCGAAGCGGGGCCATTAGCGGGACAAGCCCGCGGAATCAACGTCTAATACCGCAAGAATGCCTAGCGCGCCTGGATTTCTGCCAGGTTCAGCCGCCGCGCCTCGCGCTCGTAATGGCTGGCGAGCTGCTGCAGCCCGCGGCGGGCATGCTCGTTCTGCGCCTCGACGGCGGCCGCACGGCACTTTTCGGCCTGCTGGTGGAAGAAACGCACCTCGTCCATGGCGCTGGAAAAGCCTCGCGCCAGCCAAGGTTCCCCGCTTTTTTGTCGGATCGGTCGTGGCGAGCGCGCCTCGGAATCTAACCCAGATTTGGCCAAGCTGCTGATAAAAGTCCACATTCTGACGAGGCGGTCAGAATCCCCGCCGGGTCGAGGCGCAGGCCGCGCCCGCGGGCCGTTCTACCGCTGCGCCGCGGTCGATGCCGCCGCGAGGCGCGGAAAAAGGAGCATGGAAATGAGGAAAATGATCATCGCTGCCATGGTGAGCATCGTCGCCACGCCCGCGATCGCCCAGGGCGGAATCGTCCTCGGCCCGCCCCAGTTCGAATCCTACACTAGCCGCGGCCAGTGCCAGAGCGCACTCGCGGCCGAACGCAACAAGCAGCGCAAGGACCCGGCGACCCGCGGCACCGGCTACCAGGACCTGAGCGGCTCCGACTTCAACAAGGCGAGCCGCACGACGACCCGCTGCGAGGAGCGCCACGGCAAGTTCGTGGTCGTCTACAACCAGAACGGCTTCTAGACGCCTTCGAGTCGCGATCCGGAAGAAGGGTCGGGGCGAAAGCTCCGGCCCTTCGCACTTATGAAAACCTTACTGCTTCGAGCAGGAAGACCGCCCCGCCGCGACATCCTGAACGGTTTCATCGCCCGGCCGAGCGGTGAACGGCGGCAGGGCGATCACCGTTTCGCGTAGAGCCGTGCCGACCAGGCGCAGGCGGACGTTGCGCAATCGGTCATCGCGACCCGCAGCCGGTAGCGGCCCGCCGCCGGCGGCGCCGCCGGGAGCTTGGGCATCTCGACCAGCACGCCGGCCTCGCCGACCCGCGCCCCGGCCGGATCGAGCAGCTCGACCTCGCCCGCTCCACAGGCCGATTCGCAAAGGACGACGAAGCGGTAGGAGGTTCCGGCGATGAGGTCGAAATCCAGCTTCGCCTCCTCGCCGGTCGCCAGCGCGCCGGGCCGCGCCTCGCCCTGCGGCGCCCAGCCCTGCTTGATCTGGATCTGGTCATATTCGGCGATGATCCGCTTCACCCAGGCGGCGGGATCCGTCGCCGCCGACGCGGTCCCAGCCGCCGCCAGCAGCGCCAACGCCATCATTCCTCTTCGCATTCTAGTCTCCCAATTTCGCCAGCCATGCCCGATTCGCCCCGCCGGGCAAAGGGCGACGCGCTCAGCCCTCGTCGAGGACGCCGGCCGGCCAGCGATAGCCGATCAGCTCGTACAGCTCGCGCACCGGAGTGGCACAATCGACCGTGTCGGTGAGGTAGCCGAGCTTGGGATAGACCTTCAGGCAGACCCGGTCGGACTGGTTGCCGCCGAGCACGAGCAGGGTATCGCCGAGATCCTCGACGACGAAGGCGACATGGCCGGTGACCACCGGTTCGTCCGCCGAGGTCCGCCCCCGCGCCCAGACCGCGATCGCGCCCAGCCGGGGCTCGTCGATCGGCCGGCCCCACTTCGCCCAGGAACGCGCCCAACCCGAATCGGTCCCTTCGATCCCGCTTCGCGCCAGGCACCAGTTGACGAAGGCCGAGCACCAGGGCGTCGAATCGCGGTCCCACTCGCCTTCGTCGAGGTCGGAGCAGGTGGCGAGATATTCGAGGATCCGCGGATGCTCTCCCACGGCGCGCTCGGCGACGCTGGCGGCGAGCTCCTCGAGCGCGATCGAGTGCCAGGGGGGAGGCTCGGCCATGGGGCGGGACGGTAGCGATTCCGCCCCGCCGGGACAAAAGGGATCGCGTGTCTTCCGAACAAAAATGCGGCTTCCGAATTCAATCGGCCCAAAAAAGGCCGGAGCTTGCGCCCCGGCCTTTTTCATTCAGCCTGGACCGAAGTAGCACTTCGATCCGATCTTTTATGCGCTCGCCACCTCGGCGACGTCGACCTTGAGGCCCGGGCCCATGGTCGAGCTGAGCGCGACCTTCTGGACGTACTTGCCCTTGGCGCCGGCCGGCTTGGCCTTGACGATCGCGTCGACGAACGCCTGGAAGTTGCGCTTGAGGTCCTCGGCCGGGAAGCTCGCCTTGCCGATGCCGGAGTGGATGATCCCGGCCTTCTCGACCCGGAACTCGACCTGGCCGCCCTTGGCCGCCTTGACCGCCTCGGTGACGTTGGGGGTGACGGTGCCGAGCTTCGGGTTCGGCATCAGCCCCTTGGGGCCGAGCACCTTGCCGAGCCGGCCGACGACGCCCATCATGTCGGGCGTGGCGATGACCCGGTCGAAATCGATCGTTCCGCCCTGGATCGTCTCCATCAGGTCCTCGGCGCCGACGACGTCGGCCCCGGCCTTGCGGGCCTCCTCGGCCTTGTCGCCGCGGGCGAAGACCGCGACCCGGACGTCCTTGCCGGTGCCGGCGGGGAGGGTGACGACGCCGCGGACCATCTGGTCGGCGTGGCGCGGGTCGACCCCCAAATTCAGGGCGATCTCGATCGTCTCGTCGAACTTCGCCCTGGCGTTCGCCTTGAGCATTCCGATCGCCTCGTCGACTCCGTAGAGCCGCGAGCGGTCGACGATCTCGGCCAGCGCCTTCTGCTTCCTGGTAAGCCTGGCCATGTCCTTAGCTCCCCGTCACTTCGAGGCCCATGGCCCGGGCCGAGCCCTCGATGATCCGGGCCGCCGCGTCGATGTCGTTGGCGTTGAGATCCTTCATCTTGACCTCGGCGATCTCGCGAAGCTGGGTGCGCGTCACCCTTCCGGCGACCTGCTTGCCCGGCTCCTTGGCGCCCGAATTGATCTTCGCCGCCTTCTTCAGGAGGAAGGTCGCCGGCGGGGTCTTGGTCTCGAACGCGAAGCTGCGGTCGGCGAAGACGGTGATGACGGTGGGGATGGGCATGCCCTTCTCCAGCTCGGTCGTCGCCGCGTTGAACGCCTTGCAGAACTCCATGATGTTGACCCCGCGCTGGCCGAGGGCAGGCCCGATCGGCGGCGACGGATTGGCGGCGCCCGCGGGCACCTGGAGCTTGATATAGCCCGTTATCTTCTTAGCCATCTATCTTCTTCTCTCTCACTCTCGCTTGTCCGCTGGACCCCGGCCGGGGTTGGACGGAACGTCGAAGTTTAGCGGTTCCGGCGAGGCGCCGAGGCGTCTCTCCCGCGAATTTCCATTGCTGTAGCGTTGGAAGCGGCCGCCCTTAGCGCAAGGATCGCAAAACATCAAATGGTGCGGCGGGCGCGGCCGGGCAAGGCGTTGGCGCCGGAGGCGAATTTCGGCTAAGCTGTTCCGAGCGGGCGGATTTGGCGCGAGTGCGCGCCGGCGTTGCCGCCGCAAGGCCGGTGTGATGGTGGATGCCATAGAGGGAATGAGGAGCGAGCGGTTCCGCTCGGCGCTCGCCGTCGGCGCGCTCCATTTGTTGCTCGGCTACGCCTTCGTCACCGGCCTCGGCTTCGACCCGGTCAGCATCGTGGAGGGCGAGCTCAAGCTGTTCGACGTTGCCGAGCCACCGCCGCCGCCGGCCGAGCCGCCGCCGCCTCCCGCTTTGGCCGAGGCCGAGGCTCCGGCCGGGGCGCCCGCGCCGCCCGATCTCGTCGCCAAGCCGTCCCCGGTCGTCGCCCCGCCGCCCGAAATTCGGCTCGACCTGCCAAGCCCGATCGTGGCCGCGCCGATCGCGGGTCAGGGCGCCGATGCCGATGCCGGCGCCGCCGAGATCGAAGGGCCGGGCACCGGCGCCGGCGGGGAGGGGACCGGCAGTGGCGGCGGCGGCCGCGGCGGCTCGGGCGCCGGCACCGGCGCGGGCGCCGGATCCGGCACCCCGATTCCGGCTCGCAAGCTCGGCGGGGCGCTGATCTCGCGCGAATTCGCGCCTTTGATCATGAACAGCCGGCGCGGCGACATTACCTTCCGCATCGCCGTCGGACCCGACGGGCGGGTGACGGATTGCGCCGTCGAGCGCGCGGTCGGACCCGCCGAGATCGGAACCCAGGGCTGCCGCCTGATCCGCGAGCGCAACGTCTACGAGCCCGCCCGCGATGCGGCCGGCCGGCCGACCGCCGACGTCAAGTTCGAGAATCACGCCTGGGGCATGCCGGTCCGCCGCCGCCGGCGCGGCGACTAGCCGCAACGGGGGACAGTTGCAGTCCCGAAACAATTTGACCTCCTTCACTTTCCTTGCTCGAACCCTGACCGGCCGCGCGCTCGCGGGCTAATGGGGGGAGACAGAGACGATGTTGACGACGCTGACCATGCTGGTCCTGGCGCAGAATGCCGCCACCACCAGTGCCGCCGACGTCTGGACCAGCTGCCTCGTTCGCCACATCGAGCGCACCTATCGCGGCACTGCCACGGCTGACGGGGTGGTCGACGGCGCCATGCGCGCCTGCGCCGCCCAGGAGCTTGGCGTGCGCCGCAGCGTCGAGCGCGAGTATGGCGACCAAACCGCCGCCGAGGTCTCGGCCGAGCTGGACAAATTGAACCGCATGGCCCGCGCCGAGATGCGCAAGGGCGTGGTGCGCCTGCGCGCCGAGAACGCCGCCGCGCCCGCCGCTGCCGGTGCCGCGCCGCGCGCCGCCCCCGCCCCGTCAATGGCCGGCGGCCGCGTCCGCCGGCCGCTCGAATTCTTCAACAAATGCCATTATCCGGTGCGCTACTTCATCTACCATGTCGGCGCCGACCGTCAGTGGCGCACGCAGGGATGGTACAATGCCCGCGCCTTCCAGCCGGCCCAGGCGATCCTCGATACCGGCCGACGCCCGATCCAGCATTTGGAGGGCGAGCGCCTGTTCCTGTACGGCGAGACCACCGGCGGCGGCCCATTCGTGAGCTGGAACGGCGCCACGCCGGTCACCTTCGGCGGCGCCCGCTATTCGGCCAAGGCCTCGCCGCTGACCGTGGTCAACGGCAAATATCAGTTCGGCCTCAACTGCCCCGGCCGTTAGGCCCTTAGCCGGTCGATCGCCTGGGCGAGCGCGACGTAGAGCTTGCCCATGTCGGAGGAGAGGATCGTCACCCCGAGCGGCGAGCCCTGCCGGTCGGTCAGCACGCGGCGCAGCATCGCTTCGAAATCGTGGATGTAGCGGTTCACCTGCTCGCGGAATTCGGGCTCGGCCTCATAATGCTGGATGATCTCGCGCGCCTCGACCGCGTCGAGCAGCCGCACCGCGCGGCGGGTGAAGACGCCGCGGTCGCCCTTGAGGTAGGCGCTCCAGGCGCTGTCGGTGACGTCGTTGGACAGGATCTTGGTGACGTCGATCGCGGTGGAATTGAGCGACTCGATCAGCAAGGCGACCCGGCGCGAAAAGGCCTCGCTTTCATTCTCCTCGCGCTCGCGCTGCGTCTCGTCGATCCGCGCCTCGACCGCGGCCGCCGACTTGCCGATCGCCAGCAGCTGCCGGGTGAGGCCTTCCGACGCCTTGCGCCCGGCCTCGGCCGCGCGCTCGGCGAGCCGGCCAAGCTCGTCCACGCTGGCCGCGACCTGCGCCGTCACCGCCTTGCCGACCGCGTGACGGCTGGCTTCGGCGAGCGCGGCCGCGCTCTGCGGCGCCACCGCGGCGATCGCTTCGCGGGCGTGGAGCGCGGCCTGGGAAGCGGTCTCGCGCGCGCGGACCAGCGCATCGACGAGGGCCGGGCTGGTCTCGCTGACGATCTTGGCCGCCGCATCGTCGGCCTCGCCGACCGCCAGCGCCAGCGCCTGCAGCCTTTGCTCGGCGCCGCGGACGCCGTCCTCGACGATAGCGAGCAGCGCCTGCAGCGCCTCCTGCTGGCGCAACACGCCGGCCTCGGATTCGCCCAGCGTCGCCGCCGCCGCCGCCGCCGAAGTCTCGATCCCGGCCACCGCCGGAGCGATGGCGGAAGCGGCCTCGCCGGCCCGCCGGGCCTGCTGCTCGACCCGCTCGAGCGCGGTCGGCACCGCACCGTTGAGCTCGCCGCTAATCTCGGCCAGCGCTCCGGCCATGTCGCGCGCGCGCCCGATCAGCTGCTCGGCCCGGCCTTCGCCGCCGGCCAGCTCCTCGGCAAGGTCGCCGACCGAGCTGCGCACCGCCGCGATCGCATCGCCCAGCGCCGCGGCGCTGCTGTTGCCGGTCTCGCCGAGCCGGGCGAAGCGCAGGTCGAGCTCGGAGAGCTCGCGGGCGAGGCCGTCCACGAGGGCGTGGCTGGCCGCATCCTGCGCCGCCAGATGCCCGGCCAGGCCGTTGATCTGCCCGCTCACCTGCTCGAGCCGCTCGGCGAGGCTGCGGCCGGTATCGTCGCCGGCGCGCTCGAACGCGGCCCGGCTCTGCTCGATCATGGCGAGCAAGGCGGCGCCCTGCTGCTCGACGCTGGAGCGGGTCAGGTCGACCGCTTCGGCGGCCCGCTCCATCGTGCCGTCGACGGCCGCGGTCATGCCCGCCGCCGCTTCGTCGATGCGGGTCGCGGCCGACGCCGCATTGCTCTCGATCCGGGCGAGATGCGCGGCCAGCCTTTGCGCGGCGCCGCCGACCACTTCGTCGGCCTCGCGCCCGCGCGAAATCAGCGCCGATAGCTGCCCTTCCAGCCCCTGCGCCTGCTCGTGGGCGGCGATGCCGGTCTCGCGCAGCGCGCCGCCGAGCGAGCGCGCCTGGTCCTCGGCCCGCGGCAGGTCCTGGAGCAAAACGCCGATATCGACCCGCGCCGCCGCCGCCGCCGCTTCCAGCGCCGCCGCCTTGGCGTCGAGGCCCTTGGCTTCCTTGGAAAGATAATAAGTGACGCGGCCGAGCCGGTCCGACGCCTCGTCGCCGAGCGACATCAACTTGGCGGCTTCGCTGGTCAGCCGCGAATGATTGTCCTCGAGCCGGCCCGCGACCAGCGCCAGCATGGCGTCGAGCGCCGCGCTTTCGCTATGCATTGCGTTGACGGCGCGGCTGAACCGTTCGGCCTCACGGCGCGGCGTGCGCCCGAACAGCAGCCAGACCAGCCCGAGCAGGATCAGCGGCGCGCTCGCCAGCGCCGTCCATTGCACGAGCCGCGAAAAATCGGGCGCGCCGCCCCGCGCGACCGCCCACACCGAAGCGCCGGTCCACAATAGCGCCAGCACGATCAAAGCGACCGCCAGCGGCTTGCGCCCGGCCGGCGCGTCCGCCGATTCGTCGCCCCCCCAATCGGGCTCCCCGCCATATTCCACTGGT
>DASVRO010000056.1:0-31298 GCA_036388575.1 Allosphingosinicella sp.
ATCGTCGTCGCTGCCGTCCTGCGGAGCGTCGGCGCCCGGCGATGCGGCCGCCGCCTGTTCCTTCTCGTAGATCGCCTGGCCCAGCTTCATCGCCGACTGGGCGAGTGCCTGGCTGGCCGTCGACATACGATCGGCATCCTCGCTCTCGACCGCGGCCTTGGCCTCGGTCAGCGCGGCTTCGATCTCCGTCTTGATCGCCTCGTCAACCTTGTCGCCATGCTCGGTCAGCTGGCGCTCGGTCGTGTGGATCAGCGACTCGGCGTTGTTCTTGGCCTCGGCGGCGGAACGGCGCTTCTTGTCCTCTTCGGCGAAGCGTTCGGCATCCTTGACCATCTGGTCGATGTCGGAGTCCGACAGACCGCCAGAAGCCTGGATACGGATTTGCTGCTCCTTACCGGTGCCCTTGTCGCGCGCCGACACGTTGACGATGCCGTTGGCGTCGATGTCGAACGTGACCTCGATCTGCGGCACGCCGCGCGGCGCCGGCGGGATTCCGACCAGGTCGAACTGGCCGAGCACCTTGTTGTCGGCGGCCATCTCGCGCTCGCCCTGGAAGACCCGGATGGTGACCGCGTTCTGGTTGTCCTCGGCGGTCGAGAAGGTCTGCGACTTCTTGGTCGGAATCGTCGTGTTGCGGTCGATCATCCGGGTGAAGACTCCGCCCAGCGTCTCGATGCCGAGCGACAGCGGGGTGACGTCGAGCAGCAGGACGTCCTTGACGTCGCCCTGAAGGACTCCGGCCTGGATCGCCGCGCCCATCGCGACGACCTCGTCCGGATTGACTCCGGTATGCGGCTCCCTGCCGAAGAAGTCCTGCACCACCTGGCGGACCCGCGGCATGCGGGTCATGCCGCCGACGAGGACGACCTCGGCGATGTCCTCGGCCTTCACGCCGGCGTCCTGAAGCGCCTTCTTGCACGGCTCGAGCGTGCGCTTGATCAGGTCCTCGACCAGCTTCTCCAGATCGGCGCGGGTGATCGTCTTGACGAGATGCTTGGGCCCGTTCTGGTCGGCGGTGATGAAGGGCAGGTTGACCTCGGTGGTCTGGGCGGAGCTGAGCTCGATCTTCGCCCGCTCCGCGCCTTCCTTGAGGCGCTGAAGGGCGAGACGGTCGCCGCGAAGGTCGATTCCTTCCTGCTTCTTGAACTCGTCGGCAAGGTAATCGACGATCTTGGCGTCGAAATCCTCACCGCCGAGGAAGGTGTCGCCGTTGGTCGACTTCACCTCGAACACGCCGTCGCCGATCTCGAGCACCGAGATGTCGAACGTTCCGCCACCGAGGTCGTAGACCGCGATCGTCTTGCCGTCCTGCTTGTCGAGGCCGTAGGCGAGCGCCGCCGCCGTCGGCTCGTTGATGATCCGGAGCACCTCGAGGCCGGCGATCTGCCCGGCGTCCTTGGTCGCCTGGCGCTGCGCGTCGTTGAAGTAAGCGGGGACGGTGATCACCGCCTGGGTGACGGTCTCGCCGAGATAGGCCTCGGCGGTCTCCTTCATCTTCTGGAGCGTGAAGGCGGAAATCTGGGACGGGCTGTAATCCTTGCCGCCGGCGCTGACCCAGGCGTCGCCATTGGGTCCGCGGCTGATCTTGTAGGGGACGAGCTCCGTGTCCTTCTTGGTGATCGGATCGTCGAAGCGGCGGCCGATCAGGCGCTTCACCGCGAAAACCGTGTTCTCGGGGTTGGTGACCGCCTGGCGCTTGGCCGGCTGGCCGACCAGCCGCTCGCCGTCCTTCGTGAAGGCGACGATCGACGGGGTGGTGCGGGCCCCTTCCGCATTCTCGACGACCTTCGGCTTGCCGCCTTCCATCAAGGCAACGCAGCTGTTGGTCGTGCCGAGGTCGATTCCGATGACTCTAGCCATGCTTAATCCTCTTGTGCCCCAAAAGTTTACCGCACCCCTGCGTCCTTCGAGCGAGGCACGCCGAGTGTTTCGGGAGCGATATAGGGGTGGATTCCGACGCGACAAGAAGTGCGGCCGGCGCTAGGAAGCCGCTCCGATGAAGAAGATGCTCAAAAGCCTCGCTTTTGCCGGCCTCGCGGGCGCGGCGCTGGTTGCCGGCTGCGACCGCCCGCCGGCCGACGGCACCGTCCGGGTGGGCTCGGCCTGGGTTCGGCTTCCGGCGGCGAAGAGCCGGCCCGGAGCCGCCTATTTCCGCATGGAGGCGGGCAGCGAAGGCACCAGGCTGGTCGGCGTGTCGAGCCCGGCGGCGCGCTGGATCGAGCTCCACGAGACCGAGATGTCGGGCACGAGGGCGAAGATGAAGCGGCGCAAGGAAGTGGAGTTCCCGAGCCGCGGCGAGCTCGTCTTCGAGTCGGGCGGGCATCACGCGATGCTGTTCGGACTCAATCCGAAGCTGAAGGCCGGCGACCGGATCCCCCTCACCTTCTCGTTCAACGTCGCTACCCCGGTGACGGTCGACGCCGAGGTCGTCGGGCCGGCGGACGCGGATCCGCACTCGGGGCATTGAGCTCACCGTCACCCCGGCGGAAGCCGGGGCCTCGGCCGGAAATTGGCGCGGAGCTTTCACCCCCCCGGGGACCCCGGCTTTCGCCGGGGTGACGATGAGGGTCGATCGCGCTACCTTCCCACCGCTCAACAGGGGGAGGCTGTCATGTCCGGATTCAGGGAATTCATCGCCAAGGGCAATGTGCTCGACCTGGCGGTCGCGGTGATCATCGGCGCGGCTTTCGCGACCATCGTCACCTCGCTGACCGACGACGTCATCATGCCGGTGATCGGGTGGATTTTCGGCGGCCTCGATTTCTCCAGCTACTTCATTCGCCTCGGCCCGATTCCCACGGGCTATGAAGGCGATCCGAACAATTATGCGGCGCTCAAGGCGGCCGGCGTGCCGATGCTCGGCTACGGCCAGTTCATCACCGCGCTCGTCAACTTCCTGATCCTCGCCTTCATCATCTACCGGCTGGTGAAGGCGGCCTCGCGCTTCCACCGTGCGCCCGAAGCGGCGCCGGCTGGGCCGAGCGACGAGCTGGTCGTGCTTCGCGAGATACGCGACGAGCTCAAGGTCCGAAGCTGACGGATCGATTGAAAACAGGCCTGTTTCCAGCTAGTTGAAAGTCCCGGTGAGCGCTCTTGCACGTCGGCGGGAACCGGTCGGGTGGGGTTCGGGAATGATGGTTGGAAACTTGCGCCGAGCCGTCGCGGCGGCAGCCCTGCTGCTTCTGGGCGCCCCGGCGTCGGCGATCGATCCGATCCCGGCCGACGCCAGGATGGCGCCCGACCCCGCGCTGAGGACAGGCACCTTCCCCAACGGCCTTCGCTACGCGATCATGCGCAACGGCGCCCCGGCAGGCTCGGTGTCGATCCGCCTCGCCGTCCATGCCGGCAGCTATGACGAGGAGGAGAGCGAGCGGGGTTTCGCGCACTTCATCGAACATATGGCGTTCCGCTCGACCCGCCAGGCGCCGAAAGGGTCGCTCGACACGCGCTTCTCGAGCCTGGGGGTGGCGTTCGGCCGCGACCAGAATGCGACCACCGACATGGATTCGACCGTCTACCAGATGGACATTCCGAAGGGAGACCCGGGGGCCGTCGCGAACGTGCTGGAGTGGCTGCGCGGGGCCGCCGACGGAATCCTGTTCACGCCCGCCGGCATCGAGGTCGAGAAAGGCGTCGTCGCCGCCGAGCTGCGCGCCCGGAGCACTCCGGCGACGGCGGCGATGCGCGCGACGGCGCGGTTCCAGGCGCCGGGCCTGCGCTCGTTCGACCGGGAGACGGGCGGCACCGAGGCCTCGGTCCGCTCCGCGACGCCGGCGGGCCTCCAGGCCTTTTACGACCGCTGGTACCGGCCCGATAACGCGATGCTGGCGATCGTCGGCGACGTCGAGCCCGAGCAGATGCTCAAGGCGGCCGAGGCGGCGTTCGGAAGCTGGAGCGGGCGCGGCGCGCCGGGCACGCGCGCCGTGCCGGCCGTCCAGCCCCAACGCGGCCTCGAGTCGTTCACCCAGAGCGGGCCGACCCTGCCGCTCGCCGGGAGCGCCTGCCGGGTCGCGCCGCCTGCCGGGCCGGACGGGTCGAGCCTCGAGCGGATGCGGCGGGAAATGCTGTCGCAAATCTGGGTTCAGATCCTCACCGAGCGAACCGGCAAGCTGGCGACCCGGCCGGGCTCGTCGCTGCTCGGCGCGCTGCCGATCGCCAACCCGGGCCTCCCCGACGCGCGCATCGCCTGCCTGATCGTGGTCCCGACCCAGGGCAGATGGCGCGAGGGGCTGGCGGAGGCGCAGGCCGAGCTTCGCCGCTTCGCCGAGGGCGGGCCGACGCCGCTCGAGGTCGAGACCGCCGCCGAAACGTTGCGGTCGCGGCTTCGCGCCACGCTCTACCAGAGCGGCACGCGCTCGAGCCGCGACCTAGCCCAGGCGATCGTCGAAGCGGAAATGGAGGGGCTGCCCTTCCTCGACCCGAAGGAGGCGATGCGGGTCTACGACCTGCTCGTCGCCGGCCTGACTCCGGCCGACGTCAAGCGCGCCTTCGAAGCGGACTGGTCGGGCAACGGGCCCCTGCTCGCCTTGGCCGGGCCCGACGAGGTCGCGGCCGGGGAGCTCTCGGCGGCGTGGCGGGCCAACGAGGCGGCGGCCCCGCTCGCGACCTTCGCCGATTCCGAGGCGGCCCAGTGGGCCTATGGAGAATTCGGCAAGCGCGGCAAGGTCGCGAGCCGCAAGGTCAATCCCGAATTCACCCGGCTGACCTTCAGGAACGGGGTGACGCTCAACTTCAAGCAGACCGAATTCGAGTCGGGCGGAGTCGAGATCAGGGTCCGCTTCGGCCACGGCGAGCGCGGCCTCAGCGCCGCCGAGCGAACCCCCATGACGCTGGCCGCCGGCCTGTTTCCGAGCGGCGGGCTCGGCAAGATGGACTATAGCCAGATCGGCGAGGCGTTCGCCAACACCACCTGGACGTTCAGCCTCGAGGCTCTGACGACGACGTTTCAGCTCAGGAGCAGCACCCTCACCGACAATGTCGAGCCGGAGATGCGCCTGCTCGCCGCCTATATGACCGATCCGGGCTTCCGGCCGCTGATGGACGAGAAGCTGCCGACGGCGCTCGACATGAGCTACCGGATGCTCGGCACCAACCCGCCGCTGGTCGCCACCGTCGCGCTCGAGCGGGCGGCTTTCCCGGGCCGCGAATCGCTTCCGCCCCGCGAGCGGATCGCCGGCTATCGAGCGGCCGATTTCGAGCGGATGCTGAAGCCTGCTTTGACCCGGTCGCCGATCGAGGTGACCATCGTCGGGGACATCGGCGAGGAGGAGGCGAAGCGGGCGGTGGCGGTCACCTTCGGAGCGCTTCCGCGGCGCCCGGCTCTGGCTCCGCCCCCCGGGGGCCCCGGCCCGTTCCGCCATTTCCCGGATCCGTTGCCCGCGCCGGTCACCGAGACCCATCAAGGCGCCCCGGACAAGGCGGCGGCGGTCCTCGCCTGGCCGCTCTGGGTGGCAAGCCCCGAGCGGCGGCGGGAGGAATATGCGGTCCACCTCCTTCGCTCGATCTTCGAGACCCGGCTGATGCACGAGGTGCGGGTGGTGATGGGCAAGGTCTATGCGCCGACCGTCGCCGTCGACACGCCCGACCATGCCGATCAGGGCGTTCTCGTCGTCGCGCTCGAAGCGACTCCGGGCGAGCTCCACACGCTGATCGAGGCCGCCCGTACCGTCGCCGGCCAGCTCGCGGGAGGAGCCATCTCCGCCGCGGAGATCGATGCCGCCCGAACTCCGATGCTCGCCTCGACCGACCAGGCGCTGCGCGACAATGGCGCCTGGGCGGCGATGATCGCCTATGCCGCGCGCGACATGTCGGCGCTGCGCGAGCTGACCGGCAGGCGCGAGGACCTCGAGGCGCTCACGGTCGAGGACGTCCGGCGCGCCGCCGCCGTCTGGCTGGCGCGCGCGCCGATGGTGTCCCGGGCCCTGCCCGCGCCCCGCTGAGGGGACGCCGGCTCAGAAGCGCTGGCGGGCCGTCACTCCGATCGTCCTGGGCTGGCCGACGTGGAAGCCGAGGCGAGCCCTGCCGCCCCTCTCCCGGTCGAAGGCCAGGATCGCGTTCTCGTCGAACAGATTGTTGACGTAGACGGTGAGATCGAAGCCGTTGGCGAACTCCATGCCGGCGCTGAGATTGACCAGCTGATAGTCGGGGAGCTCGAGGTCCAGGGTCGTCGAGGCGCTGGCCGGCGCTCCGCCGTACGGGAGGCCGTGGACGAAGGTGCGCGGGTTGTTTTCCTGGTCGCCGGGCTGGGTGAAGCGGGTCCCGACATGCTGGAAGGTGGCTCCGACATAGGCCTCGTCGCCGTCGTCGCCGACCGGGAAGGTGTAGAAGGCGCTGGCCGCGATCTGGAACTTGGGCACCGACGGAAGCCGGTTGCCGTCGCGGATTCCCTCGAGCACCTGGCCGTTCTGCTTGAGCCTTGTCTCGTCGAACTCGGCTTCCACCCAGCTGCCGGCGATCGAGAGGTCGAGGCCCTGGACCGGGCGCGCCGAGAGCTCGAACTCGAGGCCCATCGTATGGGCGTCGGCGTTGAACACCACCCGCGACGAGCAGGAGCCGGCGTCGGCGGTGATCTGGAGGTTGCTGATGTCGGTGTAGAAAGCCGCGGCGTTGAAGCTGATCGCTCCGAATTGCGACTTCACGCCGGCTTCGTAATTCCACAGGCTTTCGTCGTCATAGCGGTCGAAGCCGCCGTAATCGATGACGTCCTGGGCGCTGCACAGGCCCTCGTTGAGCGGATCGTTGACTCCGCCGAGGCGGAAGCCCTTCGAGGCCTGCAGGTTGATGATGACGTCGTCGGCCGCCTCGTAGCTCAGCAGCAGGCGCGGCGAGAAGCCGTCGGACTTGGTCTCGTCGGTCTGGTTGTCGCCGTTGGCGAAGAGGCCGCCCGACTTGAAGCCGCGGACCTCCTTGAAGTCGTAATAGCGAAGCCCCGCGGTCGCGGTCAGCGCCTCTGTGATGTCGTAGCTCGCCTCGCCGAACAGGGCGAGCTGCTGGATGTCGTAGGGCAGGTCGGCATTGTAGGGCGAGTTGAGTGGGAAGCCATTGGCCACCGCTGCCGCCGTGCCGGCGCCGAAGCGGGCGTTGACGTGGACGTCATAGCCCGGCGTCGGAAGCCGCTGCGTGTATTTGCGGTCGACGTCGGAATAGAAGGCGCCGATCAGCCACTGGAACGGGCCGTCGCCAGACGACGAGAGGCGCAGCTCCTGGGTCCAGGTCGTGAGGTCGGTGGTGTCGACGAGGTTCGACGGCAGCTCGACGGAGCTTGGGTGCAGGGCGAGATCGACCGAGACGCTGCCGGTCAGGGCGCTGGCGTCGCGGCTGACCAGGATGTCGCGGTTGATGTAGGTCGTCACCGAGGTCAGGTCGACTCCGCCCAGATCGGCGCTGGCGGTGAGATCGGCGAGCAAGGTGTCGTCGGCGAACCGCTCGCGCAGGCGGAGGAACTGCTCGCGCTCGCCGAGCTGGATGGCGGGCCGGGTCGTCGTGAACGGGTTGGCGTAGAGGTTGTAGACCTCCTGCCGGTTGAAGCCGTGCGAGCGCACCGACTGGTAGACGATCCGCGGAGTGATCGTGATGTTCTCCGTCGGCTCCATGCGAAGCGCGATCCGTCCGCCGGTGCGGCGGCCGTCGTTGACGTCCTTATTCACTCCCGCCTCGTGCCGGGCATCGATGAAGCCGGCATATTCGGTATTGTAGCCGACCGCTCGGATCGCGGCGTGATCGCCCAGTGGCACGTTGACCGCGCCCTTGAAATGGCCGCCGAAGTCGCCGTCCTCGACCTTGTGCAGATTGGCTTCGACCACTCCTTCGAACTTGGACAATTCGGGCTGGTTGGTGATGTAGCGGATGGTGCCGCCGACCGAGCCGGAGCCGAACAGGGTCCCCTGCGGCCCGCGGAGCGTCTCGACGCGATTGAGGTCGAACAGGTCGAGGTCCGGCTGGAACAGCGACAGCGAGATCACCGATTCGTCGAGATAGACTCCGACCTGCTCCTTGACGCCCGGCTGGTCGCGGATGATCTGGCCGGCGGAGACGCCGCGGATCGAGATCTGGCTCTGGCCGGGTCCCAAATTCTGGACCGTCAGGCCGGCGACGTTGCGCGACAGATCCTCGATCGTGCCGGCGCCGAGCTTCTGGATGTCCTCCTCGGTCTGGGCGTTAATCGAGAAGGGCACCTCGAGCAGGGTCGTCTCGCGCTTTGTGGCGGTGACGACGATGGTCTCGCCATCCTCCCCGGCCGCCTGGCCCGACGGCGTGGCGACGGTATCGTCCTGGGCCCGGGCCGGCGTCGCGGCGGCGAGGCAGGCGGCCAGCGAGGCCCCGGCCAGGAAAGCAGTCTTGCCGACGCGGCGGCAATTCCAGAGACGAGCCATCTTACGTTCCCCTTCGTTGTGGCAGTGCAACAATCTCGTCGCCCCGACGCCGAAGATCAAGGCGAGGCGCGCGGGTTGGGCGGAAAACCTGCCACACTGTTGCAGAAGCGTTACAGGCGGCATGCCGCTTGACTCATGACGGGCCAGCCCAAATGCTGCCTGCGGCTTGGAGGGGTGGATGGCGGGGATGACACGCCGGTCGGCAATCAAGACGGGAGCGGCGGCGGCGGCCGCCGCCGCGGTCGACGCGCCGGCCGTGGCGGCTTCCGGGTCTCCTGACGTGGTCGTCGTCGGCGCGGGTGTGTTCGGGACCTGCACCGCTCGGGCGCTGCAGCGCGCCGGCCGCAGGGTGCTGCTGCTCGATTCCTGGGGGCCGGCCCATGCCAGAGCCTCGTCGGGCGGCGAATCGCGGCTGACCCGCGGCAGCTACGGCGCCGACGAGGTCTATACCCGGATGGCCTGGGAATCGCTGGCGGAATGGACCGCTTTGTCCGCCCGGGCCGAGCTGCCGCTGTTCCACCGGGCCGGAGTGCTCTTCTTCTTCCCGACGGCCGAGGATTATGTCCACCGCACGGTTGAGGTCCATCGCCGCCTGAAGCTGCCGACCCAGGTCATGGACCGCGGCGACATGCGCCGCCGCTTTCCGATGATCGATTTCGACGGCATCGAGCTCGGGCTGTGGGAGCCCGAATTCGGCGCCCTCATGGCGCGCCGCGCGGTCCAGACGATGGTCGCCGAATTCGTCGCCGCCGGCGGCGAGTATCGGCGGGCCGCCGTCCTTCCGCCCGAGGCCGGCGAAGGCCCGCTCGAGCGAGTGACGCTTCAGAACGGCGAGAAACTGTCCGCCGCCCGCTTCGTCTTCGCCTGCGGCCCGTGGCTGCCCAGGCTCTTCCCCGAGCTTCTCGGCCCGCGCATCTTCCCGACCCGCCAGGAGGTCTTCTTCTTCCGGCCCGACGCGGGCGACGGACGCTTCGACGTCGGCGCCCTGCCCTGCTGGGCCGATTTCAACGCCGGCGACATCATCTACGGCTTCCCCGACCTCGAGGGCCGCGGATTCAAGATCGCGCACGATCTGCACGGGCCGCCGATCGACCCGGATTCGGGCGACCGAACCCCCTCCCCCGCCGCCCTCGCCGAGGTCCGCGCCTATATGGAGCGCCGCTTCCCGGCGCTTTGCGGCGCCCCGCTCAGTGAGGCGCGGGTCTGCCAATATGAGAACAGCGCCAACGGCGACCTGCTGATCGACGTCCATCCGCGCCGGCCCAACCTCTTCCTGGTCGGCGCCGGATCGGGCCACGGCTTCAAGCACGGCCCGGCCGTCGGCCGCTACGCCGCCCTGCTCGTCACCGGCACGCTCGCCGCCCCTGAACCCCGCTTCTCGCTCGCCACCAAGAGCGAGCGGCAGAACCGGGCGGTGCATTAGGAGAGACAGATGGAACAGCCGATCGACACCTTCCGCTCCTCGACCTGGGGATGGCTCAGGGGCACGCTCGCCGGCTGGGCGACGATCGCGCTGATCCCGATCGGCGTGCTGCTCTGCGCGCCGGGAACGTGGGGCCTCTGGCCGTTGGCTTTGGCCGCCCTCGCCTTGCTGGTGATCCTGTGGAAATGGTTCGAGAATCTGGCCGCCCGCTTCGACATCTGCCCCGACCGGCTGATCGTGCGCCGCGGGATCTTCGTCAAAAGCCTCGACGAGATCGAGCTCTACCGCGTCAAGGACGTTCGGCTCGACTTCACCCTGATCAACCAGATGGCCGGAATCGGCACCATCACCGTCAACTCGAGCGACGAGACTACCCGCGGAGCCCCCTTGCGCCTGCGCCACGTCGAGCGCGCCGCCGCCCGCCGCGAGCAGCTGCGCGGCCTCGTCGAAACCGCCCGCCAGAAGCGCCGGGTGCGCGAGATCGACATGATGCACGAGGATTTTTGAGCTTCACGAGGCTGGTGAACCACTCTTTAAATCGAAGAAGCTATGGTTCTGGAATGAGCCACATGGATCGACTGCTCGCGCACCCACTGCCGTGTACGCCCTATGACAAGATTACTTTCGTCGGTTTCGATCACAACCACACCGCCCTCTACACTATAGCGGGAAGCACCGAGAGATCAGGCGCGTTCGATGCATTACGCCGCGCTTTCGAGCGATGGGGCGGTAAATGCTTCTACTGCGGGGCGAAGTTTGTCGGGCAGCGGTTTTCGAATAAGACTGTGGGTCGCGATCACGTTCGCCCCAAGAGCAAAGGGGGACTCGATCTACTTCATAACCTGGTGATCGCTTGCCGTACCTGTGATCTGGTGAAGGGGAATGATCCCATTCACGAATTCCGGCCAAAGGCAGCCAGGAAATACCTCGCCGCTCTCGAGGATCACATCGCCAACTCAATCGAGCAGAGCTGCGAGAAGCAGAGCTAACCCTTCTTCGCCACCGCCACCAAGGCCGGCCGCAGCAACCGGTCCTTGATCATGTAGCCGGCCTGCATCTCCTGGACGATCGTGCCGGGCTCGGCTTCATCGTTCGGAATCTCGACCATCGCCTGGTGGCGGTGGGGGTCGAGCGGCTGGCCGAGGGCCTCGACTCGGGTGATTCCGTTGCGCTGGAAGACGGTGTCGAGCTCGCGCCCGGTCGCTTCGATTCCGGTGATCAGCGACTTCATCCTCTCGTCCTGGCGTAGGTCTTCCGGGATCGCCGCCAGGGCGCGGTCGAGATTGTCCTTCACCGACAGCATGTCGCGGGCGAAGCCGGTCGCGGCATAGGTGGCGGCGGTCAGCTTCTCCTGCTCGAGCCGGCGGCGGACGTTCTGGGTCTCCGCCTGGGCGTAGAGGACGTGCTGGCGGACCTGCTCGAGCTCCTTCACCAGCTCCGAGAAATCCTGCGCGGGCACCTGCTCGGCAACGACGCCGTCCCCGGACCCCTGGACTTCCTCGTTGGTTTCTTCGTGCAGTTCCTGGTCTTCGTTCATGCCATCAATCTCGATAGTGCCTGTGCCGTGAAATCCACCATGGGTACGACCCGCGCATAGTTCAACCGCGTCGGCCCGATCACCCCGACCACTCCGACGACCTTGCCCTCACGTCCGCGATAAGGCGCGGCGATGACGGAAGATCCGGACAAAGCGAACAATTTGTTCTCGGAGCCGATGAAGATCTTCATCCCCTGGCCCGCCCTGGCGCTGTCGAGCAGCCGGACGATCTCCTCCTTGCCGTCGAGCTCCTCGAGCAGCTGGCGGACCCGCTCGAGGTCGGCGGCGGCGCCCGGCTCGAGCAGATTGGCCTGGCCGCGGACGATCAGCACCGGCCGCTGCGCGCCGTCCTCCGACCACAAAGCGAGGCCGCGGTCGATCAGCTCCCCGGCGGCGGCGTCGAGCGCCGCCCGGCCGGCCTTGATTTCCGAGGCGACGCGGCGCTGGGCCTCGGGCAGGGTCAGGCCGGACAGGCGGGCGCTGACATAATTGCCGACCTCGGTGAGGGTCGAGGCGGTCATCCCGGGCGGCAGGTCGACGACCCGGTTCTCGACCCCGCCCTCGGTGCCGACCATCACCGCCAGCGCCTGGGTCGGCGAGAGCTGGACGAAGCCGAGCTGGCGGAGCACCGGCTCGCGCTTGGGGACGAGGACGATCCCGGCGCAGGCGGACAGGCCAGACAGGGCCGCGGTCGCAGCCGACAGCGCTTCCTCGATCGGCCCGCCCCGCTCGAGCCGGGCCTCGATCGCGGCGCGCTCCTCGGCGCTCGGCTCCGCCGCCTGCATCATCCCGTCTACGAACAGCCTGAGGCCGCTCTCGGTCGGCACCCGGCCGGCCGAGGTGTGGGGGTGGGCGAGCAGGCCGAGCTCCTCGAGATCCTGCATGACGTTGCGGATCGAGGCGGGCGAGAGGTTGAGGCTGCCCAGCCTGGAGATGGTCCGCGAGCCTACGGGCGCGCCCGAGCCGAGATAATTCTCGACCACCATCCGGAACACTTCCCGGGACCGTTCGGTGAGCTCGCTGACGGGGGGAGAGGCCATGACGGGCTATGTAGACGCTACGCCCTTCCCCGTCACCCCGAGCGCGGCTAAGGCGTCGGCGGACCTATCGAAAGGAACCCCATGCGCCCCTCCGGACGCGCCCCCGACCAGATGCGCGAGATCGTCATGGAGCCCGGCTTCACCCGGCACGCCGAAGGCAGCTGCCTGGTCGCCTTCGGCGACACCCGGGTGCTTTGCACCGCCTCCGTCGAGCAGGGCGTGCCGTCCTGGCTGCGCGGCAAGGGCAAGGGCTGGGTCACCGCCGAATATGGCATGCTGCCGCGCGCGACCCACACAAGGGGGCGCCGCGAGGCCGCGGCCGGCAAGCAGTCCGGCCGGACCCAGGAGATACAGCGGCTGATCGGCCGCTCGCTCCGCGCCGTCGTCGACCTCGGCGTGCTCGGCGAGCGCCAGATCACGGTCGATTGCGACGTCATCCAGGCCGATGGCGGCACCCGCACCGCCGCCATCTCCGGCGCCTGGGCGGCGCTTCGGATCGCGGTCGACAAACTGATTGCCGACAAGGTCCTCGCCGCCGACCCGATCCGCCAGAAGGTGGCGGCGGTGAGCTGCGGGATCCACGGCGGGGTCGCCGTCCTCGACCTCGACTATGAGGAGGATTCGACAGCCGGCGCCGACGGCAATTTCGTCCTCACCGGCGACGGCCGGATCGTCGAGACCCAGGTCACCGCCGAGGGCGAGACCTATGACGAGGAGGGGCTGCTTCGGCTTCTCCGACTTGCCCGGATCGGCTGCGGCGAGATCTTCGCCGCCCAGGACGCCGCGACGAGGGGGGCGACCGGACGATGAGGAAGCTCCAGCCCGGCAAGCTGGTCATCGCCAGCCACAATGTCGGCAAGGTCCGCGAGATCCGCGACCTGCTCGGCCCCTACGGCATCGAGCCGGTCTCCGCCGCCGAGCTCGAGCTGCCCGAGCCGGACGAGATCGGCACGACCTTCGTCGACAATGCGGACCTTAAGGCGCGCGAGGCGGCCGACCTGTCGGGGATTCCGGCGCTCGCCGACGACAGCGGCTTGTGCGTCGAAGCGCTGGACGGGCGCCCCGGCATCTTCTCGGCGCGCTGGGCGCTGGCCGCGGACCCGCGGGTGCCGCCCGACGCCGGTCCGGGCGAGATCGAGGGGCCACGCGACTTCGACCTCGCCATGCGGCGGGTCTGGGAGGAGCTGGAAGCGCTCGGCCCGGACGCGAGCCGAAACGCCCATTTCGTCTGCGCCCTGGCGGTCTGCTGGCCGGACGGCCGAAGCGAATGGTTCGAAGGGCGGGTCGAGGGCACGCTCGTCTGGCCGCCGCGAGGCGGCCGCGGCTTCGGCTACGACCCGATGTTCCTCCCAGCCGGGCGCGACCTCACCTTCGGCGAGATGGACCCGGCCGAGAAGCACGCCATCAGCCACAGGGCCGACGCGTTCCGTAAGCTGGTGGCGGCGCTGCTTTAAGGGTGGCTGCAGCAATCCTCCGTTCGCCCCGAGCGAAGTCGAGGGCCCCGATCGAGCGAAGCCGAGATGGGCAAGGCCTCGGCTGCGCTCGGCAAGGTGTCTCGACTTCGCTCGACACGAACGGAACTATTCCGGGTCGTTCGGCCCCGTCGCTCGCCCTCTACATCCACTGGCCGTTCTGCGTCTCCAAATGCCCCTATTGCGACTTCAACAGCCATGTCCGCGAGTCGATCGACCAGGCGGCGTGGCGCGAGGCCCTGCTCCAGGACCTGGCCTGGGAGGCCGAGGCCTTTCCCGGCCCGCCGCTCGCCTCGATCTTCTTCGGCGGCGGAACCCCGTCGCTGATGGATCCGGCGACAGCCGAGGCGCTGATCGAGGCGGCCGATCGTCTCTGGGGCCTGACGCCGGACGTCGAGATCACGCTCGAGGCCAACCCTTCGTCGGTCGAGGCGGCACGCTTCGCCGAACTCGCGTCGGCCGGCGTCAACCGGGTCTCGCTCGGCCTCCAGTCGCTCGACGACGGCTCGCTGCGCTTCCTCGGCCGGGCGCATGATTGCGCGGAAGGGCTGGCGGCCCTGGCGACGGCGCAGGGCTGCTTCGAGCGGGTCAGCTTCGATCTGATCTACGCTTTGCCCGGCCAGACCGAGGCGGCCTGGGCGGCGGAGCTCGAGCGGGCGCTCGGCTTCGGCGCCGGCCATCTCTCGCTCTACCAGCTGACCATCGAGCCGGGCACGCGATTCGCGGCGATGGCGGCGCGCGGCGAGCTGGCGGCCCGGGACCCCGACGAGGCGGCGGGCCTGTACGAGCTGACCGCGGCGATGACCGAGGCCGCCGGCCTTCCCGCCTACGAAATCTCCAACCACGCCCGGCCTGGCGAGGAGAGCCGCCACAATCTCGCTTACTGGCGCTACCGGCCCTATCTCGGCATCGGTCCGGGCGCCCATGGCCGGCGCGGCGGATCGGCGACGGTTCGGCACCGCAAGCCGGAGAACTGGCTGGCGGCGCTCAAGCGCAACGGCCACGGGCTCGTCGAGGAGACTCCGCTCAGCCCGGAGGAGCGGGCGACCGAGGCCTTGCTGATGGGGCTTCGGCTGAGCGAGGGGGTCGAGCTGGAGTCGGTGCGCGCGGCGCTGAACGTCCCGGCGGTGGAGCGGCTGGAGCGGCAGGGGCTGCTTGAGCGGAAGGATGGCAGCCTTATCGTCCTGCCCGAAGGGCGGCTATTGCTCGACGCCATCCTCGCCGAGATCGCGCTCTAAACCCTCTCCCTGCAGGGGAGAGGGACAGCCGCGAAGCGGCAGGGTGAGGGAGTGAGACGGGCCCTCACCCTCCCAAAGCTTCGCTTCGGGCCCCTCCCTCTCCCCTACAGGGAGAGGGAAATATCAGTCGAAGCTCCTCGGCGCCGGGGAGACGGTGATCGTGCCGGTGGCGGTCACCTCGCGCACCTCGAGCGAGCGCTCGGCGATCCCGTTCGGCGCGAAGCGGAACGCCCCGTCGACTCCGGCGAAGCCCCCGGAATCGCGAAGCTCCCGCTCGGGGAAGGGCCGGCCGAGGCGCCAGTTCTTGGCGATCCTGACGGTGAGCAGGACCGAATCGTAGCCGAGGCTGGCGAGCCGATAGGGATTGGCGCCGTAGCGGGCGCGGTAGCGGGTGCGCAGCTGGTTGAACATCGTGTCCGAGACGCTCGCATACCAGGCGCCGCGAAGCGCCGGCGTGCGGCCGAGGCCGGTCTCGGTCGCCCACAGCTCGGTGCCGAGCAGCCGCATTCCCGCCGAGGCGCCCGTCCTGAGCAGGGGCGCGGCGGCGGCGGCGCTCCGCCCGCCGTCGGCGATCAGCACCGCGTCGTAACCGCCCATGGCGTGGAGCCGGCCGATCGCGGTCCTCAGGCCGGCCGGGCCGGCGTCGTAGGTCTGCATGGCGACGAGACGCCCGCCGCTGCGCTCGACGCTGTCGATCATCGCCTGCGAGGCGCGGCGGCCGTAGACGCCGGTCGGAGCCACCGCTCCGAACCGCTCCAGCCCCGAGTCGCGGGCATGGCCGACGACCCGGGCGATCGACTGGGCCGGGGCAAAGCCCATCAGATAGACTCCGCCGCCAGCGACGCTGGTGTCGTTGGAGAAACTGATCACCGGCACGCCGGCGCGGCGGGCGACCGGGGCGACCGCCCGGACGTCGTCGGCGAGGAGCGGGCCGAGGAACAGGCCGTTGCCTTCGGCCAGCGCCTGGTTGGCCGCCGCGGCGGCGCCGCCGCGGGCGGTGTCGTAGACGGTGATGCGGATGCGCTCGCCGCCGGCGTCGAGCAAAGCGAGGTTGGCGGCGTTGGCAATCGACTGACCGACTCCGGCATTGGCGCCCGACGTCGGAACAAGGACGGCGACCCGGTTGCGGGTCTCCTCGGGCGGCAGGCGCGAGCCGGGCTCCTCTTCCGGCGGGGCTTCCTCCTCGGGCAGGACCGGCTCGGGCGGACGCTCGGGCCGCGCCTTCGGCACCAGCTGGCAGCCACCGAGCGCCATCGCCAGCGCCGCCGTCATTCCGACGCCGAGGAAATAGCGCCGCGCTTGCGACCCGGGGGATTGCTCTGCCATGACCCTGTTCCTCATGAACGCCCTACCCCCCGGCCTCTATATCGTCGCGACCCCCATCGGCAATCTTTCCGATCTCAGCCCCCGCGCGGCCGACGTGCTGTCGCGGGCCGACCTGATCGCGGTCGAGGATAGCCGGGTCACAGCCAAGCTTCTCAACCATATCGGCGTCAAGCGCCCGATGCTCCCCTATCACGACCACAATGCCGAGCGGGTGAGGCCGCAGCTGCTCGACCGGATGCGCGACGGCGCGGTGGCATTGGTCTCGGACGCGGGGACGCCGCTCATCTCCGACCCGGGCTACAAGCTGGTGCGGGACGCTCGGGCGGCGGGCGTTCCGGTCACCACCATCCCCGGCCCGTCCGCGGTCGTCGCCGCGCTCACCCTCGCCGGACTTCCGACCGACCGGTTCCTGTTCCTCGGCTTCCTGCCGGCCAAGGGCGGCGCCAAGGCGGCGGCGATCGCCGAGGTGGCGCAGGTACGGGCTACTCTGGTCCTCTACGAGAGCGGCCCACGCCTCGCCGCCACCCTGCGCACCCTCAGCGAGGGCCTCGGCGACCGCGAGGCCGCCGTGGCGCGGGAGATCAGCAAGAAGTTCGAGGAGACTGTCATCGGGAGCCTGTCCGGGCTGGCCGAGCGCTATCGGGAAGCCCCGCCCAAGGGCGAGATCGTCATCGTCGTGGCGCCCCCCGGCGAGGCCGAAGCCGCCGGCGAGGCGGAGGTCGATTCGGCGCTTCGGGAGGCGATGGGCCGGCTCTCCGCGTCCCGCGCCGCGGCCGAGGTGGCGGAGAAGCTGGGCGTGCCGAGGCGCCAGGCGTACGAGCGGGCGCTCAGGCTCAAATGAGCCGGCAGCGGGCGGAGCGGGGCGGCCGGCGCGCGGAATGGCTCGCGGCCCTCTGGCTCCAGCTCAAGGGCTGGAAGATCCTCGGGCGCCGGGTTCGTACTCCGGTCGGCGAGGTCGACCTCGTCGTGCGCCGCGGCCGTACCGTCGCCTTCGTCGAGGTCAAGGCTCGCGCGACGGTGGAGGAAGCCGGCTTCGCCCTCGACGAATATCGGCTCCGGCGGGTCGCCGCGGCCGCCGAGGCGCTCGCCCACCGCTATGCCCGCGAAGGCGACGATATCCGCCTCGATGCAGTCTTCGTCGTGCCGCGCAGGCTGCCCCGGCACATGGCCAACATCTGGCATGGATGACAGCGCCGCCCCGCGCCGCTAAGCGCGCGCCATGAGCCTGCGCATCGCCGTCCAGATGGATCCCCTCGAAGGGATCAACATCCAGGGAGATTCGACCTTTGCGATCATGCTCGGCGCGCAGCGGCGCGGGCACGCTTTGTATTATTACCGCGCCGAGGACCTCAGCTATTCGCAGGGGCGCCTCTGGACGATGGCGCAGCCGGTGACGGTGCAGCCCGTGCAGGGCGACCATTATGCACTCGGCAATCCGATCCTCCTCGATCTGGCCCGCGACACGGACGTCGTGTGGATGCGCCAGGACCCGCCGTTCGACCTCGGCTACATCACCGCGACCCACCTGCTCGAGCGGATCCAGGGCGAAACCCTCGTCGTCAACGACCCGGCCTCGGTGCGCAACGCACCGGAGAAGATCTGGGTGCTCGACTTCGCCCGCTACATGCCGCCGACCCTCCTCACCCGCTCCCTCGGCGCGGCGCGCCATTTCCTCGAGGAGCATGGCGACATCGTCGTGAAGCCGCTCCACGGCAATGCCGGCAAGGCGGTGTTCAAGGTCGGCCGCGACGGCTCCAACCTCGCCTCGCTGATCGAGATGTTCAACGCCGCCTATCGCGAGCCGCACGTCGTCCAGGCCTTCGTCCCGGAGATCTCCGAGGGCGACAAGAGGATCGTCCTCGTCGACGGCGAGGTGGCCGGAGCGGTCAACCGGATCCCCGGCGCGGGCGAGATCCGCTCGAACCTCGCCGTCGGGGGCTCGGCGGCGAAGACCGAGCTGACGCAGACCGAGCGGGAAATCTGCGCGGTGCTCGGTCCCGAGCTCAAGGCGCGCGGACTGCTCTTCGTCGGCATCGACGTGATCGGCGGCAAGTGGCTGACCGAGATCAACGTCACCTCGCCCACCGGAATCGTCGCCATCGACCGATTCAACGGCACCGACACGCCGGCCCTCATCTGGGACTCGATCGAAGCGAAGCTGGCCTGAGTATGGCCGACTGGACGATCCGCCTCATCGACCAGACGGGCTATGTCGGCATCTTCCTGCTGATGTTCCTGGAGACGGTGTTCCCGCCCATTCCGTCGGAAGTGATCATGCCGGTCGCCGGGGCGCGCGCCGCCCGGGGGCCGATGTCCTTATGGGGGGTGATCGCCAGCGGAACCGGCGGCGCCATGCTGGGCAATCTTTTCTGGTACGCCCTGGCGCGGGTGATCGGGATGAAGCGCTTCCGCCCCTTCATCGAGAATTACGGCCGCTGGCTGACGATGGACTGGGGCGATGTCGAGAAAGCCGAGAAGCTGTTCGGCCGCTTCGGCGGGGCGATCGTCTCGATCGGGCGGATGCTTCCGACCATCCGCTCGGTGATCTCGATCCCGGCCGGACTGCTCCACATGCGCCTCAAGACCTTCCTGCTCTGGTCGACCCTGGGCACGGCCATCTGGACGGCGGTTCTGGCCACCGCCGGCTGGGGCCTCGGCATGGCGTTCGACGACATCGAGAAGATCCTGGGGCCGCTGTCGACCGGGATCATCGTCCTGATCGTCGCCGCCTATCTCTGGCGCCAGCTGACGTGGCGCAGGCGGCATCCCTGATCATCCTCCCCATCAAAGATGGGGAGGGGGACCAGGCGAAGCCTGGTGGAGGGGTAATTTGCGCAGGCCTTAGCCGTTGCGCGCCTGATCCGCGGCGCTCGGCTCCTTCTACCCCTCCACCACACTTCGTGTGGTCCCCCTCCCCACCGCTTCGCGATGGGGAGGACGATCACGCCCGCGGATGGGCGTGGCGGTAGACGTCGAGGAGGTGGGCGGCGTCGACGGCTGTGTAGATCTGGGTCGAGGAGAGGCTGGCGTGGCCGAGCAGCTCCTGTAGCGAGCGAAGGTCGGCGCCCCGGCCGAGCAGATGGGTGGCGAAGCTGTGGCGCAGGGCGTGCGGCGTGGTCCGGTCGGACAGGCCGAGGCGGGCTCGGGCGCAGCGGACGACGCGGCGGATCATCTCGCCGTTGAGCGGACCGCCGCGGGCGCCACGGAAAAGCGGCTCGTCGCGCCCTGGCGGGTAAGGGCAGAGCGACAGATAGGTTTCGATCGCGGCCCGGACCGGCGCCAGCAGCGGCACGATCCGCGCCTTCGCGCGCTTGCCGGTGACTCTGAGCGCCTCGCCGAGCGGAAGCGCGGCGCCGGTGAGGCCGAGCGCCTCGGCGATGCGCAGGCCCGAGCCGTAGAGCAGGAGCAGCACCGCATAGTCGCGCGCCGCGATCCACTCCGCGCTCGCCTCCTCGCCGGCCTCCTCGGCCAAAGCGAGGACGTCGTCCGGAGCGACCGGGCGCGGGACGCTGCGCGGCCGCTTCGGGCCTTTCAGGCGGGGCAGGCTCGGCTCCCCTCCCCGCTCCGATGCGGCGAAGGCGAGGAAGCCGCGCACCGCCGAAAGCTCGCGAGCCGCCGAGCTGTTGCCCAGCCCTTCGCTCCGCCGGTGGGCGAGGAAGGCGCGCAGGTCCTTCGCCTCGAGCGCGGCGAGGGCGGGCCCGCCGACGGCGCCGCCGAGATGGCCGGCGAGGAAGGCGATCAGGCGATGGGCCGTGGCGGCGTAGGCGCGCACCGTATGGGGGGAACGGCGGCGGTCGCGGGCGAGATGATGCTGCCAGCGCAAGGCTGTGCCGGCGGCGGGATGGCCGGTCAGGGGATCAGCCACCGGCCCATCGAGCGGGTGAGGACCCGGCCGAGGAACACCAGCAATTCAGAGCCGTGGCGGGTCTCGAAGCCCTGCGCCTCGCGCTGCCCCAGGGCGAGCAGGCCGCTTGGCAAGGGCGGCTCGCTGTCGAGCCTGACCAGGGCCTCGGCGCGGATCAGCTCGCAGGCCGGCCCGAAAAGAGGATGTCCACGACCTACGCCACGAAGCACGACCCCGTCCAACCCCTCGAGCGAACGGCGGATGACCCTGGTGTCGACGAACTGCAGGCCCGAAGCGTCGGCGCGCACGCCCTTGTCGCCGGCGAACAGGGCGACGGCGACGGCGTCGAGGCCGAGGATCTGGGGCCATTCCTGGGTGACTATGTGGATGAGGTGGTCGAAACCTTCCGCTTCGATCGCCGCGAGCACCGCCTCGTGGATGGAGGCGACGGCGCCCGAATGGCCGCGGGCGAAGGCGATGAGGTCCTGATTGGCCTCCTCCGCCGCGGCGACCTGGGCGCGAAGCTTGGCGACGGCGCGGTCTTCGAAGTTGATCACCTTTCCCATCGCCGCGAAGGTAACCCGAACAAGGTTAAGAAGCGATGGCTTTTCGGCCTCGCCGTCAGCCGATCTTCTGGCCGGTCTTCTCCCAGTCGGCGAGGAAGCCCTCGATGCCGCGGTCGGTGAGCGGGTGCTTGAAGAGCTGGCGGATGACGGCCGGCGGAGCGGTCATCACGTCCGCGCCGATCATCGCCGACTGGAGGACGTGGATCGGGTGGCGGATGCTGGCGACCAGGATCTGGGTGCCGAATTCGTAATTGTCGTAGATGGTGCGGATCTCGGAGATGATCTGCATGCCGTCGAAGCCGGTATCGTCGTGGCGGCCGACGAAGGGCGAGATGAAGGTCGCTCCCGCCTTGGCGGCGAGCAGGGCCTGGTTGGCGGTGAAGCACAGAGTGACGTTGACCATCGTCCCCTCCCCAGTCAGCGCCTTGCAGGTCTTGAGGCCGTCGATGGTGAGCGGCACCTTGACGGCGATGTTGGGGGCGATCTTCCGAAGCACGTCGGCCTCGCGCATCATCTCCTTGTGGTCGAGCGCGACGACCTCGGCCGAGACGGGCCCCGATACAATATCGCAAATCTCGCGAACCACCTCGAGGAAGTCGCGCCCGGCCTTGTGGACCAGCGAGGGATTGGTGGTGACCCCGTCGAGCAGGCCGGTCTCGGCGAGGTCGCGGATTTCGGCGGTGTCGGCGGTGTCCACGAAGAATTTCATTTGCGTCCTGTCCTCGGATCGGGATTCGCTCGCCTTCTAGCGCGGCGGGGGCGGACTTGGCGACGGGGGATCAGCAAGGCGAGCTCAATCGGGCGATCTGGGCGATCGCTCTGCCCTCGATGCTGACCAACGTCGCCACGGCGCTGTTCGGAATCGCCGACCTGTGGGTGATCGGCCAGCTCGGGCAGGCGGAGCCGCAGGCGGGGGTCGAGCTCGGCGCCAAGTTCATGATGGGCCTGCTCATCGTCTTCAACTTCCTGAGGACCGGGACCATCGCCCTCACCGCCCAGGCGGCCGGGCGAGGGGACGAGCAGGCGCAGGCGGCGACGCTGGCCCGGGCGCTTGGAGTCTCGCTGGCGATCGGGCTGGCGCTGCTCGCGCTCAAGCCGGTGATCGTGCCGTGGGGGATGGAGCTCCTGCAGGCGCGCGGCGGAGTGGCGCGCGAGGCCGGCATCTATGTCGGAATCCGCTACTGGGGCGGGCTGCTGTGGCTCGCCAACGTCGCTCTGATGGGCTGGCTGATCGGCCGGCGGCGGGTGCGGGCGGTGCTTTGGATGGAGATCGGATCCAACCTCATCCATGTCGCGCTCGACCTCGCCTTCGTGCTCGGCTTCGGCTGGGGCGTGGCGGGAGTCGCCGCCGCCACCCTCGCCTCGGAGGGCGGCAAGACGATCGCCCTGCTGGTCGTCGCCGGGCGCGAAGGGCCGGCACGCGCGGCGCTGGCCGCCGCGGGCCGAAGGGAGACGTGGAGCGCGGCAGCGATGGCCGCCCTGTTCCGCCTCAACCGCGACCTCTTCCTTCGCACCCTGCTCCTGACCGGGGCGATCCTCCTGCTCACCCGCCAAGGCGCCCAGCAGGGGCCCCTTGTGCTGGCGGCCAACGGTATCCTCTACCAGCTGTTCATCCTCTCGGCGCTGATCCTAGACGGCTTCGAGAGCGCCGCTCAGGTGCTCTGCGGCGAGGCGGTCGGCGCGAGGGACCGCGCCCGCTTCGACGCCTTGGTGAGGCGGCTGGTGCAGTGGGGCCTGGCGGGAGGCGCGCTGTTCAGCCTCCTCTATGCCGGCGTCGGCGCGCATTTCGCCGCCAGCTTCAGCACCGATCCGGCGGTGGTGGCGACGACTCTCGCCTTCGTCCCCTGGGCGGTGCTCCTGCCGCTGCTCGGAGTCACCTCCTACGTCCTCGACGGGGTCTATATCGGCGCCACCTGGACCCGCGCGATGCTCGTGACCATGGCGGCGGCGATTGCCGTCTATGCGGGGTTGCTGTGGGCGGCCGGGCCGCTCGGCAATCACGGCCTGTGGCTCGCCTTCAGCCTGTTCCTCGTCGCCCGGGCGGCGGCCCAGGCCGTGCTCCTGCCGAGGCTGAGGCGGGCGACCTTCGCCTAGCGCCGCGTCCCGAGCATCGCCGCAAGCACCGGATCGCCGCTCGCCTGCGGATCGGCCCGAATCGCGGCTTCCTCGCGGCCGATGGCGCGGTAGATGGCGGCGGAGGTCTTGCGGCTGACGTCCGCCTGCAGCCCGATGAAGTTGATCCCGGTGGCGACCTGGAGGACGCGCTGGATGACCCCGTTCTCGGCGAGGCGGAGCGCCTGGCCGACTCCGGGATAGATGGCGTCGAAGATCCGCTCGCCCATCGAGCGCGCGAGATGGTCGGTGGCCGCCGTGCGGCCGCCGCGGACGATGGCGCGGGCGTCGGCGATCGTCATGTCACGGACCGAATCGGCGACGACCGGAGCCGCCCGCCGGGCCCCTTCCCTGGCGGCCTCGTTGACCACCCGCAGCAGGCGGTCCTGGACCGCTCGGGTGCCGAGCGCGATGGCAAGCGCGGCGGTGATCGAGCTTCCGCCAAGCTGGGGCGGAAGCGCGATCCGGGCGACGTCGTCGCGGAAGAAGCCCTCGTCCGCCAGCAGCCGGGCGAAGGCGCGCTGCGACGACAAGGTGAGCAGCCGCCGGACCGCGTCCTCGAGGCCGGCCACGTCGCCGAGCCGGGTGACGCAGCCGGGCAGAGCGAGCAGCGGCAGCGCAAGGCCGGCGGCGACGAGGCTGCGGCGGGTGAGCAGCGGATCCATGGGCGCGTAACAAACCGAAACGCGGCTTGTTGCAATCGCTTTCCTCTCCCGCTCCCCGCGGGAAGAGGAGTTTTTCAGGGTTGGCCGCCGCTGGCAGGTTGGCGAACTCGCGGCGGGTGCGGGACGACCTCAGAAGCGGAAATTGGCGGTCAATTGAACGCCGTGCGTGGAGAAGTCGTCGTCGCTGCGCGCGAAATCGGTTCCGTTCGGGTTGACGATCCGGAAGGGATTGGTCAGCCCCGCGGTCCCCGGGCCGGCCCGGACGACATAATCGCCGGCGTCGATATCCTTGTAGAGATATTGGAGGCCGATCGAAAAGCCGCGGCCGAGCCGCTGCTCGACGCCGCCCCCGACCGCGTAGCCCCAGCCCTTCTCATTGCCGTTGCCGGTGAAGCTGTTGGCGGCGTTGCTGGTCGAAAAGCTGTTGCGGATTCGACCGTGGGCGAGGCCGGCGGTGCCGTAGACCAGAGTCCGGTTCATCGCGAAGCCGGCTCGGGCGCGGAGCGTGGCGCTGTCGCGCAACCGCCTCGTCATCGTGTAGCGGGCCGGAGTCGTGCTGAAGGCCGAGACGCTGTCGCGCACCCGGCTACGGTCGTAATCCGCGACCAGCCCGACGACGAAGCCGCCCGCCTGATAGTCGAAGCCGGCCTGGACGCCGCCTTCCAGCCCGTCGCGATCGCCTTCGCAGCCCTCACCGGGCGTAGGGCCGTTGGCCGCGCCTCCGCAGAAGCCGGGCGAGAAGGCGTTAGCGCCGCCCGAAGTGTTGACCGTGTCGCCGAACGACCCGTTGAGATCCGTGTCGAACAGGATCGTCTCGTCGCCATCGCCGGGCTGGAAGCCGTAGCCGACATGGGCACCGAGATAGAAACCGGTCCAGCTCTCGCTTTCCTGAGCGGCGGCGGGAGAGGCGAGCAGGACTGTGGCGGCGAGGGCGGCGAAGGCGAATCTGGTCATGGCGGGCTTTCGAAGTTCAAGGGTCGGGGGCGACGAACGGACGCAAGCCATATCTCGTCCGGCCCGGCATTTCTTCATGGGCTTTGTGCCGTAAAGCCCGATCCTCTCCTGCTTCCCTTTGCCGCTCGCCAGCCGCATTAGGGCGACATGAATCGCGACCGCTGCCGGGTCCTCCTGCTCAACGCGGCGCTCGGGCCGCTCGATTACCGGGTGCCCCACGGCATGGAGGTCGGGCCGGGCTCGATCGTGCTCGCGCCGCTCGGGCCGAGGCAGATGACCGGGGTGGTGTGGGAGGAGGAGCGGCTCGACGCCGAGGCGGTCGGGGACAATCGCCTCAGGCCCTTGCTCCAGGCCTACGACCTGCCGCCGCTCTCCGAGCCGCTCAGGCGGCTGATCGAGTGGACCGCGGATTATTATCTCGCCCCGCTCGCCTCGGTGCTTCGGATGGCACTGGCCTCGGCCAGCGCTCTCGACGGCGGGCGGACGGTGACCGAATACCGGCTGACCGGCTTCGTCCCCGAGCGGCTGACCGCGCCGCGCGCGCAGGCTCTGGAGCGGATCGGGGAGCGGCAGGGGCTGGTGCGCGAGCTGGCGATCGCGGCCGGGGTCTCCGACGGCGTGATCCGCGGCCTCGTCAAGGCGGGCGCCATCGAGGCCGTCGAGGTCTCGGTCGACGACCCCTTCCCGCTCCCCGATCCGGACCACGATCCGCCCGAGCTGGAGCTGGCTCAGGGGGCGGCGGCACATGTCTTCGTCGAGGCGGTCCGCAACGCCGGCTTCGCGCCCTTCCTGCTCGACGGGGTGACCGGCTCGGGCAAGACCGAGGTCTATTTCGAAGCGGTCGCCGAGGCGCTCCGGCGCGGGCGCCAGACGCTCGTCCTGCTGCCCGAGATCGCGCTGACCGAACCGTTCCTCAAGCGCTTCGCGGCCCGCTTCGGCCACGAGCCGGTCGCCTGGCATTCGGGCCTGCGCCAGTCGCATCGCCGACGCGCCTGGCGGGCGATCGCGAGCGGCGACGCCAGGGTGGTGGTCGGAGCCCGGTCGTCGCTCTTCCTCCCTTATCCCGACCTCGGCCTGATCGTCGTCGACGAGGCGCACGAGACCAGCTTCAAGCAGGAGGACGGAGTCCAGTACCACGCCCGCGACGTCGCGGTGATGCGGGCCAAGCTGGAGAAGATCCCGATCGTCCTCGCTTCGGCGACCCCGGCGATCGAGAGCCGGCAGATGGCCGAGATCGGAGTCTATACGGAAGTGAAGCTGCCCGAGCGCTACGGGGTCGCCGAGCTGCCCGAGATCGAGGCGCTCGACCTCACCGCCGATCCGCCGCCGCGCGGGCGCTGGCTCGCGCCGCGGCTGGTCAGGGAGCTCGACGAGACCCTGGCCAGAGGCGAGCAGGCCCTGCTGTTCCTCAACCGCCGCGGCTATGCGCCGCTGACCCTGTGCCGCCATTGCGGCCACCGCTTCCAATGCCCCAATTGCACCGCCTGGATGGTCGAGCACCGGCTCGTCCACCGCCTCGCCTGCCACCATTGCGGCCATATGATGCCACCGCCTTCGGCCTGCCCCGAATGCGGCGAGGAAGGCAGCCTGGTGCCGGTCGGCCCCGGCGTGGAGCGGATCGCCGACGAGGTGGCGGAGCTGTTCCCCGACGCGCGGACCGCGATCGTCACCTCCGACACGATCTGGTCGCCGGCCAAGGCGGCCGAGTTCGTCGGCCGGATGGAGGCGGGCGAGATCGACATCGTCGTCGGCACCCAGCTGGTCACCAAGGGCTATCATTTCCCGAACCTCACCCTGGTAGGCGTGGTCGACGCCGACCTCGGCCTTCAGGGCGGCGACCTGCGCGCCGCCGAGCGCACCTTCCAGCAGATCGCCCAGGTTGCCGGGCGGGCGGGACGGGGCGAGAAGCCGGGCCGGGTTCTGGTCCAGACCCACGAACCTTCCGCGGCGGTGATCGAGGCGCTGGTCAGCGGCGATGCGGAGAGCTTCTACGCGGCCGAGACCCAGTCGCGGCGCGAGGCGGCGATGCCGCCGTTCGGCCGGCTTGCGGGAATCGTCGTCTCGTCCGAGGACCTGGCCGAAGCCACGGAGGCGGCGCGGCAGATCGGCCGGGCCGCGCCCAGGGTCGACAACATGGCGGTGTTCGGCCCCGCTCCCGCGCCGCTCGCCATGCTTCGCGGGCGGCATCGCCAGCGCCTGCTCGTCCATGCGGCGCGCGCCGTCGACATGCAGGAGGTGATCCGCGACTGGCTCGGCAAGCTCAGCTGGCCGCGCGGAGTGCGGGTAACGGTCGACGTCGATCCCTATTCCTTCCTGTGAGCGCGATGCTCCAATTCCTCCCCCGGCTTTCCGGGGGAGGGGGACCGCGCGAAGCGCGGTGGAGGGGTTCTTCTGAGTCGGTAAGAACCCCTCCACCAGGCTTCGCCTGGTCCCCCTCCCCGGCAAATGCCGGGGAGGAATTGGAGCGGGCCTTCCAAGTTCACGATTTCTGCGCATCAGGCGAAATTCCAGCGCCCCAGGCGCGCCTTCGCGCTGTCGCCAGGCGAGTGGCCGCGGGCTTTCTATCTCGGCGGACCCGGCGCGACGGGCGGACCGGGAGCGTTTCCGGGCGGTTCATGAAGTTCACGGTTTCGGTGTTGCGAGCGGTTAGCGATCGCTCCGCTTCGAGCCGGCCTTCCAGCGCCTCGACGCGGCGGGCGAGACGCTTGAGCCGCTTTGCCAGCCGGCCTTGCGCGCGAGCGCCGACGCCGCGCCCGAACTTCTCCGGCTTCTCGGCAGCCAGCAGCGCGACGAGCAGGCTGTCCGAGCGGCGGACGCGCACGTGGCTGGGCTTGCCGTAGGCGTAGACCGGCTCCTCGAGGCCGTCGACCGCGCGCTCGAACGCGACCAGCTCCAGCGGCAGGATCGACATCCGGCGCGCAAGAGCCCAATCCCGTGCGAAGTCGGGATCGTCGCGGCGGTGATTGTAGGCGGTCCGGTTCGACACGCCGACCAGCCGACAGGCCGCCAACACGCTATGACCGTGTCGCAGCGCCGCCAGGAAGAGCAGCTTGCGCTCCTCCCCGAACCCGTCGCATCGCGCCAACCGACGGCTCGCGCTCGAATCGACCATCTCGACCTCCATTGAAACCGCTGTTCCCCGGCGATTCAGCCCTCTCCGGACCGATATTAGAACATATAGGGATCAACATTGCAAGAAGTTTGTTCTGGTTTTGTTTGGGTTCGCCTGAAGCGTTCAGCAGTCGGATTGGATTGTCATCCCGGACTTGATCCGGGATCCACCTTCACTTCAGGCTTTCGGGAATCAGGGACAAAAGGTGGATGCCGGATCAAGTCCGGCATGACGAAACCGGCTGCGCTTAATCGCTCAGCGCCTGGACACGCGAGACTGGCTCGAATACGCCTCGGTCCAAACCGCCCGCTCGGCTTCCAATTCCCTCGAAAATCGATTAAGCGACTGCCAACGCAACGGATTTCGGGTGGGGATGATGAACCGGTCTATCAAGCTGGCATGGCTGGCGCTGCTCGCCTGCCTGCCGGCGGCGGCGAAAGCGGAGTGGCGGGCGGCGGAAACCCGGCATTTCACCTTCTACAGCGAGAGCGGCGACCGCGAGCTGGAGAAGCTCGCGGCGCGCCTCGAAAGCTATGACAAGCTGATGCGGATGGCCACCGGCAGCTCCGACGACGCCGAGCCGGTGAAGGTGCGAATCTACGAGGTCGATTCCACCGACGACGTGGAGCGGGCGCTCGGGCTGACCAACAGCGGAGTCGCCGGCTTCTACGACAGCAACCTGCTCGGCCCGTTCGCGGTCACTCCGCGCAAGACCGGCTCAGGGTACCATTTTGCGGGGGAGCAATATTTCACCCCCGCCCTCGTCCTGCATCATGAATATGCCCACCATTTCATGCTGCAATATTTCCCCTCGGTGTACCCGTCCTGGTACGTCGAGGGCTTCGCCGAGCTGATCGGCTCGAGCAAGGTCCTCGCCGACGGGAAGATCGGCTACGGCATGCCGGCCAGGCATCGCGGCAACGAGATCGCCGCCCGATGGGTCGACGTCGCCGAGCTGCTGGTGAAGCCTCCCCACAAGCTTCGTTACCTCGACCTCTACGGCCAGGGCTGGGCTCTGACCCACTTCCTAACCTTCTCGACCGAACGGTCGCCGCAGATGAGGGCCTATCTCCTGGCCCTGCGCGCGGGCAAGCCGCCCGAGGAGGCCGCCAGGGCGTTCGGCGACCTCAAGGCGCTGAACCGGGACGCGAGGCGCTATGTCACGACCGGCGTGTTCGGCTATCGCGCCGTTCCGGTCGAAATCAAGACCCCCGCCATCGAGCGCGTGCGGGCGCTTAGCCCCGGCGAAGCGGCGATGGTCCCGATGGTGATCGCGCTTCGCGACGACGAGCTGACGCTCTACCGCAAGGCGGGGGACCGCGAGCATGAGGCGAAGCTTCGGGCGGCGAACCTGGAGCGGATCCGGGAGCGGGCGCGGCGCTTCGCCACCGACCCGTTCGCGCTCTATCTCCTCGCCGCCAGCGAATATACGGCCGGCAACTACCCCGCCTCCGAAGCGGCCGCCGACCGGCTGCTCGCTCTCCAGCCGCGCCACTCGCGGGCGATGGCGCTGAAGTCGCTGAACATGGCTCGAGCGGCCGCCGCTCTGGACGGGCCCGGCCGCACCGCCAAGGCGGCCGAGGCGCGCGTCCTGGCGGGCAAGGCCAACAAGGCCGATCCGGACGACACGCTGCCGCTGCTCGCCTTTTACGAAAGCTTCCGCCTCGCCGGCGAGAAACCCTCGAAGCACGCGGTCGACGCTCTCGCCGCGGTCGTGGCGGCCCAGCCGGCGGACACGAGGGCGCGCCAGCTGCTGGTCGACCAGCTCGCCGCCGAGCGGCGCTGGGGCCTCGCCATCGCGGCGCTGCTGCCGATCGCCAACTCGCCGCACGAATCGCCGCGGCGCGCCGCGGCGCGCGAGCAGCTGGCGAAGCTGGAAGCCGAGCTCGCGAAGGAGAAGGGCGCAAGCCCCGCCTCCTGATCTCACGAATGGAAAAGGTGCGACGATGAACCGTCTGATCAAGCTGGCATGGCTGGCTTTGCTCGCCTGTGCGCCCGCCGCCGCGCGGGCCGAGTGGCGCGAGGCGAGCAGCCGGCACTTCCTGGTCTATTCCGAGGGGAGCGCCCAGTCGGTCCGCGACTTCGCGACCAAGCTCGAGAAGTTCGACAAGGCGATGCGGACCCGGCTCGGCCTCGACGATGTCGACCTGGGGCCGGCGAACCGGGTCACCGTCTACGTCGTCGACGACGTCCGCGCGGTGCAGCGCCTGGCGCGCCGGCCCGTCAAGGCGGGCCAGCCGGGCATCGCCGGCTTCTACAGGGGCAGGGCGGAAGGCCCGATCGCGGTCGTGCCCCGCAGCATCGGCGACGGCCGGCTCAACGACTCCGAGCCCGCGATAATCCTGCTCCACGAATATTCGCACCACATCATGCTCCAGAACGCGGCGATCGCCTATCCCGCCTGGTTCCGCGAGGGATTCGCCGAGTTCAACGCGACCGCCCGGTTCGAGAAGGACGGCTCGATCGGCTTCGGCGCCGCGGCCAATCACCGCGCCTGGGGGCTGATCGGAATGAGCCCGCTGCCGATCGAGCTGCTGTTCGATCCGACCCGGCGCAAGCTCGGCCAGCGGGAATGGGAGGCGACCATCTACGGGCGCGGCTGGCTGCTCACCCACTTTCTGATGTTCGAGCCGAAGCGGGTCGGGCAGCTCGGCGCCTACATAAAGGCGCTGAATTCGGGCAAGGGCAGCCTCGAGGCGGCCCAGGCGGCGTTCGGCGATCTCGCCGTGCTCGACCGCGAGCTCAAGGCCTATCTCGACCAGCGCCGGATCCCCTACATGAGGGTCCGGTCCGACCTCCTCACCATCGAGCCGATCGCGCTGAGGACGCTTCGCCCGGGCGAGGCGGCGGTCATGGAGCTTCGAATCCGCTCGCGGGTCGGAGTGACAAGCGAGGATGCCGGGCAGGTCGCCGCCGACATGCGCAAGGCGGCCGCGCCCTTCCCCGACGACCCGGCGGTGCAGGCGGCGCTGGCCGAGGCGGAGTTCGACGCCGGAAATCTCGACTCGGCCGAGGCCGCCGCCGACCGCGCGATCGCGGCCGACGCCAGACACATAGACGGCCGGATCTACAAGGCGCGGGTGGCGATGGCGCGGGCGCAGGCCTCACGCGCCCCGGCGGCGTGGAAGGAGGCGCGGCGGCTGATCGCGCAGGCCAACGGCGCCGACCCCAACGACCCGGAGCCGCTCATCCTCTTCTTCCGCAGCTTCGTCGAACAGGGCGTCCCGCCGACCCGCAACGCGGTCGAGGGCCTGCTCCAGGCGCACGAGCTGGCGCCTCAGGATCCCGGCCTCAGGATGAGCGCGGCGCGCCAGCTGCTCGTCGACGGCAAGGCCGCCGAGGCGCGCGCCGCCTTGACCCCGATCGCCTACGATCCGCACGGCGGTCCGCTCGGCCAGGCGGTGACGGCCATCCTTGCCCAGCTCGACTCGGGCGGCGCCGGCGCGGCTCTCGCCGCGTGGGAGTCGACGGCCCGGCCAACGGAGAAGAAGCCGGACTAGTGTCCTGGTTCAGAAGTTCGCTGGCTCATGCCGGCTTTTCGGGTGCGGGTGCGTTGTAGAGGCAGAAGCGTTCGATGGAAGCGAGGATCTGGTCTGCGGACTTGGTCCAGCGGAAGGGCTTGGGGTCGGCATTGTGC
>DASVRO010000057.1:0-39512 GCA_036388575.1 Allosphingosinicella sp.
GGCGACACCGTCATCGAGGGCGCCGCCGCCGGCACGGACGAGATCCGCACCGGCCTTGCCAGCTACAGCCTCGCCGCCCTGCCGGACGTCGAGAACCTCACCGGCCTCGGAATTGTCGACCAGAACCTCACCGGCAACGACGCCGCCAACGTCATCACCGGCGGCGCCGGCAACGATACGATCGAGGGCGCCGCCGGGGTCGACACGGCGCGCTATGCCGGAGCGGCGACGATCGTCGAGACCGCGACCGGCTGGACCGTCACCGATGCCGGCGGCACCGACACGCTCAGCAATGTCGAGATCGTCGACGACAATGCGGCGGGCAAGACGCTGCTCGTCGGCAATGGCGGCTATGCCACGATCCAGGAAGCGATCGACGCTTCGTCGAACGGCGACACGATCCTGGTCTCGTCGGGCGGCTATGCCGAAAATCTGAACGTCAACAAGGACGTGACCATCCTCGGCGCCAACCACGGCGTCGCCGGAACCGCCGCGCGGGGCCCGGAATCCGTTGTCGACGGCCAGGTCGTCATCAACGCGGCCGGCGCCACCCTCGACGGCTTCAGGCTGGTCGGGGCGGCGGCCGGCTCGCTCGGCAACACCGCGGTCGAGGTCAAGGCTAACGATTTCACCTTGTCCAACTCCGTCCTCGACGGCAGCGGCGACGTCGCCATCTTCGTCGGCCTGGTCAGCGGGCTCGACGTCGGCCGCAATTTGATCCGCGGCTATCAGATCGGCGCCTATGTCGCCGGCGGCAACACCAGCGGCTCGATCCACGACAACCGCTTCCAGGGCGACGGCGGTCCGTTCACCGGGCTCGGCAACGGCGTCAATTCGGAGACTTCGCACGTCGCGATCGCCAACAATGCGTTCGACGGCATCTACGCGGGCTCGCTCAACATCTTCCCGTTCGGCCCGGATACGGTCGACCTGCAGAGCTACATCACCGGCAACACGATCACGAACAGCGGAGCGGCGCGCCCCGTCCAGATCCAGCCGACCAGTCTTACCCATCACATCCTCGGCACCGACTTCAACGAGGCGTTCAGCGGCGACAACGGAGTCACCGGCCCACTCAGCTACGACGGCCGCGGCGGCGACGACCGCGCCTGGGGCAGCGAGGAGGGCGACACCCTCTCCGGCGGCACCGGCAACGACCAGTTGTTCGGCAACGGCGGCGGCGACACCCTGAGCGGCGGCGACAATAACGACCTGGTCGAGGGCGGCGCCGGCAACGACGTCCTGCTCGGCGGAAGCGGCGTCGACACGCTCAACGGCGGCGACGACAACGACAATCTGAGCGGCGGCGCCGGCGTCGACACGCTCAACGGCGGGGACGGCGACGACGTGATGCACGGCGGCGCCGGCAACGACTTCCTCAACGGCGGCAACGGCACCGACACCGCCGTCTACGACGGCCACCGCGGCGACTATTCGATCGCCATGATCAGCGGCCCGGGCGGCCGGATCGTCGGCTTCTCATCGGTTTCGGACAACGAGCCGAGCAACGGCAACGAGGGCGCGGACCAGTTCACCAGCGTCGAGCGGGTCCAGTTCACCAACCGCACCCTCGATGCGACCCTGCCCGTCCAGCTGTTCGACCAGGCCAACCAGCTGATCGGCACCTTCTCGACCATTCAGGCGGCGATCAACAGCTCGCAGGACAATTATACGATCCGGCTGGCGGCCGGCACCTATGACGAGGATTTGGTCGTCGACGTCGGAGTGCGCATCATCGGCGCCAGGACGACCGCCGTGACCGGCCGCGACGCCGCCGGCGGAGTCGGCGAGTCGACCATCATCGGCCACGCCAAGGTGACCGCCGAGGACAATGTCACCTTCACCGGAATCCGCTTCCTCAACGATTCGACGACGACCGGCGGCGGCCCGTCCAATCCGACCCTGCAGTTTCTCAGCGGCGGCGGCGCGACCGGCCATCTCGTCTCCAACTCGATCTTCTGGTCGACCGTCGTCGGCGGCGCCAACGGAGTCGACGACCGGGCGATCTCGACCGTCGCCATCCCCGACGGCCAGCTCGCCTTCACCGGCAACCTCATCTCGGGCTCGCAGCAGGGCCGGTTCAGCGATGCCTCCTGGGGACGCGGCATCTGGTCCGACGGCGGCGGCACCACGCTGACCCTGACCGGCAACATCATCGAGTGGACCCGAAGCGGCCTCACCCTCGACGGCGCCGGCGGTTCGGTTTCGATCGTCGAGAACAACATCCTGCGCAACCTCGGCACCGCTTTCTCGATCGCGACGACCGAGGACGGCCTCGCCGCCAGCGGCAACGATTTCCAGAACGTCGGCACCGAGTTCAACTTCCGCAACATCACCGAGGGCGTCACCTTCAACGCGGCGACGGCCTTCGACACCCTCACTCCGGTCGGCGACTCCAACGACCTCATCGTCATGCTCGGCGGCTCCGGGGACGACATCCTCACGGGCAGCGTCCACGACGATGTCATCGACGGCAACAACAGCCCGACCAACCCGAACGCGGCGGACAGCGACACCCTCACCGGCGGCGGCGGCAACGACCTGCTGTACGGCCGCGGCGGCACCGATCTGCTGCGCGGCGGGGCCGGCAACGACACGATCGACGGCGGCAGCGGGATCGATACCGCCACCGCCGGCTTCGGCGCCACCTTCGTCGCCAACGGCACGACCTGGACCGTGACCTCGTCGCAGGGCGTCGACACGCTCACCAACGTCGAGCGAGTCGACGTCAGCGTCGGACCTGGGGCGGACATCCTGCTGGTCGGCTCGGGCGGCTTCGCCACCATCCAGGCGGCGGTCGACGCCGCCAACGACGGCGACATCATCCTCGTCGCGGCCGGCACCTATATCGAGCAGGTCGTCGTCAACGACCGTGACAACATCACGATCCGCGCCGCGGACGGTGCCCAGGTGACGATCCAGGCGCCTGCCGACGTCGTCGAGACCGCGCGCTCGTCCAGCGACCGCGAGATCCACTCGGTCTTCACCGTCCTCAACAGCCAGAACGTCGTCCTCGAGGATATCGACGTCGACGGCCGCGGCGCCGGAAACACGGTCGACGAGGGCGGCGGCGCCGGCATCGCCAATTTCTACGGCGTCTATTACCGCAACTCGTCCGGCACTCTGAACGACGTCGACATCACCGGCGTGCGCGACCCCTATCCCGGCGGCAACACCCCGGGCGGCCAGCCCAATGTCGACGGAGTCCAGCGCGGCGTCGCCCTCGTCGTCGACAACGACGTGCTGATGGCCTTCGCCATGCACGGCGGAACGATCAGCGACTTCCAGAAGCAGGCCGGCACCTTCGTCCGCGCCGACCTCGACATCAGCGGGGTCACCGTCATCGGCGGCGGCGCGCAGCCGGTGATCGCCCAGAACGGCTTCTCCATCAACCGTTCGACCGGCACCGTCACCAACAACATTCTCACCGGCATCGGCTATGCCGGGCCCGACGCGAACACCTATTCGGGCGTCATCCTGGCCTCGAGCAACACCAACCTCGTCATCACCGGCAACACCATCGGCGGCAGCAACGTCGACAGCAGCGCGGCGAAGGTGGTCGGCATCTGGATTTACCAGAACGGCCCGGTGAACAGCGGCGGGGAGATCAGCGGCAACAGCATTTCCCACACGGACGTGGGCATCGCGATCGACAATTCGATCACCCCGGATCCGCTGCTGATCGAGAACAACAGCGTCACCAACGGCGACCTCAGCGATCCCTTCTCGGCCGGCGTCCGCTTCGAGCCGATGCCGATCTCGGGCACCACCGCGTTCGACATCGACGGAACGCAGATGCACGACAAGCTGTCGGGCAATGCCGGCAACGACATCCTGTCCGGCCTCGGCGGCAACGATCTGCTGAGGGGCAATGACGGCGACGACAGCCTCGACGGCGGCAGCGGCACCGACACCGCGGTCTATGCGGGTCCGCGCAGCGGCTATACGATCGTCACCGTCACCGACTCGAGCGGCCACGTCACCGGCTACACCTCGGTCACCGACTCAGACGCCGGCAATGGCGACGAAGGCGCCGATAATCTGACCGGCGTCGAGCGGCTCAGCTTCGGCAACGTCGTCCTCGACCTCACCCAGCCGGTCCAGCTGTTCGACGAGAACGGCATCCTCGTCGCCACGTTCGCCACCATCCAGGCGGCGGTCGACGCGGCTTCGGACGATTACACGATCAGCCTCGCGGCGGGCACCTATGCCGAGATCGTCACCGTCGACGTCGACGTCACGATCACCGGGCCCAACATGGGTCTCGCCGGGAACGACCCCGCGCGAGTCGGCGAAGCGATCGTCGACGGCGGCTTCCACATCCACGCCGAGGGCGTGACCCTCGACGGCATCGAAGTGCTCGGCGGCGGCATGATCGCCGGCAACCCGGCCGGAATCTACGTGGACGTCGACGGAGTCACGCTCACCAACCTGGTGCTGCGCGGGGACGGAACCGCGGCCGCCGGCCTGGTCACGCCCTATAATGGCGGAGTCACTGGCCTGGTGCTGAGCCGCAGCCTGGTCACCGGCTGGGATCAGGGCACCTATCTCAACCCGACCACCGGCTTCACCGCGTCGGACAACAGCTTCGACGGCAACGGCAATGCGATCGTCGGCGACGATTGGGACGATGCCACGCTGATCTCGGGCAACAGCTTCACAAACAGCGTGGGCTCCCACATCGGCTACGGGGTGCTCGACACGGTGGACGATGTCGGCGCCTATTTCGGCGCGGGCAACACGTTCGGCGGCACCAACCGGCCGACGTCCATCTTCGCCTATGGCGACGGCACGCCGGCCGCCCAGACGGTCTTCGGAACCGATCTCAGCAACCTGATCCGCGGCGAGACCGCCGGCGAGACCTACGTCTTCCACGGCCGCGAGGGGGACGACCGGCTCGTCGGCAATGACGGGAACGACACGCTCGACGGCGGCGCCGGCAACGACACGATGATCGGCGGGGGCGGCATCGACAGGGTCGTCCTTGCCGACTCGACCTTCACCATCTCGCCGGTCGCCGACGCCGATCCGTCAACGCCCGGCAACCAGCCGGGCTGGAGCATCACCACCGCCAGCGAGGGCACCGACACGATCACCGGCGTCGAGATCATCGACAGCGGCGCGGGCCCCAACGTCCTCCTCGTCGGCTCGGGCGGCTTCACCACCATCCAGGCGGCGGTCGACGCGGCCAGCGACGGCGACACCATCCTCGTCGCCTCCGGCACCTATGCCGAGCTCGTGACCGTCAACAAGGACGTCACCATCTCCGGCATGAACAGCGGCATCCCCGCCGGCGATCCGCGCAACCCCGAGACGATCGTCGATGGCGGTTTCCACATGACCGCTGCGGGCGCGACCCTGAACGGGCTCACCGTCCTCGGCGGCGGAATGCTCGCCGGCAATCCGGCCGGCATCTACGTGGACGCCGACGACGTCACCCTGACCAACCTCATCGTCCAGGGCGACGGCAGCGCCGGCACCGGCATCGTCACGCCTTATGGCGGCGGGGTCACCGGCATCGAGATCAGCGACAGCCGGATCGACGACTGGACCAACGGCACCTACTTCAACCCGACCACCCAGTTCACCCTCACCGGCAACAGCTTCGACGGCAACGGCGTCGGCCTGACCGGCGACGACTGGGAGGACGGCACTCTCATCTCCGGCAACAGCTTCACCAACTCGACCTTCGGCCATGTCGGCTACGGCGTGCTCGACGCTGTCGAGGACGTCGGGGCCTTCTTCGGCGCGGCCAATGTCTTCGACCCGTCGGGCGGACGGCCGATCGGCATCTTCGCCTACGGAGCGCCGGGCGGACAGGAGATCACCGGCACCGGCCTCGACGATTACATGGCCGATGCCGCGGCCGGCAACGAGACGACGTTCCACGGCGGCGGCGGCAATGACTATATCGACGGCGGCGACGGCGACGACATCCTCGACGGCGGCGCCGGCAACGACATCCTCGTCGGCGGGGCCGGAACCGACACGATGCTTGTCCCCGCCGAGACCTTCGACATGGCGCCGGTCGCCGATGCCGATCCGGACACCGCCGGCGATCAGCCCGGCTGGACGATCACCACCGCCAGCGGCGGCACCGATCTGCTCAGCGGAGTCGAGATCCTCGACGACGGCCCAGGCGCCAATCTCCTGCTGGTCGGCTCCGGCGGCTTCGCCACCATCCAGGAGGCGATCGACGCGGCCAATGACGGCGACACCATCCTGATCGCGTCCGGCACCTACACCGAGCAGCTGACCATCGAGGGCTTCACCGGCCTCACGCTGCTCGCCGTGGGCACGGTGGTCGTCAAGGCGCCGGCCGTGCTCGCCGTCAACGCCGCCAGCGAGACCTATGGCAAGGACGTCCGTGCCGTCATCGCGGTCAACGACTCGACCGGCGTCATCCTGAGGGACATCGACGTCGACGGCAGCTTCGCCGGCGACACCACCCCCGGCAGCAATGGCGACGAGCTGACCGGCATCGGCTATTTCAACTCGTCGGGCGCGATCAGGGCCGCCGACATCGACAATGTCGGTAACAGCCAGGGTGGCGGACTGTTCGGCCTCCAGCACGGATCCGGCCTGTTCATCGACGGCGGCACCACGCCGGGCCTCGATGTCGAGGTGACCGGCGCCAAGATCACCGATTTCCAGAAGACCGGCGCCGTCATCACCGGAGTCACCGTCAACTTCAGCGGCAACACGATCACCGGGATCGGCGGGACGGGCCTCACCGCCCAGAACGGCATCCAGATCTTCGAGGCGCAGGGCGTCGTCGACGGCAACACCATCTCCGGCTTCGGCTATACCGGCGCCACCTTCGCGGCCTCGGGGATCATCGCCTTCGAGCCGAGAGGCGCGCTGGCGATCACCGACAATGTGATCACCGGAGCCACCGGAACCGCCACCGGCCTCGACCTCTCCGACGTCCAGGGCGTCGCGGTCGTGGTGACCGGGAATGCGTTCAACAACCTCGATTACGGGATCGCCGCCTACTCGTTCCTCGGCGGCACGACGGGGCTGGACACCGATCCGGTGATTTCCGGCAACACCTTCTCCGGCATCGAGCAGCTCGGCGTCTATTTCGCGCCGGAGGAATCGGTCGTCGCTCCGTTCACCACCAATGAGGACTTCACCGAGAGCGGCAGCCAGTTCGCCGACTATCTGGCGGGTTCGGCCGGCGACGACACGTTCAGCGGCCTCGACGGCAACGACGTCCTCACCGGCAACGGCGGCGACGACACGCTCGACGGCGGCGACGGCATCGACAAGGCGGTCTATTCCGGACCGGTCACCATCAGCGAGAACGCCACCGGCTGGACCGTCACCGGCGAGGGCACCGATACCCTCACCGACATCGAGTCGATCGACGACAACGGCGCCGGGGTCATCCTGCTGGTCGGCAACGGCGGCTACGCCACGATCCAGGCGGCGATCGACGCGGCCGCCAACGGCGACACCATCCTGGTCGCCGCTGGCACCTATGTCGAGAATCTCGACGTCGACAAGGATGTCACCATCCTCGGCGCGAACCGCGGCATCGCCGGAACCGGCGTCCGCGGCGACGAGGTGGTGATCGACGGCCAGATCGTCATCAACGCCGCCGGCGTCACCATCGACGGAGTCGAGATCGTCGGCGATGCGCCGGGGCCGATCGGCCAGAATTTCGGCGTTGTCGTGGATGCGAACAACTTCACCCTCATAAATTCGGTCCTGAACGGCTCTGTCAGCGCCACCGGCATCTACGCCGGCCAGGTGTTCGGCTTCGAGATCTCGGACAACCTGATCACGGGCTATGCCGCCGGCATCCTGGTGTTCAGCGGCAACGCCACCGGCTCGATCCACGACAACCTCTTCCAGGGCGACGGCGGCCCGGCCACCGGCATGAACGTCGGAGTCAATTCGCAGTCCACGCACGTCCTCATCGAGGACAACAGCTTCGACGGCATCCGTTCGAGCTCGCTGGTCCTCTACCCGAACGGCGTGGCCGGCCCGGTCGATCTCCAGGATTACGTCATCGGCAACACGATCACCGACAGCGGCGTTCCGCATCCCGTCATGGTCGTGCCGGCCCCGGTCAACGACATCCTCGGCACCGACCATGCCGAGCACTTCGTCGGCGAAGAGCAGGGAATGCTCGTCCCCGGGCCGTTCTCGTTCGACGGCAGGGGCGGCGACGACCTGATCACCGGCAGCGAGGAAGGCGACAGCTTCATCGGCGGCTCCGGCACCGACGAGCTCCGCGGCAACGGCGGCGACGACACGCTCACCGGCGGCCTCGGCGACGATGCCCTGAAGGGCGGCGCGGGCAACGATACCGGCGTCTATGCCGGGCCGCGCTCCGGCTATTCGGTGACCTTCGTCACCGGCGCGGACGGCCGGGTCACCGGCTTCACGGCGGTCAGCGATACCGACACCGGCAATGGCGACGAGGGCAGCGACACCCTCCTCAGCGTCGAGCGGCTCGAGTTCGCCGACGCGACGATGGACGTCGCCCATCCGGTCCAGCTGTTCGACTCGAGCAACGTCCTGGTCGGCACCTTCGCCACCATCCAGGGTGCGGTGGACGCCGCCTCGGCCGGCTACACGATCCTGCTCGCAGCCGGCACCTATGCGGAGAACGTCACGGTCGACGTGGACGTCACCATCAAGGGTCCGAACGCCGGCACCGCCGGGACCGGGACGCGAGTCGCCGAAGCGGTGATCGACGGCGGAGTCCACATCAATGCGGCCGGAGCGACCCTGGACGGAGTCACCGTCCTCGGCGGCGGCATGCTGGGCGGCAATCCCGCCGGCATCTATGTCGACGTCGACAACGTCACCCTGACCAACCTGATCGTCCGGGGCGACGGCAGCGCCGGCACCGGAATCCTCACCCTGACCAACGGCGCGGTTTCCGGCCTCATCCTGAGCAACAGCCGGATCGACGACTGGACCAACGGCACCTACTTCAACCCGACCACCCAGTTCACCGCGAGCGGCAACAGGTTCGACGGCAACGGCGTCGCCCTGAGCGGCGACGACTGGGAGGACGGCACGCTCATCTCCGGCAACGTCTTCGTCAACAGCAGCGCCGGCCATGTCGGCTACGGCGTGCTCGACACGGTCGAGGATGTCGGCGCCTTCTTCGGCACCGGCAACAGCTTCGACGCGTCGGGAGGCCGGATCGGCATCTTCGCCTATGGCGACGGCGATGCCGGCGGGCAGACCGTCTCGGGAACCCAGTTCGCCGATCTGATCGTCGGAGCGGAATTCGTCGCCGGTTCGGGCAACGGCGCGACCTTCAACGGCCTGGGCGGCAACGACTGGCTCGCGGGCAATGCCGGCAACGACACGCTGAACGGCGGCGACGGCGTCGACACGCTGCTCGCGGGAACCGGCAACGACAGCCTCAACGGCGGCAGCGGCGGCGACGTCCTCTATTTCGGAGCCAATCTCACCGCGGCCGACCAGGCCGACGGCGGCGCCGATCGCGACGTCCTCGTGCTCCAGGGCAATTACACGATCACCCTGAGCCCGACGATCCTCACCAATACCGAGTCGCTGTCGCTGCAGACCGGGTCGAACACCCGCTGGGGTGACCTCGCCAACAATCTCTACGACTACGACATCACAATGGTCGATTCGAACGTGCCGGCCGGCGTCCAGATGATCGTCAACGGCCAGTCGCTCCAGCTCGGCGAGGACTTTACCTTCGACGGCTCGTCCGAGACCGACGGCCGCTTTCTCCTCTACGGAGGCAATGGTGCCGACGACCTGACCGGAGGCGCCGGCAACGACGTCTTCTTCTTCGAGGGCCTGCGCTTCCAGACCGGCGACAGGGTCGACGGCGGCGCCGGGCGCGATGCGCTCGTGATCAGCTCGGGCAGCGGGGTGAACCGGTTCGAATTCAGCGACAGCAGCTTCACCAACATCGAGTCGATCTCGGTGAACAGCCGCTTCGCCACCGACCCGACCCAGAAGCCGTCCTACGAGCTGGTGCTGAGCAACGGCAACATCGCGCCGGGCGCGACCCTGATCATCAACGGCAGCTCGCTTTCCGATCCCAACCAGTTCGTCAGCTTCGACGGCAGCGCCATCGAGGACGGCAACCTCAACATGCTGGGCGGAGCGGGCAACGACACGCTGATCGGCGGCGACGGAGCGGACTTCCTCTTCGCCGGCCTGGGAGCGGACGATCTTACCGGCGGGGCGGGGGCGGACCTGTTCCGCTACGACCTGGCCACCCACTCGACGGCCGCGCTGACCGACGAGATCCTCGACTTCCAGAGCGGGATCGACAAGATCGACCTGAGCCGGATCGACGCCAACAGCAACAGCGCCGGCAACCAGGCGTTCAGCTGGATCGGCTCGAACGCGTTCAGCGGGGTGGCCGGCGAGCTCAGGGCCTTCCAGTCGGGCGGCAACTGGATCGTCCAGGGCGATACCGACGGCAACGGCATCGCCGACCTCGTCATCTCGGTGACCACCCAGGCCGCCGCGCCGCTCGTCCAGACCGACTTCCTGCCCTAGCCGGAGCATTCATATCGGGGGGCCGTACCGCGCGCCGTCGGAGCAGGGAGGCTCTCCCGCCCCGGCGGCCGCGCTCGCCGGCGGCTGGGCCGGGGCGACTTCCCGCTCCGGGGGCGGGTGCTAGCGGTTGAGCACGATCTCGACGACCCGGCGCTCGCCGCCGACCCTCGCCAGCTGGACGAAGACGTCGACCGTCGTCTTCACGTAGTGGCGGACGTCGTCGCGGTTGAGCTGGGTGCCGGCCTGGAGGACGAGCAGGACGATCTGCTCGATCGCCCGCTCGGCACTGTCGGCATGGACGGTGGTCATCGAGCCGGGATGGCCGGTATTGACCGCGCGCAGGAAGGCGAAGGCCTCCTCGCCGCGAAGCTCGCCGAGGATGATCCGGTCCGGGCGCATTCGAAGCGAGGCTGCGACCAGATCGTTGGCGCTGACCTCGGCCTCGCCCAGCGCGCTTCGGGCGGCGAGCAGTCCGACGACATTGTCCTGGCGCACCTGCAGCTCGGGAGTGTCCTCGATCAGGATCAGCCGCTCGCTGGCCGGGATCTCGCGGATCAGGGCGTTGAGGAAGGTCGTCTTGCCGGTCGAGGTGCCGCCGGAGACGAGGATGTTCTTGCGGCCGCGGACCGCGGCGGCGAGCATTCCGGCCATGTCGCCGGCGGCCAGCTGCTCGGCCAGCGCCCGGTCGGAATCGTCTCCCTCGAGCCGGTCGCGGGCGCGGGTCGTGGCGAAAGCGCCGGCGGCGACATAGTCGGCCAGCGCAAGGTCCGCGGCGACATGCTTGCGGATCGCCAGCGCCAGCGCCCCTCGGGTCGCCGGGGGCGCCACGATCTGCACCCGGGCGCCGTCCGGCAGGGTGGCGGAGAGGAGGGGATGCTCGCGGCTTATCCCCTGGTGGGAGATGGCTGCGATCTGGCGGGCCAGCCGCTCCAGGGTCGCTTCGTCGAGCGCCGGCGAATCGTGGCGCTCGATCGCTCCGCCCACCGTCTCCACCCAGATTTCGCCGGGCCGGTTGACGTAGATGTCGGTGACGTCGGGGCGGGCGAGCATTCCGGCCAGCGGCGCCAGATAGGAGCGCAGGTAGATGCGCCCGTCCGGGGCGGCGGCGGCGCTCAACGCCGGTTCTCGGCGCCGCTGAAATCGAGGTCGCGCGCGGCGAAGACGCTGATGCTGGTGCCGGGCTTCACCTTCAGGGTCGGGGTGATCTGGGCCGGCTGGATGACCTGCGCCGCGGCCTGGGCGGTTCCGGGCAGGACGATGGTCGTGCCGTTGCCGGACCGCGAGGCGAGATTGACCCCGATGTCGAGGGCCGACTGGAGGATCGCTCCTGCGAACCTCTCGAGGAAATGGTTGTTCACCTTCGCCCTGATGCCGCCTCGGCCGAGCGGGTCGGCGGCCGGCGAGCCGATCGCGATCGTCATCCCGTCCGGGCGGATCAGGCGCAGCCAGGTGACCAGGGCGCGACGCTGGCCGCGGGCGACCTCGGAGCGATATTCCCCGATCAGCCGGCTTCCGCGCGGGATCAGCACCCGGCTTCCGTCGAAGCCGCGCACGTCGCGCGACACGATCGCCCGGGCAAGGCCCGGCCGGGTCGAATCGAGCGCCGTCTCGAGCACCGCCGGGATCAGGGTCCCCTGGGCCACCGTGGTGGCCCGGTTGGCGAAGGCGCCGGCGCGGGCGCGGCTTCCGGCCAGGCCGATCGACCCGGTCGCGGCCGCGGCCCCCGGCCCGGGGATGTCGGTCGAGCCGGCCGCGGCCGGGGACGCCGCGCCGCCGCTGTCGATCACGAGCACCGGTCCGGTGGCGACCCGCGGCGGCGGCGGCGGCGGCTCGGCCGGCGCCGCCGGCACGGGCGTCGGCTGCGGCACGTAGATGATCTGAGGCGGCGGCGGCGGCGATGGCGGCGGAGCCGTTCGAGGCGCCGTCGCGGGCACCGGGACAACCGGCACGATGACCTGGGGCGGCGCGGCCGGCGGCACGTAGAGCGGCGGCGGAGCGGCCGGAGTCTGCATCCGGTCGGCCGCCCGCATCCGGACCGCCGGCGCCGACGGCTCGCGTCGGCGGGCGTCGAGGACGGCGAAGAGCAGAAGGCCGGCGGCGACCGCGCCCATTCCGATGACGACGCCGGACGGCCCGGAACGGGGACGCCCGACCACCGGCATCGCGCCCGCCTCGCCGGGAAGGCGGGCGAACGGCCGCGGATCGCCGGGAGGTTCGCGGCTCGCCATCAGGAGCCCTTCTTCCGCCGGACCCGCTCGGCGCGGGCGACGTGCTGATCGATCCGGAAGATGAGCGTCGGCGCCACCGAGTCGATGACGAACAGATCGTCGCGCATGGCGCCGTTGACCAGCGATTCGCGCCCCTCGGGATCGATCGCATAGACGGCGGGAAGGGTCCGGTCGCGCGGCCATTCGATATAGGTATGGCGGCCGTCGTCGGCGATGCGGCTCGGCCGAAGCGCCCGGTCCCCGCTCAGCCGGTAGGTCCCCTGCGACTCGGCCGTCGCCGCCTCGTCGGCGACCGATTCCGCCCCGCCGCCCGGGTAGCTGAAGCGGACCGTATAGGCCATTTGCGGGGACGGGCTGTAGAGCGGCGCGAGCTCGAACAGATAGGTCCGCGAGCTGGTCACCACCGTCATGTTCGTGGACACCGCCTGGACCGGCTTGACGAACAGATAGTCGCCGCGCCGGTTCGGGGTGACCTGCCAGGCGCCGCTGTCGCCGACCGCGACGCTCTCGACCTGCTCGTCAGCCCCGAACTCGACCGTGATCACATAGCCGGGCGCGCCCTGGAGGAGCACGATCTGGTCGGCATTGTAGGCGACGGTCTGGATTCGCGGGTCGCCGGCCGCCGCCGACGGCTCGACCTGGGCGGCGAGCGGCGCCGGCAGCGCGATCAGCGCGGCGAGCAGGATCGGACCGGCCCTCACAGCTCCGGCGCCCCATAGGTCGGCTCGTCGGACGTCGCCTTCCGGGTCTCGGTCGTCCGGCTGGTCTGGACCTGCACCGACCCGGGCACCGCGACCACAGTCGGCCGCGCCGCGGCCTGGGACGGCGCGGGCGCCGGCGCCGGCTCCGGAGGAAGCGCCTCGGCGTCGCGGCGGTAGCGAAGCACCTGGAAGCCGAGCGGATTGACCAGCCGGTCCTCGAGCCGCAGCGGCTCGCCGGAATAGCGGTAGCGGATCACCGCCACCCACGGCCGGGCCGGCTCGACCCGCCCGCCGGCATCGCGCCGTACGGTGTCGAAGCGGACCATGGCGACGTTGCGGCCGACCGGCGACACGCTCTTCACCCGGGTCTCGACCACTGTCGTTCGAGGGTAGAGGGCGAGCGGGCTCTGCGGGCTCGATATCTGCATCCCGGCGACATAGCCGGAGCGCGCCTGCTCGGCCGACCACAGGCCGACCTTGCGGTAATCGGCCTGGAGGGTGTCGAAGTCGAAGCCTTCGCGGGCGATGACATATTGGACGAGGAAGGACTGGGTAAGCGCGGTGTCGGCCGAGACCTTGGCCGGGTCGAGCGGCTCGAGCGCCTGGACGAACCCGGTATTGCGGTCGACCAGCAGCGTATAGGGCACGACCGTCTTCAGCGGCGTCAGCAGCAGCAGGGCGAAGCCCTCGAGCAAGGCGACGGCGAGGGCCACCCCGGCCACGATCCAGGCGGTCCGACGGGACGCCCTCAGCGAGTCCTGCTGGTCGGTGGCCCAGCTCTCCGCCTCGGCATAATAAGCGTCGAGGGCTTCGCGGCTTTGCTTGTTCATGAGGCGCGATCCCTGCGGCCCGCCGAGGCGGAGACCCGGCTGCCGGTGCGCCGGCGAAAGCTTTGTCCGAGCCGCGGCTGGGCCGGCGCGGTCTGCCGGTCATGCACGGTCAGTTGACGCGTATTGTGGGTCGACGACGAAGGCGCCGCGAAAGCGTGAGCCGCGGCGGCGGGCGCCGCTTCGCGCCGCTGGGTCGCCGCGACCGCGTCGGCGACCATCACCGCGCGCGACCGGTCGGCGGCCGCGGGATTTGCGTCGCGGACGAGGCCGGGCAGTGGCGCCGCCTCGCCGCGGAGCACCCACGGAAGCAGGGGCGAATCCTGCCAGGCCGGCGGCAGCCGAAGGCCGTAGGCCGCCCGGGCCGAGGCGATCAGCACCGCGACCAGGGCGATGGCGAAGACCAGGGTCACGACGAACAGCTCGACCGGCACTCCGGTGATCGGCTGGCCGGCGAGCCGGCGGGCGACCAGATGGCTCAGCCACGGCTCGAGCAGCGCCAGCTCGACGCCGAGCACGATCCCCGCGCCGAGCGCCCCCAGGGCCGCTCCTCCGAGCACCCGAAGCCATCCCTCGAACAGCCCCCGGGTCCCGCCGAAAAGCAGGAAGGCAATAAAGAAGGGCCCAAGCGCCAGCATCAGCCCGGCGATCAGCCGAACCGCCGCCAGCGAGCCGATCGCTCCGGCCAGGAACAGCACCCGCGCGCCCGCCATGGCGAGCGTGTCGTAGGCCTGCGACTCGCGCGCGGCGGCGGTCGGCAATGGCGGCTGGCCGGGTTCGGCGGCCGGCGTGGTGGCGGCTCCCTCGACCGGCTGGCCAGTGCCGAGCGCCGCCAGCGCGACCAGCGTTCGGTCGGACTGGTCGAGACGGGCGACGAGGCCCCCCTCGGCTCCGGGAAGCCCGGCCGGGCGGCCGATCTCGGCGGCGATCTCGGCGGGACCGTGGAAGGCGACGTCGTAGATCAGCGTCCGGTAGGCGGTCCAGCCGGTCGCCAGAGCGAGCACGACGCCGATCTTGACGAGGGCCAGGACGCCGTCGCGGATGCCGGGAACCTGGCCGAGCAGCATCCGATAGCCGAACAAGGCGACGAACAGGGTCAGGAAGCCGAGCAGGATCAGCGACAGCGACGAGCCCGGCGCGGCAAGCGCGCGATATCCCTCTGCGCCGATCGTCTGGGCCTGGCAGTCGATATAATCGAGCACGCCGCTCAGGAACGCCTCGTCGGACGGGATGATCTGGCACGCCATCATGCCACCTCGAGCAGGCGCGGAATCCAGTCCGCCGGATCGTCGCCGCGCTCGGCGCGGATCTCGTCGAGCAGCCGGACGGTGCGCTCGCGCCCGGAAAGGATGGTGAGAAGGTCGCGCTCGCCGGTCAGGTTGAGGCGGGCGACGACGCTGTCGGCGCCATGCTTGATCAGGAAGCAATGGGCATTGTCCGGCAGGGTGCGGATCAGCTCATATTCGTGCGGGGTGAGGCCGAAGCCGTCGATATAATCGTCGGCCCGGGCCTTCGGGTTGGCCATGAAAATCTGGGTCGCGGCCTGCTCGATGATCGCGCTGGCGATCCGGCTCTCGAGCGCGTCCTGGGCGCTCTGGGTGGCGAAGCCGACGATTCCGTTGCGCTTCCGGATCGTCTTCTCCCAGTCCTTGATCCGGCGCACGAAGATGTCGTCGTCCAGCGCCTTCCAGCCCTCGTCGACGACGATGATCGCCGCGCTGCCGTCGAGCCGCTCCTCGACCCGATGGAACAGATACATCATCGCCGGGGTGCGCATCGCCGGATCGTCGAGGATCTGGGTCATGTCGAAGCCGACCGATTCGGCGCTGAGATCGGTCATGTCGATCGGGTTGTCGAACAGCCACGAGCGCTCGCCCTCGCCCCACCAGGGCTTCAGCCTCGACCACAGGTCGGCGGTATGCGGACGCTGGCCGCCGCGGAACAGCTCAGCGAGGTAGCGAAGGCGGCGATGCTCGGACGGCTGGCCGAAATTGGCGTCGACGGCATCCTTGATCCGAGCCATCTCGTCGATGTCGGCGCCGCCGGCGAGCATCGCCAGCCAGTCGATCAGGAAGCGCCGGTTGAGCGCATTGTCCTCGAGCTGGAGCGGGTTGAGGCCCGACGGGGTGCCGGCCCGAAGCAGGTCGTAGCGACCGCCGATCGCCCGGATGAACAGCTCGGCGCCCCGGTCCTTGTCGAAGAAGATGATCCGCGGGCTGAGCTTGCGCGCCTGGGCGAGCAGGAAGTTCAGGACCACCGTCTTGCCCGAGCCGGACGGGCCGATCACGGTGAAGTTGCCGAGGTCGCCCTGGTGGAAGTTGAAATAATAGGGGCCTGCCGCGGTCGTCTCGAGCAGGGTGATGGCCTCGCCCCAATGGTTGCCGGCGGCCTTGCCGAGCGGGAAGTTGTGGCCGCTCGCCAGGGCCGCGAAATTCGCCGTCGAGACCATGCCTCGACGGGCGATATATTTGAAGTTGCCGGGGAATTGCGCCCAGAAGGCCGGCTCGAGGCCGATCTCCTCGCGCACCGCGATGATGCCGAGGTCGGCGAGCGCCGCCTGTGCTTCGGCGGCGCCCTCGTCGACCGCGCCGGGCGAATCGCCGCGGATCGCGATGGTCATGTGATGCTCGCCGAAGCCGGCTCGGCCGGCGGCGACCTCGTCCTTGGCGGTGGCGAGGTCGGCGCGAAGGCTGACCGCCTCGTCCTCGGCCGAACGCATCCGCCGAAGCGCGAGGTTCATCCGCGACAGGGCCGCCTGCCGCTCGACGAAGCCGAACGACTGGGTCACGACCAGCTCGAACGGCAGCCGGAGCAGCTCGTCGAGCATCCCGGGCGCGGTCTGGCCCGGATAATCCTTGATCGAGACGAGGCCGAGGAAGCCCCGCGGAGTCGCTCCGGCCGGCCCGAGCTCCACCGTCTCCTGGCCGAAGCTCACCCGCCGGTAGGGCAGATAGGCGCCCAGGTCCTGCATCGGCAGCAGGACGGGTCGCATCTCGCCATTGTAGAGCGCGGCGAGGAATTCGAGCGGCTCCGAGCAGGGCCCCTGGCGGGTCTGGTAGACCCCGAGCAGCCTCGGCTCGTAGCTGCCGAGGGCGGCGATCAGGGCATCGCGCGCGACCTCGAGCTGGCGAAGCTCGTAGGCCGAGCCGGCGGCGGCTTCCGCCTCGCCGCGCCGAAGCTTGCCGCGAAGCCGGTCGAGCCCGCCGACGCGGCCCTGGAGGGGGCGTCGGACCAGGGTCAGGAACAGCTCGTTGACGTAGAGCTTCTTGGCGGCCAGCCGGGCCCGCCAGGCGGAATCGAGGCGGCGCGAGAAGTCGTCGCGATAGTCGGCGGAGAAATCGACGTCGATCCGCCGCCGGACGATATGGTGGTAGAGGGCGAAGCGCGAGGAGCCGATCGACTGGAGCACCGCGTCGCGAAGCCGCTTGCGGTAGTTGAGCTCATCGGTATCGGCGGTCTCGAACAGCAGGCCGCGCAGGTGGATCGTCTGCATCAGCAGCCCGTCGCGGGTCTCGATCGTATGATCGTCGACGTGGCGCGCATAGGGCAGGTGATGGCCGGCCGGCCGCTCGCGCGCGACGGGATCCCCCCGTCCGGTCAGGCCCGATAGGAATTGCATCGCCAGATCGCATGGTTGCGCACCCGCGGGCAGCGGCTGACGCGGGTGATCCAAAGATCGAAGAAGCGCGGCTCGCGCAGGCAGAGCACCACCCCGACCAGATGGACCACGAGGGCCGCCGCCAGCGCCCAGATCGACCTGAAGATCAGGAACAATTCCGTCGCGACGACCGCATTGGCGATGAAGTAGGAATAAGTGACTCCGGCGAACATCTGCGGCCGCGTCAGCGCCACGAACAGGGGGTCGCGATCGATTCCGTTCATCCTACTGGCCGAGGCTGGCGGTCGACTGGATGCCCGCGACGATGCTGGCCGCACCGAACAGGATGAAGCAGCCGAGGATGACGGTCGCGCCGTAGCGCCAGTTGATCCGGCCGGTGAGCATGAGCAGCCCGACCGTCGCGACCGCGATCACCGCGACGACGGTGGCGATGGTTCCGAGCAACGTGCCTTCGAGCCAGCGCACGGCCGAGACGATCACCCCGGAACCGGCCGGATCGGACAGCGAGCCCTGCGCCTGGGCGGCCGCCGACCAGGCGGCGGCATGAAGCGCGGCGCCCCAGACGGCGAAGCGGCGCCGGCCGGCAGTGCGCTTCTGTTCCCCACTCTTGATCATATGAGTCGCTCCCCCGGCCGATACTGCGCGGTCGCTCGGCCATTGCCAATAGCTTACGGCCGACGCGGCCTATCGAATTGTCGCATATTTGACCCCCCGATGCCCATGCTTGCCGAACGGATAGGGATCAGGCTTACAAGGTGTCGCAATCCCGGACCCCGTCCTGCTTGCGCAGTTCGCGGTGCTCGAGACACGATTTGAAGCGCCGCCAGGCCTCGTCGCGGCTGATCCTGCGCCGCTCGGCGATCGCATCGATCACCCACGGACGGACATTGAACAGCCGGGCGCTCTGCGGCACCCCGACATGGACGAGCGGCGCCTGCCCGCACCGCGCGCGCAGCTCGGCGACCATCGGCATGGTCTCACTCGTTCCGATTGGGCCGCCCCAGCTGAACGGTTCGCCGACCCGGCCGAGGTGCCGCGGCTCCGGCCCGCGCGTCCGAAGCGCCAGGTAACCGGCGTCGTCGAGGCCGATCGCCACCTCGCGCGCGAAATAAGCCAGGCGGTCGGGCTGGTTCGGGCCGGTGACGTAGAGGCAGCCGTCGCGGATAACGATCCGCCCGCCGAGCAGGGCCTGGTTGGTCGGCCCGAGCGCCCGGTCGCTCTGCGGGAAGATGCGGAGGTGGGGGCGGACCGACTCGGAGACCGCCGGCCCGGCCACCCCTTCGGCGAAGCGCAGCTTGATCGCTTCCGGCAGTTGCCATCCCTCGCGCTCGGCGACGGCGCGGAATTCGGCCTCGCTGACGACCAGATCGACGCTGACCTCGCCGAAGGTCGCGTCGGTCGCGTGGCCGCCCAGCAGGCGGTGCCGCGCCAGCCGCTCGATCCAGGGCGCCGCGATCGCTCGAAGCTCGTCCCGGCTGTAGCGCGCCGGCGCCGCCCTGAAATGCGGATTGCGCGTATATCTGGCGAGCGTCGGCCCCGGCGCCCGCTTGAAGTAGAAGACATAGGCCCAGTCGGGCCTGTGGATCATCCGGGCTTCGGTGAAATTGCCCTTCTCGCGGGCCCGGAGGGTGCCGAGCAGCCTCTCGAACTCGGGCCGGGCGGCCTGCTGCTCGGCCATCCTCCTGCGCGCCTCGGCGTGGCCGATTCCCGCCAGTTGCGCGTAATAGCCCGCCTCGTCCTTCGGCCGGTTCTCCGGCGGCGGCAGGCGGTCGGGGAAGGGGGAGGGGGGCGCCTGCTCGATCGTCGCGAAGCCGTCGGCGTCGAGGGTCGCCCCGCGTGGCGCTTCCGTCCCGAAGGCCGCGATCGCGAACAGGACCACACCGAAAAGCCAGGATTCCACCGCTCGACTCCTTCCGCAACGGGGGCAGACCAGCACGGTCCGCCTTGCTGGGGCCTGAAGGGCGCGGCGGTGCCGTCAGCTTGGGCGCCAGCGCGAGGCCCGGGGTTCGCGGAAGAAGTCGATCGTCCTGGCGAGGCCGTCGCGGAGCGGCACCCGCGGCGCCCAGCCGAGCGTCGAGGTGGCGAGGGCGATGTCGGGCATCCGCCGCATCGGATCGTCCTCCGGAAGCGGACCATATTCGATCCTGGACGAGGAGCCGGTCAGCTCGATGACGAGCGCGGCCAGGTCCGCGATCGTCGTCTCGACGGGGTTGCCGAGATTGACCGGGCCATATTGGTCGGCCGGGCTCTCCATCAACCGGATGAAGCCGTCGATCATGTCGTCGACATAGCAGAAGGAGCGCGTCTGAAGGCCGCTGCCGTAGAGCGTGATCGGCTCGCCGCGAAGCGCCTGGAGGACCGTGTTGGAGACGACCCGGCCGTCGGCCGGGTGCATTCTCGGCCCATAGGTGTTGAAGATGCGGGCGACCTTGATCTCCAGGCCGTGCTGGCGCCGATAGTCGAAGAACAGGGTCTCGGCGCAGCGCTTGCCCTCGTCGTAGCAGGAGCGAGGGCCGATCGGGTTGACGTTGCCCCAATAATCCTCGCGCTGGGGGTGGACGGCGGGATCGCCGTAGATCTCGCTGGTCGAGGCCTGGAAGATCCGGCAGTTCAGCCGCTTGGCCAGCCCGAGCATGTTGATCGCGCCGTGCACCGACGTCTTGGTCGTCTGCACCGGATCGTGCTGATAATGGATCGGCGAGGCCGGGCAGGCGAGATTGTAGATCTCGTCCACCTCGACGTAGAGCGGGTGGCAGACGTCGTGGCGGAGGAACTCGAAACGCGGGTTGGAATGGAGGTGATCGAGATTCTCCTTGGTGCCCGTGAACAGATTGTCGACGCAGAGCACCTCATGCCCCAGCTCGAGCAGCCGATCGACCAGATGTGAACCAAGGAAGCCGGCGCCGCCGGTCACCAGCACCCGTTTGCGCGAGCCGTAGACGCGCGCCATGTCAGAAGCGCCGGCCGCTGAGGGCCGGCCCGTCGGTGTCGAGTGCCATGTTGCTCCAGATCGAGAATCGAGTTGTCCGCCGCCGCTTAGCAGCCGGGATTCGCCGCGCCAATGCCGGTGCCCGACCGGGCGGACCCTCTCGGCCTTTGTGATCGCCTATCTACCTGATAACGATCGCTGATCGGGCGGGGCAACGACGGCGCACAGACGCGCGGCGGGATCGCCGACCTCGCCTTCCAGGTGGAGACGGCCAGGAGTCTTTCATCTTCTGAGGGGGCGGACCGCTCAGCGCGCCGGAAACCAGTTCTTCGTCGGCGGAGCCTCCGGAAGTTCGGACTGCCCGTTGAGGCGGGCGACGACCTGCGCGAACGTGCCTTCGACGGCGACCCGGTGCTCGCCGAAATAGATGTCGGTGAACGGGCCCGAAGCTGTGCGGACGTGGGTGACTCGTTCCGGGTTGATCGCCACGTCCCCCGGCTCGCCGCCCTTCTTCATGATGATCAGCTTCACGATGCGGCTGCGCTCCGGTTGTCCCGACCCGGCTTAACCTGAACGGGTTAACTAGGGGTTTGTACGAGCTTGAACGCCGGCCCGGCGCGGATGAACATTTCGAGGAGAATTCCGCCGCGAAGGCGGAACCGGGGACGGGCAATGAGGGGCAACGAGTAGAATGACGATGTATGTGTACAGCACGGCCGGCGAGCCGCGCGGGTTCCTGTTCGAGACGACCATCTTCGCGCTCGACGGGGCGCCGCTGGGCCGGGTGGTCGGCGCGCGGGTGCACCGTTTCGACGGCACCTATGCGGGCGAATGGTTCCACCAGATGGTCGTCGACCGCGCCTCGGCCCGCCCGCGCTCGATCCCCGCCGTCGCCGTTCCGGCGCCGCGGCCGCCGGCCTCGGTGTCCTGCTGGCGGCGGCACGTGGCCGACTACGGCGCCCATGTCGACGCCTTCGACCGGCTGCTCGCGCCGACGGAGCAATATCAGATCGCCGCGGAGTAGCCGCAAAAGGCTTTTCCCTTAAGCCGGCTCACCTGCCATGCTGGGCTCCATGAGCCCGGTGCGCATCCTCCACGCCCATTCGACCTTCGGCCGAGGCGGCAAGGAGGCGAGGGCGGTCCAGCTGATGAACGCGTTCGGCGCCGCCGCCGAGCATTCGGTGATCACCGCCTCGCCGGGCGAACTCGGCGCTCGCGATGCGCTCGCTCCGGGAATCCGGGTCGATTTCCCGGACGACGCGCCGCCACTCTCCGGCCGGCCGGGGCTTGCCAGGCTGTTCCGGCTGGCTCGCTACATGCGCGGCTTCGACCTCGTCCTCACCTACAATTGGGGCGCGTTCGACGCGGTGATGGCGCGCTATCTGTTCGCCAAAGGGATGAACCTTCCGCCGCTCGTCCACCACGAGGACGGGTTCAACGAGGACGAGGCCGGCGAGCTGAAGACCCGGCGCAACCTCTACCGCCGCCTCGCCTTGGGCGCCGCCCACCGGCTGGTCGTGCCGTCGGTCCGGCTCGAGGCGATCGCCCGCAAGGCCTGGGGGCAGCCGGCGGGCCGGGTCGAGCGGATCGCCAACGGCATCGCCACCGGCCGCTATGCCGCGCCGCCCTCAGAGCCGATCCCCGGCCTCGCCGACCGTCCCGGCGAGGTGACGATCGGCACCGTCGCCGGCCTTCGCGCGGTCAAGAACCTGCCCCGCCTGGTCCGCGCCTTCGCCGCCATGACGATGAAGGAGGCCCGGCTGGTCATCGTCGGCGCCGGGCCGGAGAGCGAGCGAATCGCCGCCGAGGCGCGCCGCCTGGGGGTCGGCGACCGGCTGGTGATGCCCGGCTTCCTCGCCGATCCGGCCCGCTGGATCGGCCGCTTCGACATCTTCGCTCTGTCCTCGGACTCCGAGCAATTCCCGATCTCGCTGGTCGAGGCGATGGCGGCGGGACTGCCCGCGGTTGCGACCGCGGTCGGCGACGTCGCCCAGATGGTCGCCGACGACAACAAGCCGCTGATCGTCGAGCCCGACGACGAGGCCGCCTTCGCCGCCGCCCTCGACAGCCTCGCCGAGCGGCCCGATCTGCGCCGGGCGATCGGCCGGGCCAATCGCGAGCGGGCCCGGGCCGACTATGACGAGGGCGTGATGATCGCGCGTTACGCCCGGCTTTACGGTGAAGCCGTTGGCCGTCCTGGAGCGTTCACCACCCCGTCGAGATGATTTTTGACGATTTTGGCCGAGAGTGGCGGTATAGGCGCTTTCGCTTTTTCTGGAGAAACGCGTGTTCAAGGGTTTGAAGCCGATCCTCTATGGCGGCCGCGAAGTGTGGCCGCTCGTCGAAGGCGGCAAGGGCGTGTCGGCGACCAACCATGCCAGCTCCGGCGCCTGGGCGGCGGCCGGCGGCATCGGCACGGTCTCGGCGGTCAATGCCGACAGCTACGATCCCGAGGGCAAGATCATCCCCCAGGTCTACCACGCTCTCACCCGCCGCGAGCGGCACGAGGAGCTGGTCCAATATGCGATCGACGGCGCCGTCGCCCAGGTTCAGCGCGCCTACGACATCGCCGGCGGCAGGGGCGCGATCAACATCAACGTGCTGTGGGAGATGGGCGGCGCCCAGCGCGTCCTCCACGGCGTCCTCGAGCGGACAAAGGGCCTTGTCACCGGAGTCACCTGCGGCGCCGGAATGCCCTATAAGCTCTCCGAGATCGCCGCCTCCTACGGAGTCAGTTATCTCCCGATCATCAGCTCCGGCCGAGCCTTCCGGGCGCTGTGGAAGCGGGCCTATTCCAAGGCCGCCGAATGGCTCGCCGCCGTGGTCTACGAGGATCCGTGGCTGGCCGGCGGCCATAACGGCCTCTCCAACGCCGAGGACCCGCTGAAGCCGCAGGATCCCTATCCCCGGGTCAAGGAATTGCGCGAGACGATGCGCGAGGGCGGAATTCCGGACAGCGTCCCGATCGTCATGGCGGGCGGAGTCTGGAACCTGAAGGAATGGGAGAATTGGATCGACAATCCCGAGCTCGGGCAGATCGTCTTCCAGTTCGGAACCCGGCCCCTGCTCACCAAGGAGAGCCCGATCCCCGAGGGGTGGAAGCAGCGGCTGATGACGCTCGAGGAGGGCGACATCCTCCTCCACCGCTTCTCGCCGACCGGCTTCTACAGCTCCGCGGTCCGCAACCCCTTCCTGAGGAGCCTCGAGGCGCGCTCGCACCGCCAGATCGCCTTCACCAAGGAGGAGCTGGGCGACCATTGCTTCCAGCTCGACGTCGGAATCGGCAACAAGAAGAATTTCTGGGTGACCCGGGGCGACCTGCTCCACGCCCGCGAATGGTTCGCGCAGGGATTCACCGAGGCTCTGAAGACCCCGGACGAGACCCTGGTCTTCGTCACTCCGGAGGAGAAGGTGCAGATCCGCAAGGACCAGGCGGACTGCATGGGCTGCCTCAGCCAGTGCGCCTTCTCGTCCTGGGCCGACAATGAGAAGAACACCACCGGCCGGCTCGCCGACCCGCGCAGCTTCTGCATCCAGAAGACGCTCCAGGACATCGCCCACGGCGGCCCCGTCGATCAGAACCTCATGTTCGCCGGCCACGCCGCCTTCCGGTTCAGGACCGACCCCTTCTATTCGAACGGCTTCGTGCCGACGGTGAAGCAGCTGGTTGACCGGATCCTGACGGGGGATTGAGCTCTGTTTCCCGGCGAAGGCCGGGACCCAGTTCTTCCGTCCGTGCCGCTGGGCCCCGGCCTTCGCCGGGGAACAGCTAGACGACCCGGTCCGGAAGCTCCCGTTCCTCTGTGAAGGCGATGAGGTTCGCCAGCACCTTCTCGCCCATCGCCGTCCGGCTCTCGAGCGTCGCCGAGCCGAGGTGGGGGAGCAGCACGAGGTTCGGCAAGGCGAGCAGCCGGGGGTCGACGCGCGGCTCGTCGGGATAGACGTCGAGCCCGGCGCCGCCGATCCGGCCGGCGGCGAGCGCCTCGACCAGCGCTTCCACGTCGACGAGGCCGCCGCGGGCGGCGTTGATCAGCCAGGCCTCCGGCCGCATCAGGCCGAGTCGGCGGCGGTCGATCAAATGGTGCGTGTCCGGCCCGTAGGGGGCGTTGAGGCTGACCACATCCATCGCCGCCAGCATCCGGTCGAGCTCCGGCCAATAGCGCTGCCGAGCGCCTTCGACGGGCCGGCGGTTGTGGTAATGGACGACCATCCCGAACGCCTCGGCCCGCCGCGCCGCGGCCTGCCCGATCCGGCCCATGCCGACGATTCCCAGCGCCTTGCCGGCGACGCTTCGTCCGAGCTGATCGGTCGGGCCCCAGCCGCGCCATCGGCCGGCGCGCAGATTCCTCTCGCCGTCGCCGAGATGCCGGAGAGCCATCAGGACGAGCGCCATGACGATGTCCGCCGTGTCCTCGGTGAGGACTCCGGGGGTGTTGGTGACGACGATCCCGCGGGCCCGGGCGGCATCGAGGTCGATATTGTCGGTTCCGGCGCCGAAGTTCGCGATCAGCTTCAGCCGCTCCCCGGCTCCGGCGATCAGCTCGCCGTCGATCCGGTCGCGCACCGTCGGCACGAGCGCGTCGCAGCGGCTCATCGAATCCCTGAGGCGCTCCCGGTCGAACGCAGCGTCGTCGGGATTGAGCTCGGCGTCGAACCGCCCCGCCAGCCGCGCCTCCACCGTCTCCGGAAGCCTGCGGGTGACGATCACCTTCATCCGTCCCGCTTGGGGATATTCTCGGAGAGGCGTCAAGGCAGATCGGCGTTGAACCGGGGGGGCGCTCCTGCCTAAGAGGCTGACAAAGGAGGCAGCGCGATGGCGAGGAGTGTCATGCTGGCGGCGGTGCTCGGGCTCGGCCTGGCGGTGGGGCCGGCGCAGGCCCAGGACGACCGGCCGACTCCCTATTGGGCGTCGATCAGCGCGGGCAAGGCGATGATGCGCACCGGGCCTGGACAGAATTACCCGGCGACCTGGCTCTACGTGCGCGCCGACCTGCCGATCCGGGTCGTCGAGACCTATCCCAACTGGCGCAAGGTGAGCGACCCCGACGGGACCACCGGCTGGATGCTCCAGCGCCTGCTCAGCGACACCAGGACCGCCCTCGTCACCGGCACCGAGCCCCGCCCGATGCGCCAGGACCCGGCCGAGGGTTCGCCGGTCCGCTTCCTTGCCGAGCCGGGCGTGGTCGGCCGCCTGTCGAAATGCGCCGGCGGCTGGTGCCTGTTCGATGTGCGCGGCCGGCAGGGCTATATCCGGACCGACCAGTTCTGGGGCCTCGACCCCGGCGGCACCCTGGAGTAGGCGGGCTTATGCGGGCATTGCGACTGGACGAGTTCACGGCGCTGGAGGGGGAATCGTTCGAGCTCCTGCTCGGCGAGAGGAGGCTGCCGTTCAGCCTCGCGCGGGTTCGGGCGCTGCCGGACACCGGCCGCCCGGAGGGCGCCTTCGTCCTCGACTGGCAGGGCCCCTATGAGCCGGTCCTGCCGCAGGACATTTATACTCTCCGCCACGGCGCGGAGGAGTTCGAGATGTTCATCGTCCCGGTCGCGCAAAACCGCGACGGCACGAAATACGAGGCGGTGTTCAACTAGGTTTGGCCGCTGTCCGGATTGGACAGCTCGTCATGCCGAGCGCGATCCGGCCGCCACTCCACCAGATCGTAGACTCCGTGCTCGTCGATCCTCGCGAAGCCGAGGCGCAGGTAGAGCCGCATCGCCGGATTGTTACGCTCGACATGGATGGTGAGCGCCTTGCCGGCGGCCGCGGCCATGTCCTGGAGATCGGCGAGGATCGCGCCGCCGACCCCGCCGCCGCGGCCCCGCGGCAGAAGCGCGATGTCGATCAGCCGGATCTGGTCGGACCATATCTCGAGGAACAGCCGCCCGATCGCCTCGCCGCCGCGCTCGATCACCAGCCATTCCGCGTTCGCATAGGTGCGCCGATAGTGGCGGTGCTGGGCGTCCGCCTGGTGGGTGAGGAATTGCAGCTGCATCTCCTCCGGCCAGCCGGTCGCGGCGACCTCCTCGATGCGGGTCGACGCGTAGACGGACGCGAGGAAGGAGAGATCCTCGTCGGTCGACGGCCGGTAGGAGACGCCCAGCCCGGCCGCTGCGCGCAATGGCGGAGGCATCAGCTCAGTTGAAGATGGCTTGCAGCCGCTGGCCGCCGCATTTGTCGCCGCAGGCGCTGAAATAGACCTTCATGTCGCCGCCGGCCGAATGGCTGACGTCGAGTATCCGGTCGCCCGCCGGCAGGCTTGCCCCGGACGATTCGAACACTGCGACGAAGGCGCTTTCGCGAAGCCCGGCGGGACGCCGTCCCGGCGAGCGCAGCGGGGTGACCTCGGCCAGCCTGGCGACTCCGCCCGCGAGCGCGAACTCGGCCCCGACCTGGCGGGTCCATTCGTCGACCCCGGCATTGGCCAGCGAGGTGAACTGCCGGTCCCACCAGCTACCCTCCGCGCCCGGCTTCCGAGTCCAGCTGAGTTGAAGCGCCGGCGCCGCGATAGCCCCCACCGCCACGACGCCGAAACCCAGTCCCGCCAGCGCCTTGCGGCGGGTTAAAAGGGATGATTTCTCCCTGCTCATGTTGGGGCCCCCCCGTTGTGAATTATGGGCGCGCCGGGAACACTCCCTGCAGCGCGATGCAGTAGTTGAGCGTCAGATAGGGCTGCAGATTGTTGTGCGGCAGGCTTGCGCCCGCAATCGCCAGCGCATCCGGAGCGAGCTGCTGCAGTGCGCCTCCGGCCGCGGCGAAAGCCGAGCCGTTGACGCTTCGGGCGATGGCGGTCTGGGCGCTCGGCGCCGCGGTCGTCGAGAGCACGCCCACCGCGCTGGCGGCATGGGTGTGCACCGGCATCTCGCTTTGCAGCAGGGTCACGGATTCGGCGCCGCCGATCTCGCCCAGGTCGCGAAGCGACAGGCCCTGACCCTGGCCGGGATGCATGGCCGAGGATCCCTCGAGGTCGGGCAGAGCGAAGGTCGACTTGCCGTCGCCGCCATAGGTGGTGCCGAGCAAAGCGAACAAAGCGGTATTCTGCGAAATCGGCATGAGTTGGCCGTTGCAGAACGCCCAGCCCTTGGGCGGGAAGGTGAACGGAAAGATACGGATCTCAGCGACAAAAGGGTCAGCCACCGGGAGTCTCCTAGTTTGAGTCGACTATCTTCAGTCGGAAGCCTCAGGTCGGGCTCGGGAAGATCCCGAACAGCGAGATGATGAAGTTGATGCAGAGGAACGGCTGCATGTTCTCGTGCGGCTGGCTGCCGCCGATCGGTCCGACCGACGAAGCATTCATCGGCACGTTGGGCGGAGTGGCGTTGGGCCGGTAGATGCTGACCGGCGACTGCCCCGCCAGCACCGCGCCTTGGGCAATGGCCTGGCCACCGGCATCGGTCGTCGCGAGCAGCGGGTGGCTGTGGACCGGAATCTGCTGGGTGGTGAGAGTGACCGACTCCGTCCCGGCCATCTGGGAGATCGGGTAGACGGTGGTGGTGACGGGGTTGGTGCCGAAGTGAAGCGGGATCCGGCTCTGCAGGTTCGGCAGGTTGAAGCTCTCCTGACCGTCGCCGCCGTAGGTCGTTCCGATCAGCTGGAAGAGAGTCTCGTTCTCGGAGATCGGCAATTGTTGTCCGCTGCAGAACAGCCACCCAACGGGCGGAAAGTTTCCGGCGAACATGCGGATTTCACCGACGTATGGCTGAGCCATGGATGTGCCCCCTCAATTTTGCGACGGGAAGATGCCCTGCAGCGCGATGCAGAAGTTGATCACGATGTAAGGGCACATGTTGTTGTGCGGCTGGCTGCCGCCGGTATTGCCGATCGTTCCGGCCAGCAACGTCGTCAGGTTACCCGGATTCATGCGATAGCCGTTGCTGAAATTGCCGAGCAGGTTGCCGCCTGGGATCGAGAGATCGGCCTCCTTGTTGGCGGCCTGCATGAAGTGGGTATGTGCCGGCATCTGCTGCTGCGAGATCGTCACCGACTCGGTGCCCGCCTTCTCCCCCAGAGTGTGGCCGTTGCCGACGTGCATCGCGGTTCGGCCGCGCAGATCCGGGAGCGCGAACGTCGTCTGCCCGTTGCCACCGTAGGTGGTGCCGAGCAGCGAAAAGAGCGCCTGGTTCTGGTTGATGGGCAATGTTTGCCCGTTGCAGAAAGCCCAACCCTTGGGCGGAAAGTCAAACGAAAAAAGTCGGATTTCCGACAGAAACGGCTCAGCCATATGCAGCGTCCCCCCGGTCGCAAGGGATACAGCAATTTTGCCCATCATCAACCGTTTCGGACCAAATATCTTTCTGAACTTTCCAACGTTGTTCTGCCGCTTTTCTACGAAAAACGGCGACTAGTGTTGCGGTTTGGGGCCCATGTTGCCAACGGGGGCCATGTCCGATTCCACGCCGCCGACTTTGACTCGACTCGCTCCGGCGGCGCTTTTCCTCGACTTCGACGGCACTCTGGTCGAGCTGGCCGACGTGCCGGGCGCGATCGCCGTGCCGCTGGGGCTGAGGCCGCTGCTCGACCGCCTGGCGGAGCGGCTCGAGGGCCGGCTCGCCATCGTCAGCGGCCGCGCCATCGACGATCTCCAGGGCCATCTCGGCGGCTGCGCGGCGGCGCTCTCCGGCTCCCACGGCGCCGAATTGCTCTACGCCGACGGCCGCCGGGTTCCGGTCTCGGCGCCTCCGGGCCTCGCCGGCGCGCGCGAGGAGATCCACCGCTTCGCCGCCGGCTCGGCCGGACTGCTCGTCGAGGACAAGCCCGCGGGAGTCGCGCTCCATTATCGGCTCGCCCCAGAGCGCGAGCGGGCGGTCGCGGCCTTCGTCGAGGAGCTGGCCGGCCGCAGCGGCCTCGCGCTCCAGCGCGGCAAGATGGTCGCCGAGCTTCGCCCGGCGGGAACGGACAAGGGCGCGGCGCTTCGCCGGCTGATGGCGGAACCACCGTTCGCCGGCGCGCGTCCTGTGTTCGTGGGCGACGATCTGACCGACGAGCATGCGTTCGAGGCCGCCGCCGCTCTGGGCGGGGAGGGGGTGCTGGTCGGCCCCGAGCGCCCGACGGCGGCGCGATGGCGGCTCGACGACGTCGCCGCGGTGACCGAGTGGCTGGAGGCGGCGGCCGATGGCTGACCTCTCGCTCTGGCCGATCGGCAATTGCCAGGTGAGCGCGCTCGTCGACCGCGAGGCCGGCTTCGTCTGGGGCTGCGCTCCTCGGGTCGACGGCGATCCTTTGTTCTGCTCGCTGCTCGAGCCGACCGGCGACAGTCCGCTGCCGAGGGGCGAGTGGCGGATCTCGGTCGAGAACCAGGTCTCCGCCGAGCAATCCTATCTCAGGAACACGCCGATCCTGACCACCCGGCTCACCGACTCGGACGGAGGCGTGGCCGAGATCTTCGACTTCTGCCCTCGTTTCGAGCGGTCCGGGCGGATGTACCGGCCGGTCGCCTTCGTCCGGATCGTCCGTCCGCTCGAGGGAGCGCCGCGGGTTCGGGTCGCGCTCAACCCCGCCACCGGCTGGGGCGAACGGGAGGCGGAGCGGACCAGCGGCACCAACCACATACGCTATCTGGTCGAGCCGCAGCCGCTCCGGCTGACCACCGACGCTCCGGTCGGCCACCTGCTCGACGGCCGCGCCTTCCGGCTCGAGCGCAACCATCATTTCTTCCTCGGCCCGGACGAACCGTTCGTCGGCCATGTCGGCCAGACCGTCGCGGCGATGCTCCACCAGACTGCCGACGAGTGGCGCGGCTGGGTGCGCGGCCTCGCCATCCCGCTCGAATGGCAGCGCATCGTGATCCGGGCCGCGATCGCGCTCAAGCTTTGCCAGCACGAGGAGACCGGGGCGATCGTCGCCGCTCTGACCACCTCTATCCCGGAAGCGCCGGGAAGCGGCCGCAACTGGGACTATCGCTACTGCTGGATCCGCGACGCTTATTATACGGTGCAGGCGCTGAACCGGCTCGGGGCGCTCGACGTGCTGGAGAATTATCTCGGCTATCTGAGGAACATCGTCGACGAGGCCAAGGGCGGCCATATCCAGCCGCTCTACACGGTGTCCGGCGAGGCGAAGCTCGAGGAGCGGTCGGCCGAGGGCCTCGCCGGCTACCGCGGCATGGGGCCGGTCCGGGTTGGCAATGCAGCTTATTCCCAGGTCCAGCACGACGCCTACGGGCAGATCGTGCTGTCGAACGTCCAGGCCTTCATCGACGAGCGGCTGTTCCGCAAGGCGACCGAGGCCGATTTCCACGCCCTCGAGAAGATCGGCGAGCGGGCGTGGGAGGTTCACGACCAGCCTGACGCAGGCCTGTGGGAATACCGCACCCGAACCGCCGTCCACACCTACAGCGCGGTGATGAGCTGGGCCGCCTGCGACCGCCTCGCCAACGCCGCCGACGTCCTCGGCGTCGACGACCGCGCCGCGCTGTGGCGCGACCGGGCGGCGGCGGTCCGCGAGCGGATCGAGGGGGCCGCCTGGCACGCCCCCGAAAAGCGCTTCGCCGCGACCTTCGGCGGCGACGAGCTCGACGCCAGCCTGCTCCAGCTCGTCGACATGCGCTTCCTCGAGCCGCAGGATCCGCGCTTCCTCGCCACCTTCGAGGCGGTCGAGAAGGGGCTCAGGCGCGGCGAGCACATGCTTCGCTACGCCGCCGAGGACGATTTCGGGCTGCCCGAGACGGCGTTCAACTTCTGCACCTTCTGGCTGATCGAGGCGCTTCATCTGGCCGGCCGCGAGGACGAGGCGCGCGAGCTGTACGAGCATATGCTGGAGCGGCTGACCCCGGCCGGCCTGCTCTCGGAGGACACCGATTTCGAGAGCGGCGAGCTGTGGGGCAACTACCCGCAGACCTATTCGCTCGTCGGCCTGATCAATTGCGCCGTGCTCCTGTCGAGGCCATGGAGCGCGGTGAGATGAGGAAACAGCCGTCATCCCGGCGGAAGCCGGGACCCAGGAACACCATCGGGTCCTTTTCGCGCACGACCGTGTTCCTGGGTCCCGGCCTTCGCCGGGATGACGGGGAGGGGGTGACGGGAAGATGAGCCGGCTCATCGTCATCTCGAACCGGGTGTCGGCGCCGCGCGGCGAGGGGATGGGCGCGCAGGGCGGGCTGGCGGTGGCGCTGGCCGCGGCGCTTCGCGATCATCGCGGGCTGTGGTTCGGCTGGTCGGGCGAGACGGCCGAGACCTTTACCGGCCATATCGACCTGCAGCGCCACGGCGGAGTGACCACCGCGACGATCGACCTCGAGGAGCAGGACGTCGACGAATATTACAACGGCTACGCCAACCGGACGCTGTGGCCGCTCTTCCACTACCGGATCGACCTCGCCGAATACGACCGAAGCTTCGCCGGCGGCTACGAGCGGGTCAACACCCGCTTCGCCGAGACGGTGGCACCGCTGATCGATCCCGACGACCTCGTCTGGGTCCACGACTACCACCTCATCCCGCTCGGCCAGCAATTGCGCGAACGCGGGGTGAAGAACCGGATCGGCTTCTTCCTCCACATCCCCTGGCCGCCGGCCCGGCTGATGGTGTCGCTGCCGTTCCACGAGGGGCTGGTGCTGTCGATGCTCGCCTACGACGTGATCGGCTTCCAGACCGAGGAGTGGCTCGACAGCTTCCGCCACTATGTCGAGCGCGAGCTCGGCGGCCATTGCGACGAGGACGGCTTCATCCATGTCGGCGACCGCTCGGTCCATGCCGGAGCCTATCCGATCGGGATCGACTATGACGAGTTCGCCAAGGCGGCGGCGAGCGAGCAGGCCAAATCGGCGTTCGAGAAGATGCGGGTCAGCGCGGCGGGGCGGCGGACGATCATCGGAGTCGACCGGCTCGACTATTCGAAGGGGCTGGAGGAGCGCTTCCTCGGCTATCGCCGGTTCCTCGAGGACCATGAGAGCTGCAAGGGCAAGGTCTTCCTGCTCCAGATCGCTCCGCCCTCGCGCGGCGAGGTCGCCACCTACGAGGTGATCCGCGAGCGGCTCGACGAACTGTCGGGGCGGATCAACGGCGAGTTCGCCGAGGTCGACTGGGTGCCGCTGCGCTACGTCAACCAGGGCTACAGCCGCGAGGACCTGGCCGGCTTCTACCGCGCCGCCGAGATCGGGCTGATCACGCCGCTTCGGGACGGGATGAACCTCGTCGCCAAGGAATATGTGGCGGCGCAGGATCCGGAGGATCCCGGAGTCCTCATCCTCTCCCGCTTCGCCGGAGCGGCGCTCCAGCTCACCGACGCGATCCTGGTCAACCCTTACTCCAAGGAGGAGATTTCGGACGCGATCCTGCAGGCGCTCGAGATGCCGAAGGAGGAGCGGGTGCGGCGCTGGCGGGCGATGAACGAGAGCGTCGAGCGCGACGACGTGCTGGCGTGGCGCCGGGGCTTCGTCGACGCACTCGAGCGAAGCGGCGACGACTGAGCAACCAGCCCGCTTGATGAAGGTGACAAAAGTGCCGGTACGTGACGCCGAAAATGCGGCGAAGCGAGGCGAAGCCATTCAGCTCCCCCCGCGCTGCAGCCGCTCGATCGATCGAAGCGCGGTGGCGAGAAGGCGATCGTTATAGACGCGGCGGGTGCCGCGCTGGAGGCCACGGTAGAAATAGGGGACCTCGACGCCGTTGAGCGCCCGGTCGATTGCCGTGAAGGTCCCGCGAGACCGTCCGATCGCGGCCGCCTCGCGCCAGGCGCGGGCGAAGGAGCTGTCCGGCCCGGCGCGCCTCAGCAGCTCATAGGCCGACTTGCGGCTCATCCCCGCCGCCTCCGCCGCCCAGGAAACGATGCCGATCGTCGCCAGTGCGTCGATGAAGGCGCGCTGGCGGTCCGGTGCCCACCCGTCGTGACGTTTCGAACGCGAGGGCACCGGTTCGAAGGAAAGTAAATCCGGAGAGGCGAGCTCATGGGTCGACGCCTCGGTGTTCTGCCTTGGGCGCGGATCGGGATTATCCATGGCGCTACCAGAACATAAAAAGAACAAAAATGGAAGGCCTATTTTTACCCGTATGCGCCGGTCCAACGGGACAGTTTGGAAAACTATCCCCGAACCGGCGTCGCCGAGCAGGCAAAAAAAAGCCCCTCCGGCGGGATGAAGGCCGGAGGGGCAAGCAGGGCGACCGCCCGTGGGGGGATGGGCCGCTCAGCTCGGAAAGCTTATTTGTGGCCGTGGCCGACGAAGAGCACGTCGGTGATCACCTTGCGGCCATTGCCGAGATCGCGAACGAAGGTGTGGTGGCCGATCTGCCGGCCCCAGTCGGCGCGCGAATTGCCGATCGCCGCCTCGTTCTGAACGGCCTCCGGCAGGTTCGCCGCCGCGTGGGCGTGCGAGTAGATCGACGCGATCTGGTTGTAATCGTGCGCGTCGGGATGCTCGTTGCCCGCCGGGATGTTGGTATATTCCATGCACGAGTTCGTCGCGTCGGTGCTGAAATTCTCGTCCTGGTGGGCGAGGCCGTAGTCGTGGCCGATCTCCTGGCAGGTCACCGCGGCGCGCCAGGCCGGCGTGTTGTAGGAGCTGCCGGCGCCGTAATAGCTGTCGTTGAGCTTGGTCGTCGCCTGGCTGATATGGCCGTCGGCGGAGAGCCAGACGGAGGCGATGCCGAGCCAGCCGGTCTGGCCGTAGGCATAGTTGCAGACCTCGATCCGCCCGGCGCGCGGAGCGCAGGTGCTCGGGGTGGTGGTGCCGGCGACCTTGGTGCTCTGGATGCGGGTGGAGGCGTTCCAGTCGTTGACCGCGGCGGTGAGATAGGAGTCCCAATTGGCATTGACGTTGTCGCCGACCGGCGGGCTGATCTGGGTGGTGGTGCGCTTCCAGTGATAGGTCGACCAGCTGTGGACGGCCAGGACCGGCGACGCCAGCAGGCCGGCCGCGGTCGCGAAACCCGCAATTTTCAAAAGAGTCGATTTGCTACGCCAGCTTCCTTTAATATGATGCATGACAGTCCCCTTCCTCAGTACAGTTGCTTAGAGGTAAGTGGAATCGGCCACCGCTGACCACGGAAAGCAGAACTACTCGCCCCTTCGGCGCCTCTCTATTTGAGGAGACGCATCGCCGGCGGCCGGAGTCGCCTTCGATTTCGACATCAAGCATGATCCTGCGGACATACGCAAGTGTCTGGCTGAGGGTAGTTTTTAGGAAAACTACGAGGGTAGGGCGGTCGCCGGCGAGGTCCCGCAGAGAGCGAAATCCCCATTTTCGCCATTACTTGCAGTGTCGATGAATTTAGTCCGAAACAGATCAATCGAGGCGGCGATAGCCGGTCGGGGCAAGACGAGTGCGAAAAAGCCCCTCCGGTCCGGGCTGGACCGAAGGGGCTTGTTCGAAACAATTCGCCCGGAGGGCGGATCGATCCTAGTGCTTGTGGCCGACGAACAGGACGTCGGTGATCACCTTGACGCCGTTGCCGAGGTCGCGCTCGAACGTGTGGTCGCCGATCTGACGGCCCCAGTCCGCACGGCTGTTGCCGATCGCGGCCTGCGACGGCAGCGACCTCGAGGCGGAAGCGGCGGCCGCGGAGTCGGTGTGGTTGTAGACCGACAGCAGCTGATTGTAGTCGTGGCTGTCGGGATGCTCGTTGCCGGCCGGAACGCTGGTATATTCCATGCACGAGCTGGTCGCGTCGGTCGAGAAATCCTCGTCCTGGTGGCCGAGGCCGTAATCGTGGCCGATCTCCTGGCAGGTCACAGCCGCGCGCCACGCCGGCGTGTTGTACTGCGCCATGGCGTAATAGGTGTCGTTGAGCTTCGTCGTGCCCTGGCTGATATGGCCGTTGGTGAGCCAGATCGAGGCGATGCCGAGCCAGCCGTTCTGGCCGTAGGCGGCGTTGCAGACCAGGATCTTGCCGGCGATCGGCTTGCAGGTGCGGCCGTTGCCGGAGGACTTGCTGTAGGGGCTCTCGATCACGGTCGAGCGGTTCCAGTCGGCGACCGCGGTCGTGACGTAGTTCGTCCACTGGGACGTGACGATGTCGACGACGGGCGGGCTGATCTGAGTGCTGGTGCGCGCCCAGTGATAGCCGTTCCAGCTGTGGACGGCGAAGACCGGCGACGCGACGAGGCCGGCCGCGGTGGCGAAGGCAGCGACCTTCAGGATCGTCTTCTTGCTACGCCAGGTACCTTTGTTGCTTTGCTGCATGACATTCCCCTCGTTGAGAACAGTTCGGTCGAGGAAAGTGGAATTTGCCGCCGCGGACCACGGAAAGCAGAACTTCGCCCCCCTCCGACGCCCTCTCTTCTTGAGCAGGCGCGCCGACGGCGACGGGAATCGCCGCCGATTCCAGCATCAAGCACGATCGGGGCGCGGCGCGCAAGTGGTTGATGACGGTTTCTTTTTCGTAGAACTACGAGTCCGCGACACCGCGACGCGAGCCAAGAAGGCGCGGCCGCCGCTTTTTTGACTATACTTCCGGTTAACCATCAATTTGGTCCGAAACCGATCTATTGGGCGGGCCGGGCAACTAGAGGCGCGCGGAAAGGCCTGCGCAGGCCTTCCGGGTCGGGGCCGCGGGCTTCCCTCGGGATGCGGAAATCGTAACGCACGCGACCGAAAGAAAGCAGAGCCCCACCGGTCGCGTCGACTCGCTTCCCCGATTATAGGAGCGGGATGAACCTGACCGACATCGAAACGCCCGCCCTGGTCGTCGACCGGGCGCGGCTCGTCCGGAATATCGGGCGGATGCGCGACCGGCTCGCCGGGCTGGGGGTGCCGCTTCGGCCGCACGTCAAGACGGCCAAGTCGATCGACGTCGTCCGGCTCGCGGTCGAGGGGCAGCCCGGCGGGATCACCGTCTCGACGCTGAGGGAGGCGGAGCATTTCCTCGATCACGGCTTCACCGACATACTCTACGCGGTCGGCATCGTGCCGTCGAAGCTGGCCCATGTCGCGGACCTCCGGAAGCGCGGCGCGGACCTGACGATAATCCTGGACAGCGCCGAGATGGCCGCGGCGGTCGGGCGCGAGGCCGAGGCGCTGGGGACGGTCTTCCCGGTGCTGATCGAGGTCGACACGGACGGCGGACGGGCGGGGGTCGAGTCGGACGATCCCCACCTCGTCGAGATCGGCCGGATCCTCCACCGGGCGGCCGGCACCGAGCTTCGCGGCGTGATGACCCATGCCGGCCTGTCCTATGATTGCCGCTCGCCCGAGGCGCTCCGGGCGCATGCCGAGCAGGAGCGGTCGAGGGCCGTGGCGGCCGCGCAGGCCCTTCGCTCGGCAGGCCTGCCGGCGCCGGTGGTCAGCGTCGGCTCGACTCCGACCGCCTTGTTCGCCGAGCGGCTCGACGGAGTGAGCGAGGTCCGAGCGGGCGTCTACATGTTCATGGACCTGGTCATGGCCGACCTCGGAGTCTGTCCCGAGGAGGAGATCGCCTTGTCGGTCCTCGCCACAGTCATCGGCCACCGGCGGGACCGGGGCTATCTGCTGGTCGACGCCGGCGGGCTTGCGATGTCGAAGGATTCCGGGCCGGCCCGGGACAAGCCGAGCTACGGCAGCCTCTGGGATGCCGAAACCGGGCGACCGCTCGGCCTGAACATCGCCTCGACCAACCAGGAGCATGGGCTGGTCCCGGCGGGCGAGGAGGATTTCGAGCGGCTGCCGATCGGCACCCAAGTAAGGATCGCCCCCAACCACGCCTGCATGACCGCCGCGGCGCACGAGAGATACCATGTCGTGGACGGCGGGACGGAGGTGCTGGCGGTCTGGGAGCGGTGCAACGGCTGGTAGCAGCCGGTCCTGCCCAGATTAGCTCTGCCTTAAGACAGGGCGCCTATCCCGGCGGCGGCCGGAGGACAGCCCATGAAGTGCATCGATTTCGTTCGCCTGGGCAGCGCGCTTTGCCTGATCAGTGTTCCCGCGACCGTTGCCGGCGCCCAAGCCGTCTCCGATCCGGCCCCGATCGTTTCGGCCTTCAACGAGACTTGCCGCCGGGGCTTTCCGGACCTGGCAACGATTCGCCAGCGGGCGGAGTCGCTTGGGTGGGACCCGCTGCTCTCCGCCCAGCTGGTCGGCCCGCTGAGCGATCCCAGGCTTGGCAGCTCCGACATTCCGGAGCTCCTGTTCAAGGACGATATGACCCTGATCCTGACCCCGCCCAACAGGATCTGGAGCAGGTTCGCCTGCACCATCTCGGTTCCGGCCGGGCGGACGCTCGACACCGCCGGGCTTGCGAAGGCCGTTTCAGCGGCCCTGGGCGGCGCGCAGGCAAGCGTGGCGATGGTCGAGGGCGTGGAGCGGGCGACCTGGCACTTGGAATCCGGGCTGGCGGTGAAGGCGAGCGTCGGCAAATCCGGCGACATGCGGAGAGCCCATCTGACCGTGCTGACCGTCTGAACCGAGGGCGGATCGGCCGACTCCGGGACGGGCTTATCCAACCAGCTCCACCGCCATCGCGGTCGCTTCCCCGCCGCCGATGCACAGCGTCGCGAGGCCGCGCTTCTGGCCGTGGGTTTCCAGCGCCGAGAGCAGTGTCGCCAGCAACCTGGCGCCCGAAGCACCGATCGGGTGGCCCAGCGCCGTCGCGCCGCCGTGGACGTTGAGCGCCTCGCGGGGGATGCCGAGATCGCGCATGGCGATCATGGCGACGCAGGCGAAGGCTTCGTTGACCTCGTAGAGGTCGACGTCGCCGACGCTCCAGCCGGCCTTGTCGAGCGCCTTGCGGACGGCGGGGACGGGGGCGCTGGTGAAGAGGTTCGGCGCCTGGGCGTGGGCGGCGTGGGCGACGATGCGGGCGACCGGCTTGACGCCGAGCCGGTCGGCGACGCTCTGGCGGGTGACGACGAGCGCGGCGGCGCCGTCGGAGATGGAGGAGGCGTTGGCGGCGGTGATGGTGCCGTCCTTGGCGAAGGCGGGCCTGAGGCCGGGGATCTTCTCCGGGTTGGACTTGCCGGGCTGCTCGTCGATGGCGACGACGTCCTCGCCCTTGCGGCTCTTGACGGTGACCGGGACGATCTCGCGCTCGAAGGCGCCCGACCGGATCGCCTCGGTGGCCCGGCGCAGCGACTCGATCGCATATTCGTCCTGGTCGGAGCGGGTGAACTGATATTCGCGGGCCGCATCCTCGGCGAAGGTGCCCATGGCGCGGCCGGCGTCATAGGCGTCCTCGAGGCCGTCGAGCATCATATGGTCGTAGACGGTGTCGTGGCCGATTCGGGCGCCGGAGCGGTGCTTCTTCATGAGGTAGGGCGAGTTGGACATCGACTCCATGCCGCCGGCGACGATCAGGTCCGCCGAGCCCGACGCGATCATGTCGTGGGCGAACATCGCGGCCTGCATGCCCGAGCCGCAGACCTTGTTGATCGTCGTCGCCTCAACCGAGCGGGGGAGGCCGGCGCCGAGCGCCGCCTGTCGGGCGGGGGCCTGGCCCAGCCCGGCCGGGAGCACGCAGCCCATGAAGATCTTGTCGACCTGATCGCCGGAGATGCCGGCGCGCTCGACCGCGGCGCGGACGGCGGTGGCGCCCAATTCGGTGGCGGCGACCGGGGCGAGCTGGCCCTGGAAGCCGCCCATCGGCGTGCGGGCGTAGGAGAGGATGACGATGGGATCGGGCGTGGTCATGGGAATGCGAAGCTCCTGTGCGTCCTTCGGATGGTCCTTCGAGACGCCGCTTCGACTTCGCTCAGCGGCTCCTCAGGATGAGCGGACTGCTCGCGAGCCCGATCCCGCTCATCCTGAGGAGGGACTGAGCCTGGCGAAGGCCCGTCTCGAAGGACGCACATAAGGCTTT
>DASVRO010000058.1:0-19081 GCA_036388575.1 Allosphingosinicella sp.
GACGGAGATCCGCCGCGGCAAGAAGGTCACCAGCGACCGGAAGTTCTTCCCGGGCTATGTGCTCGCCAAGCTGGGCATGAACGACGATGTCTACCACCTGGTGAAGAACACGCCCAAGGTTACCGGCTTCCTCGGTCCCAACGGCAAGCCGCAGGCGATCAGCGAGGCCGAAGCCGCGCGCATCCTCAACACCAAGGAAGAGGCCGCCGCCGCCGCGCCCAAGCAGAAGGTCAGCGTCGATTATGAGATCGGCGACGCGGTTAAGGTGCTCGACGGTCCGTTCGCCACCTTCAACGGCGTGGTCGAGGAACTCGATTTCGATCGCGGCCGGGTAAAGGTGGGTGTGTCCATCTTCGGCCGTGCGACCCCCGTCGAGCTCGAGTTCGAGCAGGTCGAACTGGTCAAGTAGGACCTGCCGTCCGCGCTCCCTGCGCGGACTCCCCTTGTGGATAAGTGTTTGTTATCATTTCGCCGCGACTCGGTTGCGGCGGGCTTCCGCTCTCGTGTGCGCAACAGCTGCGATGCACCACTGGGGAGGGGCAAGGCATGGAAGCGGATACCCGCTATTACTGGCGCCGCGCGGTCGAGGAACTCGCCGCCTCGCGTCGATCGATCACGCTGCAGGCACGCGACCGCCACCGGCACTTCGGACTGCTCTATCTGGCCAAGCTGGCCGAGCTCGGCGGCAACCTGCCGTTCGATCCGTCCGAGCTTGCCGATACGGCACTGCCCAAGGCGGCCTGAGCGTCGCCCAGCAAAAGAAAAGGCCGCCCGCGTGGCGGACGGCCTGTTCTTGCGCGATGGCAGGACCGCTTCAGGCGGCCTGCTGCTCGTCCTCGTCATCGGTCATCACCGGGCCCGAGTCCTGGCCCTTGGCCGACACGTCGCGGTCGACGAACTCGATGATGGCCATCGGCGCCGCGTCAGAAGCGCGGATGCCGGCCTTGATGATGCGGGTGTAGCCGCCGTTGCGGTCGGCATAGCGCGGCGCCAGCGTGTCGAACAATTTTACCAGCTGCGTATCGTCAAGCATCCGCGCATGGGCGAGACGGCGATTGGAAAGGCCGCCCTTCTTGGCAAGCGTGATCAGCTTTTCGACATAGGGGCGAAGCTCCTTCGCCTTGGCGGTCGTGGTGCTGATCTGCTCGTGCTTGATCAGGGCGGCGGCCATGTTGCGGAACAAAGCGGCGCGGTGGCTCGAGGTACGCTGCAGCTTGCGGCCGGCGTTGCGGTGACGCATGTCTTCATCCTTCGTTCGTCCGGGGCCCGTTTAGCGGTTCCCATCAAAGTAGTACTTTGATGGGGCCCTCTGGTAGCGCCGGCCAGGCGGTCGAAAGGGGAGACCGCCCAAATCCCAAAATGCGACGGCGGAGCCGATCCGGCCCCGCCTGCGGGGGTTCCTCAAGCACAAAGCCGGCGTAAAGTCAAGGCGGCGCGCGCGGGCCAGCCGCGAGTCGGGCCGCGGCGCCTCGGCAGGAATGGAGGCCAGGGATGCGCATCTTCTTGTTGCTGACGGCGGCGGCCGCAGTCGCGGCGATCGCGACGGCGGCGCCGGCCCGGCCCGCCGGCAAGCCCGGCGGCCACGGCGCCGGCGCGCCGGGAGCCTGGGGTGCGAACGGCCGTCATCGCGCCCGCGCCGGCTGGGAGGCCCGCTCGCGGCCGCCCATGAGCCGGGGCCACGACCGGCGCGACGGGAGCGATCGCGGCCGCTTCGGCAGGCCGGGCGGCGACGGGGTCTATGTCCGGGACGGCTTCGGAATCGCCTGGCCGAGCGGGACTCTCGCTCCCTGGGGCGACGGCTTCTTCGCCGGCGGCGGCGGCGAGGTCCGGCTGAAGGGCAGCCGGCCGCATTACGATTACGACCGCTCCTACCCGTACGAATGGGCCCCGTCGGCTCGCCGCCGGGCCGATCGGGACGAACGGTCGAGCGCCGCCGAGGCGCCGCCGAGCTGCACGCTCGAGCACGGCGTCAGGGTTTGCCGCGGCTGGTGATCTCCGCGCCGGACCCGGTGTCGGAGACCGAATTCAGGTTTTGCGTGTTTGGCGGTAATTGGTGTCAGACACCAATTTCCAGGTCGTTGAAATCGCAGCGAGGCGGCGGGCGAGAAAATTCGTTTTCATCATAGCGCCTCGACGATGGTCACGTTGGCGAGGCCGCCGCCCTCGCACATGGTCTGGAGGCCGTAGCGCCGGCCCTGCGCCTTGAGGGCGTGGAGGAGGGTGGTCATCAGCTTGGTGCCCGAGGCGCCGAGCGGGTGGCCGAGCGCGATGGCGCCGCCGTTGACGTTGAGCCGCTCGGCGTCGGCGCCGATCTCGCGAAGCCAGGCGAGGGGCACCGGGGCGAAGGCCTCGTTGACCTCGTAGAGGTCGATGTCGGCGATTTTCATGCCGCTTCGCTCGAGGGCCCGGCGGGTGGCGGGGATGACCTCCTCGAGCATGATGACGGGATCGCCGCCGGTGACGGTGAGGTTGACGATCCGGGCCAGCGGGGTGAGGCCGTGCGCCTTGAGGGCGGCCTCCGAGACGACGACCACGCCCGAGGCGCCGTCGCATATCTGCGAGGCGTTGGCGGCGCTGATCTTGCCGCCCTCCTTGAGCAATTTGACCGAGGCGATGCTGTCCAGGGTGGCGTCGTAGCGAATGCCCTCGTCCTTGGCGTGGAGGCTCTCGTTGCCCTCGGCGTCGACGACGCTGAGCGGGACGATCTCGGCCTCGAACGCTCCGGCCTCGGTCGCCCGCGCCGCCTTGCGGTGGCTGGCGAGGGCGAAGGCGTCGAGCTCCTCCTTCCGGAACTGGTATTTCTCGGCGATCATCTCGGCGCCGGTGAACTGGCTGAACATGGCAACTCCGAACCGGTCCTGGATCCGCTTCGAGAAGGGGCCGGTGCCGATGCCGTGCTGCATGGGCAGGGTGACGGGCAGGCCCATCGGCACCCGGCTCATCGATTCGACCCCGGCGGCGATCACCACGTCCTGGGTTCCGCTCATCACCGCCTGGGCGGCGAACTGGATCGCCTGCTGCGAGGAGCCGCACTGGCGGTCGATGGTGACGGCCGGGACCGAGGTCGGAAGCGAGGAGGCGAGGACCGCGTTGCGGCCGATGTGGAAGGCCTGCTCGCCGGCCTGGCCGACGCAGCCCATGATGACGTCCTCGACCGCCGCCGGGTCGAGGCCGGAGCGCTCGATCAGGGCGTCGAGCACCTCGGCGGCCAAGTCGGCCGGATGCCAGTCGCGAAGGGCGCCGCCGCGGCGGCCGCCGGCGGTGCGGGCGGCGGCGACGATATAGGCTTCGGGCATATACGGGCTCCTCTCGTTTCGGGCGATGTAGGGTGCGAGGGACCGCGCAGGCAAGCATCCCCCAAAAGTGACTGTCACGGTGACAGTCACTGTGACAGTCACTTTTGTCGCGAGCGACCGCCGGTTTTTCGACGGCGCCCGGCCCGCGCCCGGTTCTTCCCGCCTTATAAGCGAGTTAGCCTGTCGCTCCGGTTCCTTGCCTCGCCGGCAGCCGGCAAAGGCGCGAATTTCCTCGCCGGGCGGCGGGAACATGATCCGCATTCGGATGTTTCGACCCCCGATTCCCGGGGGACGAGTTGACCAGGACGACGAAAGACGATTTCGCCGGCATCGAGGAGACTCAGGCCGCGCTGAGAGCCAGCATCGAGGAAGCCAAGGCGCTGGCGCTCGAATCCGAGCGCCGGATCCGCCCGCTCCGCGAGGAGGCTCCGCGGGCCGAGCCGCCCAACCCGGCCTGATCCTTGTTTGTCGCTTCGCGGCGAAAGCCCTGGCGCGTTTCTAGCCCCTCCCCTTCAGGGGAGGGGTTGGGGTGGGGGTTGTCTGCTCGCCCCGCCGGCGCCGGCAAACATTCTCCCCCACATTCCCCACCCTCCCCTGAAGGGGAGGGGCTTCACCTCCGCGCGCTTCGCAAGGGTTGTGCAAAGGTCCCGCCTTCGCCAGGGAACCGAGTGCCCTAGCCAACGCCGCTTTCCGGCGGCCTTTCCGGCCGCTGCCTTTTCACCGCCCGGACGAGGCGGTCGATCCGCTCCGCCACCGCCTCGATCGGCGGCGGCGGCCGCCGCCGCGGCGCGTGCTTTCCGCGCCGGCGGTTGTCGCGGTAGGTGAGGACGCGCATCGCCTGATCGGGGTCGAAGCATGCCTCGGGCGCGTCGAAATCGTCCCCCCTCTTTCCCTCAGCGTGGGCGGCGAGCTGGAACAGCAGCTCGAGGTCGGCGTCGCCCCGCGCCTCGTCCATCGCCGCCGCGAAGCCGGCCAGCCGGTCGCGCCGGTTCCAGGCCGATTTCGGCGTGAACCCCGCCGCCCGGGCCGAGGCGGCGACGCTCCCCGTCGCCCGCAGATGGGCGAGGAAGATCGCATCGTGCCGCTCCGTCCACCAACGCTTCCCAGCCGCCATCACCCGAAGCCGCCCGCCGATGCCTCGCCGGATGACCAGCGCCTGCTGTCGGGGACGGTCACCTGGGACAGTCACTAGTGACTGTCCCCCCTCCCGCGCCGCCAGCCTCCGGTCGGCCCCGGCCACGGCCGCCGCCATCTTCTCCGTGAACCCCGCCTCGACCCGCCGAAGCCGGTAGATGCACCCCAGCGAAACCCCCGCCGCCTCCGCCGCCATCTGCGCGTGCCCCGTCTCTTCCAGCACCCGGAAGAAATGCGCCCGCCGCCAGCGCGTGAAGCGCACGTAGCGGCGGCGCGGCGCGGCCGTCTTCCTGTTCACGCCCATCGCCCCTCAACAGCCGCTCGCCTCGAAGGTCGCGGCGCCGCGCCCGCACCTCCGAATGTGCGCCTCCGACGAATAAGGGCCTTTGGCCATCTCGCATTCGACGCCGATGCCGTTGAGCGTGCCCACCGTGCGCTCGTCCGAATACTCCCAGAGCCGCCCGTCATCCGGAAAGTCGAACGCCCACCACACCCGCCGGACGATGAAATCCTCGGTCCCGATATCGCGGCCCGCCACCGGCCCCTCGCGCTTGCGCATCACCGTCACATAATCGCCCTCGCGCGGAAGCGCGGGCACCTCCATCTGCAGGCTGTACTCGGCCTCCCCGCCGCCCGGCGGAACGATGACGAGCGTGACCTGGAAGCGGCCAGCCTGCGGCGGGCCGAGTGCCTCCGTCCCGGCCTCGTCGCGGTCCACCCGACTCTCGTCCGCTGTCTGCATGTCACCTGACCTCGACTCATTCTGCTCAAGAAGGAACATTACAGGAACATCCTATCCGGCGCAAGCGCCTTAATCGCGTTGGGCGACGACGCACCCCTAGGGCGCGCCATCGGCCGAAAAAGTGGGGCTCCGCCGCCTCGATGTGCGAGCGAGAAGCTGCCGAATGAAACGTGGTGGTGCCCGCAGGGACGACCGTCCGGGGACGGTCGGATCAAGCACACGCGTCAGCGGGAGGTGATCAAGCCTGTCCTGAGCGAAGTCGAAGGGACGGCGGACTGGGTGCTGGATCTTGGGCCCGAGGGGGGCGACAAGGGTGGGGAGATTGTTGCGGAGGGAACGCCGGAGCAGGTGGCGGACGAGCCGCGCTCTTACACGGGCGGGTATCTGAAGCAGCTACTCAAGGGGCCTCGCGCCGAGACGGTGACACCACGGAAGAAGAAAGCGCGCGCGTCCACCTCAATGTGCGAGCGAGAGGCCGCCGAATGAAGCGGTGGTGCCCAAGGGACGACCGGAGTGAACGACAGAATGCGCGCGCGCCATTAGAGGTGAGCAATGCCGCGGGCTCGTGCTGTAGTCGGGGAGCCAAGCCGAGTTCGTGGTAAAGGACGACTGTATTTCACTCGGATAAACCCGTTTGCTCTAGGAGCACTCGATAGAGCTTTGTTGCCCCAGAAGAGCCTGGAACGAAGCTTTCAGTATTGAAATCGTCTCGTTCCAAGCCAACCTGCTTGAACAGCGACAGAAATTCGCCTTGCTCCACAACCAGTCCAGGTCTTTCAAAGTAATTATAAGCCGACCGCATAAAGCGCATGAATCCCATGTAGCCGTTTGTACGGTTCAGCATTATACCGGGACTTAATAAGTTCCATCCCTCCGGCCACCGCTCCCTGATCGCTCCAAAGTAATTCAGCATGAGCTTAGCGATGTCGGTTTCACGTTCCTCAACGAAGGGGATTCTAAAGATGAGCTTGCGGGCTTCTTCATCTGACGGCTGAGGCCAGCGCCCGCCTCTCCTGCCAATTTGCCTATCGACCAAGACCCTCTCTTGGGTACCAGAAATATAGTCCAATATAGAATTCACCACAACGGCCTGAGAAAACGTCTCATTAACCCTGCCGGGCGTCGCCTTACCAAGCCGCATTATACGGCGCTCAAATGGGCTGCCGGGCAGCCGGTCCAAACTCACCGCCACTACATGAGCGCTGCGCTCCGGGCTTCTGCTATGACTAAGCTCGTACAAGTCGTACGCTAGGCTCCGGTTTACTTTCGTCTGAGTCAAATTCACCGCAGAAAAAACGGCGGCTTGATCAGGAAGGTCAGCACCGACGAACAGCGAAACGTTAAGCTCGAAAGGCGGACCAGAATATCCCTCTAGTCCGGCAATCCTATGTTGCCCGTCGATAACCCGAGCGATTGAACGGTACATCGAAACCTGGAGCTGCTCGGTGCCACTCTCCTCTGGGCCGGAATAATTTGATAACGTCATCCTGTAGAACTCGGGCGCCTCGTCACAAGGCTGAACGAGACTTACACATTTTTCGTCAATGGCGAGGACTACGGATGTAGGAAAGGAAGCGTCCAGGCCCTTAACGTACTGCTGGATCGTCCTCACACGCTTCTTATCCAACTCCCGCTGAATACCCAAGTAACGATCAAAGCCACCTTCTTGGTCAATCCGTCGCACATCAAAATGGGCTATCTCGTAGAGCTTGTCAGAAGGAATAGACCCCACATAAATTTCACCAATCGGCTGGCGAATTTTCAGCACCGGAATTACAATTTCGCGGCGATCCTCGGGGATCATTATCATGACTGCCCCAGCTCCTTGCCCAGCTTGTCGACAAATTCCGCTTCCGCCACCCGGTTAGCAGTCTCCACGTTCAAGCTAGGCTGCCAAGCCTTTAAAATAGTGGTTGCAAAGTACGTCGCCAAGCTGACGACGAATATGGTGTATGATGCGGTACGGAAGGCCTCAAAATTCATCTCTTGGGCATTTGGATCAATGCCAATTGTTATGGCAACTCCGAGTACAACCACAACTACGGATAACCCAAGGAAGGGAATCAAAATCCTTGGTCGACGGATCTCCATCAACAGTAGCCATGCCGCCGTCGCGATAAACCCCAGAGCGTAATACATAAGCTGACCACCTGCTACCAGGGCCCCCAGCTCGCCTAGCCAGTCCACGTTCCCTCGAGAGCGGAGCGCACGAAACGCTGCCGTCACTAAAAGAGGGAGGAGTGAGAAGGTAGCGATGAATGCCACCTCGAACGTCGGCCAAAGCCAAAGCTCCGGTTTCGGTACGCGCTGACGTAGCCGTCGTAAATTTCGCGACGCTGCCCCCAAGATCGCTTTAGCTTGGAGCATGCACTAAAATCTCCGAGAATCGACCTCTTCCATGAACCGAACCAGAGATGACACTCGGCCTATCAAGGAATTTCATTTCCCCTAAACCGCTGAATAACTCCACCACGGAAATATGATCCGCGTTCGAGATAACCACCGCTGCACCCCGCGCCACCGCAGCCTCAGCGCAAGAACGCAACCGCACCTGATCGTCCCAAGAAAAGATCTTCTCGTTATACTTCAAAAACCCATTGTAGTTGTGATGAACAGTGTAAGGCGGATCACAATAAACAAGGTCACCTTCTGCAGCTTGTGCAATGCATTCCTCGAAATCCTCACATGCAACGTCTGCTCCCCGGAGGCGGTGTGACAAGCTTTCGAAGTCATCGCTAGGCAGGATTATCTGGTTTTTGGTGCCTCGAGGGACATTGAAGACTCCGAGTTTGTTGACTCGGTAAAGGCCGTTCCAACAAGTTCTATTCAAATAAATAAATCGTGCGGCTCTTTTTGCCACATCGGTCGGTGACGACTCACGGACCTCATAATAAAAGTCGTCGCTATGGTGAACTGACAACTCTCGCAGCGCCGCCTCAACTGCCAAGGGATGTGCTTGGATTGCCTTGTATGTCGCCACCAAATCGCTGTTCGTATCTGAGAGTCGGGCTCGGGAGGGGGAGAGCTGGAAAAAAATTGCTCCAGATCCCAGGAAAGGCTCGAAGTACTTCCCAGTGAGAGGAAGCTTGAGATCAGCCACGATTGAGCGAAGCCAGCGTTTTCCTCCGGCCCACTTGAGAAAAGGCTCCAACGGCATCCCCCTATTCTGTCTCTGGTGCTAACTATCCCGAAGTTGGTGTCAACCAGTTTTCCGTGCGGATAGCTGTGTTTGCCCGTTCTACCTGAGCTAGGTATTCTCTCTAACCCCCTCTCAATGAGTCGCCAGATTGCTTCGGAGCGGAGGGTTTAGGGTCGGGCTACCGCTCGATCCAGGCGGTGATCTTCGCCTCCAGCGCGCCGGAGATACGTACGCCCTTCGTCGGGGACTCGCCGGTCCGCGGGCGGCGGCGGGGTCTTTTTTCGAGATCGACTATCGACCTGCCCCGTCAACCCGGACCTGATCCGGGATCCATCTCACTCGCCCTCCAGCGCCGCCGTGCAGGCCGCCCTGAGGCGAGGCATCCGCTCGACGACGACGGCATGGACCAGGCGCACGTCCACCTGGTCATATTCGTGGCGCAGGATGTTGCCGAGCTGGCGGACACCGGGAAGCTCGATGTCCGGTGCGATCGCGGCCGTGCGTTCGGGGCCGATCTTGATCATCGCCTCGGCCATCCGCTCGATGCACCGCTCGACCGCGTCGACGCGCATGCGGTCTGCGGCAAAGGCCTCTAACTTGCGCCCGCCCAGATATCCGATGGCCTGGTTGATATTCTCGATGACGTCGCGCAGCCGGCGCTTCTCGTCCCTAGAAGGCATGGACTCGATCCCGCTCGATCTCGGCCTGGAAATCCGGCCTCCGGGCGGGTTCGCTGATCAGGTCCACTTTTGCCCCAAGCATGTCGTTCAGCCGCAGGTTGATTTGAGCGAAGTCGAGTAGATCGATACCGCGGCCGTGGTTCAGTTCCACCGCTACATCAACGTCGGAATCCGGCCCAGCCTCGCCGCGCGCCAGCGAGCCGAACAGCGACAGGCGCACCACCCCCAGCGCTTTCAGCTCGGCCTCATGCGCCCGCAGGCGTTCCAGAACGGCGTCTCTGTCCATGCCGCCAAGCCTAGTACATTTCGGGGATTAACGCCACGTCCGTCGGCACTAAGCCCCTTCTCGATCAGCCGCCGGATCGCTTCCGAGCGGGATGGCTTGGGCTCGGGCTGCCCGTCGATCCAGGCGTCGATCGCCGCCTCCAGCTCCGGTGGCATACGCAATCCGCGCATGGGATGGACGCCCGTCCGCGGGCGGCCGCGCGGTCTTTTTTGTTCAACGGCTATCGACCCGCCCCTCAGCCGCCTCCGCGGCCCCTGCCTCCTCGATCCGCATGTGGAGCCCGAGCGCCTTCAGCACCTTCAGCACCGTGTCCAGCGTCGGGTTGCCGTCCTCGCTCAGCGCCTTGTGCAGCGCCTGGCGGTTCATGTCCGCCTCGCGCGCAAGCTTGCCGATGCCGCCGCGGGCGCGCGCGATCGCTCCGAGCGCATAGGCGATGTAGCGCGCATCGCCGCTGTCGACGGCGTCGCTCAGCAGGTCCGCCTGGTCGGCGGCGCTGTCCAGATAATCGGCCGCGTCGAACGGCCTCGTCGTGATCGTCATATGCCCGGTTCCTTCCAATCGATCATTCCATCAATTGTGAGCTTGCGCCCGTCATTCCACTTGAACCGCCATCTCCTTCGCTCGCATGATGTCGCGTTCCTGGCTGTCCTTGTCGCCGCCGCACAGCAGCAGCACGACCCGCTCGCCTCGCACTGTATAATAGACCCTGTAACCGGGACCGACGTCGATCCTGAGCTCACTGACCCCGTCGCCGACGCCGGAATGATCGCCGAAATGAATCGGTTGAGACGATGCGGGCGATCCGGCGCAGGACGGCCCGCCGCCCGAGCGGATCGCTGCCTGGACGGACGCGCTTCGGCGGGAGGCGGGGGACAGGTACTTTTTCCCCCAAAGGTACGTGTCCCCATTTTTAGCGAAGACCGCGGCGGCCGGCCGATCGAAGGCTCGCTCCGCCATTGGGAGGCCGCACCGACCCTCCGCGTCTCCGCGTCTCCGCGCGAACCGTTTCTCATCTCGATATTGACCCCTTTTCCGACCCCGATCTCTCCACCTCGTCGCTGTTCGTCATCCCTCGTCGCGATCGGGCCGTGCGCGGATACGGTTTCGATGTCCCCGGATGGGGTCTCGCCGTCCCGGCACAACCGTAATTTCGTATTCGCGCCACATTGCGCCGGCGCCCCCGCCGCGCGGGGATGAACCCGCTTTCACGCTTTGTTTGTCAATTTGAGCGACACTTGCGCCCTGTCGGCAGTCCTTACACCCCCCGAGGCGGCGCGCGCTTGATCAGGCTCTTCAAACATTATGTGCCCCACAGCGTCCTCCTGCTGGGCGTGATCGACTTCCTGCTGCTGCTCGCGGCCGGGGAGGCGGGGTGGCTTCTGCGGCTGTGGCAGATCGACGGCGCCGCCGATCCGGCCGACTCGCAGCGGCTGCCGCATCTCATCACCTTCGCCGCGGTGCTCCAGCTCGCCATGGTCGGGGTCGGGGTCTATTGGGTCGACGCATTGCGCTCGATGCGGATCGCGGCGGCCCGGCTGGTGGTGGCGGTGTCGCTCGGCGTGATCCTGCTCTCCCTGGTCTTCTTCCTGCTTCCGGCGCTGACCTTCTGGCGCTCGAACCTGCTCTACGCCATGGCGCTGGCCTTCGCGCTGCTGTTCGCGGCCCGGCTCGCGTTCGGCCGGGCACTGGGCGGCGAGGCGTTCAAGCGGCGGATCCTCGTCCTCGGCGCCGGGCCCCGGGCGGCCCGGCTCGAGGCGCTGGCTCGAGGCGAAGGCGCGGGCTTCGCCATCGCCGGCTATGTCGGCATGAACGACGGGGCGCAGGCGGTTCCGCACGCGGTCAACCGGGACGCCATCGCCAATTTGACCGAACATGTCGTCCGGCTTCGGGTCAGCGAGGTGGTGCTTGCGCTGGAGGAGCGGCGCAACGCGCTTCCGCTCGCCGACCTGCTTCGGATCAAGACAACCGGGGTCCATGTCAACGAATTCTCCTCGTTCATCGAGCGCGAGTCGGGCCGGGTCGACCTCGACACGCTCAACCCGAGCTGGCTGATCTTCTCGGACGGCTTCTCGTCGGGGCGGCGGCTGTCGGCGGCGGGCAAGAGGCTGTTCGACATCATCGTCTCGGGCCTCATCCTGCTCCTCTTCGCGCCGCTGATCGGGCTGACCGCGCTTGCGGTGAAGCTCGAGAGCCGGGGCCCGGCCTTCTTCCGCCAGCGCCGGGTCGGCCTCTACGGCGAGAGCTTCGAGCTGGTGAAGCTGCGCTCGATGCGCGAGGACGCCGAGGTCGGCGGCAAGGCGGTCTGGGCGCAGAAGGACGATCCGCGGGTGACCCGCGTCGGAAGCGTCATCCGCAAGCTGAGGATCGATGAGCTTCCCCAGGCCTGGACGGTGCTGACCGGCAAGATGAGCCTGGTCGGCCCGCGTCCCGAGCGCCCCCAGTTCGTCGCCGACCTCGAGGCCCGGCTGCCTTATTATGCCGAGCGCCACGTGGTGAAGCCGGGGATCACCGGCTGGGCGCAGATCAACTTCCCCTACGGCGCGAGCGTCGAGGACGCCCGCCAGAAGCTCGAGTTCGATCTCTACTATGCCAAGAACTACACCCCCTTCCTGGACCTCCTGATCCTCCTCCAGACGGTCCGGGTGGTGCTGTTTCCGGAGGGGGCGCGATGATCGTCCTGCTCGGCTTCTGGACGCACGCGCTGGCGGCGCTGCTCTACGGCGCGCTGGCGCTGTGGCAGCTGCGCCGCTGGAAGGAGGACGGCGGCAATCGGAGGCTGGTCGCGGCCTTCGCGGTGACCTCGGCCTGGGCGATCTTCGTCGCCTTCCAGGGGCCGCACAGCCTCGGCGCCGGGATCGCCGAAGCGGCCCGCAACTTCGCCTTCCTCGGCTTCATGTACGCGCTGGTCAGCCGGGCCGCCGACGAGCGCGGGCAGAACGGCGTGAGGCCGGTCTACGCCGCGGTCGCCGCGGTGATCGGGCTCCAGCTCACGCTTGCCGGGGTGACGCCCGAGTTCGCCGGCAAGGCGGCGCTCCACGGCGCGCTGGTCTCAACCTCGCAGGTGATCGGCCTCACCATCGCCGCCGGCTCGCTGATCCTCGTCCACAACCTCTACGGACAGGCCGCTCACGAGAGCCGCTGGGGCATCAGGCTGCCGATGATCGCGCTCGCCGGGCTGTGGGCGTACGATCTCCATCTCTATACCGTCGGCTGGCTCACCCGAGGCCCGGTCGGCGACCTCTATGCGATGCGCGGCGCGATCCTGGCGATGCTGGTGCCCCTGTTCGCGCTCGCCAGCCGCCGCAATTCGAGCTGGCGGATGCAATTGTCGCGGGCGGCCACCTTCCAGTCGCTCTCGCTGATCGCCATCCTCGGCTATCTGATCCTGATGATGACCGCGAGCCGGGCGCTCGAGGTGCTCGGCGGCAATTGGGTGCGGATCGGCCAGGTCGGGCTCGTCTTCGCGATCACCGTCGCGGCGGTGATCCTTCTGCCGTCGGGCCGGATGCGGGCCTGGACGCGGGTGATCGTCGCCAAGCATTTCTTCGAGCATCGCTACGATTATCGCGAGGAATGGCTTCGCTTCACCCGGACCGTGGGCGGCGACGCTCCGCTCGGCGAGCGGATCATCAAGGCGATCGCCGACATCGCCGAATCGCCCTCCGGACTGCTGCTGGTTCCGGAAGGCGGCCGGCTCAGCGTCGCGGCGCGGTGGAACTGGCATGACGAGCTTCCGGAAAGCAGCGCCGGCGATTCGGCGCTGATCGCCTTCCTCGAGCGCAACTCGCATATCCTCGATTTTCAGGGGTTCCGCGACGCGCCGCATCCCGACCTCAGGCTGCCGGCGGGGCTGGCGTCGCTCGACTCGCTGTGGGCCGGGGTGCCGCTGATCCACGGCGACCGGCTGGTCGGCCTGGTCCTGCTCGAGCATCCGCTCGTGCGCCGGCCGCTCGACTGGGAGGATTTCGACCTGTTCCGCAACGTCGGGATCCAGGCGGCGAGCTATCTCGCCGAGGCGCGCACCCAGGACGCGCTCGCCGACGCCCGCCGGTTCGACGAGTTCAACCGGCGCTTCGCCTTCATCATCCACGACATCAAGAACCTGGTCAGCCAGCTCAGCCTCGTCATTCGCAACGCCGAGCGGCATGCCGACAAGCCCGAGTTCCGCGAGGACATGATCGCGACCCTGCACAGCTCGGTGAAGAAGATGAACGACCTCCTCGCCCGGCTCCACCGCGGCAGCAACAATGTGGAGTCCGAGCCGGTGCGGGCGATCGCGCTCGGCCAGCCGGTCGCGACTGTCGCCGAGGTCAAGCGGCGGGTCCATCCGGTCGAGGTCGAGGGCAATCGCAACGTCGCCGCGGTGGCCGACCCGATCCGGCTCGAGCAGGCGCTCGGCCATCTCGTCCAGAACGCGATCGACGCCAGCCCGGGCGGAGCGCCGGTGCGGATCCGCTGCGGCGCCCAGGGGTCGGAGGCGACGATCGCGATCGTCGACCGGGGCGAGGGCATGTCGGCCGACTTCATCCGAACCCGCCTGTTCCAGCCCTTCGCCTCGACCAAGGAGAGCGGCTTCGGAGTCGGCGCCTTCGAGGCGCGCAGCCTGATCGCCGCGATGGGCGGCCGGATCGAGGTGGACAGCCGTCCCGGGCAGGGCAGCCGCTTCACCGTCTTTTTACCGCTGGGTGAGACCGGCTTTAGCGACGTGGAACGGAAGATCGCATGAGCGTGGACACCAGGGCGAAACTGCTGATCGTCGAGGACGACGAGGGGCTGCAGCGCCAGCTGCGCTGGGCCTATGACGATTATGAGGTGCTGGTCGCCTCCAACCGGGACATGGCGATCAACCTGCTTCGCTCGGAGGAGCCGCCGGTGGTGACTCTCGACCTCGGCCTGCCGCCCGACCCCAACGGAGTGACCGAGGGTTTCGCGACCCTGGAGACGATCCTGTCGCTGAAGCCCGAGACCAAGGTGATCGTCGCCTCCGGCCACGGCGCCCGGGAGAGCGCACTGAGGGCGATCGCGTCGGGCGCCTACGATTTCTACCAGAAGCCGGTCGATATCGACCAATTGGGCCTGATCGTCCGCCGCGCCTTCCAGCTTCACGGCATCGAGACCGAGAACCGCAAGCTCGAGGAGAGGGTCGGCGAGGACCAGACGGTGCTCGGAACGATGATCACCGGCGCTCCCGAGATGCTCAAGGTGGCCCGGACGATCGAGCGGGTCGCCAACACCGGGGTCTCCGTGATGCTGCTCGGCGCCAGCGGCACCGGCAAGGAATTGCTCGCCCGCGGGCTCCACCAGGCAAGCAACCGCGCCGGCGGGGCCTTCGTCGCGATCAACTGCGCGGCCATCCCCGAGAATCTGCTCGAGGCGGAGCTGTTCGGCTACGAGAAGGGCGCCTTCACCGGAGCGATCAAGACCAACGAGGGCAAGATCGAGCTCGCCCATGGCGGCACGCTGTTCCTCGACGAGGTCGGCGACATCCCGCTCCCCCTCCAGGTCAAGCTGCTGCGCTTCATCCAGGAACGGGTGATCGAGCGGATCGGCGGAAGGAAGGCGATCGCGGTCGACACGCGCATCGTCAGCGCCACCCACCAGGACCTGCCCGAGATGATCAAGGCGGCGAGCTTCCGCGAGGACCTCTATTACCGGCTCGCCGAGATCGTCGTCCGGATTCCCAGCCTCGCCGCCCGGCACGGCGATTCGGTGTTGCTCGCCAAGCATTTCCTCCATCGCTTCGCCCGCGAAATGAACCCCGCGGTCAAGGGCCTCAGCGGCGACGCGCTGGCGGCGATCGACGGCTGGCCGTGGCCGGGCAACGTTCGCGAGCTCGAAAACCGGATGAAGCGGGCGGTGATCATGGCCGACGGCAAGCTGGTGACGGCCGAGGATCTCGACCTCGAGGCGCGCACCGAAGCGGCGCTCCCAGTAAACCTCAAGGCGGCGCGCGAGCTCGCCGACCGGCGGGCGATCCGCCAGGCGCTGGCTCGGACCGAGAACAACATCTCGAGCGCCGCCAAGCTGCTCGGGATCAGCCGGCCGACCCTCTACGACCTGATGAAGCAATACGACCTCCAGCCATGAGCGCCCGCGCCATCCTTCTCGCCCTGCTGCTCGCCGGAGCCGCCGCCTGCTCGAACGGGCCGGCCGCGCCCGAGGACAGCTATCGCCGCGGCCTCCAGGCGCTCGCGGAGGGGGAGCCGCGGACGGCGCGGATCGAGTTCCTCAACGCGATCAAGGCCGATCCCGACAACAAGGCGCTCCGACTCGCCCAGGCGCGGACCTATCTGCTGCTCGGCGACGGGGCGGCGGCCGAGGACGAGCTGAAGCGCGCCCGAGCGCTCGGAGTGGCGAGGGGCGAGACCGCGCACCTGATGGCCCACGCACTGCTGCTTCAGGGCCAGGCCGAGCCGGCGGCCGCCGAGGCCGGCAAGGCGGGGCCGGCCCATGCCGCCTACGCCAACCGGATGCTCGGCCGGGCCTATGCGGCGCTCGGCCGGATGGAGGAGGCGGCGCAGGCGTTCGACCGCTCGCTCCGCGCCGGCCCCGACGACGGCGCGCTGTGGGCCGACATCGGCCGCTTCCGCCGCGACACCGGCGAGGTCGCCGGAGCGATCGCCGCCGCCGACCGCGCCGTCGCGCTCGACCCGAAGAACGTCGAGGCGCTGATCCTGCGCGGCGAGCTGACCCGGAGCCAGTACGGCCTCGCCGCCGCCGTGCCGTGGTTCGACCGCGCCCTCGACATCGACCCGACCAACCTCGCCGCCCTGATCGAGCGCGCCTCGACGCTCGGCGATCTCGGCCGGACCCGCGACATGCTCGCCGACACGAGGCGGATCCTCGCCGTCGCGTCCCACCATCCCCAGGCCTATTACCTGCAGGCGGTGCTCGCCGCGCGGGGGCGCGACTATGCGCTGGCGCGCAGCCTCTACCGCCGCACCGGCGGCGCCTTCGACAGGCGGCCGGCGGCGATGCTGCTCGCCGGGACGATCGAGCTCGGCTCCGGCAACGCCCATCTCGCGACCCGGCCGCTGAAGCGCCTGGTCGAGCTTCAGCCCGGCAATTTCAAGGCCCGGCGGCTGCTCGGCTCGGCCCAGTGGCAGAGCGGCGACGCCGCGGGCGCCGTCCGAACCCTTCGACCGCTCGCCGACCGGGCCGATGCCGACGCTTACACCCTGAGCGTCATCGGCAAGGCCTATGCGAAGCTCGGCGACGAGGGGCTGGCGGCGCGCTATCTCGCCCGGGCGGCGGCGCCGCGTCCGTCGGCCCTGGCGGCGCTCGAAAATCCGCTCGCCGACAACGAGATCGACGTCCTGCGCCGCGACGCCGCCCGCCAGCCGGGCTCCGCTCCGGCCCAGATCGCGCTGATCCGGGCGCTGCTCGGCCGCGGCCTCGGGCCGGAAGCGCTGCAGCGGGCGCGCCAGCTCCAGTCGGCGAGCCCGGGGGCGCCCGACGCCCATGTCCTCGTCGGCGACGCGCTCGCCATCCAGGGCGATTATGCGGCGGCGGCGGGGGCCTACCGGCGGGCGGCCAACCTCGCCTTCAGCGAGCCGGTGGCGCTCCGGCTGGTCGAGGCTCTGCGCAACAGCGGCAACCCGGCCGGGGCGGCGCAGGTGCTGTCGCTGTTCCTCCAGCAGAACCCGCAGAACGTGGCGGCGCAGATCCTCGCCGCCGACGCCAATTTGCAGGCGAAAAGGTGGCCCGAGGCGATCGAGCTCTACGAGCGCGCCCGGAAGCGGACCGGCGACCGCGACTCCACCCTCCTCAACAATCTCGCCTGGGCCTATGGCCAGACCGGCGACTACGAGCGCGCCGTGCCGATCGCCCGACGCGCCTGGCAGCTCGAGCCGCGCAACCCGGTGACGGCGGACACGCTGGGCTGGCTCTTGTTCAAGAGCGGCGAGGACCGGACGGGGGGCCTGGCGCTGCTCGAGCAGGCGGCGCGGGGGGCTCCGACGGATGCGGAGATACGGGCGCATTTGAAGGCTGCGCGAGGGGGGTGAAAATCCCCTCTCCCTGTAGGGGAGAGGGACAGCCGCCGCGCAGCGGCGGCAGGGTGAGGGAACGGCGCCCTTCACCGAACTGCCCTCACCCTCCCGCTTCGCGGGCCCCTCCCTCTCCCCTGCAGGGAGAGGGGTTTAGACCAAAAGCAAAAACCCGTTCACCGTCAGCAGCGACCCGACCACACCCAGCGCCAGCGACAGGCCGAGGATCCAGCGGTTGACCGCGAGGATGGCGACCGAGCCGAGGACCAGAGCGAGCTGGAGCAGGACTTCGGCATAGTCGAAATTGTCGTCGCGGGCGGAGGCCTGGTCGAACGCGGCCTCATGCGCCCTGGCCTGGGCTGACAGCTCCTTCTTGCCTTCGCCCTTCGACGGGTCGTTGGCGTCGGGCTCGCTGTCGTAGCGCGCCACCGTCGCCTCATAGTCTCTGAGCCGGGTCTCGGCGGCGGGGCGCTCGGCGGCGGACAGGGTGCCGGCGGCGAGCTGGGCCTTCAGCTTTTCGGCCTCGATCTCGTACATCGTCTGGCGGACGTTCTTGGCCTGGTAGAAGGCCCAGGTGTCGCTGGCCCTGATGTTGCTCGCGATCATGTCGTCGGTGGCGTTGCCGCCGCCCAGCCCGCCGATGGCGAGGATGGCGGCGAGGAACGCGATCAGCAGAGCGGCCCGGTTGCGGAAGGTTTCGGCGGCGGCGTTCTCCGCCCGGTCCTCGTGGATTTCTGCAATCAGATCGGCGGCGTCGGTCGAATCCATGGCGTAAAAGGCCCCCCTTTCGGAGGTTCGGCTCGCAAATTTTTCGCGGCAAGTCGAGGGTCTTGATGGCCCTTGCTCAAAGCCGGCGCCGGTGTAGAGGCGGAGACGTAACGACCACGGGGAATGCACGCATGAAACTCGCCCGCCTCGCCGCCCTGCTCGCCTTGCCGGTCGCCGCCGCGGCCGCCGCGGCGCCGCCCGACAAGCCGAAGCTGGTGGTGGTGATCTCGGTCGATCAATTCTCCGCCGACCTTTTCGCACAGTACCGCCAGCGTTTCGACGGCGGGCTGGAGCGACTGTCGGAAGGCGTGGTCTTCCCGGCCGGCTATCAGGGCCACAACGCCACCGAGACCTGCCCGGGCCACTCGACCATCCTCACCGGATCGAGGCCGGCGCGGACCGGGATCATCGCCAACAACTGGTTCAACCTGGGCCTGCCCCGCGAGGACAAGGGGGTCTATTGCTCGGAGGATCCGCGGGTCCCCGGAAGCAGTTCGAAAGGCGGCCAGTACACCGTCTCCTCCTATCATCTGAGGGTGCCCGCGCTCGGCGACCATATGAAGCGCGCCGATCCGCGCAGCCGGGTCGCCGTCGTCTCGGGCAAGGATCGGGCCGCGATCATGATGGGGGGCTACCGGCCGGACGAGCGCTGGTGGTGGGATCACGACCGCAAGGCCTTCGTCAATCCCGGAGCTCCGGCCACACCGAGGGCGGTCGCGGCGGCCAATGACGGCGTGACGGAGGCGCTGTCTCGTCCCCGTGCGGCCCGCAATCTCCCCAAAATCTGCGAAGCTCATAGCCGGGCCGTTCCCGTCGTGGGCGGCGCCAAGCCGGTTGGCACCTGGCGCTTCGACCGCGAGGCGGGCGACAAGAATCTGTTCCGCGCCTCCCCCGATTTCGACCGGACGGTCCTCGACATGGGCGAGGCGCTCCGGCGCGACATGAAGCTCGGCGAGGGGGCGGCGACCGACCTGCTCATCCTCGGCCTCTCCGCCACCGACTATGTCGGCCACAGCTTCGGCACCCAGGGCAGCGAGATGTGCATCCA
>DASVRO010000059.1:0-17705 GCA_036388575.1 Allosphingosinicella sp.
GCGGCGAGCTGGTCGAGCAGCTTGCGCTTCATGTGGGTGCGGGTGAGGCCGTTATGCTCCTGCTCGATCTGGCCCTTGAGGAGCCCGCGCAGCTGGTCGATGCCTTCGAGGCCGAGCGACTTGGCGAACTCGTCATTGGCCTCGATCGCGCGCGGCTTCTGAACCTCGTTGATGGTGACTTCGAACACGGCCGCCTTACCCTTGAGGTAATCGACGTTGTAATCTTCGGGGAAGCTGACGTTGACCGTGCGCTGCTCGTTGGCCTTGGCGCCGATCAGCTGGTCCTCGAAGCCGGGGATGAGGCGGCCGGTGCCGATCTCGATCGACATGCCCTCGCCCTTGCCGCCTTCGAACGGAACGCCGTCGATGCTGCCTTCAAAGTCCATTAGGACGAGGTCGCCGGTCTGCGCGGCGTAATCGGACGGGGCCGGATCGAAGCTCTTCTGGCCCTCGGCGAGGCGGGCGAGAGCGGCGTCGACCGCGGCATCGTCCGCCTCGACCGTCAGCCGCTCGAGCGTCAGGCCATCGATCTGCGGCTCGGGCACGTCGGGGAGCGTCTCGAGCTCGACCTTGACGACCGCATCCTCACCCTTGCCGCCCTGTTCGAGCTCGACGCTCGGCTGCATCGCGGGGCGCAGGCGCTTCTCGGCGAGAAGCTGCTGGACGCCTTCCTGGACCGCGGTCTCGAGCGCCTGCTGCTCGATCGCGGGACCGTGCATCTTGCGAACGAGGTTGGCGGGGACCTTGCCGGGGCGGAAGCCGGGCATGCGGATCTGCGGGGCGACCTTGCGCAGTTCGCCGTCGACCCTGGCGTCGATATCGGCCTTGGGGATGGTGATCCGGTAGGCGCGCCTGAGGCCCTGGTTCAACGTCTCGACAGTCTGCATGGTTGAGCTCTTTACCTTGATCGCGGGGATGCGGCCCCCGGTTCGAAGCGAGCGGGGCGAAGCTGGTGCGGGCGAAGGGACTCGAACCCCCACATCTTTCGATACCAGGACCTAAACCTGGCGCGTCTACCAGTTCCGCCACGCCCGCCGGGCCGCCGGTCGCGCGGGATATAGCAGGCGTGGCGCGGGGGGCAAGGGAGGGTCACTCTTTCGCTGCGATGAGCGGGGCGGCGGTGGCCGCCGGAGGGGCGGCGGGCGCGGGCCCGGGGCGACAGGCGAAGCCGCTGATGTAGTAGCGAGTCACCGCGCCCCGACTGTTGGCTCGTCGAAAATCGGCAACTCCGCCGCCGCGCAAGGCAACGAGCACGGCCTCGGCGACCGCCCCCTCGCCGGGACCGGAATCGGCGACGACGAGATTGTCCGGTTGCGGGAGAAGCTCGGCGATCTTCGATTCCGGCAGCGAGCGCAGGCGGACCCTGCCGAGCGCGACATTGCCCCCGATCGGCGTGCCGGCCCTGGCGAGGCCGGCGAGAATCTGTGCCGCGCGCGCCGCGATCGCAAAGTTCGATTGCTCCCCAGCGCCGGCGCACCAGAAGAGGTCGATGTCCCATCCCTTCGCCTGGCCGGTGGCGAGAACCCGGGTGGCGTAGGAGAAATCGGTCGGCGGCGGGCGCACCGCGACCTCCGCTTCGGTAGCCTTCACTTCCGCCTCGGCGACCCGGCCGCCTTCGCCGCGTGAGCGCTGATTCTCCTGCTCGGCGAGCCGCCATGCCAGCTCCTGCGCCCTGGACGGATCGTTGGTGGTCTTGCCCATCAGCAGAAGCTTGAGACGGTCCTTCATCTCCGTCAGTCGACGGTGTGTGGGTCCGGCCACCGCCCCGCCCGGCCACCAAGGGTCATATTCGTCGAACGGGGGCACCTCATGCTCGAGCAGGGTCTCGACGACGGCGAGCTTGGCGCTCCGCTTCTCGCCCTGGGGCATGTCGAGCGCCTCCATATATTGCGAGTAGAGACGGAGCCAATATTCTTCCTCGCCGCGAACCGCGGTCCGAAAGCTCGCCTGGCGCTCGATCCGGTCGCGCGTGCAACCGGTCACCAGAGTGTTGAGGCTGATCACCACTCCGAGCGCGACGGCAACCGTTCCGATACGCTTGCCAAGGCCGTCGAACGCGTCTCCCGAGCTCTTGCCCTCGTTGCCGGCCATCGCACGATTCCCCCCTCTGTCCCGGCGCCGGGCTGGGCCCCGCCGGGAATTCCGGGAGCAGTATACATCATTTCACCCCGGCGATTGAAAGCTTCAACCGGTGATCGGCGACCCGTTCCGCCGTCGCAAATGTATGGCTCGAGGATAAGGCTCGCCCGCTACAGGCTCCTCTTGCCGCAGGTCCATTGCGGCGGCGGGCAGTTGTCGCAGGGGCCGCCCATGCAATAGCCGCCGCAATAGCCGAGGATGCGGCCGGTTCGGCGCTCGAAATAATAAGCCGGGCCGTCGACCGCGGCGCCGCAGTCGACATGGCCGAGGCGGCCGCAATAGCGCGGCCTCGAGCAGCCCTTCGCCACCTTGGCGATCTCGGTGCCCTCGCGCAGCGGCTCGGCGGGAGCGGCGATCGCTCCGCAGCCGGCGAGCAGCGGGAGGGCGGCGAGGGCGAGGAGAGGCCGCCGGGGGGCGGGAAAGCGGGGCGCTCGCGGGGGGGCGGTCATCAGGGTGCAACGAAGCGGGCGGGACTTCGTCGCCGAGGCGGGGTTCCGACGATCGGAAAGACCGTCGCTTCGCGGAAAATTGGTGCGGAGAATGGTGTCAGGCACCAATTTGTAAGTCATTGAATTCGTTGGTGGGCGCGGAGCCGCTGTGCGGAGAATGGTGTCAGACAGCAATTCGCAAGTCGTTGAATTCCCTGCGCGTACGGGGAGACCAGTGCGAAAATGGGCCGGAGGGGACAGTCACAGTGACTGTCCCCAAGCTTCAGCCTTCCTTGATGAGGGTTCCCCACAGGTCGCCGCTGGCAGCGGCGATGTGGACCCGGAAGTTGCCGGGATTGGCCTTGATCGCGTCGAGTTGCGCATCGGTGATGTTGTCGCAATCGTCGCTGTCATTGTCGTCGGGGACGTCGATGTCGGCGATGACGGTGTCGCCCGGGCCGATGATGTGGCCGGCGGTCATCGTCACTCCGGTCAGCTCGAGATCGGTGCACAGCATGTTGGTGGCATCGTTGAGGCTGACCTCCGCCTTGCCGGAGCCGGTGCCGCCCGCGGCGGGGGCGAGCATGGCGGTATATTCGAAGCCGACGGCCTCGGTCGCCTCCTCGGCAACGGTCTCGCAGGCGGTGAGGCCGACCAGAGCGCAGGCGGATGCGAGCGCGATCGCTGCTTGGTTACGCATGACATCTCTCCTTGGGTGACGGGCCGCTCGTGGGGCCCGGCGTGAAAAGCGAGCGAGGGGCGGGATTCGTTCCGAAGCCGGTCCGGGCGGTGCGGAACGATAAGCGCCTCCGACGCTTTAGGGGCAGCACAAGGAGGGCGGGCATGCGCTACAGAAAGCTTGGATCGAGCGACCTTCAGGTCTCGGAAATCTCGCTCGGCTCCTGGCTGACCTTCGGCGTCGGGGTCGAGCGGGAGCGGGCGGCGGCGGTGGTCGACTCGGCGTTCGATCTCGGCATCAACTTCATCGATACCGCCAACGTCTACGGACGCGGGGCGGCGGAGAGCTTCCTCGGCGAGGTGCTGGCCGGGAGGCCGCGCGATTCCTACGTGCTCGCGACCAAGGTCTATTTCCCGATGTCGGAGAGCGACCGCGGGCTGTCGCGGGCGCAGATCGGGAAGCAGCTCGACGCTTCGCTCGAGCGCCTGAGGACCGACTTCGTCGACCTCTACCAGTGCCATCGCTACGACGAGGAGACTCCGCTCGAGGAGACGATGGAGGCGCTCACCGCCGCCGTCCGCTCCGGCAAGGTGCGCTATATCGGCTTCTCGGAATGGCCGGCGGACAAGATCCGCGCCGCGCTCGATATGGTCGGGGTCGAGAAGTTCGTCTCAAGCCAGCCGCAATATTCGCTGCTGTGGCGTCAGCCCGAGCAGGAGGTGATCCCGCTGTGCGCGGCGAACGGCATCTCGCAGATCGTCTGGTCGCCGCTGGCGCAGGGCGTGCTGACCGGCAAGTACCGGCCGGGCAGCCCTCCCCCCGCCGACAGCCGGGCGACCAGCACAGAGATGGGCGGGTTCATCGCCTGGCTGCTCCGCGACGAGACCCTGGCGGCGGTCCAGAGGCTGGAGCCGGTCGCCGCCGAGGCCGGGCTCAGCCTCGCCCAGTTCGCTCTGGCCTGGGTGCTGAGGGAGCCGAACGTCGCCTCCGCGATCGTCGGAGCGTCGCGCCCGGAGCAGCTGGCCGAGAATGCCGCCGCATCGGGCGCCGAGGTCGATCCGGCGCTGTTCGCCCGGGCGGAAGAAATCATCGAAGAGGCCCGACGCTAGCAATTCCTCCAGGCTTGCCTCGGGAGGAATTTCATCGCGAATATTTAGGGGCTTCCCGCTAAGCCTTGCGCCAAGGGAGGGCGCATGGGGGCGGTTCGATTCGCGGGCAAGGCGGCGGTTGCGCTGCTTCTCCTGCTGCTGCTTGTCCTCGCCGGCTTTCGGGTCGCGGCGGCGCTGCGCGAGGACGGCGTCGCGGCGCCGGTCGGCACGCAGATGGTCGCGACGCCCTACGGCAAGGTCGCGGTGGGGCTCAGCGGACCGGCCGGTGGACGGCCGGTGATGCTGGTCCACGGCACGGCCGCCTGGCGCGGCTTCTGGAAGGACGTGGCGGCGCATCTCGCGGCGCGCGGATGGCGGGTGATCGCGGTCGACCTGCCGCCGTTCGGCTGGTCGGAGCACGACGCCGAGGCGCGCTACGACCGGATCGTCCAGGCCGAGCGGCTGGCGGCGGTGCTGGCGGCGGCGGCGGCCGGACGGCCGGCGGTGGTCGTCGGCCACAGCTTCGGCGGCGGCCCGGCGGCCGAGCTCGCCCTGCGCCATCCCGGCCGGCTGAGGTCGCTGGTGCTGGTCGACGCCGCGCTCGGCGAGCTCGACGCTCCGGCGAAGAGCGGGGGAGCCTTTCGGTTCCGGCCGCTGGCGGAAGCGGCCACGGCGGCGACGGTGACCAACCCGGCCGCGACCGGGCCGCTGCTTCGCTCGATGATCGCACGCAAAAGCGAGGCCGAAGCCTGGCTGCCGGTGCTGAAGCAGCCGATGCGCCGCGACGGCACCACCTCGGCCTATGCGGCCTGGCTGCCGAGCCTGTTCGCAAGCGACGACGGAGCGCTCAGCCGGACCAGCGCCGGGCTCGGGCGGATCGCCGTCCCGCTCGCTTTGATCTGGGGCGAGGCCGACACCGTCACTCCGATCGCGCAGGGCCGGCGCATCGCCGGGCTCGGCCGGGCGCGCTCGTTCGCGACCCTGCCGGGCGTGGGGCACATACCGCATATCGAGGATCCGAACGGCTTCCTCGCGGCGCTCGACGCCGCGATCGCCCCGGACCGGGGGGAAGAGAGTAGATGAAGCGCAAGCTGCTGGTCACCGTCTCGGTCATCGCGCTCGCCGCCGCCGGAGCGGCGATTTACGCGGCGCCGCTGATGGCCGAGCCCGACGGGCCGAAGGATTGCGGCACCCTGTCCGCCGCCGCCGCGAAGCCCGCCGCCGCAGCCGCCGCACCGGTACCGGCGCCGAAATGGGCTCAGCTCGGCGGCACCGTCAACGACGCCAGCTGCCTCAGCCGCACTCCGGTCGCCGGGGTGGTCCGGCCAGAGAGCGAGCGCCAGGTCGCCGAGGCGCTCGCTTATGCGCGCGCGCATGGCCTCGCCGTCTCGGCCGCCGGGGTGAAGCATTCGATGGGCGGCCAGGCGTTCACTCCGAGGGGCGTGGTGCTCGACATGCGCGGCCTCGCCTCGATCCGGCTCGATCCGGCCCGGCGGACGGTGACGGTCGGCGCCGGGGCGACCTGGCACGACATCCAGAACGCGATCCATCCCCGTTTCGCGGTCAAGGCGATGCAGTCGACCGACATCTTCAGCGTCGGCGGCTCGATCTCGGTTAACGCCCACGGCATGGACCATCGCGCCGGCGCCCTGCTCGGCTCGATCCGCTCGCTTCGGGTGATGCTCGCCGACGGAAGCGTCGTCACCGCCTCGCCCGCCGAGAATGGCGAGCTGTTCCGCCATGTCGTCGGCGGCTACGGCCTGTTCGGGGTGATCCTCTCGGCCGAGCTCGACGTCGTTCCCAACCACATTTACCGCTCGAAGCGCTCGGTGATCGCGACCCGCGACTTCCCGGCCCTGTTCGGTGGGATCGAGCGCGATCCGACGGTCGGGCTGATGTACGCTCACCTCTCGACCGCGCCGGGCTCGCTGCTCGACGAGGCGTTGGTCTACACCTACCACAAGGTGCCCGACGCGGGGCTGGAGCGGGCGCCGCTGACCGAGGTGTCGTCGACCAAATTGCGGCGCCTCACCGTCAACCTCGCCAAGAAGGGGAGCTTCTTCCGCTCGGCCAAATGGTGGACCGAGAAGCATCTCGAGCACCGCTTCGAGAGCTGCACGATCACCCGCGCCCAGGCGATGGGCGACGGCGAGGCCTGCCTCGTCTCGCGCAACGACCCGATGCACGACAGCGTCGCCTATCTGCGCAACAATTTGCCGGCCGAGACCGACATCCTCCACGAATATTTCGTGCCTCGAGAGCGGCTGATGCCGTTCGTCGAGGGCATGAAGCGGCTGTTCCGGATGCATGACGCCAACATCCTCAACGTGTCGATCCGGGCGGTCGACAAGGAGGACCACGCGCTGAGCTACGCCCCCGGCCCCGCCTTCTCGGTCGTCCTCTATCTGAACCAGAAGACCGACCGGGAAGGCAGCCGGCGGATGGCGGCCCTGACCTCGGCGCTGATCGACCTGTCGAAGGCCAACGGCGGCCGCTTCTTCCTGCCCTACCAGCTCCATTACACGCCGGCGCAGCTCGAGGCGTCGTACCCCGAGATCGGCGCCTTCTTCGCCGCCAAGCGAAGGTTCGACCCGGAGGGGCGGTTCAGCAATCGCTGGTACGAACGCTATGCGCCGGCTTTGCGGGAGAAGTCCTAGCCGCAACTGTTCCCCGGCGAAGGCCGGGCCCAGCGGCACCGGCGGAACGACTGGATCCCGGCCTTCGCCGGGAAGCGCTAGCGCCCGAAGCAGCCGGCGGCGATCCTGCCCTCGAGCACGAGCGTCATTCGTCGACCTTCCGTTCGTCGCCCAACAGCCTGGACAGCTCGCGCGCGCCGTGGACGACCCGCACGATGTCCACGCTGTCGGCGCCAACGCGGTAGAGCACGAGATAGCGACCGATCACGATGCTGCGGGCACCCGGCGCCAGCTCAGGACGTGGCGCGCCGCTATTTGGAAATTCGGTTAGTCGATTGGTTGAGTCGGCGATGCGCCGGATCCAGCGTTCCGCTGCGGCCACATCCTCGGCCGCGATAAATTGCCAGATCTCTTCAACGTCACGGATCGCCTGCGGCAGTCGGCGGAGTCTCATCCAGCCTTCCGGCGCTCCGCCGCCAGCCGCTCATGTCCGTGGCGGTTGGTCTCCTCGGCGTCGAAACCGCCCTCGACAGGCTCGCCGCTCGCTAGCCCCTCGTCCCACAGCTGCCGGAGCCGCTGGATCGCGGCATCGCGTCCGGCCCGCTCGCGTTTCCAGGCCCGCAGCGCGTCGCGTACGACCTCGCTCGCTGTCGAGTAATCGCCGCTCGAAACCGCCGACTCGATGTCGCGGACAAGCTCCTCGGTCAGAGCAATGCTCAGCTTTTGTGCTGTACCCATGATGGCCTCCGGTAGTAATTCTTCCTACCAAAATGCCCTTCCAGCAGCAAGCTTCCAGAGTTGCTTCACGTCCTGAAGCAGCCCGCCGCGATCCTCCCCTCGAGCACCAGCGGCGCTCCGGCGTGGTAGAGGCGGCGGGCGAAGCCGGGGCGGTCGGAGCGGGCGAGGACGGCGCCTCGGCGGGTCTCGACGACCTGGCCGCCGGCGGCGGCAATGGTGCGGAAGGCCGCGGCGGTGTCGCCGACGACGGCGACCTGGCGGCCCGGCGGGCCGAGGAATGGGATGGCCAGCATGACGAGGGCCCAGGCGGCGAGGACGAGCGCGGCGCCGCCGAGCCAGCGCAGGATCATCATGGCCTCGTCATTCCCGCGAACGCGGGAACCCATCGTGCGTTCGCACGGGTTCCGAGGCAGAATGGATTCCCGCTTTCGCGGGAATGACCGAACAGCGCGCTAATAATCGTAGACATGCTCGACCTCACCGCCGCCGGCGCAGACCGCCCTCAGCAGAGGGCCGAGACGGGCCACCTTCGTCGAAAGCCCCAGGCGGCGCCAGCCGGCGCGGTCGTCGAGCGGCATCGCGAGGAGGACGGCCGCTCCGGGCGGCGGGGCCGCCGCGGCCGGCGCCAGGACGGTGACGAAGATGTCGTCGTTGCCGGCGATCTCGACCGGATCGATGCCCGCCGCCGCCAGCCTGAGGAGGATCTCGGTGAGCTGGGCGTAGCGCGGTACCTCGGCGACCTGCAGCCCCTGCCCCGTCCGCCCGAGGATGCGGATCCGCGCATCGACCGCGGCCGGGTCGGCACCCGCCGGCAGCAGCATCCGCAAGGTGCGCTGGTCCGGCCCCAAGGTCGACTGGGAAGCCCAGCCGATCAGCGCGGCATAGCCCGCCTTGGCGCCATATTCGACGCTGAGCGCGGCCCGCCGCTCGCCGTTGCGGACGAACTGGCTCGTCTCGCTTGTATCCCACAGGCCGCCGAGCGCCTCGCCGAACCCGAATTCATACCAGGGGGTCTCGTGCATGAACGCGCCGTAGCTCCGCTGCACCCGCGCCGAATAGAAGTCGCCAACACTGCGCGAGCCGGCCGTCCACTCGAACAAGCGGCCGATCGTCTTCTCGTAGAGGCCCTTCAGCCCGAGCTCGATCGTGTAGCTGATTCCGATCGTGTAGATCATCACCTTGGCCTCGCCGGTGCCGGGCGAGGCGGAGGTGACCTTGTTGAGCGCGCAATAGCTCGACCAGAAGCCGGAGATGTGGCGGAAATAGGGGAAGGCGCTCGGCCGCCCGGTTGCGAGAAAGCGGCCGTAGCTGTCGGCCGAATAGACGATGTGCCACTCGGGATAGGTCAGCCAGGTCCGGGCTTCCTTGCGGATGCCGGGGCCGGCGGTGAGCAGGCGCTGATAGGGCTCGTCGGGACGCACGGTTTCGGACGGGCCGCGGCAGGCGGTCTCGACATAGGCGACCGGCACGACGACGGCGGCGAGCAGAAGCCCGCCGAGGCCGATCGCGATCTTCCAGCGCTTCTTCAAGCGGCGGCTCGCTCCGGCGCCGGGCCCTTTGCGAGGACGTAGCCCACCCAGGCGGCGATCCCGCCGATCAGCAGGTGCGGCAGGTTGGCGAAGAAGCGGGTCCCGAGCGGCAGGTCGAGCGGGCCGTAGAGGAAGATCCCACCGTCGAGATATCCGCTGCCGGTGAAGAAGCCGAACACGCCGTCGAGGAAGTAGAGCGGGCCGAACAGCCTGAAGTAATTGACCGCGGCGCGGCGCGACAGGAAGGCGGCGATTCCGGCCCACAGGCCGGAGGCGAGGTGGAGGCTGTCGTCGTAGAGGTCGAGCTTGAACAGGCCGAACAGATTGCCCTGCTCGTCCTCGAAGGACGGCACGTAGCCGATCGCGACGACGAGGACGAAGAGGGCGAAATAGGCCCAGCCGAAGGCTCTCACTTTGTCCATGCAACCCCTCCCCTTTCGCGCAGACTAGACGAGGCGGAGGGGCGCGGGAAACTGCTTTTCTGCCTCCCCATGCGCAGCATGGGGAGGGGGACCAGGCTTTGCCTGGTGGAGGGGTGACCCGGCGAGGCCGGGTCAGGTCACCCCTCCACCACCTTCGGTGGTCCCCCTCCCCATCTTCGATGGGGAGGCAGATCAGCCCCTGATCCGCGCGCTCTCGGCGATCCGTTCGAACTCGGGGAGGCCGGAGTCGAAATAATGCATCCGCGCCGCGTCGAACAAGGCGAGGTAGAAGCGGCCGCCGACGATCGCTCCGACCGCCCTTCCCCGCCGCTCGACCTCGTCGCCGCCGAGATGGACGAAGTCGAACTGGAAGCCCGGATGGCCGAGGAACTGGCGGGGCTGCAGGCCGGTCATGTCGAACCGGGTCGAGCCGGCGCGGATCCGGTAGAAGCTCTCGATCATCGCGGCGATCTCGGTCGGGTTCATGTCCGAGCGGAAGTTGGGCACCTTGCGGTCGGCCCTGCGGCGCTGCTGGACGATGCGCTTGTCATGCTCGAGGCCGCCGATGAAGGTGAGGCCGTCGAGCAAAGGCCCGTTCAGAGTCCAATTCTCCTCGCGCTGGATGTCGTGCGGGCCGCGCGGCGCCTTGTTCCAGCGGATCGTCGGAGTCACGATCATCGAGCCCCGGGCGACGTCCTCCGGGCCCGGCCTGACCAGCGAATAATAACGGAAGCCGGGCGCTCCGACGCCGCCGCCGGCGCAGCCCGCCGTGAGCGACAATGCGGCCAGAGCCGCGACCATCCTTGCCTGGTGCATCGCCCGTCCTCCTCTCACTGGCTCGCCGATTGGCGGACCATCGCCGCGTCGGGGGCCCGGGGCGCGAGGGCGAGATAGCGGTTGAGCGCGGCCCTTCCCTCTTCGCCCCGGCCCTGCTTGAGCAGCTGGTAGCCGTGCGCCCGCCACGCTTCCGGCGGAGCGTCGGGGTAGCCGACCGCCGCGGCGTAGCTCCGGGCGGCGAGCGCGTCCTCGCCTTTGCCCGCCTTCAGCCGCCAGACCTCGCCTTCGTAATAGCGCAGCGGGCCGTTCCAGCCGTCTTTGGCGAGATTGCGGATGACGTAGAGGCTGGCGCCGGGATCGTTGAGCTTCACCTGGTCGTCGAGCAGGGTCCTGCGGTGCTCGCCGAGCGCCTGGAGATATCGCTCGCGGCCGCGGTCGGTGGTGCGCGCCGTCGTCACCTCCCTCGCCGACGCCCGCAGATCGACCATCCTCGTCTCCGGCGCCGGGTGGGTCTCGAGCAGCGAATAGCGGCGGCGGTAGCGCTTTCGGCGCATCGCAGCGCTCGCCTTGCTCTCCTCGATCAGCTGCTGCCAGGTCTCCGGCATCGCCATCGGATCGTAGCCGGCCTCGCTGATCTGGAGGAGCCCGATCGCGTCGGCCTCCGCCTCGAGCTCGCGGCTGTAGTTGAGCAGCGAGAGGATGGTCCCGAACTGGGCGAGCTGGACCAGCTCGCCGGCATAGAAGCCGCCGGCCGCTCCGCCGACGCCCGCGCCCATGGCGAGGAAGCTGAACGCGTCGGACTTGCGCCTGAGGTCGCGCCACAGGCGGATCTGGTGGCGGCGAAGGAAATGTCCCGCCTCGTGGGCGATGACGCCGGCGAGCTGCGCCTCGTCGCGCATGCGAAGCAGCAGGCCGGTGAACACGACCATGAAGCCGGTCGGCGCCATGAAGGCGTTGAACTCGGGGATATGGGCGACGTAGACCCGCAGGTCCCTCGCCGCCGGGCCGCCGACCCGCTCCGCGAGCCCGCCCAGGTAGCGGGCGAGCTTCGGGTCGCCGAGCAGCAGGTTCGAGCCGGCGATCTCCTGCTCGACCCTTTCATATTGCTGCCACATGCCGAGCTCGTCCTTGGCGGTGGGGCGGTGGCCGGGGCCGATCAGGGGCTTCATGTCGGCCGGCCGGATCCGAGCCTCGGCGGTGCCGGCGACAGCGGCGCAACAGGCGCACCCGAGGCCGCCGAGCATCATCCGCCGGGTCAGCGGCAGCGTTTGGGGACAGTTACTAAACTGTCCCGGGGACAGTTTAGTAACTGTCCCCATTTCTGGCGGGGCCGTCATCGCCTCGCCCGGACGTTGCGGCCGGCCTTCATGCGGCCGAGCAGGCGCTCGACCATCTGAGCGGCGCCTTCCGGAGTGCGGATGTCGCCGAACGTCACTCCCGGCATCATGCTCGACGTCTGGAGGACGTTGAACCAGGCGACCTCGCCGGTCCTGAGGTCGACGAGCGAGACGTAAGCCGACTGGCCGCCGCCGCCCTGGGGCGCGCAGAAGCCGATGAAGCAGCCGGCGATCCCGAGCACCTGAAGGGCGACCCGGCCGCTTGAGGCGAAGCTGTCCTCGGCGTGGAGGAACAGGGCGTAGTCCATGCCCGTCGCCTTGCCGAACCGGACCGCCTCCTCGCCCAGGGTCCAGTCGATGCCGCGGCGGCGCTTGGTGGGCAGCTCGGCCCCCATATATTTGTGCAGCGCGATCGAGCCGCCGACGGCGGCGTGGAGCCGCTCGAGATCGGCGACGGTCTGCTCGCTGACTCCGGGGATGCCGCCGCGGGTCTCGAGGATGCGGGTGCGGCCGCCTCGGCGGGCCTGCTGGTCGGCGAGCGCCTTGAGGAGATTGGCGCGGGCCTGCTCGGTCCAGTCGGCGCGGGGCTCGACGAGGCCGCCGGCGGTAACCGAGCCGACGGTGACGTCGGGCCGCATCACGATCAGGCTGTAATCGCCCTGCGGCGGCTCGAACTCGACGTCCGCGACCTGGCGGGTCTGGACGCAGGCGGAAAGGACGAGCGAGCTGGAAGCGAGCAGGACGAACGGGCCGCGAAGCATGGACTTGCTCCTAGAGTTGGGACGGCCGGCGAAAAACCCGCGTTCCCAGAACGACTTGCCGCCAACGCTTCGGTTGCGGCGGCGTTCCGAACTGCCCTTGCCTCCCCATCGCCTTGCGATGGGGAGGGGGACCACCCGCAGAGTGGTGGAGGGTAATAGCGCTGGCGAGGGAGGTACGAGCGCGAACCGCCGGCATGCCGGCCAGGCCACCCCTCCACCATGCTTCGCATGGTCCCCCTCCCCATCTCGCGATGGGGAGGCAAAACGCTAGCGCTGGGCGGTGGCGGTTCCGCGCGGTGCGGCGGTGGCTTCGTTCTCGAGCCGGATCTTGAGCTCGCCGCCGCGGCGGACGAGCAGGGCCGTGTAGGAATAGACGAGCGGCGCCGCATCGGCCTTCTTCAGCGGCCACCAGTTGAAGCCGCCGACGACCAGAACGCTGTCGGGCCCGACCTGCTCGAAGGCGAGGCCGCGCCACTCGAAGCTCGACGGCGGCGCCCAGCGGCGGCGGTAGCGGTTGTCGATCTTGTCCCAGCTCTCCAGCTCGGCGCTCGTGGGGCCGACGTGCCAGGCGCCGTTGCGGTCGTAGCGCGCGGCGACCGCGGCGCGATTGCCCTGGATGAGATCGTCGGCATAGCGGGCCATGAAGGCCCTCGCCTCGGCGACGATCGGCGCCTCGGCGGCGACGGTGGCGGACGGTTGGGCCGAGGCCGGAGCGGCGATCAGCCCCAAAGCGAGCAGGGGGAGGAGGCAGCGCATGGGGTGGATAGTGTCACTACACGGGCTCCGGCGCAATCCTTATCGCGCAGTGCCTTAACCGATCCGTCTCCGTCCGAGACGCGGAGCCCGCATCGAGTTGAGACCCGCGCCCGCTTCGTCACCCCGGACTTGATCCGGGGTCCATCTTTCTTCAACGCCGCGACAACAGGTGGATGCCGGATCAAGTCCGGCATGACGAAACGCTTGGCACCGGCAGCCGAGAGCCAGGCAGAAACGGAAATGCGATGACCCTCACCCTCCACTACCACCCCTTCTCCTCTTACTGCCAGAAGGTGCTGGTCGCCCTCTATGAGCGGGCGGTGCCGTTCGAGCGCAACATCGTCGACCTCGGCGATGCCGAGCAGAAGGCGGCGCTGGAGAGGCTGTGGCCAATGGGCAAGTTCCCGGTGCTTCGCGACGAGGCGCGCGGCGCGACCGTCCCCGAATCGAGCCTGATCGTCGAATATCTGGACCGTGTGCATCCGGGTCCGCCGCTCGTACCCGCCGATCCCGACGAAGCGATGCGGGTGCATTTGTGGGACCGCTTCTTCGACCATTATGTCGAGAGCCCGCTGCAGAAGGCGGTCGGCGACAATTTCCGGCCCGAAAGCGGCCGCGATCCCTATGGCGTCGAGGAGGCCAGGGCCCTGCTTCGGCGGGCGTGGGACATGCTGGAGGCGGAGCTGGCGGACGGACGGCCGTGGGCTGCCGGAGAAACGTTCAGCCTCGCCGATTGCGGAGCGGGGCCGGCTCTCTTCTACGCCAACATCGTCGAGCCTTTCCGCGGCCGGCCCCAGGTCGAGGCCTATTATGCGCGGCTGCTGGAGCGCCCCTCGTTCGCCAGGGCGGTGGACGAGGCGCGGCCCTGCCGCGCCTTCTTTCCGCTGCCCTGGCCGGAGAGCTATTCCTGAAGGCTCAGGCGGCGATGTCCCACTGGTCGTCGCGCGACGGCTGGCGGGTCTGGAACAGGCCGGTGCCGGTGCGGGCGGTCTCGGCCAGGGCGAGCGCCGTGCCGCAGAAGCCGCATTCGGCCGACATCCGCCCGACATACCAATGGGTGCGCCCGCAGCCCGGGCAGCGGTTGATCTCGCCCGAATGATACAGGATCTGGAACCCGCGCAGGGCGGGGTCGTGGGGGAAGCTCTTGCCACCTTCGATCGTCGTCAACATCTCTCTGTCCTCAACTCACCGCAGCGATGGCTGCGATGAAACGTTCTTTTCCATCGACGGCTTGAACGCAAGATTAATGTTGCGGGTCTGACACAATCGAGACCATTTGGTGGTGCGGCGGCGACACAGTGGACAAGAAAGGCCGTGTTTGAGGGATTTAGCTGGTCGCGCCGGACCTGATGCCTGGCTCCGTCATGCCGGACTTGATCCGGCATCCACCTTCCGGCCTCCCCGCGAGTCGGAAGAAGGTCACCCCGGATCAAGTCCGGGGTGACGGTCCCGCTGGGCGATCGGCCCCCGCTTCACGGCGGCGCGGCGATGTGCTTAAGCCGCCGGCGAAAGCGAGGGCGTCGTGATCTATTTCGAGGATCTGGAGGTCGGCCGCGAGGTCGAATACGGGCGCTACGAGGTGACTCGCGAGGAGGTGCTCGAGTTCGCCCGCAAATACGATCCCCAGCCCTTCCATCTGTCCGACGAGGCGGCGGCTAGGACCCATTTCGGCCGGCTGGCGGCGAGCGGCTGGCATACCTGCGCGATGACGATGGCGGTGATCGTGCGGCACCTCTCCGGCGAGGAGCAGGCCGGGCTCGGCTCGCCCGGGGTCGACGAGCTCAGATGGCTGAAGCCGGTCTATCCGGGCGACACGATCAGCGTCGCCGGCAAGATCATCGAGAAGACTCCGTCGCGCTCGAAGCCGGACCTCGGCTCGTTCCGCACTCAGACGACCGTCACCAACCAGGACGGAGTACCGGTGATGCGCTTCACCTCGATCGTGCTGATCCGGCGACGGCCGGGCAAGTGACCGTCATGCCGGACTTGATCCGGCATCCACCTTCACTTGAAGACGCCGCCGAGGTGGACCCCGGATCAAGTCCGGGGTGACAACCTCAGCCCGACCGGCCCCTAGTCCCGCCGGTCGCGGCGGTTCTCGCGGCGCAAACCCCGCTGGTCCTGCCGGCCCTCGCGGCGGAACTCGCGCCGGTCCTGGCGCCGGTCCTGGCGGAACTGCTCGCGGGTGACGTCGCCGCGCTGAAGGGCCTCGCGGTCCTGCTGCCGCTCGGTGCGGAACTCGGTGCGGTCGCCTCGGCGGTCCTGGCGGAAGTCGCGGTAGTTCTGCCGCATCTCGCGCCGGTCCTCGCGCCACTCGCCGCGGTTCTCGCGCCACTCGCGCCGGTCATTGCGGTCCCAGCCGTCCCAGCGCTCCCAGCGGCGGTCGTTCCAGTTGCGGTTGCCGTAGCGGCCGCGGCGGCCTTCCCAATAGCGGCGATGGTCGTCGTTCCAGCGCTGCGGGCGGCGGTAGCGGTCGTAGACGTAGATCCCGAAGCCGGGATAATAATAATCGCCGTACCAGCCGTACCACGGGTCGCTATAGCCATGGCCGCCGCCGTAGCCGCCGTAGCAGTCGTCATAATAAGGGTCGCAATAGCCGCTGCCGTAGCCGACCGACAGGCCGCCATAGCCGTAGCCGTCATAAGTTGAGCAGGCGGAAAGGCCGAGGCCGGCGGCGAGGACCAGGGCGGCGGTGCGGAAACGAACGAGGGACATGAGCGACTCTCCCGAAAAGACGCTTAGGCGAACGGGAAAGTCCGCCTCTCGGCGTGAACCGCCGATGAACCCGTTAACCCACTGTAAAGCGGGAGGTTCCTTCTCCTCCTCGAGCTTGCCTCGGGGAGTGGGACCGCGGTCCTGGGGCGCGTGTGGGGACAGTCACTTTTCCGCGCTCCGCACCAGGATGGTCACTGCCGTGCGGAAAACGGACTGTCCCCTTTCATCCGACTAAGGATTGCCCTCGATGCCCGCTTCGCGGCTCGCCTCGTCGCGCTTGGCCATGTTGTCCGGGTCGAGCGGGCCCGTCGTCCGCACCCGGCGGCTGGCGCCGCCGTGCCAGATGTTCTGATAGGCCATGTAGGAAAGGATGGTGGCGAAGAGCAGGAAGGCGAGCACCGCCCAGCCGGTCGCCTTGCGGTTCTCGAGCTTCGGCTCGGCCGACCAGGCGAGGAAGGCGCTGACGTCCTTCGCCATCTGGTCGCGGGTCGGGTTGGTGCCGTCGGCATAGGTCACCTGGCCGTCGGCGGCGAGCGGCGGCGGCATGGCGATATTGAGGTTGGGGAACCAGGGGTTGAAATAGAGCCCCTCGCCCGGCCGCGCCTCCTTCGGAAGATCGGCCGGCGGGTTGCGGTAGCCGGTCAGCAGCGAGGCGACATAGGCCGGCCCGCCGTGGCGAGCCTTGGTGATCAGCGAAAGGTCGGGCGGAAGCGCGTTGCGGTTCGCCGCCCGGGCCGCGACCTCGTTCGGATAGGGGTCGGGGAAGCGGTCGGCCGGGAGCGCCTTGCGGGTCGACGCCTCGCCGGTCTTGGCGTCGACCGCGGCGACCTCGATCTGCCACTGGTCGGCGATCGCCTTCACCTCCTCCTCGCCGTAGCCGAGGTCGTGGAGGTCGCGGAAGGCGACGAAGTTCAGGCCGTGGCAGGAGGCGCAGACCTCCTTGTAGACCTGGAAGCCGCGCTGGAGCTGAGGCCGGTCATATTTGCCCAACGGGCCGTCGAACGAGAAAGCGACGTCGCGCGCCTCGAGATGGAAAGCATGCTCGACGCTCTCCTCATGCTCTTCGGTGACATAGGCATAGACGCCCCAGCCGAGCGAAATGCCGGTGACCAGAACGAAGCCGAGGCCGATGAGAATGCCGAGCAGGCGGTCCATGAGTCGTCTTTCCCTTATTCAGCCGCGGTGGCCGGCCGGGCGCCGGAAAGGTCCGCTGGCGCCGCCTCGCGCTCTTCCCCGTGAAGCACCGATTCCGAGATCGAGTTGGGCAGCGGCAGAGTCTTCTCGGTCCAGCTAAGTATCGGAAGAATAATCAAGAAATGGGCGAAATAGTAGATCGTCGCGACCTGGCTGATCATCACATAGGGCTCTTCCGCCGGAAGCCCGCCGCACCAGCCGAGGACGAGGATGTCCGCGATCAGGATCCAGAAGAACTGCCGGAAGCGCGGCCGGTAATTGCCCGAACGCACCGGCGAAGGATCGAGCCAGGACAGGAAGAACAGAAGGACGATCGAGCCGAACATGGCCAGCACGCCCCACAGCTTGGCCGGCAGGATGAAGTCGACCGTGAAGGCCCGAAGGATCGCGTAGAACGGCCAGAAATACCATTCGGGAACGATGTGCGCCGGTGTCGCCAGCGGGTTGGCCGGAATGTAATTGTCGGCGTGGCCCAGATAGTTCGGGTAAAAGAAGGTCACGAACGC
>DASVRO010000060.1:0-3064 GCA_036388575.1 Allosphingosinicella sp.
GAACGGCCTCAATCGCCATGTCGCCGGAGCCCTCGCAAGCTCGGCGAGCGCCATCGCCAACGCCGCCACCAGAAGCCTGATCGAAGGCACCAGCTTCGGCGACAACCTCCTCGCCGCCCTCCCCGACGTGATCGGCTCGACACTGGGCAACATGCTCGCCGAGGGCATTGCCGGCGGCGGCAACCGCGGCTTCGCGGTGGAGCCGGTGGAGCCGGACTATCCGGGCTCCGAATCCTATGACGGCGACGGGACCTTCGAGTCATGGGAGGGCAGCCCTCCGGATTTCATGCCCGCCACGCAGTCGCCATGGGCCGGTGCTTCAGGGGACGACACTATCCTGCTCGCTTCAGCTGGGTCGCTCGAAGGCCTGCTCGCCACTCCAGCCGGAGGGCGGACCGCCCCCCGCGTCGAACGATTGCCAGGGGGACGGATCCGCATAGGCAACGTCATTTATACCGCCGTCCAAATTCTGGAACTGGTTCGCGACTCCGCGGAGCGGAGCCAGGTCAATCGAGTGATAGAGCGATTTGGACTGAATTCCACCGACGCCACCGATGTGCTGGCTGCGCGCGCCTATGTCTGGGGCTCTTATAATCTTCCAGCCATCGTGGAGAATGTCGGCTGGAGCGGACCCACCAACGACGCCGCATCCCAAGGCTTGATGCGCGTCACGCTGGTCGATCCCGCCATCTTCGTGCGAGCCCTCCACGGCTCGAACTCCGATCAGCGGCTTCTCTATACGGTCGCCGCTGGCAACGCCGCGAATGCCGAAAGGAGTCGGGCACGTCCCCAAGGCGTGGAGCCTGCGCTGCAAACAACCAGCCGCTCCGCAAGAGCTGCCCTCGCAGCGCAATTGCAGGATCCGGGAAGATGGCAGGTCCACCACTTGGTGCCGGCCGAAGTCTGGGGAATGTTTGCGCCGCTCGCGCGGCTCGCGCAGCAGCAGGGTTGGCATCAGGATTCGGTGCTCAATCTCATCGGTTTGCCGGCCGATCCTGCCACTCAAGCGAGGTCCCCGGGCAACCTGCCGATCCACAACGGGTATCACCGGAGATACAACGCAGCTGTAGCGGCGCAGGTGCAAGGCTATGTCACTGCGGCCGGCGGGCGCGTTAACGCCTATCAGGCGCGAGGCATTCTCGACCTGGTTGCAGCGCAGCAGCGAATGGCTATTGTAGGCCATGTTTGGAACCCGAGGGTGAATTGACCACCGACATGCAACGGATTTGGCAATTCACCCCGTGGCTGCCCTATGAAATCGACCCCGGCAGCTTGGTATCGCATTGCCAGTTCCTCAACTCGGATGAGGTCTTCAACGCAGGCATGATGCCCGGCCGCAAGCAGGGCGTGCCCATCCCCGTGCCGGAAATGGAGCTGACGCTTCCGGATTTCCGTGTTGATTGCTTTACCTGGGATGCGCGCGTGCTCGTCTCACAGCGAATGCGAGAAGTGATGGCGCTGTCCGAGGATGAAATTGAATATTTTCCGGTCCGCGCGACCCGCTCGGCGGCCGGTCCGCGCGCTATGAATTACATGATCATGAACGTAGCCGTCACCGACCGGATATCTCATCCTCAACCGGAAAGAATATTCAGCTCACAGCACGAATTCCTTGCTTCCCTGATGCCTGGCCCAGATGCGATCGACGTCCACGTCAAGCCGCGATACCGACTCTTCCACGACGAGCATTTTCTCGGGACACCCTATTGCACTGACGAGTTCGCGATGGCTCTGCTGCGCGCCGGCTGCACCGGGATTCGATTTATCGACCCGCGCCACAACCGCATCGAAGCTCCGATGCGGTTCCGCACACTGCGCGGTGTGGAGGAGGAAGGTGACTGGGATCCGGTAAACAAGGTCGAACATACGACAATCGTGGAGGTGGTAGCCGACGCGTAGCCTTTGCTCAGGCCAAGGATCATTTTTCTGAAATCTATTGTAGAATAGCCGCTACGCAACAACCCCTGCAACGCCGATGGCGGGCGGCGACCCGCACGGTGCCGCGCGCGCTGAGGCTCACGTCCGGGTGGAGGTGAGCCCGCGCGGCACCTGGCACCGCTTCGGCGGCAAGCAGATGGGCTATGTCGGCAACAACGGCACCCTCGACACCAACTACGCCTCGTCGATCGACAACCGCACCATCGTCGAGCCGACGATCAATCCCGGAGCCTTCCGCTTCGGCCAGCATTACGGCGGCGCCCACGCCAATTTCGACCTGTCGGGCGAGCGGATCACCAGCTACGGCCAGGGCGGGGTCGCCGGCGGCTACACCGTCCGCCAAGGCGACACGCTCGAGACGATCGCGGCGCAACTCTGGGGCGACAGCTCGCTCTGGTACAAGCTTGCCCAGGCCAACGGCATGTCGGCCTCGAACGGCCTACCGAAGGCCAGCGCCTCGCCATCCCCGCGGGTGTGATCCGCAACCACCACAACCGCCTCCACCTTCAAGCCGTTCGACCCGTCTCGCGGTGGCGGTGACGGTGGTGACCTCGGGCGCGTTCCTGGCCGCGACCGGCGCGGTGTCGGGCGGCATCGGCGCGGGCATCGGCACCACATTGGGTCTGGCCGGAGCGGCCTCGGCCTCGACGGGCGCGATGATCGCCGCCGGCGCCGTCGGCGGCGTGGTCGGCTCGATCGTCAGCCAGGGCGTGGGAGTCGCCACCGGCATCCAGGACAAGTTCAGCTGGAAGGCCGTGGCCATGGCCGGGCTTTCCGGCGGCATCGGGGCGGGGATCGGCAAGATGCTTCCGGCCGCCCAGGGCATCTTGCAGGGCGCGGCCCGGGGCGCCGCGGTCGGGGCGACGACCAGCTTCGTCACCCAGTCGATCGCGGTCGTGACCGGCCTTCAGAGCAAGTTCGACTGGGCCGGGGTCGCCGCGGCGGCCGCCGGCGGAGCCGCGTCGGGCGCCGTGGGCGCCGGGACGAACGGCCTCAATCGCCATGTCGCCGGAGCCCTCGCAAGCTCGGCGAGCGCCATCGCCAACGCCGCCACCAGAAGCCTGATCGAAGGCACCAGCTTCGGCGACAACCTCCTCGCCGCCCTCCCCGACGTGATCGGCTCGAC
>DASVRO010000061.1:0-72702 GCA_036388575.1 Allosphingosinicella sp.
CTTCGCCGCGTAGGCGGTCACGGCCATGATCGGAGTGCGCCGAAGCTCCGTGTCCCCCTTGATCCGCTCGATGAGCTCGAGGCCGCTGACATGGGGCATTTGGATGTCCATGACGATGAGGTCGGGGGCGAAGGCTCGGGCCCTCTCCACCGCCTCGCGGCCGTCGCGCACCGGCTCGACCTCGTAGCCATGCGCTCGAAGCAGGTCGCAAAACAGCTTCAGATTGAGTTCGTTGTCCTCGACAACGAGGATTTTTTGTCCCACCGGCGCACCTGTAGAAGATGCGACGCGACGACACAAACCCGACCGACCCTCAGATCCTGGCCCTTTCGGCGCTCGGCTGGACTCTGGCCGACGAGGCCCGGGCGCAGCGGCTGCTCGCCCTGACCGGCCTCGATCCGGCGGCGCTGCGCGAGCGGCTCGACGAGCCCGGGCTGCTCGCCTCGGTCCTCGCCTTCCTCGAAGCGCACGAGCCCGACCTGATCGCCGCGGCGGAAGCTCTGGGCGTCGCCCCGGCCGAGCTGGTCGAGGCCCGTCGGAGGCTGGAGGCATGAGCGGCCGGCCTCTGCTCATCACCGATTGCGACGAGGTGCTGCTCCACATGGTCGCGCACTTCGCCGACTGGGTCGCCGAGGCGCATGGGCTCAGCTTCAACCTCTCCGCTCCCGGCTTCCGCGAGGCGCTGCGCGACGGCGACGGGCAACCGGTGGACGCGGACCGGGTGTGGCCGCTGCTCGACGGCTTCTTCACGAGCGAGATGCACCGCCAGAACGTCGTCCCCGGCGCGGTGGAGGCGCTCGCCCAGATCGCGGAGCATGCGGAGATCGTCGTCCTCACCAACATCGGCGACGAATATGAGGCGGGGCGGGTCGAGCAGCTGGAACGGTTCGACATCCGCCACCGGGTCCTGTGCAATCGCGGCGGCAAGGGGCGGCCGGTGCTCGAGCTGGTCGAGGCGATGGGGCCGAGCGCGACGGTCTTCGTCGACGACCTCGCCGTCCACCACGAATCGGTGGCGAACCATGCGCCGCAGGTCTGGCGCCTCCACATGATCGCCGAGCCGCGGCTCGCCGCCCACACCCCGCCGGCTCCGCACGCCCATGCCCGGATCGACTCCTGGGATGAAGCGGTGCCGTGGATCCTCGATCGGCTGAGGGGCGGATGACCGGGCTGGTCCCGATCCCCTACGACGGCGGCGACGGCGTCGCGCTGACCGGCTATCTGGCCGACGGATCCGGCGGGCGGCCGGCGCCGGGCATCCTGGTCGCTCACGAAGGGGGCGGGCTCGGCCGGCACACGAAGGAGCGCGCCCGCCGCCTGGCCGGGCTCGGCTACGTCGCCTTCGCCCTCGATTATTATGGGGAGGAGGACCCGCCGCTCGACCGGGCGATGGCGCTCGGCAAGGAATTGCGGGGCGACCGACCGCGCTTGCGGGCGCGGCTCGCCGCGGGCCTCGAAATCCTCATCGCCCAACCGAACGTCGATCGCACTCGACTGGCCGGGATCGGCTATTGCATGGGCGGTGCGGCGGTCATCGAGCTGGCCCGGATGGGCGCGCCCTTCGTCGCCGTCGCCGGCTTCCACAGCGGCTTCGTGCCCGGCGCTCCGGAAGAGAATGGAGCGATCCAGGGCAAGCTGCTCCTTTGCCACGGCGCCGACGATCCGATCGTCACGGCAACGCAGCGCGACTCCTTCCTCGCGGAGGCGACCGCGGCCGGGATCGACTGGCAGCTCCACCTCTACGGCGGAGTCGGCCACAGCTTCACCAATCCCGACATCGACGCTCTCGGCATCGCCGGCTTCGCCTATGACGAAGCCGGCGACCGCCGGTCCTGGGCGGCGATGCTGACCCTGTTCGAGGAGACCCTGACCGGATGACCAGGACCGCCTTCATCACCGGCGCCACCGCCGGCTTCGGCGCCGCCGCCACCCGCCGTTTCGCGGCGTCGGGCTGGCGGGTGATCGGCACCGGCCGGCGGCGCGAGCGCCTCGGCGGCCTCGCCGCGGAGCTCGGCGACGCCTTCCTACCGCTCGAGCTCGACATGCGCGACCCGGCGGGGCTCGAAGGGGCGGTCGACGGCCTGCCGAACGCCTTCCGGGGGGTCGACCTGCTGATCAACAATGCCGGGCTCGCACCGCCGATGGAGCCGTTCCAGGATTCGCGGCTCGAGCCAGCGCTCGTATCGATCGAGACCAACGTCGTCGGCCTGGTCGCGCTCACCCGAAGGCTGCTGCCGACCCTGATCGAACGCAGGGGCGCGATCATCAACCTGAGCTCGGTCGCTGCGACCTATCCGTATCGCGGCGGCGCGGTCTACGGGGGCACCAAGGCCTTCGTCAGCCAGTTCTCGCTCGACCTTCGCTCGGACCTCCACGGCACCGGCGTGAGGGTCACCTCGATCGAGCCGGGGATGGCCGAGACCGAATTCACCCTGGTCAGAACCGGCGGCGACCAGGCCGCCTCGGACGCCCTTTACCGCGGCGTCAAACCGATGACGGCCGAGGACATCGCCGAAACCCTTTTCTGGGTCGCCACCCTCCCGCCCCATCTCAATATCAACATCGTCGAGCTGATGCCGGTCAGCCAGAGCTTCGCCGGCTTCCAGGTGGCGCGGGAGGGATAGGGGCGCCTCTCTCAATTCCTCCCCCGGATTTCCGGGGGAGGGGGACCGCGTGAAGCGCGGTGGAGGGGTTCTTCGGCCTCAGCAAGAACCCCTCCACCATGCTTCGCATGGTCCCCCTCCCCGGCAAATGCCGGGGAGGAATTAGGCGCCCGCTTGACCCGCCCGCCCCGGCGGTGCTTACGGCTGCCGCCATGACCGACATCGCCTCCCGCCTTGCCGAGCTCGAAATCGAGCTTCCCGCGCCCGCCGCCCCGGTCGCCTCCTATGTGCCGACCGTGCTCGCCGGAAACCTGCTCCACATCTCGGGACAGGTGTCGTTCGAGGACGGGGCGCTGCTCACCGGGCGGCTGGGCGAGGACCGCGACCTCGAGTTCGGCCAGCGCGCCGCCCGCGCCTGCGGGCTGATGCTGCTCGCCCAGATCGAGAAGGCGGTCGGGCTCGACCGGGTCGAGCGGATCGTCAAGCTGGGCGTGTTCGTGAACAGCGCCGGCACTTTCACCGACCAGCCCAAGGTCGCCAACGGCGCCTCGGAGCTGATGCAGGACGTGTTCGGCGAGGCGGGGCGGCATGCGCGAAGCGCGGTAGGCGTGCCGTCGCTGCCGCTGGGCGCCGCGGTCGAGATCGATGCCGTCGTCCAGATCAAGGCGGGCTGATCTCGAACGGCTCGGCGCCGTTCCCTTCGCCCATCGCGGCCTCCACGGCCGCGACCTGGTCGAGAATAGCGGCGGCGCGATCGCCGCGGCCGTCGCGCAGGGCTACGGAATCGAGCTCGACGTCCAGCTCAGCGCCGACGGCGAGGCGATGGTGTTCCACGATTACGAGCTCGACCGGCTGACCATCGAGCAGGGCCCGCTCGCCGCCCGCACCGCCGCCGAGCTGCAGGGGATCCGACTCCATGTCAGCACCGAGGTGATGCCGAGGCTCTCGGACGCGCTGGAGATCGTCGCGGAGCGGGTTCCGCTGCTCATCGAGGTCAAGTCGCGGGACAGGTTCGTCGCGCCGCTCTGCACGGCGGTTGCGCGCGCCCTCGAAAATTATGGCGGGCCGGTGGGCGTGATGTCGTTCAATCCGCAGGTCGCCGCGTGGTTTGGGCGGAGCGCCCCCGGGGTACTCAGGGGGCTGGTGGTCACCGAGCAGGGCAAGCGCGGCCTGCGCGGCCGGATCGAGCGGCGTCTCGCGCTGTGGCGCGCGGGCGCGGATTTCCTCGCCTGCGACGTTCGCGACCTGCCCTCCGCCTTCGCCGCGGCGGCTCGGCGACGCGGCCTCCCCGTCTACACCTGGACGGTGCGCAGCGATTCGGACCGCCTGCGCGCCGCGGCTCATGCCGACCAGATCATCTTCGAGGCGCGGCCGGGATGAGCGAGATACTGGCTCGGCTGGGCCGCGGAATCGTCTCGTTCGAGCCTGCCGGCTGGGACCGCTGCGCGGGGACTGCCGACCCCTTCCTGAGCCACGCCTTCCTGTCGGCGCTGGAGGAATCGGGCAGCGCGACCGCGCGCACCGGCTGGCAAAGCGTGCCGATCGCGATCGACGGCGAGGATGGCGCCCCCGCGGCGGTGATGCCGGCCTATGTGAAGAGCCACAGCCAGGGCGAATATGTGTTCGACCATGGCTGGGCCGACGCCTGGGAGCGCGCCGGCGGCAATTATTATCCCAAATTGCAGATCGCTGTGCCGTTCACGCCGGTGCCGGGCCGCCGGCTGCTGGCAAGGAGCCAGGATCTGGCGCCGGGCCTGATCGCCGCGGCGGAGGCGGTGGTGCAGCAGCACGACCTGTCATCCGCCCATGCCACCTTCATCGCGGAAAGCGAGGTCGGCCTGTTCGAGAGCGCCGGCTGGCTGATCCGGGTCGACAGCCAGTTCCACTGGCACAATCGGGGCTATGGCGGCTTTGAGGATTTCCTCGCCGACCTGTCGTCGCGCAAGCGCAAGGCGATCCGCCGCGAGCGGGCGTCGGCTCTGGCGGGGCTGGCGGTGGAGCATGTCACCGGGGCGGCGATCACCGAGGCGCATTGGGACGCCTTCTGGGCCTTCTACCAGGATACCGGGTCGCGCAAATGGGGCCGGCCCTATCTGACCCGCGATTTCTTCACGCTGCTCGGCGAGCGGATGGCGGACCGAGTCCTGCTGATCTTCGCGCTGAGGGAGGGGCGGCCGATCGCGGGCGCTCTCAACCTGATCGGCGCCGACGCGCTCTATGGGCGCTATTGGGGGGCGACCGAGGAGGTGCCGCACCTTCATTTCGAGATCTGCTACCATCAGGCGATCGAGGCTGCGATCGAGCGCGGTCTTTCCCGGGTCGAGGCGGGGGCGCAGGGCCCGCACAAGCTGAGCCGCGGCTATGCGCCGGTGCCGACCTTCTCCGCCCACTTCATCCCGAACCCGGATTTTCGCCGCGCCGTCGCCGATTTCCTCGCCGCGGAGCGCCGGGCGGTGGCTCGGGAGATCGGCGCGCTTGCCGAGATGACTCCGTTCCGCAAGGGGTGAAGGGTCAGGCCGCCCGCCTCACCATCGTGTCGGAGAGCCAGGCCCGGGCTTGGCGCTGGGCTTCGGCGATCTCGCGCGCGGTCATCTCCTCGGCGATCTCGGCCCGGCATTCCTGGCCGCGCTCGCTGCCGTTCAGGGCGGCGAGGTTGAACCATTTGTGGGCTTCGATCAGATCGACCTCTAGCCCGTGCGTGCCGGTCGAATAGGCGACACCGAGCTCGTAGAGCGCGTCCGGATCGCCCATGGCGGCGTCGGCGATGCGGCTTTCGATCAGGAAAGACGCGGATTTCAGGCTGTTACCCATAGTGACATGCCCCTGTTATTGCTTGTCGGGGACCGGTTTGCGCGGGTGATCACCAAGAAATGGTTAACGCCGCGGACACCAAGGTTAATCGGCGGGCAGCACCGGAAGATTGTCGATCAGCCGGGTGCGACCGATCCGGGCGGCGGCGAGCAACCGCGCCGGGCGCTCCAGGACGGCCGCAGGAGCCAGAGTCTCGGCATCGCACAATTCGACATAGTCGATCGGATCGAAGCCAGCCTTGGCGAGCCGCTCCCTCGCCGTCGCCAGAGCCTCGCCGACGTCGCCGCCGCGCTGGATCGCCGCCGCCGCCTCGCCCAGCGCCCGCGGCAACGCCCGCGCCGCCTGGCGCTCGTCGTCGGTGAGGTAGGCGTTGCGCGAGGAGAGGGCGAGGCCGTCGGCGTCGCGCTGGGTGGGCACTCCGACGATCTCCACGGCCAAGCCGCGATCGCGGACCATCTGCCGGATGACGGCGAGCTGCTGATAATCCTTCTCGCCGAACAGGGCGATGTCGGGACGGACCTGCTCGAACAATCGCGACACCACCGTCGCGACTCCGTCGAAATGGCCGGCCCGGGCGGCGCCGTCGAGGCCGTCGCCGAGGCTTCCGGCGCGGACATCGATCGCGGGGCCGTCCGGATACATGGTCAACTCGTCGGGCGACCACAGGATCGCGCAGCCTTCCTCCTCCAGCAGCTTGGCGTCGCTCGCCTCGCGGCGCGGATAGGTGGAAAGGTCCTCGTTGGCCGCGAACTGGGTGGGATTGACGAAGATCGAGGCGACGACATGGTCGGCCCGCCGCCGCCCTTCGGCGACCAGCGCGATATGGCCGGCGTGGAGCGCGCCCATGGTCGGAACGAAGGCGATCGTCCGACCGCCGGAGCGGAGCTCCGCCACCGCCGCCCTTAGTGCTTCTATGTCACGGACAATTTGCACGCCGTTGCCGCCTCCGATATCAGCTTGGCGACGCCCTTGCGGGGGGCGGAGGGCAGAATCAAGGCCAAGAGAATCAAGGGGTGCAGATGGCGTCGCCGCATTTCATCGTTTTCGCCAATGAGAAAGGCGGCACCGGCAAGTCGACCACGGCGGTGCACAGCGCCGTCGCGCTCGCCGCCGCCGGACGGCGGGTCGCGGCGCTCGATCTCGACACCCGCCAGCGCACCCTCGGCCGCTATCTCGACAATCGCGCCGAGACCGTGAAGCGGCTCGGAATCGACCTGGTCATGCCCGCTTACGAGACTTTCGATCCCGACAAAGGCGAGCCGATCGAGGCGCAGATGGAGCGCCTTTCCGCCGACGTCGAGATCGTCGTCGTCGACACGCCCGGCCGCGACGACCCCCACGCCCGCGCCGCGATGATCCGCGCCGACACGCTGGTGACTCCGATCAACGACAGCTTCGTCGACCTCGACCTGATCGGCCAGGTCGATGCCGAGACCTACCGGGTCCGCCGGCCGAGCTTCTACGCGGAGCTGGTCTGGAACAGCCGGACCCAGCGCGCCAAGACCCACGGCGCGAGCGTCGACTGGGTCGTGCTCAGGAACCGCATGCAGCATATCGAGGCGCGCAACATGCGCCGGGTCGGCGAGGCGCTCGGCGAGCTTTCCCGCCGGGTCGGCTTCCGGGTCATTCCCGGGCTCGGCGAGCGGGTCATCTATCGCGAGCTCTTCCCCAAGGGGCTCACCCTGCTCGACCTGCCCCATCTCGGCGAGGTTGCGATCGCCCATATCGCCGCCCGGCAGGAGCTTCGCGAGATGATCGCCGGCTTCGCCCTGCCGCAGCCGGGCGAGGCAGCCGCGCCGCGGGCGGCCGCCCTGGCGGGTTAGGCCGATGGGGCCGCTCATCCTCCTCGCCGCCGGAGGCCTGCTCTGGGCCTTCGCGACCGGCCGGCTCAAGGGTTTCACCTACGAGGACGGAATCGCCGCCGCCTTGTTCCTGCTCGGCCTCAGCCTGTTCACCAAGGGCCGGCTGGTCCTCGGCGCCGGGCTGATGGGCGGCGCCCTGCTCTGGGCGGCGTGGCGCCGCCAGCGCCCCTCGACCCGGCCGATGCCGGCCGAGGACGCGCGCCGGCTTCTTGGAGTCGGCGAGGGCGCCACCCTGCAGGAGATACGCGACGCGCACCGGCGGCTGATCGCCCGGGTCCATCCGGACGCCGGGGGCTCGGCCGAGCTCGCCCACCGGGTCAACGCCGCCCGCGACACGCTGCTCGCCGAAACAATGAACCGCAAGCCGCCTCGCGCGTCTTGATCGAATCCCCCTGACCGGAGTGCCGAATGAGCCATCGCCTGCCGCCCACCTCTCTGCGCGAATATGACATCAGGGGAATCTACGGAGAGACGCTGGGCGAGGAGGATGCGAAGGCGGTCGGCCGGACCTTCGGCACTCTCCTGCGCCGTGACGGCGGCAGGACCGTCGCCGTCGGCCGCGACGGGCGCGAGAGCTCGCCGGGTCTGGAGGCCGCCCTGCTCGAAGGATTGACCGCGAGCGGAGTGGACGTCGTCCGGATCGGCCTCGGCCCGACCCCGATGCTTTATTTCGCCGAGGCCGAGCTTGCCGTCGACGGCGGCATCATGATCACCGGCAGCCACAATCCCGGCAATTACAACGGGTTCAAGATGGTGCTCGGCCACGGCGCCTTCTTCGGCCAGCGTATCCAGGAGCTCGGCCGGATGGCGGCGGCCGGCGACTGGGAGGAGGGTTCGGGCTCGGTCCGCGACGAGGAGGCGATGGAGCGTTATGTCGAGCGGCTCCTCCAGGGTTTCGACGGCCGGCCCTTCCGGATCGGCTGGGATTGCGGCAACGGCGCCGCCGGCCCGGTCGTCGAGCGGCTGGTGAAACGGCTGCCGGGCGAGCATTTCACCCTCTTCACCGAAGTCGACGGCCGCTTCCCCAACCATCATCCCGATCCCACCGTCGAGTCCAACCTCGAGGACCTGAAGCGGCTGGTGCGCGAGGAGGGGCTCGATTTCGGAGTGGCCTTCGACGGCGACGCCGACCGGCTCGGAGCGGTCGACGGCGAAGGCCGCGTCGTGTGGGGCGACCAGCTCCTGTCGATCCTCGCCGAGCCGGTCCTGCGAGCGCTGCCCGGTGCGACCATCATCGCCGACGTCAAGGCGAGCCAGGCCTTGTTCGACCGGGTCGCCGAGCTCGGCGGAACGCCGCTCATGTGGAAGACCGGCCACAGCCTGATCAAGTCGAAGATGAAGGAGACGGGTGCTCCGCTCGCCGGCGAGATGAGCGGCCACATCTTCTTCCGCCACGAATGGTACGGCTTCGACGACGCCATCTACGCCGCCCTGCGCCTGATCCGGGCGGTCGGCGAGCTGGGCGGATCGCTGACCGCCCTGCGCTCGGCGATGCCGCCGATGATCAACACGCCCGAGATGCGCTTCCAGGTCGACGAGAGCCGCAAGTTCCCGGTCGTCGAGGAAGTGCTCGAGCGCCTGGCCTCCAGCGGCGCGGACGTCGACCCGACCGACGGCGCCCGGGTCAGCACCGCCGACGGCTGGTGGCTGCTCCGGGCCTCCAACACCCAGGACGTCCTCGTCGCCCGCGCCGAGGCGAAGGACGAAGCGGGCCTCGACCGGCTCGTCGCCCAGATCGACGAGCAGCTCGCCCTCTCCGGCCTGGCGCGGGGCGAGCAGGTCGCCCACTGATGCCGAAGCTCTACCCGGAGGCGCTGCTCTTCTGCGCCGTCTGGGCGGCCCTCGCCATCTATGGGGGGCTGGAGCTGGGCTGGAAGGCCGGCGCCGTTCTCACCCTCGGCCTGTTCATCCTGATCATGCCGACGAGCGCGATCATCCTTTCGCGCACCGGCAGCTTCAAGCTGGAGCGGGGGGTGCGATGGGCGCTCCTGACTGTGGCCGCCGCCGTGCTCCTGTCGGCGCTCGACCTGCAGGGCTGAGCCCGGCTCAGGCGGGGCAGGCCCGATCCGCCCGAACGGCGGCGATGCTGCCGCCATAATCCTCGTCGATTTCCGCCACCGTCCGAGCCCTCGCCACGAATGCTTTGGCCAGGGCCGGCTCCCCGTTGGCGGCATAGGCGCAGGCGACGGCCATCATCCTGTCGGCGACGTTCCGGGGATTGCCATTGCCCTCCATCGACAGCGCCAGCAGGCTGTAGCCGAGCGCTTCCCTGCGCTCGGCGGGGGACGCCGCGGGGCTGAGCGCGAAGGTTCGGGCGACTCCGTATGCGACGACGCGATTGTTGGGAAAGGCGGAAGCGGCTTCCCTCCGGAGAATCAGACTCGCCGCCTGATCGTCGATCTGACCGGCCAGCACGCTCTTGAAATAGGCTTCGCTCTCCTCGAGCGTCTGCGACGCGAGGAACACGTCGCGGGTGACGAGAGAACTCTGCAGGCGCGACGCCCGACCCGCTTCGTCGGGCGTCCGCCAATAGGTCCAGTCCCAACTCGCCGCGGCCCCGGAGGGCGACTTCCAGCGGATGAAATTGTGGCCCGGCACCTCGACCATCGCCACGTCGAACCCGATCCTCTGGGCGACGCTGATGATCAGCATCGAGCCGATGTCGCAGTCGACCAGATAAACCGGTCCCTCGCTCTTCACGTGACGAAGCCTGGCCGGCCGATCGGCCTTCAGCGCGGAAGCGACCCGGGGGTCGTCTCGGCGAAGGGGGGCGAATGCCTCCCCCAACGTGTCCGGCCAATCCGCCGGCGAGCCGGGCTGGACGAAATTGTGAGCCGCCAGCACCGTCGAGACCTTCTCGGCGAACGCCCTGAACTCGTCCGGCGTGGCAGGCGGCGCGGGATCCGGCCCGAGCGCCGCAATCGCATCGGAGAGCACCTTGCGCAGCAGCGGCTCGGCGGAGGCCGGAATTTCCCGGACCGCCCGCTCCCGCTGAAGCATCCGGTAGGCCAGGGTCCGCTCGAGCGGAACGGGTGCGGCTCCGGTCGCGGGGGCCATCGGCGTGAGCAGCAGCAGAAGCAGAAGCAGGCCGACTGGCAAGGCAAGCCATTTTGCCCACGCCAGGCGTGATTTCCGACCGGCCATAGCCAATTCCCCTCAGTCCCCGCGCAAGGCTTATCCTCGCCTTGAACGACGCCCACAATGGCTTTCTCCGATGCGGGCTTCTGGTTCTAAATCCTCCCCCGGCACGGGGACGATTTAGAGGGGCTTCAATCGTCCTCGTCCTCCCGCCCGACCAGGTTGAGCTCGCGCGCCTTGATCTGGCGGGTCATGCACCAGTGCATCAGGGCGTCCTCGCGGCCGTGGGTGATCCAGACCTCCCGCGGCTTGAGCTCCTCTATGGTCCGGGTCAGCTCGTCCCAGTCGGCATGATCGGAGACGATCAGCGGCAGCTCGACGTTGCGCTGGCGGGCGCGCTGGCGGACCCGCATCCAGCCCGAGGCCATGGCTGTGATCGGATCGGGAAGGCGCCTCGACCAGCGGTCGTTGAGGCAGCCGGGCGGAGCGACGACGATCTTGCCGCGCAATTCGTCCTTGGCGGCGCCGGTGGCGGGGCGGAGCTCGCCGAGCTCGACGCCATGCTCCCGGTAGAGGTCGCACAGCCGTTCGAGCGCGCCGTGGATGTAGATCGGCTCGTGATAGCCGCGGCCCCTGATCTCCATCATCAGCCGCTGGGCCTTGCCGAGCGCATAGGCGCCGACGAGGACGCAGCGCTCCGGATTTTCGTGAAGGCGGGCGAGCAGCCGGTCGATCTCGCTCGCCGTGTCGGGGTGGCGGAATACGGGGAGCCCGAAAGTCGCCTCGGTGATGAAGATGTCGCAGGGCACCGGCTCGAACGGCGGGCAGGTCGGGTCCGGCCGGCGCTTGTAGTCGCCTGAGACGACTATTCGTTCGCCTTTATATTCGAGGACGATCTGGGCGGAGCCTAGCACGTGGCCGGCCGGCACGAAGCTCGCCTCGACCTCGCCGAGCCGGATCACCTCGCCATAAGCGGTCGCCCGCCCGCCCGGCTGCGGTCCGTAGCGGCATTCCATGATCGCCAGGGTCTCCGGGGTCGCGAACACCTCCTCGTGGCCGCCGCGGGCATGGTCGGCATGGCCGTGCGTGACGAGCACCCGCGGCTTGGGGACGTTCGGATCCACCCAGGCATCGGCCGGCTTTATGTAGATGCCTTCGGGAAAAGGCTCGATCCAGGAACCGAGACGGGCCATCGGGAGCTTATATGGCGACGACGCGCGCGGCGGCCAAGCCGCGGGCGGCGAATCGGCAGTTTTGAAGGAGCGCGAAATCATGGATTTGGGCGGAGGCAATTGGGCGATCCTCAACATCGTGGGACCGCTGCTGCTCGCGGCCGTCCTGCTCTGGGCGCTGCTCCGCAACCGCAAGTCGCGGCGCAGCGACGCGGGCAGCGAACAGGCGACCCGCGACCTCTATCGCGAGGAGGAGGAGAAACGGCGCACCGGGGATGACGCCACGTCGTAGCAAATTCCGCTCCCTGCACGCAGGGAGGGGCTAGGGGTGGGTAGGTCGATGGAGCGCGGTGACTCTCCGGAGACGCACCCACCCCCGGCCCCTCCCTGCGTGCAGGGAGGGGAGCTGCCGTCGGCCATAACCGACTGGTTCGCCGCCAAGGGCTGGGCGCCGCGCCGCCATCAGCTGGAGATGCTCGCCGCCGCCCGGGCCGGTCGAAGCGCGCTGCTGGTCGCTCCGACCGGCGCCGGCAAGACCTTGGCGGGCTTCCTGCCCTCGGTCGCCGAGCTGGTCGAGGCTCCGACCGAAGGCCTCCACACCCTCTACATCTCGCCGCTGAAGGCGCTCGCCGTCGACGTCCGGCGCAACCTGCTCACCCCGATCGAGGAGATGGGCCTTCCGATCCGGGTCGAGACCCGCACCGGCGACACGCCCTCCGACCGCAAGGCCCGGCAGCGCGTGCGGCCGCCGCAGATGCTGCTGACCACGCCCGAATCGCTCAGCCTGCTGCTCAGCCACGAGGACAGCGCGCTGCTGTTCGAGAAGCTCAGCACCGTCGTCATCGACGAGATCCACGCTTTCGCCACCGGCAAGCGCGGCGACCTGCTGTCGCTCTCCCTCGCCCGCCTCCAGCGACTCTCCCCGCGGCTCCGCCGGGTCGGGCTCTCCGCCACCGTGTCCGACCCGGAGGCCTTCCGCGGCTGGCTCGCGCCTCACGGCGACTGGGAGGTGGTCGACCTCGTCGAGGGGGAGCCGGGCGCGCCGGCGCAGCTGTCGATCATGCTTCCGGAGGAGGACAAGATCCCCTGGGCGGGCCATAGCGGCCGCTGGGCGGCGCTCAGCGTCATGCGCGAGATCGAGCGGCACCGGACGACGCTCCTGTTCTGCAATACGCGAAGCCTGGCCGAGCTGATCTTCCAGGACCTCTGGGCCGTCAACGAGCAGCACCTTCCGATCGGAATCCACCACGGCTCTCTCGCGCTCGAGGCCCGGCGCAAGGTCGAGAATGCCGTAGCCGAAGGGCGCCTTCGCGCCCTGGTCTGCACCGCCAGCCTCGACCTCGGAGTCGACTGGGGCGACGTCGACCTCGTCATCCAGATGGGCGCTCCCAAGGGCTCGTCGCGGCTCATGCAGCGGATCGGGCGGGCCAACCACCGGCTCGACGAGCCGTCAAAGGCGATCATCGTCCCCGGCAACCGCTTCGAATATCTCGAGGCGCGGGCCGCGCTGGACGCGATCGAGGAGGGGGCGCTCGACTCCGAATATTTCCGGCCCGGAGCGCTCGACGTCCTCGCCCAGCACATCATGGCGCTCGCCTGCGCGGCGCCGTTCCGCGAGGAGGAGATGCTCGAGGAGGTGCGCTCGGCGGCGCCTTATGCGGGGCTCGGGGAGGAGACGTTCCTCGCAATCCTCTCCTTCATCGAGAGCGGCGGCTACGCGCTGAAGGCCTATGACCGCTTCAAGCGGATCGCGCGCGACCCGGACGGGCTGTGGCGGGTGTCGCATCCGCGCTTCATCCAGCAGCACCGGATGAACGCGGGGATCATCGTCGACACGCCGCTCTACTACGTCCGCTTCAGGAACGGTCGGCTGCTCGGAACCGTCGAGGACAATTTCGCCGAGACGCTGAGCCCGGGCGACACCTTCTTCTTCTCGGGCCTGGTCCTCGAGGTCGAGCGGATCGACGGGATCGACCTCATCGTCCACGCGACGTCGAAATCGGCGCGGATCCCGACCTATATGGGCGCCCGGATCGCGATCAGCACCAACCTTGCCGACCGGGTCCGAGCCTTCCTCCACGACCGGAGCCAGTGGGAGCGCTTCCCCGATCCGGTGCGCGACTGGCTCCGGGTCCAGGACTATCGCTCGGCCATACCCGCGCCGGACCAGCTGCTCGTCGAGACCTTCCCGCACGAGAGCGTCCACTACATGGCCGCCTACAGCTTCGAGGGCTGGAACGCGAACCAGTCGCTCGGGATGCTGATCACCCGGCGGATGGAGAGCGCGGGGCTGAAGCCGCTGGGCTTCGTCGCCAACGATTATGCCCTGGCCTGCTACGGCCTCGAGCCGATCGTCGATCCCGCCGCCCTCTTCTCGGCCGACATCCTCGAGAAGGAGTTCGTCGACTGGGTCGAAGGCTCGCACCTGCTGAAGCGCGCCTTCCGCGAGGTGGCGGTGATCGGCGGCCTCGTCGAGCGCCAGCACCCGGGCAAGCGCAAAACCGGCAAGCAGGTCACCTTCTCGACCGACCTCATCTACGACGTCCTGAGGCGTTACGAACCCGACCATCTGCTGCTCAAGGCCGCCTGGGCCGACGCCCGCGAGAAGATGACCGACGTCGGCCGGCTCGCCCGGCTGCTCGACCGGGCGCAGCAGACGATGCTCCATGTCGAGCTCGACCGGGTCTCGCCGATGGCGGTGCCGGTGCTCACCATCATCGGCCGCGAGCGGATGCCCCAGGGCAGTGTCGACGACCAGTTGCTGATCGAGGCGGAGAGCCTCGCCGAGACGGCGATGCGGATGGACTGAAAAACTCCTCCCGTGCATTTGCAGGGGAGGGGGACCATGCGAAGCATGGTGGAGGGGCCTTGCTGACTCTGAAAAGAACCCCTCCACCGCGCTTCGCGCGGTCCCCCTCCCCCGGAAATCCGGGGGAGGAATTGGTCGCCACCCACGCTCGACCGTGGCCGCTCCCGCCCTATCCTTCCGGGTTCATCGGCTCGGCCGAGATCATGGCCGGATCCAGCCCGCCGGTCGCCGCGGGCGAGTCGATTCCGACCAGGTAGAGGGAGAAGAGGACCAGGCCCGATTCATCGGCGACCTCCATTCTCAGGTCGTTGCCGTTCCACACCGAGACTTGCGAGCTTTCCAGCATATGGCCGAAATAGCGCAGGGCGTAGGCGCGCGCGGCCGCGGCGTCGGCCAACTCGGCGCCTTCGTCGTCGGAATAGGACCGGCCATCCTCGACGTGGAAATGGAATCGCGGCATCCACTAACCCTCCAGCGGATGGCGTACCGCGCTGATCCAGATCGGTCTCTAACTTGCGATGAAGCCAGCGTGTCTATCATAGGATCAGGAGCGAGAGCGACCCTGCGCGGGCCGCGCTTCGCTACCCACCTCCCTCCGCGACGCGGGACACGTTCAGGTCGACGGCGGGCGCAATGTCAGCTCGGTTGCGCGCACCTTCCGGCCCGAAAAGAAGTCGGTGAGGATCGCCGGCACGTCCGGATGCGCTTCGAACAGGTCGTGGCCGCCGTTGCGGACCAGGATCCGGTGCAGCCGGGTCAGCCCGGCGGTCGCCGCCGCCTGCTCCTCGATCGGCGTGCGCACGTCGAGGTCGCCGCTGAGCAGCAGCACCGGGATGTCCGAGCGTATCTCCCGCCGGAAGCCGTCGCCCAGGTCCAGCCCGGGGACGGAGCCGCGCAGCTGGGGCATCGGGAAGTTGGTGGCGGTGCCGAGCGGCGAGCCGGGCGCCTGCCGCCGCACCAGGGCGAGCTTCGGCTCGGTGATCCCCGAGGCGATGTCCATCAGCTCCGGCATTCCGGTCAGGGTCAGCGGCTCCTTGAAGAAATAGCCCCAGACGAGCGGCGCCAGCGCCTCGGTCCGGCCGGCCTCGAGCGCCTGGTAGCCGCCGGCGAGCTGGGCGATGCCGTCGGGGTTCTTGGGGAGGATGCCGGCCATCATCCGCAGCGGGAAGCTGTCGGCGCGGAAGCTCGCTTCCCCTTGCGGGGTCTTGAAGCCGAAAGTCTGGGGTGCCGCGTCGTAGCGCTCGTGCACCCGCCGCATCCGGTCGCCGAGGCCGGGCGCGAAGCGCTCGATCCGGGCGAAGGCGGCGCCGACATGGGTCGGCAGCTTGACCGTCTGGTCCAGGCCTTCGGCGGAGGCGAGCGCGACCCGGCCGATCGATTTGGGATGGCGGCGCATCGCCGCGAAGGCGAGGTGGGTGCCGTAGGAGATGCCCCACAGGTCGATCTTCCTCGCTCCCAGCGCCTGCCTCAGATCCTCGATGTCGTCGGCGCTCTGCTCGGTCGTGTAGCCGTTCACCGCGACTCCGGCGGAGCGCCATTCGGCGAGGCAGCGGTCCAGCGTCTCGCGATAATAAGCGGTCAGCGACGCCTCGGTCAGCGGCTCGGCCGGATCGAGCTTGCGGCGCGCCGTGCAGCGCGGGACATGGTTCGACAGGCCGACTCCGCGCTGGTCGAGCGCGATGACGTCGGCGACGGCGCGGAGCGCGAGGAAGATCGGCTGTCGCGGCCCCTGGGCGGTGGCGACTCCCGAGCCGCCGGGACCGCCGGCGAGATAGACGATCGGCGCTCCCGGCTTCGGGTTGGTCGACTTGAAGCGGATGAAGCCGATCTCGATCCGCCGTGAGCGCGGGTCGTTGCGGTCCTCCGGGACCGTAAAGCTTCCGCGCTCGACCGCCAGATCGGTGCCGTCGACCAGCTTGAAGGTTGTCGGCTCGATCTTCAGCGGCGCCGCCGCGACGGCCGGGGCGATAGCAAGGAGGAGGAGCGAGGCGAGCGCCGGGCGAAGCAGGGACATCGTCGGTTCCTTCGATTGACCGGTCCTGGCTGGACGGCCTGCAGCCTCGCGTCGCCCGCGGTTCGGCCATCGCCTTCATGCGTCGGTGAACGACAGGACAGCCGCCCCGCCCCTGGCTTATGGTGGCGGCGTGGCACGCTTCATCCTCATTCTCGCCTGGATGCTCGCGGCGGCGGTGCCGGCCTCGGCCGCGCCCGCGATGGAAGTCGGCGAAATCCGCGCCTGCGCCGCGGACGGCGCCTGCCGCCCGGTCGACCTTCAGGCCTTGCCGATGGCGTCTGGTGAATCGAGCCTCGAGCGGGAGGTGCGGATCTCGCCCGCCGCAATGCCGCTGTCGCGACCGCTGATGGTCTTCGTGATCGCCATGGCGAGCTCCGAGATCAGCTGGAACGGCGTGCCGATCGGCCGCAACGGAGTGCCGGGGCCGGACTCGGCGCGGGAGAAGCCGGGGCGCTTCATCGCGACCTTCACGGTTCCGGCCGAGCTGGTCAGGCCCGGCGCCAACCGGGTCACCGCGCGCCTTTCCGCCCACCACCTCTGGCTGCCGGTGCGCCGTCCGATCCACGTCTTCGACGTCGGCTTCTACGAATCGCCCAACCTGCCCGGCGTCGCCGGTTATCTGCCGGCGCTGCTCGCCCTCGGCGCGCTCGCCGCGGCCGCCGTCTATTTCGCCGCCGCGGCCCTGCTCGACCGGCGCGACCGTCTCGCGGCACTGCTCGCGCTGATCGGCATTTCGATCCTTCTCCAGCTCGGCGTCGAGACCGCGCGCAGCTTCGTCTCCTATGCCTATCCGTGGCACCTGGTCAGGGTGGCGGCGATCGCGCTGCTGGCCGGAATCACCGCCGTCCTCGCCGCCGCCTACGCCGCCCGCCGCTTCGCCCCGGGCTGGCGGCTCGCCGCCCCCGGCCTCACCGCGGCGGCGGTGCTGGCCTGCCTGGTCCTCATCCCGTGGTACGATCTCAAGGCCATCGCGGCGATCATGGCCGGCGCCGCGGCGTCGCTCGCCTGCGCCGTCCGCGGCGTGTGGCGGGGGCTTCCCGGGGCGCGGGCGGCGATCGCCTTCCCGCTGACCCTGTTCGCTTTGATCGGCTGGCAGCGCACCGCTTTCCTCGACCAGTCTTATTATGTCGCCTTCGCGGCCATGCTGGTGCTTCTGGTCGGCGAGCAGCTGCTGGTCCTGCGCCAGACCCGCCGCGCCGGCGAGCAAGAGGCGCTGCGGGCGGCGGGCCTCGAGGAGCGGCTGAAGGAGAGCGCTCCGCCGGAACGGATCGCGCGGCTGAAGGACGGGGCGCGGACCCATCAGGTGCCGGAGGCGGATATCGTCTTCGTCCGGGCCGCCGACGATTATTGCGAGGTGCGGCTGGCGGACGGCCGGACGCTCCTGGTCACGATGACCCTGTCGCGCCTTCAGCAGGCGCTGTCCGAGCGGTTCGTCCGGATCCACAAGAGCTACGCGGTCAATCGCGCGCAGGTCGCGGCGCTGGCGCCCCGCGCCGGGGGCGGCAAGCAGCTTACGCTGGCCGACGGCTCGGTGCTGCCGGTCGGCCGCGCCTATCTCGGCGCGGTCGCGGCGATGGAGGCCGGCTAGCGCCCGCCCGGAGCCCTGCGCGAGAGGATGAGGCCGACCGCCGCGAGCGGCCAGCTGACCGGCTCCGGCCCGTCCTTCCCGTCCGGCGCGGCATTAGCCGGCTCCCCGGCCTGCGCCGCCGCGGAAGCGGCGGGCCGTGCCGGCAGCCCGGCATCGATCGCCTGCTGCCGCTCGAGCTCCGAGTTCATCTCCCCTCCCATCAGCACGATATAGGCGCTGAGGTAGAGCCAGGTGAGGAAGACGACGACCCCGCCGAGCGATCCGTAGGTGGCGTTGTAATTGCCGAAATTGGAGACGTAGAAGCCGAAGCCGAGGCTGCCCGCGAGCCAGAGCAGGGTGGCGGCCGCCGAGCCGGGGCTGATCCACATCCAGGGAGCGTCCGGCCGATTGGGGGCGTAGCGGTAGACCGCGGCCAGGCCGAATCCGACGGCCACCACGGCCACTGTCCAGAACAGGATCTGGAAAGCCTTGTGCGCCCAGCCGGGGAAGCCCGGGAAGAAGGCCTCGACATAGCCGATCATCGAAATGCCGGCGGCGGCGATGACGAGCACGAGGAGCGCCCCGACGGTCATTCCGAGTGACAGCAGGGTCGACTTGATGAAGCCTCGGCTCTCCTTGACCTCATAAGCGATGTTGAGCGCCATCACGATCGCGCCGGAGCCCTTGCTGGCGCCGTAGACGGCCAGCGCGATCGCGACGACGAGGCTCCAGCCCTTCGCCGCGGCGGGGGATTCCGTCATGCTCCTGAGCTGGTCTCCGATCAGCGCCGCGGCGTCTTCGGGAAGCGCTCCGAACAGCTGCCGGATATGCTCGGCAACCGTCTCCGGCTCGGCGGCGAGGCCGTAGACCAGAACGGTCGCGGCCAGCAAAGGAACGAAGGCGAGGAAGGCGTAAAAGGCCACACCGGCGGCGAGAAGGCCGACATTGTCGTCGCCGGACTCCTTCCAGGTGCGGACGAGGACCTGCCACCAGTCAGTGAGCGCGGGCCAGCGGACGGGTTGGATCGCCATAGCCGCCCCTAACCGGGAGGGGGCGCGGCGGTTCCGTGCCGTCCTTCGATACGCCGTTTCGCCGGGCTCAACGGCTACTCAGGATGAGCGATTGAGAATCACCCCAACCGCTGCTCAGGATGGGATGGAGAATTACCCCAACCGCTCATCCTGAGTAGGGACTGAGCTTGGTGAAGGCCCGTATCGAAGGACTAAACCATCGACCTCGGGTTGGTGAACACCCGGGTCACCTCCGGCTCGAAGCTCTCGAGCGGGTCGACCTCGAAGCCCGGATCGAAGGCCGGCGCGTCCCAGTCGTCGACCAGTTTCTCGGCGAAGCCGTACCAGCTCTCGCCCCTGAACCGCTCGCGCCCCTCCGGATCCTTGCCGAGATGCTCGAAATAATAGCGGCCCTGGAATTCCTGGTGCCAGTAGACGGCGTGGTAGATGTCCTCGCGGACGTAGGGCTTGAGCATCTCGGCCGCGATCGGGCCGTGATTGGGGATGGAGAAGAGCTTGCCGAGATCATGGCAGAGCGCCGCCACCACCTCCTCGTCGCTGGCGCCGGAGCGGCGCGCGAGGGTGCCGGCCATCAGCGAATGGGTGAGCTGGTTGGCGGCGAATCCGACCTCGATCGCTTCGAGCCGGGCAAGTCCTTCCATGATCTGGCGGGCCGCCGTCGACTTGATGTGCTTGCCATGCTCGGCGGCGATATGCGCCCAGTCCTGGGCGGTGCCGTTCCTCATGTCGGTGAACATCGCGAGTCTCCTTGCGGCTGAAATAGACCCGGCCGGGGGTCTTCCACAAGCGCCACGCCGCAGCTAGGCTCCAGTCGCGCGGGCGGGGGCGAGCGTGGAGTATCGATGGCGTCGATCACGTCCGGCGAGCCGGGCAGCCCCGAAAGCCTCTCCTTCCTCGCCGACGGCGGCGAGATGGGCGAGCGCCTGCGCGGCTTCGACTGGCCGTCCTCGCCGCTCGGCCCTCCGGCGGAATGGCCGCAGGCGCTGAAGACCGCCGTCGGGCTTCTCCTCTCGTCGAAATTCCCGATGTTCGTCGCCTGGGGGCCGGACCTTCGCTTCCTCTACAACGACGCCTATTCCGACATATTGGGCAGCAAGCATCCGGTGGCGCTCGGCCATGCCTTCGAGGACATCTGGGCGGAGATCTGGGACGATGTCGGCCCGCTCGCCCGCCGCGCCCTCGCCGGCGACGCGAGCTATTTCGAGAACATGCCGCTGACCATGACCCGCAAGGGCTTTGCCGAGCAGACCTACTTCACTTTTTCCTACAGCCCGCTGCGCGGCGATGACGGCCGACCGCAAGGCATGATCTGCGTGTGCAGCGAGACCACCGCGCAGGTGCTCGCCGAGCGTGAGCGGATCAGCGAGGCGGAGCGGCTGCGCCGGCTGTTCGACAACGCGCCGGGCTTCATGGCGGTGGTGCGCGGGCCCGACCATGTCTTCGAGATGGCCAACGATTCGTATCAAAGGCTGGTCGGCAGGCGGGACCTTATCGGCAAGCCGGTGCGCGAGGCGGTGCCGGAGGTGGAAGGCCAGGGCCTGTTCGAGCTGCTCGACAAGGTCTACCGAACCGGCGAGGCCTTTTCGGGACGGTCGGTGGCGGTCCGCCTCGCGCGCGAGCCCGGCCGCGGCCGCGAGGAGAGGCTGCTCGACTTCGTCTTCCAGCCGATCTTTGACTCGCACGGCACGGTCACCGGGATCTTCGCCGACGGCTACGACGTCACCGAGCGGATCCTGGCCGAGACGGCGGTTCGGGAGAGCGAGGCGCGCTTCCGCCTGATCGCCGATTCGGCGCCGGTGCCGATGTGGGTGACCCGGCTCGACCGCACCCGAAGCTTCGTCAACCGAGCCTATGTCGAATTCCTCAAGATCAGCTATGAGGAGGCGGTCGATTTCGACTGGCGAACGGTCATTCATCCCGACGACGGGCCGCGGATCCTCGCCGAGTCGATCGCAGGCGAGGCGTCGCTGAAGACCTTCGAGCTGGTCGGCCGCTACCGGAGCGGCGACGAGTGGCGGTGGCTGCGCTCGGTCTCGCAACCCCGCTGGGGGCCGCAGGGCGAGCATGTCGGCTTCATCGGAGTGGCGCACGACATCACCGAGCTCAAGAATGCCGAGGCGGCGCTGCGCGAGGTCAACGAGACGCTCGAGCGAAGGGTGGCGGAGCGCACCGCCGATCTCACCGCCGCGCTCGAGCGGCTGCAGTCGGAGGTCGGCGAGCGGCTCAAGGCGGAGGAGGCGCTTCGCCAGGCGCAGAAGATGGAGGCGGTCGGCCAGCTCACCGGCGGCATCGCCCACGACTTCAACAACCTCCTCACCCCGATCATGGGCGGGCTCGAGCTGATCGCCTCGCGGGTCGAGGAGCCCCGGCTCAGGCGGATCGCCGAGACCGCGCTCGAATCGACCCGCCGCGGCGCGAAGCTGACCGGGCAGCTGCTGGCCTTCTCACGGATCCAGCGGATCAGCATGGCGCCGGTCGCGGTCAACGAGGTCATCGAGGCGATGCAGCGCCTTCTGCGCCATACGATCGGCGGGGCGGTGAAGATCGAGACCCGGCTCGATCCGCACGGCGGCCACGGCATCTGCGACGCCAACCAGCTCGAGAACGCGATCCTCAACCTCGCCATCAATGCCCGCGACGCGATGCCGGGCGGCGGCACCCTCACCATATCGACCGACCGCCTGCGCCTCGGCGAGGCGCCCGATCATCCCGCCGGCGAGTTCATCCGGATCACCGTCGTCGATACCGGCGAAGGCATGGCCCCGGATGTGCTCGCCCGCGCCACGGAGCCGTTCTTTTCCACCAAGCCGCTCGGCAAGGGCACCGGCCTCGGCCTCGCCCAGGTCTACGGCATCGCCCAGCAGGCGGGCGGGACGCTTCGGATCGACAGCGAGGTGGGCAAGGGCACTTCGGTCCACATCCTGCTTCCCCTGGTCGACGCCGCGGTCCCGGGCGAGGCCGGCGAGACGCGGCCCGCCGGCGCCGCGGCGGGCGCCGCCGCCGGCGCGCGGGTGCTCGTCGTCGACGACGACGGTGACGTCCGCGCCTTCCTCGCCGAGTCGCTCGAAGGCTTCGGCTGCACCGTCGTCTCCGCCGCCTCGGGCGCGGAAGGGATCGAGGCGCTGCGCGACTGGCGGCCGGACCTCGCCCTGATCGACTATGCCATGCCCGGGATGAACGGTGCCGAGGCGGCCCGGGCGGCCCGGGAGAAGCATCCCGGACTGCCGATCGTATTCGTCACCGGCTATGCCGAGAGCGAGCAGCTCGAATCGGCGCTGGGCGGCGGGGTGCCGGTCCTTCGCAAGCCCTTCACCCTCGCCGAGCTCGCCGCGGCGGTGGAGGAGAATGTGGCGCGCTGATCCTCCCCATCGCGGAGCGATGGGGAGGATCTTCACCCCTCTTGAACGCCGCCGGACCCTACCTAAATCGCCGCCGTCGGACGACCGGTTCGAGGTGTCCGGCCTGTATCCGCGAGGGGCGAGAGCGCTCTTTGCCGCCGCTCCTCGTCATGTTGCTCAAAGGAGGACATTGACATGAGAAGCATGGATTTCACTCCCTATCGCCGTTCCACCGTCGGCTTCGACCGCCTGTTCGACTTCCTCGAAAGCGCGCGCGCCGAGCAGCCGGACAATTATCCGCCCTACGACATCGAGAAACTGAGCGACGACCGGTACCGGATCACGCTCGCCGTCGCCGGCTTCTCGAGCGGCGACATCGACATCACCGCCCGCCAGAACATGCTGGTGGTGGTCGGCCGCAAGTCGGAGAACCGCAATAAGGACGGCAATTTCCTGCACATGGGCATCGCCACCCGAGCCTTCGAGCGGCGCTTCGAGCTGGCCGACTTCGTCCGGGTCGAGGCCGCCGACATGAAGGACGGCCTGCTCTCGATCGAGCTCATTCGCGAGATCCCCGACGCGATGAAGCCGCGCAAGATCGAGATCGGCACCGGCCAAAGCCGCACGATCGAGATGGAGAAGGCCCCCCAGAAGGAGCCCGAGGTCGCGTAACTCCTTGCCTCCCCATGCTGCGTATGGGGAGGCAAGTTCATCTCCCGTTTACCCGCGAAGGCGCACGAACCTCCAATGCGTTTCCTCAAAAAGCTCACCAACCCGTTCGTTCTCGTCGCCGAAGGCTTTCTCGTCGGCGCCATCCTCTTCGCGACCTCTACTCCGAGCCTCGTCGACCCGCGCCCGGCGCCGCCGGCCGCGCTCGACTCCTCGGTTATTCCCAACCCTTCGCGCTGAGCCCTTGAACGCCGCGCCCGCCCGGCTATAGCGGGGACATGGTTCGCTTTTCGTTCTGTGGCCGCGAGCTGATGGCGCTTCCGCAGGGGGCGCTGTTCTGGCCTTCGCGTCGCGCCTTGCTCGTCGCCGACCTGCATCTCGAGAAAGCGAGCTGGTTCGCGCGGCTCGGCCAGATGCTGCCGCCCTACGATTCGATCGCGACCCTCGCCGATCTCACCGCGCTCGCGCAGTCCACCGATGCGGCGGAGATCTGGTGCCTCGGCGACAGCTTCCACGACCGTCACGGCTGCGACCGCCTGCCGGTTCGCGCCCGGGAGATGCTGACCGGCCTCACCCGGGCGACCCGCTGGACGTGGATCACCGGCAACCACGATCCCGGCATCGCCGATCACTGCGGCGGCGAGATCGTCGAGGAGGCGGAGGTCGAGGGCCTGCTGCTGCGCCACGAGGCCGACCCGGCGGAGGCGCGGCCCGAGCTGTCCGGCCACTTCCACCCCAAGTTGCGGGTTCGCCATCGCGGTCGCCAGGTTTCCCGGCGCTGCTTCGTCGCGACGCAGTGCAAGCTGATCCTGCCGGCGTTCGGCTCGCTGACCGGGGGACTCGATGCCGGGCACCCCGAGATCGTCCGGGCGGTGGGGCCGCGGGCGGAGGCGCTGGTCCCGGTGGCGGACAGGCTGCTCAGGTTCCCGCTCGCCGCTTAAAATCCTCCCCTGCATTTGCAGGGGAGGGGGACCACCCGAAGGGTGGTGGAGGGGCCTCGCTGAGTCCGAAGAACCCCTCCACCGCGCTCCGCGCGGTCCCCCTCCCCGAGAAATCTCGGGGAGGAATTAGATCAGCCGCGCCGCAATCAACCCGCGAACCGCATTGCCGATGAAGAATCCGCCGGCCAAATCCTCCGCGCGCAGATTCGCCTCCTCGGCCTGGCCCTCGTCGATCAGAGCCTCGCGGAGCACTCCGGGCAGCAGGCCGCGCCCGAGCGGCGGGGTCAGCAGCCGGCCGCGCCGCTTCACGAACAGGCTGGTGAAGCTGCCCTCGGTGACGAAGCCGTCCGGATCGACGAACGCCACCTCGAACGTTCCGGCCTCCGCCCGGGCCTCGTCGTAGAAGCGGCGGTCGCTGGTCTTGTGGCGGAGCCGGAAATCCTCGGGCTCGACGGGCAGCGGCGCCAGCGCCACCTCGACCGCCTCCTCCGGCGCTTCCGGCAGCGGCCGGGCCTCGATCGCCATCGCGCCGCTGGCGGACAGGAGCAGCCGAAGCCTGCGCGGCTCGCGCAGGAAGAAGGTCGCCGCCTGAAGCTCGTTCCTGGCATGATGGCGGTCGAAGGCGAAGCCGAGCGCGTCGGCGCTGCGCTTCATCCGCGCCAGATGCCGGTCGAGTTCGGAAATCCCCTCCTGGGGATCGAAGCGCATCGTCTCGATGAGGTCGAAGCGCGCTGCGGTCGCCACAAAATCTCCCTTCGCCAGGCATTCGCGCCATTCTTCCGCCGCGACGCTGTCCGCCACGATGCCGGAGCCGAGGCCGATTCGCGCCTTTGCCTCGCCGCCGCGCAGGACCAGGGTCCGGATGGCGACATTGAACGCGGCCTCGCCGTCCGGCGCAAGCCTGCCGATACTACCGGTATAGGGGCCCCGCTGTTCCCGTTCGAGCTCCGCGATGATCTCCATCGCCCTGATCTTCGGGGCTCCGGTGACCGAGCCGCAGGGGAAGATCGTGCCGAGCAGGTCGACGGCGTCGCGGCCGTCCTCCAGCTCCGCGGTGACGGTCGAGGTCATCTGCAGCACCGTCGGATAGGTCTCCACCTCGAACAGCGTCGGGACCTTGACGGTGCCCGGCTTCGACAGGCGGGACAGATCGTTGCGGAGCAGGTCGACGATCATCAAATTCTCGGCCCGCTGCTTGGGGTCGGCTCGCAGCGCCTCGGGATCGCTGCCCGCCGGCGCCGTCCCCTTCATCGGCCGAGCCGTCGCCCGCCCGCCCTCGAGGGTGAAGAACAGCTCGGGCGAGAAGGAGAGCAGCCAATGCTCGCCGGTGAAGACGATCCCGCCCCATCCGGCCCGGGCGCGCGGCCGGATCGCGGCGTAGAGGGCGAGCGGATGCCCCGCCGTCGCCACCTCGGCCTGGAAGGTCAGGTTCGCCTGGTAGATGTCGCCGGCGACGATATGGTCCAGCGCCGCCGCGACCGCCGCTTCGTGGTCGCCGCGCCCGACGAGCGGCCGGGGCCGCCCGGCCCAGGCGCCGGCGGGGTCGGGCAGAAGGGCCTCGGAGCCGACCTCGTCCCATCCGTCGAACAGGCCGAACCAGAGCAAGGGCGGCCCCTCCCCGCCTCGGGCCAGGGGCGCCAGCTTCGGCTCCAGCGCATGGCCCGCCTCGTAGCCGACAAATCCGGCCGCGTGGCGCCCGCGCAGCCGCCCGAGAGCGGGGCCGACCCGATCGGCCTCCCGCGCCTCGACCACCTCCACCGGGCGCCGGTACAGGCGCGACCGTCCCTCGAACTCGAGCAGGACGAACGGCTCTCCCGCTTGCCAGAAGCGCGGCGCGGGCCCATCTGCCGCGACATCAGGAGGTATCGGCTTGGTCACCAGCGTCTTCGACCTCTTCAAGATCGGGGTCGGCCCGTCGAGCTCGCACACGATGGGGCCGATGACGGCCGCGTGCCGCTTTGTCGAGGCGCTGTCGCAAAAAGGCCTGCTCGAACGGGCCGCGCGGGTCCAGGTCGAGCTCTACGGATCGCTCGCGCTGACCGGCAAGGGCCATGCCACCGATCGCGCCATCCTGCTCGGCCTGGCCGGAGAGCGGCCCGACGGGATCGATCCCGACAATGCCGACCGGCTCGTCGAGTCGATCCGCTCGACCCGGCGGCTGGCGCTCGGCGGCGACAGGGAGATCGGGTTCGACGAGGCCCTCGATCTCAGATTTCTCCAGCGCGAGCGATTGCCGCACCACAGCAACGGCATGCGCTTCACCGCCTTCGACTCCGCCGGCGAGGTGCTGGAAACCTCGGTCTCCTATTCGGTCGGCGGCGGCGCCGTCGTCGACGAACCGGCGATCGCCGGCAACGCGCCGCCCGAGGGTCTGTGGGACATACCCTACAATTACCGCTGCGCCGACGAGCTGCTCGCCATCACCGAGCGCGAGGGCACGACCATCGCCGAGATCGCCCGCGCCAACGAGCGTGCGAGCCTGTCCGACGAGGAGATCGACCGCCGCCTCTCTGCCATCGTCGACGCGATGAGCGCGTGCATCGACCGCGGCATCGGCCAGTCCGGGATCCTGCCGGGCGGCCTCAACGTGAAGCGCCGCGCCCCGGGCCTTCACAAATTGCTGCTCGACCGCGCCGAGCGCACCCTCTCCGATCCGCTCACCGTGCTTGACTGGGTCAATCTCTGGGCGCTGGCGGTCAACGAGGAGAATGCGGCCGGCGGCCGGGTCGTCACCGCCCCAACCAACGGCGCCGCCGGCATCGTCCCGGCCATCCTGCGCTATTACCAGCGCTTCACCCCCCATTCGAACGACGAGGGGGTGCGCACCTTCCTGCTCACCGCCGCGGCGATCGGCTCGCTGTTCAAGGAGAACGCCTCGATCTCCGGAGCCGAGGTCGGCTGCCAGGGCGAGGTCGGGGTCGCCTGCTCGATGGCGGCCGCGGGCCTCACCGCCGCGCTCGGCGGAACGCCCTGGCAAGTCGAGAATGCCGCCGAGATCGGCATGGAGCACAATCTCGGCCTGACCTGCGACCCGATCGCCGGCCTGGTCCAGGTTCCCTGCATCGAACGCAACGCGGTCGGAGCGATCAAGGCCATCGAGGCCTCGCGCCTCGCCCTCGTCGGCACCGGCGACCATCTCGTCAGCCTCGATCAGGTGATCGAGACGATGCGCAAGACCGGCCTCGACATGAACGTCCGCTACAAGGAGACGTCGCTGGGTGGGCTCGCGGTCAACGTGGTGGAGTGCTGAAGCGCTCGCCAGGTGGCGCGGGCGCCGCCGGCGGCGGAAACCCGCGCCGGCCCGTCAGCAGATGGCCGCCTTCAGGGCGTCGCCGGCCTTGATGATCAGGGTGACGATCGGCCGCATATATTTCGGCAGATAGTCCTTCAGGAAGTTGAGCACCGTCTTCACCGTGTCCCAATGCTCGCAGAACAGCGCCTTGGGATCGGCGCGCAACGCCGCCGTACCGCCGGCCGCCGAGCTCTCCACGTCGGAATCGTCCATCAGCGCGCGCGCCACGGCCTCGCGAGCCTGCATGTCCCTGCTTTCGTTCTGGTCGGTCATCACGAATCTCCCTCAAAGGCGCGCGGCTCGCGCGCCGGGGCCCCCGTTCTAGGAGCGGTGCTTCAAACCGGCCGTGACCTGCGTCACGCCCCGGGGGGGGGCGCCCGACGGCTTGTCCCGCCACGGCGCGGGGCCTAGCGTCGCCGGCGCCTTCTGCCCGAGGAGTCCCCATGCGCCTTCGCCACTGCCTGCTTGCCGCCGCCTTCCTCGCCGCCCCCGTCCTCGCCGAGGTCGAGAAGCCCGTCGCGATCGTCGCCGACGGAATCCCCGCCGTGCCCGACGAGCTGGCCGAGAGGACCCGGCCCTACATGGAGTTCAGGACCGCCGCGCTGCAGGCCTGGAACCCGAGGACCCGAGGGCTCGCCGTCACCACCCGATTCGGCAACACCGCCCAGGTCCACGAGGTCGCCCGCCCGCTCGGCATGCGTCGCCAGATCACCTTCGAGTCCGACGCCATCGCCGGCGCCTCCTATGCCCGCAAATTGGGCGACGTCCTCGTCGTCCAGAAGGACGTCGGCGGAAGCGAGTTCTGGCAGCTCTACGTGCTCGAGGGCGGCCGGCTGAAGCTGATCACCGACGGCAAGAGCCGCAACTCGATCAACGCCTGGAGCCACGACGGCCGCTGGCTCGCCTACACCTCGACCCGGCGCAACGGCGCCGACAACGACATCTGGATCGTCGATCCGCGCAACCCGGCCAGCAACCGCCTGCTCGCCCAGGTCAAGGGCGGCGGCTGGGGCCTCGCCGACTTCGCTCCGGACGGGCGCAGCGCGGTGGTCGCCGAATATCTCTCGGTCAACAAGAGCAACCTCTACAGGGTCGACGTCGCCACCGGACGGATGATTCCGATCGGCGACCATTCGAAGCCGATCTCCTACGGCGCCGCCCAATTCGCCCCCAACGGCACCTTGTGGGTCACCTCGGACGAGGGCTCCGACTTCCAGCGGCTGGGAATCCTCGACCCGGCGACCGGCCGGTTCACCGCGGTCGCCCCCGAGCCGCGCTGGGACGTCGAGAATTTCGACATTTCCGACGACGGCCGCTTCATCGCCTATACCGTCAACGAGGCCGGGATCAGCCGCCTCAAGCTGCTCGACACCCGCACCCGCAGGAGCCGGGCGGTCGCCGGCCTTCCGGTCGGAACGATGGGCGGACTGGAGGTCGCGCCCTGGGGCGACGTCGCCGTCTCCGTGTCCTCCGCCCGTTCGCCCTCCGACGTCTACGTCGTCAATCCCAGGACCCTCGCCGTCGCCCGCTGGACGGAGAGCGAGACCGGCGGCCTCGATCCGCGCCGCAATGTCGAGCCGGTCCTGGTCGAGACGACCAGCTTCGACGGCGAGCGGGTCTCGGGCTTCCTCTACCGCCCCGATCCGGCCCGCTTCCCCGGCCGCCGGCCGCTCATCATGAGCATCCACGGCGGCCCGGAGGGCCAGTCGCGGCCGGCCTTCCTCGGGCGCAACAACTATCTTGTGAACGAGCTGGGGATCGCCCTCTTCTTCCCGAACGTCCGCGGCTCGACCGGCTTCGGCAAGCGCTTCGTCGCGCTCGACAACGGCCCGGACCTTCGCGAGAACAGCGTCAGGGACATCGGCGCCTTTCTCGACGTCCTCGGCCGCGATCCGGCCCTCGATCCCACCCGCTTCGCCGAGACCGGCGGAAGCTACGGCGGCTACATGTGCTACGCCAGCGCGATCCGCTACGGCGACCGCTTCAAGGCGGCGAACTGCATCGTCGCCATCTCCAACTTCGTCACCTTCCTCGAGAACACCCAGAGCTACCGCCGCGACCTCAGGCGGGTCGAATATGGCGACGAGCGCGATCCGGCGCAGAGGAAGAAGCTGCTCGCCATCTCGCCGCTCACCCGGATCAAGGAGCTCCGGCTGCCGCTGATGGTCCAGACCGGCGGCAACGATCCGCGAGTCCCCGCCTCCGAAGCGGAGCAGGCGGTCAAGGCGGTGCGCCGCAACGGCGGAACCGCCTGGCACCTCCTCGCCCAGGACGAGGGGCACGGCTTCGCCAAGAAGGCCAACCAGGATTACGCCTTCTGGGCCAGCCTGATGTTCTGGCAGCGCAATCTGCTGGGGGAGCGGGCGGGGCGGGGGACGGAGTAAGGCAGCTGGCCTTCTAAAATCCTCCCCCGGCTTTCCGGGGGAGGGGGACCGCGCGCAGCGCGGTGGAGGGGTTCTTCGGAGTCGGCAAGGCCCCTCCACCACCCTTCGGGTGGTCCCCCTCCCCTGCAAATGCAGGGGAGGAATTTTGCCGTGCCCTTGCCAAGTGACTTATCCTGACAATACACTCGCCTCCGACAGCTGGAGGCGTGAGCATGATCGATCGGCGCGACATGTTGGCGGGAGCGGCCGTGCTGGCAGCGGCTCCGCTCCTCCCGGCCGCCGCCCAGGCGCCGGCGGCGGCGGCGCCTTCGCCGTCGCGCGAGGAGCGGATCTCCAGGGCCGCCGCCGAAAGCCGGATGCGGCTCGAGTACCAGCGCGGCCTATTCTCCGGCCCGGCCTGGGACTGGCTGCTGGAGCAGGGTCGAGCCGCCCACTTCTTCCTGCTCGGCGAGGAGCATGGCATCGCCGAGAATCCGAAGCTCGCCGCCCAGCTCTTCGCCACGCTCGTGCCGGCCGGCTATTCGAAGGTCGCGGTCGAGATTTCGCCGCCGATGGCGCGGGAGATCGACTCCGCCCTCACCGGCGGCGGTCTCGCGGCGCTCCGGCGGATGTTCGCGATCCGCGCCTCCAACACCGCCTTCTTCGGAATGCGCGAGGAGGCCGAGTGGCTCGCCGCCGCCCGTTCGGCGCTGCCCGCAGGCAGGCCCTTCCTCTGGGGCCTGGATTACGAGGCCTTCGCCGACAGGCACCTGCTCGGCCTGCTCAGGGCAAAGCGCAAGCCCGCCGCCGCCGCGGCGGCGCTGGCTAGGCTGGAGCGGGCGTCGAACGAATCCTGGGCGAGGTTCGAGGCCACGGGCGACTACAAATATATGTACACGTTCAGCGGCGATCCGGCGCTCGTCCGGGCCGTCCGCGCGGCCTGGCCGAAAGCCGATCCGGATTCGGCGGGGATCCTCGACACGCTCGAGCAGACGTTCCAGATCAACCGGCTCTGGATCGAGAAGCGCCACTGGGAGTCGAACGCGCTCCGAGCCGCCAACCTGCGCTCCAACTTCCTGCGCCACCGGTGCTCGGCTCGAAAGGAGGACGCGCGAATCTTCATGAAGTTCGGCGCCTCGCATCTCATGCGCGGCCGCAACACCACCGGCACCTTCGATCTTGGCACCCTGGTGCCGGAGCTGGCCGAAATCGAAGGCAGGAAGGCGTTCAGCCTGCTCGTGCTCCCCGGCCCCGGAACCGAAATCGCCGGCTTCGACCCGAAAACCTTCGGAGTGACCCCCCAGAAGGTCGAGGGGTCCGAATATATGAAAGGCCTGCAGCCGATCATCGCCGCCGCCCACCCCGATGCCTTCACCCTGTTCGACACGCACGCGCTTCGTCCGCTCCTCGGCCGGAGCGGAGCCGATTCACACCTGGTGGACTTCGTCCACGGCTTCGACGCCATCCTGGTCATGTCGGGGTCGACGGCGTCGAGGGCGCTTTAACGCGCCGATGAGTCGGGTGTCCCTCCTCCGTTCGGGCTGAGCTTGTCGAAGCCCTTCCCTTTTTCCTTTCAGAACAAGAAGGAAAAGCTCTTCGACAAGCTCAGGGCGAACGGAGGGGTGATCCAACCTGATCCCTCACGCTCTGGCGCTTCACCCCGCCAGCAGCCGCGCTAAAGCGTCCGCGGCCTTGTCCGGCTCGGTCATCGGCAGATCGACGTCGGCCGCGATGCCTTCGATCTCGTTGGTGCCGTCGCTGAGGAAGCGCGCGCAATTGGGCATCCGGACGTCGCGGGGGAAGGCTCGAAGCCGGGTCCGGGTGCCGCCGTCGACATAGCCGCAACCCGCCCCGAAGGTGCGGGCGCCGACGATCGTCGCGGCGCGATTGTCCTTCATCCAGGCGACGAAATCCTCCGAAGCCGAGGCCGTGTCCCTGTCGACCAGCACCAGCAGCGGCCCCTTCCAGTCCCCCTTGCCGGCCATCCGGATCGGCGGGCCCGCGGCCGCGAAGACCGGGCAGGCCGGCCGCCTCCCCTCCCAGACGCCGCGCCGGTCGCAGGCCGCGCCGACTCGCCTGGGCGCCTGGCGCTCGAGCTTGCGGGCCGTGAACAGGGGCACGGCCTCGGCGACCCATTCCGAGCCGCCGCCGTTGCGGCTGAGGTCGACGACGAGCTTCTTCGCCCCCGCCCGGCGAAGCTGGGCCAGCCGCGCCCGAAGCTCCGCCTGAAGCGCCGCCCGGACCGCCAGCTGGAGCGTGCGCTCGGTCATGCCGGGGCGAAAGCGGGCGGCGCAGGTGGACAGATACTGGTTCTCGCCGAACTCGGCGATGCGCAGGATGCCGGTCGATCCGGTCAGGCCGGCGGGGAAGTTGCCCTCGGCCAGCGGCCGCCAGCCGGGCAGGCGCTGGACCGGGAAGCGGAAGCCGTGCCGGCCCTCCCGGTAGCCGGCGGCGGCGCAGTCGGCGGCCGGCGGGTCGGCGGGCGAGGTTCCATCTCCAACGCTCGCCGCGCCGCGATCCTGACCGGCGAGCTGGAAATGCGGGTCGTCGAAGCGGTCGACGAAACGGTTGATGGCGGCAATGGCGAGGACGTGCGAACCGGCCTTGTCGAGATCGTCCGCCGTCTCACGCGACAAGGCCGCCAGATCGAGCCCGCGGCGCGCCGCGATCCAGTCGAGATTGGCATAGCCCTGCGCCATGTCGGACTTCAGCCGCTCGAAGTCCGAGTTCCAGGCCCTGGCGTCGTAGGTGGCGACATCGGCGAAGGCGGCCACGGCCACCAGCGCCATCACCGCGCCGCCGATCCTCGCCGGCCAGCCTCCCATCCTCATTTCCCTCCCGCTTGCGCCGCCAGCCATTCCTCGACGGCCCGATAGGCCGAGCGGCCGCGCGGCGGGTCGTCGCCTAGCGCGGTGGCGAAATAGGCGATGCCGCTGCCCTTCGAGCGGTCGATCCAGAGGCCGGAGCGAAGGCCGTAGGCGTCGCCGGCATGGCCAAGGCGCGGCCTGCCGTCGCCGAACGGATCGTCCTTCGGAGCGCATTGGGCGAGGACCTGCACGGCGAGGCCGTAGCCGCAGTAGAATTGGCCCTCCGTGTCGCCGTTGGATCCGTCGAAGCGCCAGTGAAGCCGCTCCATCTCGGCCAGGTTCGATTCGGTCAGGAAGCGGCTCCCGCCGGGCAGTCGGCCCCGGCGCAGAAGCATGGCGCCGACCGTGGCGAGGTCGCGGATCGAGATCCGCATTCCGCCCTGGGGGGAGAAGAGGGCGCCGTTGCTGCCCAGGACGTAGCCGGAAAGATCGCAGCCGCCGTCCGCGCCCGGCACGACCGGACACGGGGGTGGGGCGCCCTTGAGATCGTCGCGAAGAACGGCGCCGTCGGGCTCGTAGAGGACGACCGCCCGGCCGATCGCCTCGCCGTCGCACGTCGTCCAGTTGAAGCAGGCGTCGAGCGCCAGCGGCTTCACCACCAGCCGGTCCATCAGCCGGTCGAACCGCTCCCCGGTCGCCCGCTCCATCACCGACGCCACGACCGGGAAGCCGAGATTGGAATAGCGGAAGAAGGTCCCGGGCGGATGCTCGGAATCCCACGCCTCGGGCGCCGCCACCGCCTGGCGCAGAGTCGTGTCGAGCGGAACCGCGTAGTTGATCCCGTCCCTGAGGCTTGAGCGGTGCGAGAGGAGCAGGCGCAAGGTGATCGGCCGCTCCGGGAAGGCCGGGTTGCGGAGCGTCCAGCCGAGCCGCTCCGAGACGTCGGAGTCGAGGTCGAGCCGGCCCTGCTCGACGAGGCGCATCACGCCAAGGGCGACGTGGAGCTTGGTGATCGACGCGATCCGCACCGGATCGTCGAGCGTAAGGGCGCGGCCGCCGGCGCGGTCGGCGAGGCCTGCCGCGCCCGAGCCGGTGATCCCGCGCGAGTCGAAGGTCGCCCAGGCATAAGGGCGGTGGGGCGGCGGCGCTTCGTCGGCAACCGTCGCGCAGCCGGCGGCCAGGCCCGCGAGCAGAAGGAGCAGGCCCAGCCTGGCCAGCGGGCTCATCGCTCGCGGCCCCTGCGGCGGCGGTTGCGGCCGCTTTCGCCGGCGCCTTCCCCGCCCGCCTCTTCGGCCTCTTCGGCCGCCTCCTCGCGCGCTTCCTCGCCCTCCTCGGCCTGTTCCTCGGCCGCCTCGAGCTCGGCGATGCTGGTCGGACCCAGCCTCGCGGTCACCGCCCAGATCGCCAGCGCGACGATCAGGGCCGCCGCCAGAAGCGATCCGATCAACTGCCGCCCGGTTCCGGTTGTGCCCGGTTTTTCTTCCACCCGCGCCTCCTAGAAAAGATGCTCCGCCGCCGCCGACAGCCAGGTCGCCCAGAACAGCAGGAAGACCGAGATTCCCAGAGCGGGCAGCCAATGGCCGAGATGGTGAAGCCGCCGGACGACGAGGATCTTGAAGCCGAGCACGGCCAGCAGGGCGCAGGCGAGCAGGATGTGGACCGCGGCGTCGTCCTCGAAGCCGAAATAGCCGATGCACATGATTGCGACGGTGAGGGTCACCGCGACGATGCTGTCCCCGATGGCGCGATGCGCCTTCGACGCCGGCAGCGGCTTCAGGAAGGGCAGGCGCAGCTTGCCGTAGCCGACCGCCATCAGCGCGACCTGCCAGGCGGCGAGCAGGGCGACGACCGTGGCGAGCACGATCTTCACCTCCGGCACGTTGCCGCGGGTCAGGCTCAGCAGGAAATCCTCCATCGGGCCGGAGCCTAGCCTGAAAGAATAGGGTTTCACTAACGGGATTTCGCCTGCCATGCTTCGGCGAATCGGATGTGGAGACGGGTGTGCAAGCTGTCGGTGGAAGCGATGTGGAAAGGGTCCCGCGGATCGGCCGGAGCATTGGCCCCGGATTTTCGGCGTTCCGTGTGAAAGTCATCCAGATCCTCCAAGTCGGGCTGCTGCTCGCCGCGCTTGCGGCCCCGGCCGCCGCCCAGGCGCCCGCGACCGGCCGGGAGTGGAATCCGGCCCAGGCGCGGGCGGTCCTCGACAAGACCCAGACCATCCGCCTCGCGCCGTCGCTCGGGCATCTTTCGCCGGGCGAGCGGATCGCGGTGGCGAAGCTGCTCGAGGTCGGGCGGATCTTCCAGGACGTCTACGAGGCGCAGCGCCACCGCGACGCCCTCGCCACCCGCGCCGCCCTGGCCCGCCGGACCGATGCGCACGGTCGAAGCCTTTACACGCTCTACCGGCTCAACCAGGGGCCGATCGCGACGACCCTGGAGAACAAGCGCGAGCCGTTCGCTGCCGTCCCCGATGCTCCGCCGGGCAGGAACGTCTATCCCTGGGATCTCACCAAGGCCGAGTTCGACGCCTATCTCGCCGCCCACCCGGCCGAGCGCGCCCGACTCACCGACCTGCGCTCGGTCGTCCGCCGGGCCGAGCTCGCCGTGCTCAAGCGCGATCTCGCCAAATTGCGCCAGTATCCGGCGATCGACACCCTCCATCCCGGCCTTCGAGCGCGCCTGGAGGCTCTGTCGAGGAGGCCGAACCGGGCCACGCTCTATGCCGTGCCTTACTCGCTCGCTTATGCCGACGAGATGGTCCGGAGCCACGGCCTGCTCAACGAGGCGGCGGACTCGGTCGAAAGCTCCGATTTGCAATTCGCCCGCTATCTCAGGAACCGGGCCCGCGACCTCCTCAGCGACGATTACGAATCGGGCGACGCGGCCTGGCTGAAGGGGCGGTTCAGGAACCTCAACGCCCAGATCGGCGCCTACGAGACCTATGACGACGAGCTGATCGGCACCCGCGCCTTCTACGGCCTCAGCCTCCTCGCCACCCGGACCAAGGAATCGGCGGCGCTGCGCCAGGCGATGAAGGGCATCCAGGCGCTCGAGGACATGCTCCCCTACGAGCGCCACAAGAAGGTGCAGGAGGACATCCCGGTCGGGGTCTATGACGTGATCGCCGATTTCGGCCAGACCCGCGGCGGAAACACGGCGACCAACCTGCCGAACGAGGCCTATCTGGTCGAACGCTACGGAAGCATCATCCTGCTGCGCGCCAACATCATGCGCAATCCGGACATCTTCAAAGGCTCGGGCGATATCTTCGGAGCCGCGATCGTGCCCGGCCAGGCGGCGCACCTCACCGCCGATTCGAACTTCTACCGGACGCTGTGGCACGAGGTCGGCCATTACATCGGCCCCGACGTCACCGCGTCGGGCCAGACGCTCGACTCGATCGGCGCCGACGCCAACCTGATCGAGGAGCTGAAGGCGGACCTCGTCTCGCTGTTCGTCGCGAAGGAGCTTCGCCGGCGCGACTATTACACGGCCGACCAGCTCCGCGCCGTCTACGCCAGCGGCATCCTGCGCACGCTCCAGAACAACAAGCCGCGCCGCGAGCAGCCCTACAACATGATGCAGCTGATGCAGTGGAACTGGTTCCTCGACCGCGGCGTGCTGAAGTTCGATCCGGCGAGCGCGAAGCTGAGCATCGACTATGAGCGCTACCACGACTCGGTCCGCGACCTGCTCAAGCAGGTCATCGCTTTGCAGGAGGCGGGCGACTCGAAGCAGGTCGCCGCCTTCGTCGACCGCTGGGGCCAGTGGGACGACAATCTCCACGGTCGGATCGCCGCCAACATCCGGGCCCAGCAGCGCTACCGCTTCCGCCTGTTCGAATATTCGGCCCTGGGCGCCGCTCAGCGCTGATCGAGGTAGCGAACGATCTCCTCGGCCGCCTGCTCGGGGGTCGTTGCGGTGGTGTCGATCCTTATCTCCGGGGCGACGGGATGCTCGTAGGGTGAGCCGATGCCGGTGAAGTTGGGGATGCGGCCGTCGCGGGCCTTGGCGTAGAGGCCCTTCGGATCGCGCCGCTCCGCCTCGGCGAGCGGGACGTCGACGAAGATCTCGACGAACTCGCCTTCGCCGAGCAGGTCGCGCACCATCCGCCGTTCGGCCCGGTAGGGGCTGATGAAGGCGGCCAGCACGATCAGCCCGGCGTCGAGCATCAGCCGAGCCGTCTCGCCGACCCGGCGGATGTTCTCGGCCCGGTCGGCCTCGGAGAAGCCGAGGTCGCGGTTGAGGCCGAGCCGGACATTGTCGCCGTCGAGCAGATAGGTATGGCGGCCGAGGAGGTGCAGCTTCTTCTCGACGAGATTGGCGATGGTCGACTTGCCCGCCCCCGACAGCCCGGTGAACCAGAGCAGGCGCGGCTTCTGCCCCTTGATCGCCGAGCGCGCCTCGCGGGTGACGTCGAGCGTCTGGAGATGGAGGTTCTGCGACCGGCGCAGCTCGTGGCGGATGAGGCCGGCGCCGACCGTCTCGTTGGTCACCCGGTCGATCAGGATGAAGCCGCCGAGGTCGCGGTCATGCTCATATTCGGAATAGACGAGCGGCCGGTCGGTCCACAGATTGGCGACCCCGATGCCGTTCAGCGCCAGGCCGTGCGCCGGCACCTGTTCGAACGTGTCGACGTCGATCTCGTATTTCGGCGTGTGGATCGTCGCCAGCGCGCTCTGGGTGCCGAGCTTGAGCCGATACTGGCGGCCGGCGACCAGCTCCTCCCCGGACATCCAGATCAGGGTGGCCTCGAACTGGTCGGCGACGGGCGGCGGATAGCCGGCGGTGGTGACGCAGTCGCCGCGCGAGCAATCCACTTCCTCCTCGAAGAACAGCATCACCGACTGCCCCTCCACCGCCGAGTCGAGCTCGGCGTCGCCGAGGCGAATCCCGGCGATCGTCGCCCGGGTCCCGGCCGGCATCACCTGGATCGGGTCGCCGCGCCGGGCCTCGCCCGTGACGACGAGGCCGGCGAAGCCGCGCCGGCCCTCGCGGGCGACCCACTGGACCGGCATGACGAAGGAACCGCCGGGCCGCTCCTCGGGAACCGCCGCCTCGAGATGGTCGAGAAGGGTCGGGCCCTCGTACCAGGGCATGGCCGGGGAGGGCGCCGTCACGTTGTCGCCGGTCAGCGCCGAGACCGGGATCGCGGTGAAGCCGCCGCCCAGCGAGGCGTAGTCGGCGACGATCCGGTCGAAGACCGCCCGGTCGTAGCCGACCGAGTCCATCTTGTTCACCAGCAGCACGAACTGGGTCACTCCGAGCAGCCGGCACAGATAGGCGTGGCGCCGGGTCTGGGTGAGAACGCCCTTGCGGGCGTCGACCAGCACCAGCGCCAGCTCGGCGGTCGAGGCGCCGGTGACGAGGTTGCGCGTATATTGCTCGTGTCCGGGCGCGTCGGCGACGATGAACTTGCGCTTTTGTGTCGCGAAGAAGCGGTAGGCGACGTCGATCGTGATGCCCTGCTCGCGCTCCGCCTCCAGCCCGTCGACCAGCCGCGACAGATCGTCGCCGCACAAGGCGAGCTCGTCGTCGAAGGCGGAGCCGGTCTCGTAGAGCAGCCGCCCGAGCAGGGTCGACTTGCCGTCGTCGACCGAGCCGCAGGTGATCAGGCGAAGGAGGGTCTTCTCCATCACGTCACCCCAGCGAAAGCCGGGGCCTCGGGGAGACCCGCCGTGACTTCTCGTCCTGGGGTCCCGGCTTTCGCCGGGATGACGACATTCATCAGAAATACCCCTCGCGCTTCTTGCGCTCCATCGAGGCGGTGCCGTCGCGGTCGATCAGCCGGCCCTGCCGCTCGGACTGGCGGCCGGTGCGCATCTCCTCGATCAGCTCGGGCACCGTCGCCGCTCGGCTCTCGATGGCGCCGGAGAGCGGGTAGCAGCCGAGCGTCCGGAAGCGCACCCAGCGCTCGACTATCGCCTCGCCGGCCCCCGGCTTCAGGCGCTCGTCGTCGGTCATCAGCAGATGGCCGTCGCGCTCGATCACCGGCCTCGGCGCGGCGAAATAGAGCTCCGAGACCTCGATCCCCTCCGCCTCGACATATTGCCATACGTCGAGCTCGGTCCAGTTGGACAGCGGGAAGACCCGGAAGCTCTCGCCTTTCGCCTTGCGGGCATTGTAGAGCCTCCACAGCTCGGGCCGCTGCCGCTTCGGGTCCCAGCGGTGGCCGGCGGAGCGGAAGGAGAAGACCCGCTCCTTCGCCCGAACCCTCTCCTCGTCGCGGCGGGCGCCGCCGATCGCCGCGTCGAAGCCGTGGCGGTCGAGCGCCTGCTTCAGGCCGTCGGTCTTCCACATCTGGGTGTGGAGCGCCGAGCCATGGTCGAGCGGGTTGATGCCGAGCGCCTCCGCCTCCGCATTGCGGTGGACGATCAGCTCCATCCCGGCTTCGGCCGCGGCGCGGTCGCGAAGCTCGTACATCGCCTTGAACTTCCACATCGTGTCGACGTGGAGGAGCGGGAAAGGCGGCCTCGCCGGAGCGAAGGCCTTGCGGCCGAGATGGAGCAGGACCGAGCTGTCCTTGCCGGCCGAATAGAGCATCACCGGCCGCTCGCACTCCGCCGCGGCCTCGCGCAGGACGTGGATCGCCTCGGCCTCGAGCCGCTGGAGATGGGTGAGGGTCATTGGGGGTCTCTTAGAGTGCGATGCGGCCAGGTTGAACCACTTCGTCATGCCGGACTTGATCCGGCATCCACCTTCTCTTTCGAAAGCCGCCTCGCCAAGAAGGTGGACCCCGGATCAAGTCCGGGGTGACGATCCCCCCGGTTGCAACTTGCCCGCGCCCGCGCCATCTCCGCCGCCATGACCGAAGCTCCGATGAAAGCCGTGATCATCCCGGTGACCCCGCTTCAGCAGAATTGCTGCCTGCTGTGGTGCACCAAGACGATGCTCGGCGCCTTCACCGACCCTGGCGGCGACCTCGACCGGCTCAAGGCGGCGGCGAAACAGCATGGCGTGACGGTCGAGAAGATCCTGCTCACCCACGGCCATATCGACCATTGCGGCTCGGCCAAGATCCTCGCCGACGAGCTCGGAGTGAAGATCGAGGGCCCGCACGAGGACGACCGCTTCTGGATCGCCCGGCTCGAGGATGACGGGCGCAACTACGGGATCACCGGCAAGACGTTCGAATCGGACCGCTGGCTGGTCGACGGCGACCGGGTGACGGTCGGCGAGCTCGTCTTCGACGTCTATCACTGCCCGGGCCACACGCCCGGCCACGTCGTCTTCCACCACCCCGAATCGAGGCTCGCAATCGTCGGCGACGTCCTCTTCCGAGGCTCGATCGGCCGCACCGATTTCCCGATGGGCAACCACCAGGACCTGCTCGACGCGATCACCGGCCGGCTCTGGCCGCTCGGCGACGACACCGCGTTCGTGCCCGGGCACGGACCGATGAGCACCTTCGGCGAGGAGCGCCGGACCAACCCCTTCGTCGCCGACCGGGTGCTCGCCCGCGCGGGCTAGCGCTTAACCTGGATAAGGAACGCCGCCTTCGGGAGGGCGTTCTCCAGCCGTAATGAAACCGCCCTTCTTCATGGCGGCCGCGCTCCTTCTCGCCGGCTGCGACTCCATCCCCGCCGATCCCGACAGCAGCCTGGAGCGGATCCGCGGCGAGCGCCGGTTCAGGGTGGGCCTGATCGCGTCCGGCGGCCCGGCGCTGGCTCCGGAACGCGCCGGAGCCCTGCTCGACCGGCTGTGGCGCGCCACCGGCGCCCGGCCGGCGCTCGAGCATGGCTCCGCCGAGGCGCTGCTGACCCGGCTGGAGGAGGGCGGCCTCGACCTCGTCGTCGGCGAATTCGCCGAGCACAGCCCGTGGGCGGCACAGGTGACCCTGACCGAGCCGATCGCCACCGAGGGCCGAACGATCCTTGCCGCCGCCGCCAGGAACGGCGAGAATGCCTGGATCTGGCTCGTCCATCGCGAGGCGCGCGCCGCCGCCTCGGCCGATCGATGAGGAGGACGATCCCGCCGGAGATCGAGGCGGACCTGAAGCGCGCGGTGCGCCTCGAATGGTGGACGATCGCCTGGATGGCCTCGATCATCGTGCTGATCGGCCTCGCGATGGGCTCCAGCCAGGCGATGAAGACCGCCTGGATCGAGGACGTGCTGAGCCTGGTCCCCTCGCTGGTCTTCCTGCTGGCCGTGCATTTCGAGCGCAAGCCGCCGACGGCGCGCTTCCCCTACGGCTACCAACGGGTGACCAGCCTAGCTTTCCTCGTCGCGGCCGTCGCGCTCGCGGTGATGGGAAGCGTGCTGCTCGTCGAATCGATCCTGTCGCTGGCGAAGGCGGAGCACGTCACGGTTCCCCCGGTCCGGCTGCTGGGCCAGGAGATCTGGCTCGGCTGGCTGATGATCGCGGCGCTCGCTTACTCGACGATCCCGCCCGTGATCCTGGGCCGGATGAAGCTTCCGCTGGCGAGGCGCCTGCAGGATGAGGTCCTCCACACCGACGCGCTGATGCAGAAAGCCGACTGGATGACCGGCCTTGCCGGAATCGCCGGTATTATCGGCATCGGCCTCGGCTATTGGTGGGCCGACGCGGTCGCCGCCGGGATCATCTCGTTCAGCATCCTGACCGACGGCGTGACGGCGCTGAGGATCGCCGTCGCCGAGCTCGCCGACGGCGCTCCGCGCGAACTGGGGAGCACCGGGGTCGAGGAAGAGGCCCTGGCGCTCGAGGCGCGCCTGTCCGAGCTCTACCCCGGAGGCGAGGTCCAGCTTCGCGATTCGGGGCGCTACATCCTGGCGAACGTCTGCGGCGTGCCGTCGCCCGGGCGAGTCGACCTGGACTCGATCTGGCCTGGCCGCCCGGACCGCAGCTGGCGCTTCGCTCAGCTCAGCTTCGCTCCGCCCTCGATCGAGTCGGACGAGGCCGCGGCATAGGTCACCGTCGCCGGAGTCCGGTGCAGGTAGGGCAGCACGATCGCGTAGACGGCGAGCCCGAGCAGGATCAGGAAGGTGACGATGATCCCGATCATCCTCAGGCGAAGCGGATCGGGGCTCTTGCGGTCCATTCCGAAGGCGTGGGCGATCCTGCCGAGGATATAGACCACCGCGACCACCCACAGCCACACCTGCGAGCCGATCGCCAGCTCGATCAGGGCGAGGAGGATGAGGAAGAAGGGGGTATATTCGACGAAGTTGGACTGGGCGCGCATGCGCGCGGTGAGCGCCTCGTTGCCGCCGTCGCCGATCGAGATCTTCTGGCTCATCCGGATCTGGCCGACGCGCCGGGCGATCCAGATGTTGAGCAGGGCCGCCGCCCCGGCGATGGTGAGCGTGATCGGCAATATCATGGCGTCCCTCCGTGGCCTGCCGCGGGAGTCGCACGCGGCGGGCGCGCTTGCAACTGCAGGGAAATCCGCTATAGGCGGCACCGCTCGCGCGAGCACCCCGGCCGCACGGCCAGCGGCCCTATTCCGCCGTTGACCATTGGCAATGTGCTCGCCACATCAACGAACCCTAGACTGAACAGGTGCCAGGATGGCCGTCCCGAAGAGAAAAACATCGCCGTCGAAGCGCAACATGCGCCGCAGCCATCACGCGCTGAAGCCGGTCAACTACCAGGAATGCAAGAATTGCGGCGAGCTTCACCTGCCGCACAATCTGTGCGCCGCCTGCGGCCATTACAACGGGCGTGAAATCCGGCCGATCGAGGCGTAAGACGATCTCTGACGGCTTACGGGAGACGGCATAGGTGGGCAGCGGGCCGCGGATCGCAATCGACGCGATGGGCGGCGATGTCGGGCCCGAGGTGATGCTGGCCGGCGCCTCGCGCGCCTTTCGCCGCCGTCCCGATCTTTCCTTCCTTCTGTTCGGCGACGAGGCCCGGCTGAAAGCCGAGCTCGCCGGGCATGACGGTCTGCGCTCGGTCTGCGACATCGTCCACGCCCCCGACGTCATCACTTCGGAGGACAAGCCGAGCCAGGCGATCCGCCGCGCCAAGACCACCTCGATGGGCCTCGCCATCGCCGCCGTGAAGGCGGGCGACGCGCAGGCCGCGGTCTCGGGCGGCAATACCGGCGCGCTGATGGCGATGTCGAAGCTCGCCCTGCGCACCATGCCCGGAATCGACCGGCCGGCGCTCGCCGCCTTGCTTCCGACTCTCGGCGAGAACGATGTCGTCATGCTCGATCTCGGCGCCAACACCGAATGCGATCCGAGGAACCTGGTGCAGTTCGCGGTGATGGGCGCCGCTTACGCCCGGGTTGTGCTCGACCTGCCGAGGCCGCGAGTCCAGCTGCTCAACATCGGCACCGAGGAGCTCAAGGGCACCGACGACCTCAAGGAGGCCGCGGCCGTGCTTCGCGACGCCGACTATCTCGGAATGCGATTCGAGGGCTTCATCGAGGGGGACAAATTGTCCAGGGGCGACGTCGACGTCGTCGTCACCGACGGCTTTTCGGGGAATATCGCCCTGAAGTCGCTCGAAGGCACCGCCCGCTTCGTCACCGATTTGCTCCGCCGGGCCTTCCAGAGTTCGATCCGATCGAAGATCGGCTTCCTGATCTCGCGGCCGGCGACCGAGCTTCTCAAGCACCACCTCGACCCGAACAACCATAATGGCGCGGTCTTCCTCGGCCTCAACGGCCTGGTGGTGAAGAGCCACGGCAGCGCCAACGAGAAAGGCGTCGCCAACGCCATCCGGGTCGCCGCCCGGATGGTGCGCCAGGACATCACCCGCAAGATCATCGAGGACCTCGACAACATCGCCGCGCACAGGGCGCAGATCGCGGCCAAATGACCAGTCGCCGTTCGGTCATCGCCGGCACCGGATCGGCCCTGCCGTCGCGGCGGGTGACCAATGCCGAGCTCGCCGAACGGATCGACACGACCCATGAATGGATCGTCGAGCGCACCGGAATCCACGCCCGCCACATCGCCGCCGACGGCGAGACCACCGCCACCCTCGCCACCGAGGCGGCAAAGAAGGCGCTGACGGCGGCCGGGGTGGCCGCGGACAAGGTCGGGCTGATCGTGCTTGCGACGGCGACTCCGGACCAGACCTTCCCGGCCAGCGCCACCCGGGTTCAGACCGCGCTCGGCATCGACGATTGCATCGCCTTCGACGTCGCCGCGGTCTGCACCGGCTTCCTCTATGCGCTGTCGGTCGCCGACAACATGCTGAAGGGGGGGATGGCCGAATATGCGCTGGTCATCGGCTCGGAGACGTTCAGCCGGATCCTCGACTGGGACGATCGGACCACCTGCGTGCTGTTCGGCGACGGCGCCGGGGCGGTCCTGCTCCGCTCGGTCGAGGCGCAGGACAAGGGCGTGCTCGCGACCAAGCTCCACGCCGACGGCCGCCATAACGACATGCTCTTCGTCGACGGCGGAGTCTCGACGACCGGGACGATCGGCAAATTGAGGATGAAGGGCAGGGAGGTGTTCCGCCACGCGGTGGTCAATCTCGCCGCGGTGCTGACCGAGACTCTCGAGGCGGCCGGCCACAGCGCCGACGAGGTCGACTGGGTGGTGCCTCACCAGGCCAACAAGCGGATCCTCGACGCGACCGCCAAGAAGCTCGGGCTCGATCCGGCGCGGATCGTCGTCACCGTCGACCAGCATGCCAATACCTCGGCTGCTTCGGTGCCGCTCGCGCTCGACACCGCGGTCAGGGACGGCCGGATCAAGCCCGGCGACCTGATCGTGCTGGAGGCGATGGGCGGCGGCTTCACCTGGGGCGCCGCGGTCGTCCGCTACTGAAAGCTATACCCTTGATCGCAGCAAGGACCGGTTTCGGCGCAATCGCGGTTTGCACTCAAGTGCAAGCTGGACTATGATTTTTCATTGCCTCGGGGGGAGGGAGAAGAAATGGCCGACGCGGGAACCATCAGGCGGGCTGACGCCGGGACCTTGACGCGCGCGGACCTCGCCGACGTCATCCATCGCGAGATCGGTCTGTCGAGGGCCGAATCGGCCGGCATCGTCGAGCGCATCCTCCACCATATGTGCCACGCTCTGTCCGAGGGGCAGAACGTCAAGATCTCCGGATTCGGCAGCTTCATCCTGCGCGACAAGGGCGAGCGGGTCGGCCGCAACCCGAAGACCGGAGTCGAGGTTCCGATCGCGCCGCGCCGAGTGCTCACCTTCCGCGCCAGTCAGATCATGCGCGAGCGGATCGCCAAGGGCGGCTGAGGCCGCGTGCGATGGCGAGCGGCAAGAGCGACCAGGCCTTCCGGACCATAGGCGAGCTCGCGTCCGAGCTGGACGTGCCGCAGCATATCCTGCGCTATTGGGAGAGCCGGTTCCCGCAGTTGAAGCCGCTCCAGCGCGCCGGCAACCGCCGCTACTACCGCCCCGCCGACGTCGCCCTCGCACGGCGGATCCACCGCCTCCTGAACCGCGACGGCTACACGATACGCGGAGTCCAGCAACTGCTCGCCAGCGGAGCGCCGGACGGCGATTCGGGCGAGGCGGCGGCAGTCGCGCCTCCGCCGGCCGGCCAGCGCAGTGAATTCCCGCTCGAGCAGCTGCTCGCGATCCGCCGGACGCTGAAAGAGGCGCTGGAGATTTAGCCGCTCTCCCGAGGGGAGAAGGTCATTCCGAGTCCGGGCCCAACTCCGGATCCAGGTCCCTTGGCCGGATGAAGCGGAGGATGCGACCGGCCCCCTCCTTCACCTCCGCCCAACGTTCGGCCGGAAGCTCGATCTCCGCCACGGTTCCGGTCGGATATTTGATCTCGACCTCACCGCGCAACCCGTTCGAGTCGCGGCGGGCGAGGCGGAGCGCAAGCTCCTCCATCCCCGGATTATGGCCGGCGAGGAGCAGCCGGTCGATTCGGTCCGGAGCGTGGCGGACGATGTCGAGCAGGGTGGCGACGGAAGCGAGGTAGAGGCGCTCGTCGTAATCGATCTGAATGGCTCCCAGGCTCTCGCCGACCTCTTCGAGAGTCTCGACCACCCGCCGGGCCGGCGAGGCGAGAACGAGGTCGAAGCCGAGCCCCTGCGCCTTCATCGCGGCGCCGACGGTGCGCGCCGCGCGGCGGCCGCGCGGGTTCAGGGGCCGGTCGAAGTCGCGGGTGACGGGATCGTCCCAGCCGGACTTGGCGTGGCGCAGCAGCGTCAGGATCTTCATTCGGCTTCTTCGGCCTGCCTCTCCTCGCGCGCCTGATGCCCGAAAGCCGGCGCGGTTGAAAGAAGCGAGCGAACGCGCTGCGTCGCTTCCGCCAGCGTGAGGCGGCGGACCGCCGTGCCGGGCGGGAAGGCGGCGAGCAGGCGGCTCGGGGTCGCCGCGGACAGCAGGACGAAGATTCCGCGATCCTCGCTGCGGCGGATGAGCCGTCCGAACGCCTGGGCGAGCCGGGCCCGGACGACCCGGTCGTCATAGGCGGTTCCGCCGCCGGCCGCCCGCCGCGCCGCGTGGAGAACGGTCGGACGCGGCCACGGCACGCCTTCCATCACCACCAGCCGGAGCGAATGGCCGGGCACATCGACCCCGTCCCTCAGCGCATCGGTGCCGAGCAGCGAGGCGTGCGGATCGTCGCGAAAGATGTCGACCAGGGTGCCGGTGTCGATCGGGTCGACATGCTGGGCGTAGAGCGGAAGCCCGGCGCGGGCGAGCCGGTCGGCGATCCGGGCGTGGACCGCCTTCAGGCGCTGGATGGCGGTGAACAGGCCGAGCGTTCCGCCCTCCGCCGCCTCGATCATCCGCGAGTAGGCGCCGGCCAGCTGCGCGACGTCGCCGCGCTTGACGTCGGTGACGATCAGCACCTCGCTGTTGGCTTCATAGTCGAACGGGCTCGGCGCGTGGAAATGCCGAACCTGGCCGGGCACGTGGACGGCACCGGTGCGGGCCTCGGCGCCTTCCCAGCCTTCGGCGCCGCGAAGCGTCGCCGAAGTGACGATGACGCTGTGCGCCGGCTTCAGCACCGTCTCGGCGAGCGGCCGGGTCGGGTCCAGCCAGCGGCGGTGGAGGCCGATGTCGAACTCGCGCCCGTCGATCCGCTCGAGCGCCAGCCAGTCGACGAAGTCCGGATCGGCCGGTCCGCCGAGCCGCGCCGCAAGCGCGATCCAGGCGGCGATCGTCTGGGTCCGCCAGGCGAGTCCGCCGATCGCGCCTTCGAGCCTGGCCCGGGCCTGCGAATCGAGCCAGTCGGGCGAGTCCTCGAGCACCGCCTCGAGCCGCCGCGCCAGCGCCATCAGCGGCCGCATCAGCTGCTCGAGCGCCTCGACCGCCGGGGCCGCCGCCGCGACGATGTCGCCGTCGAGCTCGGCCATCTCGGTCTCGATCCCGTAGCCGGCGTCCTGGGCGGTGGCTCGGGCGTAGACGGTGCCGCGCACCGCCGCGAGCAGCTTCTCGACCGGGCCGAACGCCATTCCTTCGGCGATCCGCTGAAGCCAGCCGTCGCCCGGCAGGAGGCCCGACGCCTGCACCGCCATGTCGAGCGCGAGCGCGCCCGCCTCGTCGTAGGAGACGACGTCGGTCAGCCGCGCCGCCAGCCCGCGCCGCCGGCCGCGCGACCGGCCTTCAGGGCCGACGATCCAGCGCCTGAGCTCGATCGCCTCCTGCCCGGTCAGGGCCGCCGCGAAGGTCGAATCGGCCGCCTCGAACAGATGATGGCCCTCGTCGAACACGATCCGGGTCGGCGGGTGGCCGCCGTCGCGGCCGCGGGCGGCGTTGACCATCACCAAGGCGTGGTTGGCGATGACGATGTCGGCATCCTGGCTGGCCCGCGCCGACCGCTCGATGAAGCATTTGCGGTAGTGCGGGCAGCCCGCATAGACGCATTCGCCGCGGCGGTCGGTGAGGGCGGTCGCCCCGGCTCGGCGGAACAGGGTGGTCAGCCAGCCGGGCAGGTCGCCGCCGACCATGTCGCCGTCCTTGGAAAAGGCGGCCCAGCGGGCGACGAGCTGGGCGAGGATCGCCGCCCGGCCGGCGAAGCCGCCCTGCAGCGCGTCCTCGAGGTTGAGCAGGCAGAGGTAGTTCTCCCGCCCCTTGCGCACGACCACCTTCCTGCGCCGGGCCTCCGCGTCGGGGAACAGCCGAAGGCCCTCGCGGTCGAGCTGGCGCTGCAGCGCCTTGGTGAAGGTCGAGACCCAGACGGCGCCGTCGGCGCTCTCAGCCCAGAGCGAGGCGGGGGCGAGATAGCCCAGCGTCTTCCCGATTCCGGTGCCGGCCTCGGCGAGCAGCATGTTGGGCTGGCCCTCGACCGAGCGCGGATCGAAGGCGCCCGCCGCCGCCGCGGCATAGTCGCGCTGGCCCTGACGGATCTCGGCGCCGCTTCCGACCAGCCCCGCCAGCCGCTCCAGCGCCCGCTCCTCCGCCACGCGCACCGTGCGCGGCGCCGGCCGGGGGCCGCTCTCCTGCCACTCGGGCAGCCTCGAGAAGAGCCAGCGCTCGTCCCGCTCCGGCCGCCTCAGCCGCTGCGCGACGGCCGGGCCCCACGACCAGCGCAGACGCGACAGGGCCTGCGCCGAGGCCCAGGCCCCCTCGCGCTCCGGCCAGTCGTCTTCGAGGGTCGCCAGCAGCGCGGCGGCGGCCCGGAGCAGGAACGGGGCGGCCTCGGCGTCGCCCGGAGGCGGCTCGAGGCCGAGCGCCTCGGCGAGACCCTTGGGGGTCGGCACGGCGAACCGGGCGGGATGGACGAAGGCGAACAGCTCGAGCAGGTCGAGCCCCGACAGATCGGGATAGCCGAGCCGCTGCCCGACCAGAGGCGCGTTGAGCATGACCAGCGGCGTCTCCGCCGCCCGGGCGATCGCCTCGCCGCGGCCGAGGCCGCGCACCTCGCCGTCCCCGCTCGCGAGCCAGATTCCGGCATGGGTCGCGTGGAGGGCGGGATAAGGGAAGGGTAACGTCACAAGCGCTTCATAAGTCAGCCAGAACGAAAGTGAAACAGTCAGAAAATGGTGTCAGACACCGATTTTTAAGTGCCTGATTTCTAACGGGCCAGCGCCCACGCAAGCATCGCCTTGACCTTGGCGACAAGCTCCGGCGTCCTTCGCCCGAGGAGGCCGCGCGCCTCTTCCGGCAGATGCTCCGCCGGATCGCCATGATCCTGGAAGATGTAGAAGTCGAACAGGGCCCGCCACGCCGCCCGCTCGCCCGGCGGCAGGTCCTTCACGGTGATCGCGGCGTGGTAGAGCGCGTTGAGCGGGGTGAGCAACGGCGGCTCGCCGTCCCGCCACCAGAAATTGACCATCGCCCCAAGCTCGTCGAGCGAGGCGACGCCGTGCCACCACAGGCTCGGCAGGTAGAGCGCGTCGCCCGGACCGAGCTCCGCCGTCTCCGCCGCCGCGAGCGCTTCGCGGAACCGCGGATGGCGCTCGAAATCCGGCGATTCGAGGTCGACGAGGCTGGTCGGCTGGCCGGCGAGGGTGAAGTCGAGCGGCCCGACATAGAGGTTCGCCACCTGCGCGGTCGGGAAAAGGGTGAACCGGCGCCGGCCCGCGACGACGCACGCCAGGTTCTGCGGCAGGTCCCAATGGGCGGCGGTGCGGGTGCGGTTGCCGAGCCAGAGCGAGACCAGCTTCTCGCGCCCGGGGTCGAGCAGGGGCATCGGGATGTCCGCCGCCAGCCCGGGCAGATGGCGGGCGACCGGGATCGCGCCGGCATAGATGGAGAAAGGCGCCGGGTGGCCGCGCTGGCGAAGCAGGAGGTCGAGCAGCTGGTTGACGGTGGCGAGCCGGCGGTCGTGGTTGAAGCCGGAGAAATCGGCCGTGTAGCCGAACCGGCCCCCGATGTCGGGAGCGCCGAACCAGGCCTCGAACGGCGCATCGTTCGCGGCGCCGCGCAGATAGGCGGCGAGGGCGTCGTCGCCCTGTCGCCCCACCCCCGGCCATCCGGCGCAGAGGCCGCGCAGCACGGCGGGCCGTCCGGCGGGGACGATCTCCCGCTCGAACCGCTCACGGTCGACCTGGCTGAATTCGGGGACGGGCCGCACGGCGCGCGACGCTAGCAGAGGCTCCCCGCCTCGGCTAGGAGCGTGGCATGGACGAAAAGGAAGCGATCCGCGCCGCCGCCCTGGTGTCGAAGGCCTGGCCCTATGAGGAAGCGCGCAAGTTGCTCAAGCGCCATCCCGACGGGCCGCCGGCGGGCGGGATCGTGTTCGAAACCGGCTACGGCCCGAGCGGCTCGCCGCACCTCGGCACCTTTCAGGAAGTCGCCCGCACCCTGATGGTCCGCCACGCTTTGTCGGAGATGACCGACTGGCCGAGTCGGCTGATCGCCTTCTCCGACGACATGGACGGGATGCGCAAGGTGCCGCCCGGAGTGCCCGGCCAGGACATGATGCACGCGCATCTCGACCAGCCGCTGAGCCTGGTGCCCGACCCCTATGGCTGCGGCCACGACAGCTATGCCGCCCACAACAACAATCTGCTCCGCCAATTCCTCGACCGGTTCGGCTTCGACTACGAGTTCCTCGCTTCGTCCGACTGCTATCGGTCCGGCCGCTTCGACGAGGCCCTGCGGGAGGTGCTTCGCCGCTTCGACTCGATCATGGCGGTGATGCTGCCGACGCTCGGCGAGGAGCGGCGCCGGACCTATTCGCCAATCCTCCCGATCAGCCCGGAAAGCGGCAAGGTGCTTCAGGTGCCGGTCGAGATCGTCGATGCCGAGGCGGGCCTCGTCCGCTATGTCGATCCGGCGACTCGCCAGGGGGTCGAGCAGTCGATCCTCGCGGGCGGGGCCAAGCTGCAGTGGAAGGTCGACTGGGCGATGCGCTGGGTCGCGCTCGGGGTCGATTACGAGATGTCGGGGAAGGACCTGATCGATTCGGTCACCCAGAGCTCCAAGATCGCCCGGATCCTCGGCGGCCGCCCGCCCGACGGGTTCAATTACGAGCTCTTCCTCGACGAGAATGGCGAGAAGATCTCGAAGACGAAGGGCAATGGAGTCACGATCGACGAATGGCTGACCTACGCGCCCGAGGAGAGCCTCGAATTCTACATCTACCGGGAGCCGCGCAAGGCCAAGCAGCTGAGCTTCGGGATCATCCCCAAGGCCGTCGACGAATATCACCAGTTCCTCGCCGCCTATCCGACGCAGGAGTGGGACAAGCGCCTCGGCAACCCGGTCCACCACGTCCATGCCGGCAGGGTGCCGGAGGCGCGCATGCCGTTGAGCTTCGCGCTTCTGCTCAACCTGGTCGGAGTCGCTTCGACCGACGACAAGGATCTGCTGTGGGGGTTCGTCAGGCGTTATGCGCCCGAGGCCGGGCCGGAGACTCACCCTGAGCTGGACTCGCTGATCGGCTACGCCCTCGCCTATTTTCGCGACTTCGTCGCCGGCTCGCTGGTCCGGCGAGCGCCCGACCCGCGCGAGGCGGCGGCGCTGCGCGCGCTCGATTCCAAGCTCGCCGCGTTGCCCGAGGATTCGTCGGCCGAAGATATCCAGACCGAGGTGTATGAGGTCGGCAAGGCGGCCGGCTTCGACAATCTGCGCGACTGGTTTCGAGCCATATACGAGACCCTGCTCGGCACCAGCCAGGGCCCCCGCATGGGCAGCTTCATCGCGCTCTACGGAATCGCCAACAGCCGCCGCCTGATCGCCGAGGCGCTCGCTTAAGCCTGGATGCTCCAGGCGATCCCGGGCGTCTTCAGGCTCGCGGAACGTCGGTCGCCGGCGCGGCCTCGGCCGCGATCCGCTCGGCCTCCGGGCGGGCCAGGCCGGCTCGGACGAGCGCCTCGGCGAGCGCCTGCTCCGCCGGCACGGCGACGTGGGGGCTGACGCCGGTCCCTTCCCAACCCCGGCCGGTATCGGGATCGAAGGTGCGGCCGACCGGGACGAAGGCGCTGAACTTATCGCCGATCGCTCGCATCCCGCCATAATGGCCCGCGCCGGCCGTGGTCTCGCCGATCAGCGTGGCTCGGCCGGTCCGCTTCAGCGCCAGCGCGAAATGCTCGGCGGCCGAGCCGGAGAAAGCGGACGTGAGGACGAAGACCCTGGCCCCGAACAGCCTGTTCTCCGTGGTGCCAGGAGTGACGAAATGCTCTGTTCGAACGACGTCCTCGTCGGTCGGCACCGGGCGGATGCTCGACACTCCGTCCATCGGATTGGCGTGCCGGTGGGCAACCGAGGTGCGCGTGTCCATGCGCACGAGCGCCGTCGGCTCGGCGAACAGATAGGGGAAGATCGCATCCATCTCCGCGAGCCCGCCGCCGCGATGGGCGCGGATGTCGAAGATGATCGTCTTCGCGTCGGAATTGTCGGCCATGAACCGGCGGACCGCCTCGACCGTCGCGGAGTCGCCGGGGAAGAGGTTGAAGCGGACGTAGGCGATTGCGGGCGTGAGCCGCCGTGCCGATTCTATCGGCGGCCCGGCCGGTCCCCGGATCCGGCGCGGCTGCGGTCCGGCGCCGGGACTCGCCGCGGCTCCGGCCGGGCGGCGCACGACGCGGACCATCGGGCCGTCGCCTGGCGTGCCGGGGACGACCCGCAGGTGGTTGTCTGGGGAGACCGTGCGGAGATCGGCGGTCAGCCGGTCGGCGAGGGCGCCGGCGCTGCCGAGCCGGTCATATTCGCCTGCCGAAGCCTTGGCGCGCAAGGCCGCGGCGTAACGCCGGGCGACGTCGGGGAAGACGTAGGTCTCCTCGAGGACGGCGGCGAGCATGGTCGCGGCCGAGCGCGCCTCGGCGGCGCCGACCGGCGACTCGGGAGCGACTTCGGTGCCAGTCGGCGAGCCGTGCGGCGCGTCCTGGGCAAGGGCGGCGGCGGAGGCGAGCGCGCCGGCGGCGGCCAGCGTCCTGAAACCAGGCTTCATCCACGATCTCCCGATATAGCGGCCGCCTGCCTGCGCCGCCCCGCACGCACCGCCAAGGCCGCATCTGCGAACCGCATGCCGGGGTCGACCAACGCCGGCCATTCAGCCTATGGCTTGGGCATGACCGCCGCCCACAAGATCGACATCGCGCCGTTCGCCGGGCGGGTGAGGGTGCGCGTCGGCGGCGAGATCCTCGCCGATACCGCCCATGCCCTGCTGCTCGAGGAAGGCTCCCTGCCGCCGGTCTTCTACGTTCCGCGCGGCGACGTGCATATGGAGCGGTTCGCGCCCAGCCCGACGACCAGCCACTGTCCGTTCAAGGGCGACGCCTCCTATCTCAGCGTTGAAGGCGGTCCCGCCGACGTCGCGTGGAGCTACGAGACCCCGCTCGACCAGGTCTCGGCGATCGCCGGCCATCTCGCCTTCTATCCCGACAAGGCCGAGGTCGAGACCCTGCCTTTCGGCTAGGGTCCGTCCTCAATACCGGCAACGGCCTTTGCGCCCCGCCGCTTCGCGGTATTGAGTACGGGCCCTAGGCACGCGGGGCCTGCACTCAAAGGCGAAGGACGCGTTAACCCCGATCGGTCACGCCGGCTTTAGCCCGGCCGGGTAAGGCATGGTCGAGCGCCGGCTGACCGGCCGCGGAGCGAGCAGGTGACCCGATGCCGTTGAAGGAAGCCATTCTGACCGCGGCGCGCGCCAGCGGGCTTGCCGCCGTGGCGCGCAAGGCGACCGGCTCGCAATTGCGCATTCTCGCCTATCACGGCCTGTGGGTGACGCCCGGATACCAGTTCGGCAACCGCACCTTCATCTCCCCGGAGCAGTTCGAAGCGCGCATGACCCGGCTCAAGCGATCCGGGCTGCCGGTGCTCGGGCTCGGCGAGGCGGTCGACCGCCTCGCGCGCGGCAGCCTTCCCCGGGCCGCCGTCGTGATCACCATCGACGACGCCTGGGTGTCGACCCACACCCACATGCTTCCGGTCCTCGAATCGCTGGGCCTGCCGGCGACGCTCTACGCGACGACTTGGTATGCCGGCCGCGAGCTTCCGGTGATCGGCCTGTCCGTATTCTACCTGAGGGCCGCCTCGGGCCGGTCCGACATCGACTGCGCCGCCAAGATCGCCGAGATCGAAGCGCTGCCAATCGGGCAAAGGCTGGCGGCGCTGAAGCGCTTCGGCGCCGAGCTCGGCGTCGACGAAGCCTGGCTCTCGCTCCGGCAGTTCAACATCATGTCGGCCGAGGAGCTCGCCGACGCCAGCCGCCGCGGGCTCGACGTCCAGCTCCACACCCATCGCCATATCGACGTCACAAAACATGTCGACACGCTGCCGCGCGAGATCGCCGAGAATCGCGACTTCCTCCGCGCGGCGATCGGCGACTGCCATTTCACCCATTTCTGCTATCCCAGCGGCGCCACCCATCCGCGGGCAGCCGCCATGCTCGCCGCGAGCGGAGTGCGCTCCGCGACCGTCGACCAGACCGGCCTGAACGCGCCCGGAGCCGATCCCTTCGCTCTGCGCCGCCTGCTCGACGGGCGCAGCGTCAGCGACGCCGAGTTCGACGCCTATCTGTCGGGCGTTCTCCATTATACCGAGGCCTTGCGGGCCCTGCTCCCCGGCCGGCGGCCCGGATCAGGAAGGCAGGCCGCGCCCGCGAGGCGGCCCGCATGGTCGTTGAGCAGATCCGGTTCACCCACCGGCGTGTAAGCCGAGGCGGCCTCAGGCCTTCTTCGCGGCGATCCAGTCGTCGATCTTCTTCTCGAGCACCGCGAGCGGCAGGGCTCCGGTCATCAGCACCTGGGCGTGGAATTCGCGAATGTCGAAGCGCGGGCCGAGCGCCTTCTCCGCCCGGGCGCGCAATTCGCTGATCTTGAGCTGACCGATCTTGTAGGCGAGCGCCTGACCGGGAATGGCGATGTAGCGCTCGGTCTCCGCGGTGGCGTTGCTCCGCCCGCGCGAGCTGTTATCGAGGATGTATTGGATGGTCCGGTCGCGGGTCCATCCTTTCGAATGGATGCCGGTGTCGACGACCAGCCGGATCGCGCGGAACAGCTGCGAATCGAGATAGCCGAAATATTGGTAGGGATCGGTGTAGACGCCGAGCTCGCGCCCGAGCGTCTCGGCATAGAGGCCCCAGCCCTCGACATAGGCGGTGTTGCCGCCGAAGCGCATGAAGCTCGGCAGGGCCTCGCTCTCCTGCGCCAGGCTGATCTGGAAATGGTGGCCGGGCGCGCCTTCGTGGAGGTAGAGCGTCTCCATCGTCGGAATGGTGCGCGACGGCAGGTCGTAGGCGTTGAAGTAGAAGACTCCGGGCAGCGAGCCGTCGACGGTACCGCTCTGATAGGAGCCGCGAGCGGCGCCCTTCTCGGTCAGCGCCGGCACCGGCCGGATATCCAGCGGGGTCTTGGGAATGGTCGAGAACATCGTCGGCAGGGTCGCGTCGAGCCTCTTGCCGATCGCGACATAGCCCTGCTGCAGGGCCTCGCGCGAGGCCGGCTTGAACTTGGGATCGGTGCGGATGTGCTCGAAGAATTGCTGGAGCGTGCCGCTGAAGCCGACGCGGGTCTTCACCGCCTCCATCTCGGCCTGGATCCGAGCCACCTCGGCGAGGCCGATGCGGTGAATCTCGTCCGGCGTCATGTCGGTGGTGGTGCTCAGCGCCACCTGGTGACGGTAGAGGAGCGGCCCGCTCTTCATGTCCTGGAGGCCGACGCTGTCGCGCGAGCGCGGCAGGTAGCGGTCCCGGACGAAGTCGCGAAGCCGGGTCAGCGCCGGCCGGACCTCGGTCGAGATCGACTCTGCATAAGCCGCCCGCAGCCGCTGCCGGTCCGCCTCCGCTATCTCGGCGGGGAAGTTCGCGACCGGGCGGTAGAAGCTGCTGCCCTCGACGCCCTCGGCGAGCATCGCGTCGAGTTGCTCGAGCACGTTCGCCATGATCAGCCTGGGCTGAACGACGCCCGACGCGAGGCCCTGCTCCATCCGAACGACCGCGCCGTCGGCGAGCCGGACGAAGTCGTCGAAACGGCCGAGACCGTTCTCATAATCCTTGGCCGTCTTGAACGGGGCGATGCTCTGGCCGGAGCTGATCTCGGCGAAGAAGGTGTGGAAGCCGTTGAAATGGTCGATCGGTCGGACCACGCTGGCGGCGAAGATCTCGCCTTCGAGCCCGCGCAGGTCCATTCCCCGCTGCCACCTGAACACGTCGTAGGCGACCCGTTCGTCGGCGGTCAGGGCGGCGCGGTCGATGGCGGCGAGCGCGGCCAGGTCCGACCGGGCAGCCTCGCGCTCGGCCTCGTAATAGGCGTCGCTGAACAGGTCGCCGAGCCGGTCGGCATAGCGCAGGTCGCCGCGCGCGGTCGCCTGGATCGGGTTGCGCCTGAGGCTCGCCTCGTCGCTGTCGCGGAAGAGGGCGGCGAGGGCCTGCGACGCGGTCTGGCGGGGCGCCTCGACAGCGGCAATCGCCGGCGGCGTGGCGTCGGTGGATGCGCAGCCGGCGAGGAGGACCGCAAGGAGGCCGGCGGTCAGTAACGGTCGTTCCATGGCAACTCTCCTGCGGCCGGCTTCATCTCTGCCTCCCCGCGCGCGAAGCGCGTGGGGAGGGGGACCACCCGAAGGGTGGTGGAGGGGTGGTTGCTCGAACCAAGGGTTCTGTCGCGAATCCTCAGCTTGGGAGGCTTGTCACCCCTCCACCATGCTCCGCATGGTCCCCCTCCCCATCGCCTATGGCGCTGGGGAGGCAAGCTATTTCTTCGCCGCGATCCAGTCGTCGATCTTCTTTTCCAGCACCGCCATCGGCAGCGATCCGGTCATCAGCACCTGGGCGTGGAACTCGCGGGGGTCGAAGCGCGAGCCGAGCGCCTTTTGCGCCTTGGCCTTGAGCCGCTGGATGGTCAGGGCTCCGACCTTGTAGGCGAGCGCCTGGCTGGGGATGGCGATGTAGCGCTCGACCTCGGCGGTGACCTCGGTGCGGCTCATGCCGCTGTTGGCGAGCATGTAGTCGATCGCCTGCTCGCGGTTCCAGCCCTTGGAGTGGATGCCCGAATCGACGACCAGGCGCATGGCTCGGAGCATCTCATCGTTGAGGCCGCCGAAGCGCTGATAGGGGTCGGTCTCGACTCCGAGCTCGTCCCACAGGGTCTCGGCGTAGAGGGCCCAGCCCTCGACGAAGGCGGTGTTGCCGCCGAAGCGCATGAAGGCGGGCAGAGCCGCATTCTCCTGGGCGAGGCTGATCTGGAAATGGTGGCCCGGGCTTCCCTCGTGCAGGTAGAGCGTCTCCATTCCCCAGAGGCGCCGCGAGGGCAGGTCGTAGCTGTTGTAGTAGAAGATGCCCGGCCTCGAGCCGTCGGGGGTGCCCTGTTGATAGGAGCCGCCGGCCTCGGTCTTCTCGCGGAACGGCTCGACCGGCCGGATCTCGAGCGGGCTCTTCGGGATGGTCGAGAATTGCTCGCGGATACGGGTGTCCACGCGCTTCGCGATCACCTCATAGCCTTCGCGCAGCGCCTCCTTGCTCGCCGGCTTGAACTTCGGGTCGGTGCGAAGATGCTCGAAGAATTGCGGCAGCGTGCCGTTGAAGCCGGCGCGGGTCTTGACCGCCTCCATCTCGCTCTTGATCCGGGCGACCTCGGAGAGGCCGGTATTGTGCACCTCGTCGGCGGTCAGCGGCAGCGTCGTCGTGCTCTCGATCAGGCGCCGATAGACTTCATTGCCGCCCTTCATGTGGACGAGCCCGACCTGGTCGCGCGCCCTGGGCAGATATTCCGTCTTGAGGAAATCGCGGACCCGCCGGTGGACCGGGTAGATCTCGTTCTCGATCGAGGCCCGGTAGGCGGCGGTGAGCCGCGCCTTGTCGGCTTCCGAGAAGTCGGCCGGGAAGCGCTTGATCGGCCCGTAGAAGGGCGAATCCTCGCTCTTCTGGTCGAGCAGCAGGGTAAGCTGGTCGACGACGTTCTGGGTGGTCAGCTTGGTCTCGAAGACCCCCGACCTCATGCCCTCGCGGAAGCGGCCGATGGCGCGGTCGTGGAAGACGACATAGTCCTTGTGGCGCTTCAAATTGTTCTCATAGTCGGCGACCGTCTTGAACGGCGCCGCCCCCTCGCCCGAGGCGAAGGCCGGGTAGAAGGTGTGGAAGCCCGAGAAATGGTTGATCGGCCGGACCACCCCGAGCGCCAGCATGCGGGGCTCGAGATTCTTGAGCGAGTCCTTCGTCTGCCACTCGAAGACGTCGTAGGCGATCCGGTCGGTCTCGCTCAGCTTCGACCGGTCGATCCGGCGCAGCGCGGCGAGATCGGCCTCGGAGGCGGCGCGTTCGGCCACGAAATATTCGTCGCTGATGAAGTCGCCGAGCCGGTCGGCGTAGCGCAGGTCGCCGCGGAAGATGGCGCCGACCGGGTTGCGCTTGAGATTGGCTTCGTCGCTTTCATGGAACAGGCGGGCCAGCTTCTTGCCCTCGGTTTCCGCCGCGGCGGTCGCGGGCGCCGCGGCGGGCGTGGACTGGGCGTAAGCTGGCATCGCGGCCAGGGCGGCAACGGAAACGAGCAGGCGAATCGACGACTTCATGGGAGCCCTCCCGGCTAAGTGTGTTGCGCTATTAATACGGCTTGGGAGGCCGCCGCAAGCCGCCGATCTTGCTCAATAGGGCAGGGTCGGCTTCACCCCGTGCTCGGCATACCAGCCCCACTGCCGCTCGCGATACCATTTGGTGATGATATATTTGGTCCCCGCCTCGACCGGGCAGCCGGTGTGCAGCGACTGCAGGTTGGGCTCGCCATATTGGTCGAGATTGTTCCACAGGAGCAGGTTGCCGGTGCGCGGGGTGACCCGGACATTGGCCTTGGGGAAGAAGGTCTGGCCGCCGGCCTCGGGCTCGTTGAGGAAGATCATCGCCGTCCAGGTGCGCTGGCCGCCCTGCTTCTCCATCTCCGCCCAATATTTCTCGGACTTGTAGAAGAAATCGTGGTGCGGCTTGAACTGCTGGCCGACCGCGTAGCGCTGGCCCTGGATGGTCTCGCCATGGGTCGGCTCGATTCCGGTGAGGCGGTTGATCTTCGCCTCGACCATCTGGTTCGCCTTGTCCTCGAGCCTGAGGTTGCAGCTCTCGCTGGTCCGGAACTCCGGGTCGGCGCTCGGCGCGAGCAGCCCGGAGGGGACCCGGTCCTTGTCGATCAGCTCGACGACCGCCGTGCATTCCTGCGGCGTTAGGAACTCGCGGACGACGAAGATGTCGAGTCCCTGGGCGGGGATCTTGAACGCGTTGGGGGTTTTCAGCACCCGCTCGCGCACATAGGTTCCGATCTGCATCCGGTAGAGGGCTCCCGGGTCCCCGATCGATGCGCGCGTACTCATTGGATCGCCTCTCCCCGAACCATCACATAATCCACATGCTCCAGCACGCGCACGTCCCGCAAGGGGTCGCCGCTCACCGCGATCAGATCGGCCGAATAGCCCGGCGCGATCCGGCCGACCTGGGCCTCCATGCCGAGCAGCTTCGCCGCCCCGGTGGTCGCCGAAGCGATCGCCTCGGCCGGGCTCATTCCGGCGAGATCGACCAGGAGGGCGAGCTCCTGGGCGTTGCGGCCGTGCTCGAAGACGGCAGCGTCGGTTCCGAACACGACCGGCACGCCTGCCGCCCGGGCTGCCCGCGCCGCCTTGCCGACCTCGCTGAGGGTCTCGCGTATCTTGGCTTCGACGACCGGCGTGTAGACACCCTTGCCGAGCCGCTCGCGAATTCCGGTGAAGGCCATGAGCGTCGGCACCAGGGTGGAGCCGGAAGCCTTCATCGCCGCGATTGCCCGGGCGTCGGCGAAGGTGCCGTGCTCGATCGAATCGACCCCGGCGCGCGCCGCGGCCTCGATGCCGCGGGCGCTGTGGGCGTGGGCGGCGACCTTGAGGCCGAGCGAATGGGCGGTGTCGACGATCGCCTTCATCTCGGCGTCGGTGAAATGCTGGCCGAGGCCGCGCGCCTGCTGCGAGAGCACTCCGCCGGTCGCGGTGATCTTGATCAGGTCGGCGCCGGCCCGGGAGAATTCGCGCACCCGGGCGGCGCATTGCTCGGCGCCGGTGCAGGTGTTGTCGATGCTCAGCGCCCGCATCACCTCGGGCCGGAAGCCGGAGACGTCGCCATGGCCGCCGATGATCGAGATCGCCGGGCCCGAGGCGACGATTCGCGGCCCCGGAATGAAGCCCCGCTCGGTGGCGCGGCGGAGCACGAAGCCGACCCTCGGGGGCGAGCCGAGGTCGCGCACCGTGGTGAAGCCGGCGAGCGCGGTGATCCGCGCGTTCTTGGCGCCGACGAGGGCCGCCCATTCGTCCGGATCGACGGCCTCGTCGCGATAGTCGCCGCCAGGATCGCCGGACAGGTGGACGTGCGTGTCGATCAGGCCGGGAAGCACGGTCTTGCCGGACAGGTCGACGAAGCCGGCTCCGGCGGGCGCCGGAACGAGGCCGTCGGCGACGGCGGTGATCCGGCCGCCCGTGATGGTGATCGTCGAAGGGCCGGCGGCGGGCTTCGACGCATCGCTGATCAACCGGCCGGCGTGGACGATCACGGTCTCGGAGACGATCGGGCCCGGCGCCCGGATTCGGGTGCCCGGGATCACCGTCTCGGCGGCGGCCGGCATGGCGACGAGCAGGCTCAGGCAGGCCAGGAACCGAAACCGCATCCGCAACCCCTTCTATAAGGCCGTCTTACTGCTGCGGCGCCGGGGCGTTGACAAGCAAAAAGCCCGGAGCGCTCGCGCGCCCCGGGCCCTTTGTTTCAGTCTCTTCCGCGCCTTACCAGAAGAAGTTCTCGATCACGTCGAGCACCTCGCCGGTGTAGACGTCGACCAGGACCACGTCGTCATAATAGCGGACCCACTGGGTGCCGTAGGGCGCCGGCGGCAGCCGGTACTGATACGGATCGTTCAGCCAGTAGCGGTTCGAGTAGAAGAGCGAGTCGAGGACCACGCCGATCGACAGCCGGTTGTAGCCATAGCCGCGATAGGGCGAATAATAGGGGTTCGAGCGGAAGATGTTCCGGTTCGAATAGCGGTAGCGCTGCCAGTCGTAGCGATTGTCGCTGCGCCAGTTGCGGTTCCAGCTGCCGCGGCGGCTGCCCCGGTTGTCGCTCCAGCGATTGTCGCGACGATTGTCGCGGTCCCAGCCGCCGTTGCGGTCGCGCCGGTCGTCGCGGGCGCGCTGCTCGTAGCGCTCCTGGTTGCGCTGCGCCTGGCGGGCGTAATTGCCGCCGATCGTCTGGTCGGCGCTGCGCTGCGACGCCTCGCGGGTCGCCTCGATGTCGCGCCGGTAGGTGGAGCGGTCGCCGCCGCCCCAGCGCTCGCCGCGCTGGCCGCTCCAGCTCTGGCTGCGCTGGCCGTCGCCGGCGCGCCGGCCCGACCAAGCCTGCTGCCGCTGCTGCTGCTGCTGCTGCTGCTGGACCTGGACCGGCTGCTGGACCTGAACGGGCGCTTCGACGCGCTGCTGACGCCGCTCCTGGCGTGCCTCCTGCCTGGCTTCCTGGCGCGTTTCCTGACGCTCCTCCTGACGCTCGGCCCGGCGGTCGGAGCGGGCCTGGTTGCGCTCGCCGGCCGCCTGATAACGCTCGCGCGCCTGCTCGGCGCGAGCCTCGCGGCGCGCCTGGCGGGGGTCGCCGTCCTGAGCCTGCGCCACCGCAGGCACCGCCGCAACCGCGGCCATCAAAATCCCGAACAAAGCCTTACGCATGGAGAACTCCTTTCACCCCGGCCGGCCACTCGCGGCCCTCCCGATCGAGACGTCCTCTGGAGTTTCGAGGATGAGCCGTTGCTGAACCGCGACGAAGGGGAATGTTCAGGGTCGCGGCGGACGCAGCGCAGGCACCTGCCTCGCCGCGTCGGCGGGGTCGATGGCGGGCGGCGGAACGGCCGGGATCCGGTCCTCGCCGCTGCGCATCCGGCCGGCGCGCCGGATCGCCTCGCGCAGCCGAGGATAGATCCCGCAGCGGCAGATATTGGTGATCGCCGAATCGACCTCCGCGTCCGACGGCGCCGGATTCTGGTCGATCAGAGCGGCGGCGGCCATGATCATGCCCGGCACGCAAAAGCCGCATTGCACGACATTCTCGGCGACGAAGGCCTGCTGGACCGGATGGGAGCGGTCGTTCGACAAGGCCTCGATGGTGGTGACGAAGCGGCCCTCGAGGTCGGCGATCCGGACCCGGCAGCTCCTCACCGCGCGGCCGTCGATATGGACCGTGCAGGCGCCGCAATGGCCGGTGCCGCAGCCATATTTGGTGCCGGTGAGGTTGGACGCGTCGCGCAGCGCCCACAGCAGGGGCGTCTCCGGGTCGAGGCGGTAGTGGACGGGCTGTCCGTTCACGGTAAAGCGGCTCATCGACGCTGTTTCTAGGGGAGCCGAGCGGAAGATGGGAAGCGAAAGGATTGCGATCAGCCGCGACGGCGGAGTCGCCCATGTCGAGCTCGCCCGCGAGGGCAAGTTCAACGCCATGGACCATGCCATGTTCGAGGCCATCGGCGAGGCGTTCCGGACGCTCGGCGCCGATCCGTCGGTGCGGGCGATCCTGCTGTCGGGCCGCGGCCGGCACTTCACCGCCGGCCTCGACCTCCAATATGCCGCGAGCCAGTTCCCGCCGAGCGACGATCCCGGCCGCGCGGCCGAGGCGCGGCTGAGGCACATCAAATGGCTGCAGGACGCCTTCACCGCCGCCGAGGAGGCTCGCCCGCCGGTGATCGCCGCGATCCACGGCGGCTGCATCGGCGCCGGAGTCGACCTCGCCACCGCCTGCGACATCCGCCTCGCTTCGGCCGACGCCTTCTTCCAGGTGGCCGAGGTCGACGTCGCCATCACCGCCGATCTCGGCACCCTGCAGCGGCTGACCCGTCTGATCCCGGACGGGATCGTCCGCGAGATGGCCTATACCGGCCGGCGGATGGGCTCGGAGGAGGCGGCCCGGCTCGGCCTGGTCAACCGGGTGGAGGCCGACCGCGAGGCCGTGGTCGCCGCCGGCCTGGAGCTGGCGAGGACGATCGCCGCCAAGTCGCCGCTCGCCGTCGCCGGGGCGAAGATGAGCCTCAACTACAGCCGCGGCCGGACCGTGGAGGAGGGGCTTCGCCACGTCGCGCTGTGGAATGCCGGCGCGCTGGTCAGCGCCGATCTCACCGCCGCCATCCAGGCGCGGCTGGGCAAGCAGGTGCCGGAGTTCAGGAATCTCGACGACTGAGCCTTTGCCATGGTCGCGTTACGACGCGGTCGCCGGGTTGTCGCCGCCTTCGAACCCGCCTCGTTCCGGCTAAGTGTTTGTTCCGACATTAGTAATCGCAATCCGGAACATTGACGAGGCGGAACGGTTTGACCGGTTCGAGCCTCGATCAGACAAGGCAGACGTTTGGCCACCTCCCTCCTCGACAGAAACCCCGGTTTCGGATCGCGCTATCTCACCGACGATTTCCAGCGCGGCCTCGCCCGGTGGAACCGCGCCCGACTGGTCCCCGCCTTCCCGGACGAGGACTGGCCGGGGGCCCAGGCACGCGACGAGCGGATGCGGCGCCAGGAAGGCGACTTCCTCGATTCTCTGAGGGCAGAGGTCGCCGCCGAGGCCGCCCGGGCGCCGACCGACCCGGACGCCTTCCTCGCCTGGTTCGAGCGCTTGCGCGAGGTCGGCCCCGGCCAGGGCGACCCGCTCTTCCCCTGGCTGGCCGGGACGGCGGACCGCGGGCAGATGCGCTGGTTCCTCGGCCAGGAAGCCGCCGGCGAGGCGGGGTTCGAGGACCTCCTCGCCATGACCCAGGTCCGGATGCCCGCCCGCGCCAAGCTTGAATTCGCGCGCAACTATTGGGACGAGATGGGGCGCGGCAATCCCAAGGGCATGCACGGGCCGATGCTCGGCCTGCTGATCGACCGGCTGGAGCTCGACGCGTCGATCGACGGCACGGTGCGGGAGAGCCTCGCGCTCGCCAACGCAATGACCGCGATGGCGACGACCCGCCGCTACGCCTGGCATTCGGTCGGGGCGCTCGGAGTGATCGAGCTGACCGCGCCCGGCCGCTCCGCCGCGACCGCCGCAGGCCTTCGCCGGCTCGGCTTCACGGCGGCCGAGCGGCGTTATTTCGACCTCCACGCTGTCCTCGACGTCAGGCACAGCGAGGCGTGGAACCGCGAGGCGCTGCGGCCGCTGGTCGAGGGGGATCCGCGCCGGGCGACCGCCATCGCCGAGGGCGCGCTGATCCGCCTCGCCTGCGGCGCGCGCTGCTTCGAGCGGTACCGCGCCGAGCTCTGGTGAACGAACCCGACGCCGCATTGCTGGCGCTGCTCGAAGGGCTCGAAGCGGGCGGCTACCGCTTCGTCGCGGTGACTCCCGAGACTCACCGGCGGGTGCTGGAGCGGGGCCCGGGCCGGATCGACGGCGACCTCCGCGACGTGTTCGGCTGGAGCCTGCCCTTCGAGGAGGACCTGCTGCCGACGCCGATCCGGGAGCCGCTCGAGCGAAGCGGAGCGATCGTCCGTGACGGCGAGCTGTGCCGGAGCCTGGTCCGGGTCGCCTCCGTCGACGACCGGCTGTTCCTCCATTCGGCCTACCCGACCGAAGATTGCGACGCCGTCTTCTTCGGCCCCGACAGCTATCGCTACGTCCGCTTCCTGCGCGACGAGCTGCCCCGCCTCCCGCCGGCGCGCCGACTCGTCGATGTCGGCACCGGCAGCGGAGTCGGGGCGATCGCGGCCGCGGCCCTGCTGCCGGGCGCGCGCCTCGCCGCAACCGACATCAACCCGCTCGCCCTGCGCTTCGCCCGGATCAACGCCCGCCACGCCGGAATCGAGCTTGAGACGATCGAGGCGTCCGGCCTCGACGCCGTCGACGGGCCGGTCGACCTGATCATCGCCAATCCGCCCTTCGTCGCCGATCCGGCCGGCCGTCTCTATCGCGACGGCGGCGGCCTGCGCGGGGGCCGGCTGTCGCTCGACTGGGCGCTCGCCGCCGCCGCCCGGATCGAACCCGGCGGGACGATCCTGCTCTACACCGGCAGCGCCATCGTCGCCGGGCGCGACGAATTGCGCGAGGCGCTGGCGGCCCGGCTGCCCGATCTCGGCTGCAGCCTGCGTTACGCCGAAATAGATCCGGACATATTCGGCGAGCTGCTCGATCAGCCGGGCTATGAGGCGGCCGAGCGGGTGGCGGCGGTCGGATCCGCGATCCGCAGGAACTGACCGCGAAAAGACACAAAAGACCCTCATGTCGGCCCCGAAAATCCTTTGTGTTCAGTGGCCGCCGGCTTTTCCTCGAGCGCCAGCGCGTCGAGGGCGGCACGGAAGACGGCGGCCGGATCGGCCTGACCGAACCGGCCCTCGACCCGGCGGTCGAGCGCATTGAGAACGGCCATGGTGAGCCGGTTGTCGTAGCGGTGGCGCTCGCCGACGACCCGGCCGTCGCGGACGATCGGCACGACCTCGCCGAGCAGCGACCGCTCGAGGCTCCTGTCGAGCGTGCGGTCCTGCCCCCAGCCCAGCGCCTTCGCCCAGGCCGCGGCGAAGCTCTCGCTCCCCGGCCGGTCGAGCAGCCGGTAGGCGCTCTTGCGGGTCATTCCGACGCCTCGCGCGGCGAAGCTGACGCAGCCGCTCAGCGCCAGCCTGAGGATGAACCATTTCTGCCGCTCGACCGTCCACCCGTCGTGCCGCGCCCTGACCGGCACCGGAGTGAAGGCGAGCTCCTCGAGCGGCATGTCCTGCAGGAGAGCGAGCAGGCGCGGCGGCAGGGCGCAGGAGTCGGCCATCACTGTTCTATATATGTTCTCAAACCGATTTGCAAGCTTCTCCCATGTTCGGGGCTGGTCTTCGGATCCGGAAGTGCCACACGGGAATGGCAGAAGCCGTCACCTCATGAGGCGCAGTGCCGTCAAAGCTTGAAACGCGGCCCCGCCCCTGCTAACGGCCCCCTCGCAACGGCGCGGGACATGTCTCGCGACGAACCGATTTTTATGCTATCGGCATTTCCTCATGGGCGGCCTCAAAGGGTTGCCGGGAAATGCTTTTCGACGGAGAGTGACGGGCCTTTATGCAAATCATCGTTCGCGACAACAATGTCGACCAGGCGCTGCGGGCGCTCAAGAAGAAGCTGCAGCGCGAGGGCGTCTATCGCGAGATGAAGCTCCGCCGCCACTATGAGAAGCCGTCGGAGAAGCGCGCCCGCGAGCGCGCCGCGGCGATTCGCCGGGCCCGCAAGCTCGAGCGCAAGCGCGCCGAGCGCGACGGCGGCGGCGCCACCCGCTGAGGGAAAGGGGACAGTTTAGAAACTGTCCCCATGCTTGCTTCACGCGAGGGCGGCGATGTATCGCCGCCCTTCGCTTTTTTCCGGGGATCGACCATGTCCGTGACCGCCGTTCCGCTGCAGCCCATCAAGAAGGGCTCGGTCGCGAAGCTCTGGATCGCCCTCCTCCTGCTGGCCGCGCTCGCCGCCGCCTTCGCCTGGTGGGGGACGAGCGCGTTCCGGCCGGTGACCACCGACAACGGAGTCGGAATCCGCACCTTGCGGGCCGGCAGCGGCGCGAAGATCACTCCTCAGGACGTCGTCGCGCTCCACTACAAGCTCCACGCCAAGAGCCTCGAATCGCCGGTCATCCAGGATAGCCGCGAGACCGGCCAGCCGTTCGTGACGACGACCCAGGGAGTCTATCCCGGCTTCGCCGAGGGCCTCCAGCACATGCGCCCGGGCGGCTCTTACATCCTGACCCTACCGCCGGGCCAGCACGAGCAGGGGCCGATCCCGCCTCAGGCGCCGTTCACCGCCAAGGACAGCCTGGTCTTCGAGATCGACGTCCTCCAGGTCGAGGCCGGCGCCGGCCCGCGCTTCATGGAGATGCAGCGCATGCAGCAGCTCCAGCAGATGCAGCAGATGCAGCAGATGCAGGGCCTGCCCGAGGGGCCGCCGCCGGAGGGCGCGCGCTGATCCAAACCCCTCTCCCTGCAGGGGAGAGGGAGGGGCCCGCGAAGCGGGAGGGTGAGGGACTGCAGGGCGAAGCAAGGCCCTCACCTCCCACCGCTTCGCGGCGGGCCCCTCCTCTCCCCTACAGGGAGAGGGTTTCAGCCCGGCGATTCGCCGTTGTCGTCGATCGACTTCTGCTCGAGGGCGACCTTGATCATCGCGACGATCGGATCGGCGAGCATCAGGCCCATCAGTCCGAACAGGGCACCGAACAGGAGCTGGGCGCCGAGGACGAGGGCGGGGGCGAGGTCGACCGTCTTGCGGGCGACGTAGGGGACGATCAGATAGCCGTCGACGGTCTGGACGATGAAGTAGACGGCGATTGCCCAGAGGCCGGCATTGACGCTGATGCTGAAGCCGGCGAGCACGATCAGCACGCCCGAGACGATCGCTCCGATGTTGGGGATGAAGGCGAGCAGGCCGGTGAGGATGCCGAGCAGCGCGGCCATCGGCACTCCGCCCAAGGCGAGCAGGATCCAGGTGCCGACGCCCTCGACCGCCATCCCGACCAGCCGCCCGGCCATCAGCCGCCGCAGGGTGAAGCCCATGTTCTCGGCGGTGCTGTAGAAGCGGTCGCGGCTGCCCAGCGGGAGCATCCAGGCGACTCCGCGCTGGTAGAGGCGGGGCTCGACGGCGATGAAGATGCCGATGACGAGTACCATCACGACCGACGCGACGACTCCGAGCGCGCTCGAGACCGCCGAGCCGAGCCGGCCCAGGCTGCCCATGATCTGGCCGCCGATCTGCTGGACTCCGGCTCCGCCCTGGACGATTCCAAGACCGTTGCCCCAGGCGAGGATCCGGTTGATCTGGGCGGTGATGACCTCGCGAAGCCGCTCGGCCTGGCCGGTCAGCTCGGTCCCGGCGAAATAGAAGACCCAGACGATGAAGGCGACGACCGCGATCGTCACGATGGCGAGGCGCCAGCCGCGGCCGATCGGAAGCACCCGGCCGAGCAGCCGGGTGCCGCCGTCGAGCATCGAGGCGAGGACGATCCCGGCGAAGATCAGGAGCAGCGGCTGGGCGAGGAAGATGACCGCGGCGATGGCGAGGGCGAGGCCGAACCAGACGCTGGCCCGCTTCAGCTCGTGGCGGATGAGGGGGTCGCGCATCTCGGCCGGGCCGGGCTGCTCGACATGGTGTTCATGCTGATGGGGGTCGGACGAAGCCCGGGCGATCGCCGGCGCGTCGGAATGCCGGCCGGCCGAAGTTGCTCCCCCCTCGCCGCTCACTGCGCCTTGCCCTCCTGTGGCCGGAGCGAGGTGCCGGCGCGGCCGCCGCGCATCGCCGTCACCCAGCTGATCGGGTTGAGATAGGAGGACGAGCCGTCGAGCGAGAAGGTGATGAACTCGGCTCGGCCGCCGATATTCTCCCAGGGCACGGCGCCGCCGAGGCCCTCGGCGCCGGCCGGGACCCGGCTGTCGGCCGACTTGTCGCGATTGTCGCCCTGCACCCACACGTGGCCGGCGGGGACGACGGTCCTCGGGAAGTCGTCGACGTCGGACGGGCCGAGGTCGATCGTGTCGTAATAGCGGCCGTCGGGCAGGGTCTCGCGGTAGACCGGAAGCTCGCAATAGGCCTGGCCGTCGGCGCCGAGCACCTGGCGCGAGGCGAGGTCGCGGTCGCAGGGCGCGTTGGCGTCGACCGGGACCCGAACCGCCGGGCGCGGATCGCGCCTGACCGCCCGGCCGTTGATGTAGAGGGTGCCGCCGTTCATCTCGAGCGTGTCGCCGGGGAGCCCGACGACCCGCTTGATATAGTCGGAGGTCTTGCCCGGCGGGGTGAGGATGACGACGTCGCCGCGCTCCGGCATCCGGCCGAACAGCCGGCCCTGCCAGTGCGGCAGGATGTGGAAGCTCGGCGAGACCCAGGACCAGCCGTAGGGATATTTGCTGACGACGAGGCGATCGCCCTTGAGGAGGCCCGGCATCATCGATTCGGACGGGATGTAGAAGGGCTTGGCAATGAAGCTGTGGAAGGCGAGGACGGCGAGGATCAGCCAGAAGATCGCCTTCAGCTCGGCCCACCAGTCGGTGCCCTCCTGCTTCGCCGCGGGCTTCGCGGTTCCCGTCAGAGTAGTAGTTTGACGGGGCCCTCCGTCGGGCGCGGCGGCCTCGGGCGTTTCGGACATGGCGGGGTCGCTGCTGCTCACCCTGGGCTCCTCGGGTCTGGGCTGGAAGTGATGATGACGAAAGCCTGAGCGAAAGGATAGTCGTCCGTCATCGTCAAATGGATTTGCGCGAGGTGGCCCTCCGGAGTCAAAGCGTCAAGCCTTGCCCGGGCGCCTCCGGTCAGGGCGAGGGTGGGGGCGCCGGAGGGCAGGTTGACGACTCCGATGTCGCGCATGAACACGCCGCTCCTGAAGCCGGTGCCGACCGCCTTGGCGAAGGCCTCCTTGGCGGCGAAGCGCTTGGCGTAGGTGCCGGCGCGGGTCAGCGGGCGCCCCTCGGCTTTGGAGCGCTCGAGATCGGTGAAGACCCGGTTGGTGAATCGCTCGCCGAAACGGGCGAGCGAATTCTCGATCCGCGCGATGTTGCACAGGTCGGAGCCGATGCCGATGATTGACGATCCCATCAGATCGTCACCCCGGCGGAAGCCGGGGCCTCGGGGAGACCCGCGGGGACTTCTTGTCCTGAGGTCCCGGCTTTCGCCGGGATGACGGGGCTGCCTCTCATCCGCGCGCCTCGTCCATGAGGCCGCGCATCCGCGCGACGCTGTCGCCGAGGCCGGTGAAGATCGCCTCGCCGATCAGGAAATGGCCGATGTTGAGCTCCCTCAGTTGCGGGATGGCGGCGACCGGCTGGACGTTGTCGAACGTGAGGCCGTGGCCGGCATGGGCCTCGATGCCGTTCTTGGCGGCGAGCGCGGCGGCGTCGGCGAGGCGGCGAAGCTCGGCGGCGCGCGCCTCGCCGTCGAGATGGGCGTAGCGGCCGGTGTGGAGCTCGACCACCGGCGCCTTGAGCCGGATCGCAGCCTCGATCTGGCGCGGGTCGGGCTCGATGAACAGGCTGACCCGGATGTTCGCCTGCGTCAGCCGGGCGACGTAGGGGAGGAGGTGGTTGTCCTGGCCGGCGGCGTCGAGGCCGCCCTCGGTGGTCCGCTCCTCGCGCCGCTCGGGGACCAGGCAGGCGGCGTGGGGCCGGTGCCTGAGGGCGATCTCGAGCATCTCCTCGGTCGCCGCCATCTCGAGGTTGAGCGGGATGGTCAGCCGCTCCATCAAAGCGGAGATGTCCTCGTCGCGGATGTGGCGGCGGTCCTCGCGCAGATGGGCGGTGATGCCGTCGGCGCCGGCCTCGGCGGCGAGCAGGGCGGCGCGGACCGGATCGGGCAGGTCGCCGCCGCGCGCGTTCCTGATCGTCGCGACATGGTCGATATTGACTCCGAGGCGAAGGTGGCCGGTCACGCCGCCCTCCGGCTCCCGGGCTTGTCGACGGCGAGCGCCGCCAGCTCCGCCGGCAGCGCCTCCGGCTCGTAGACTGGGATGTCGAGCCGGATCAGCGGGAAGAAGGGCACGCCGAGGTCGGCGAGGCCGTTCGACCGGTCGACCAGCGAGGCGGCCGCGACCACCTCGCCGCCGGCCGCCTCGACCGCTAGAATCGCCTCCCGCGAGCTCAGCCCGGTGGTCACCACGTCCTCGACGAGCAGCACCTTCTGCCCGGAGGCGAGGCGGAAGCCCCGGCGCAGCTCGAACGTGCCGGTCGGCCGCTCGAGGAACATCGCCTCGAGCCCGAGCGAGCGGCCGAGCTCGTGGCCGATGATGATCCCGCCCATCGCCGGCGACACCACCGCCGCGATCCGGCTGCGGACCTCGAGCGGCAGGCGTGACGCGATGGCATGGGCGAGGCGGGAGGCGCGCGACGGATCCATCAGCACCCGGGCGCATTGGAGGTAGAGCGGGCTGTGAAGCCCCGAGGAGAGGACGAAATGCCCCTCGAGCAGCGCCTCGGCGGCGCGGAATTCGGCGAGGATTTCCTCTTCGTCCATGGGCCCTTCCCCGGCCGGTGCGGCCGGCGGCCTGATAGGCCGCGAAAAGGGCGGCTTCAAGGCGACCCAAGAGCCTTGAGGCGACAGGGCCTCCTGCCTATAAGGCCCGCCAATCCGCCGCCCTCCTTACGAATCCGTACCGCTCCGTCCGCTAGGTCCCGAAGGGTTTAGATGAAGACTCCGCTCAAGCTGATCCTCGCCGCCGCCGCGTTCGCGCTGGCCCCGGCCGCCGCGCTCGCGCAGGCGGCGCCCGCTCCGGCCGCGGCTGCGCCCGCTCCGGCCCCGGCCGCGCCCGCCGCGCAGACGCCGATAGACTCGATCAGCGCCAATTCGCAGGCCGCGCCCGCGCAGCCCGAGGCGATGAACCTCGATCCCGACAACCGCAGCGTCGAGGAGCCGTCCAACGCCCAGGTGCTGTCGAGCAGCCCCGCCCGCACCGCCCCGGACGCGACGGTCGGCCAGCCGACCGGCTTCGCCGGCTTCCAGCCGCAGGTGACCCCGATCGGGCAGGAGGCGCTCTGGTTCCACAACTGGATCCTGATGCCGGTCATCACCGCGATCAGCCTCTTCGTCCTTCTGCTTATGCTCTACGTCATCGTCCGCTTCCGCCGGAGCGCCAACCCGATTCCCTCGCGCACCACCCACAACACCACCCTCGAGGTGGCCTGGACGCTGGTGCCGGTGCTGATCCTGGTGGCGATCGCGGTGCCCTCGATCCGGCTGCTCGCCCACCAATATTCGCCGCCCAAGGCGGACATCACGGTCAAGGCGACCGGCAACCAATGGTATTGGACCTACACCTATCCCGACCATGGCGGCTTCGAGATCGTCTCGAACGGCCTCAGCGACGCCGACGCGAAGAAGCGCGGCGAGCCTCGCCTGCTCGCCGTCGACGAGCGGATGGTGGTGCCGCAGGGGGCGACGGTGAAGGTCATCGTCACCGCTTCCGACGTCATCCACAGCTGGGGCGTCCCCGCTTTCTGGGTGAAGATGGACGCGGTGCCCGGCCGGCTCAACGAGACCTGGTTCAAGACCGACCGTCCCGGACTCTATTACGGCCAGTGCTTCGAGCTGTGCGGTGCCCGCCACGCCTACATGCCGATCACGGTCGAGGTGCTTCCGCCGGCGCAGTTCGCGGCCTGGGTCGCCTCCAAGGGCGGCACCATGCCCGGCCCGGGCGGAGTGAGGGCGCCCGACGCCACCGCCGTCTCGCCGGCGACCAACCCGCAGCCGGCCGCGGGCCCGGGCCCGCAGCCGACCGGCGGCGCTTCCGGAGCGACCGAGACCAGCCCCGCGCCTCCGGGAATCACGCCGGGGACGACGGCTCCGCCCGTATCCAGCCAGGGCGCCACCAATACGAAACGCGGATCCAACTGACATGACCGACACGACTGCCAACGCCACGCACTTCGAAGCGCACGGCGCCCATGCGGACCATTATGGCGACGAGCACACGCCCGGCTTCTTCGTGCGCTGGTTCATGTCGACCAACCACAAGGACATCGGCACGCTCTACCTGATCTTCGCCATTGCGGCGGGGATCATCGGCGGCGCGATCTCGGGGCTGATGCGCGCCGAACTCGCGCATCCGGGCATCCAGTACCTGCAAGGCTGGGCGGCGTTCATGCACGGCGGCGAGGCAAGCCTCGATCAGTCGCTGCATCTGTGGAACGTGCTGATCACCGCGCACGGGCTGATCATGGTGTTCTTCATGGTCATGCCGGCAATGATCGGCGGGTTCGGCAACTGGTTCGTTCCGATCATGATCGGCGCGCCGGATATGGCGTTTCCGCGGATGAACAACATCAGCTTCTGGCTGCTGGTGCCAAGCTTTGCTTTGCTGCTCGCCTCGCCCTTCTTCGGCGGCGCCGGCACCGGCTGGACGATCTATGCTCCGCTCTCGACCTATGGCAGTCCGAGCCCCTCGGTCGACATGGCGATCCTCTCCCTCCACCTCGCGGGCGCCAGCTCGATCCTTGGCGCGATCAACTTCATCACCACGATCTTCAACATGCGCGCGCCGGGCATGACGCTGCACAAGATGCCGCTGTTCGTGTGGTCGGTGCTGGTCACCGCGTTCCTGCTGCTGCTGGCGCTGCCGGTGCTCGCCGCGGCGATCACGATGCTGCTCACCGACCGTAACTTCGGGACGACCTTCTTCGATCCCGCGGGCGGTGGCGATCCGGTGCTGTACCAGCATCTGTTCTGGTTCTTCGGCCACCCCGAAGTCTACATCATGATCCTGCCGGGCTTCGGCATCGTGAGCCAGATCATCGCGACCTTCAGCCGCAAGCCGGTGTTCGGCTATCTCGGCATGGCCTATGCGATGGTCGCGATCGGCGTGGTCGGCTTCGTCGTCTGGGCGCACCACATGTTCACGGTCGGCATGAGCGTGAACACCAAGATGTACTTCACCGCAGCGACGATGGTCATCGCGGTCCCTACGGGCGTCAAGATCTTCAGCTGGATCGCGACGATGTGGGGCGGCAGCCTGACCTTCGAGACGCCGATGCTGTGGGCGATCGGCTTCATCTTCCTGTTCACCGTCGGCGGCGTGACCGGGGTCGTGCTCGCCAACGGCGGCGTCGATAACTACATGCACGACACCTACTACGTCGTCGCGCACTTCCACTACGTGCTGAGCCTCGGCGCGGTGTTCGCGATCTTCGGCGGCTTCTACTACTGGTTCCCGAAGATGAGCGGCCG
>DASVRO010000062.1:0-5409 GCA_036388575.1 Allosphingosinicella sp.
GGACTGGACCCGGCCGAGACCGAGACGGTTGCGTGGCTGGTTGAATACCACCTGCTGATGAGCGCGACGGCGTTCAAGCGCGACCTTGCCGACCCGCAGACCATCGCCGATTTCGTCCGCAAGGTGCAAAGCCCCGAGCGCCTGCGGCTGCTGCTGATCCTGACCGTGGTCGACATCCGCGCGGTCGGCCCGGGCGTCTGGAACGACTGGAAGCGGTCGCTACTGACGACGCTGTTCGAGGCCGCCGAGGAGCGGCTTCGGCTGGGCCACAAGGAACGCGGCCGCGCCGAGGTCGTCGCGGCGCGCCAGCACGACATGGCGCAGCGGCTCGGCTGGAGCGAAGAGGCGGTCGGCGCCCATTCGCAGCGCCTGCCCGACAGCTACTGGCTGGCCGAGACCCCCGAGTGGCAGGCCGCGAACGCGCTGCAGATCGCGGCCACCCCGGCCGGCTGCCCGAGCGTCGTCGCGGACCATGACGAGGACAGCGGCTTCACCCGCGTGACCGTCTTCTCGCCCGACCGCGAGGGGCTGTTCTTCCGCATCTGCGCGGGCCTTGCCAATGCCGGGGCAAGCATCATCGACGCGCGCATTCACACCACCCGCGACGGCATGGCGCTCGACAATCTGCTGGTCCAGGATGCACAGGGCCGCGCGTTCGACGACCTGCGGCTGCGCGGCCGGCTGGTGGCATCGGTCGACGCCGCGCTGGCCAGCGACGAGCCGGTCATCGCCGCGCCGCCGCAGCGGGCGCTTGCGCGCCGCGCCGCGTTCGAGGTCGCGCCGTCGGTGGTGATCGCCGACCAGGCGTCGACCCGCACCACCGTCGTCGAGGTCAACGCCCGCGACCGGCCCGCGTTGCTGGCGCGACTAGCGGGTGCGATCCACGAGTGCCGCCAGCGGGTCCATTCGGCGCATATCGCGACCTATGGCGAGCGCGCGGTCGACGTCTTCTATCTGACCACGCCAGACGGCCGGAAGCTTGGCGAAGTCGACATCGCCTGCCTGCGCACGGCGTTGCTCGACGCCGCACGCGAAGGCGGCGAAGCCAGAGCGGCTTAGCGATCCTCCCCGCGATGGCGCGGGGAGGGTCGCCGGTTTAGCCGCGCTCGGGCTCGGGCGCCGGCGGCGGCGGTGGCGGTGGCGGCAGAGGGCAGCTGTCGGTCGCCAGGATCACCGAACCGTCGGGGCAGGTCTGGGTCGCAGGTGGCGCCGGAGGCGGGGGCGGCGGAGCGACGAACGGCTCGGCAGCGACCGCCGGCGGCGGCGCGAACTTCGCTCGCAGCGTCAATCCATAGGTCCGCGGCTCGGCCAGGAACGCACCGAACAATTGCGTCGACCGGTTGGCGACCGGCGAGCAGAAGCCGGCCTGTGCGCCGAGCGTGGTGCAGCTGCCCTGCAGCGGGCCGTCGAACGCGACCTGCTTGTAATTGGCGTTGAGCAGGTTCTGCCCCCACAGCTCGAGCGCCCAGCTATTGTTCGGCCCGCGCAGGCCGACGCGGCCGTTGAACACGGTGTAGCCGTTGTCGATCTTCTCGATGTCGAGGTCGGAGCCGGTGTTGAAACTCGACTGGTGGCGGGCGTCGAGATAGATCAGGCCGCGCAGTCCGCTGTTGCCGATCGGCGGAGTCCAGCCGACCGACGAGGTCGCGACGAACCGCGAGCTGTTCGACACGCGGCGGCCCGGCAGCTGGAACAAGGCGGGCGAAAGCGCCCGGCCCTCGGCGCCGACCAGGTCCTTGCGGTAGCGCGTGTCGGCCAGCGTGCCACCGACGTTGACGGTGACATTGGCGAGCGGGCGCGTGAACACCTCGACCTCGATGCCGCGGGTCTGCACGCCGGCGCGAAGATCGTCCTTGTCGCACGCACCGGTCGGGGTGATCTGGCTGTTGTCGGTATCGGCTCCGTTGAGGTCGTTCTTGCAGCTGTTGATGTTCTCGACGAAGAAGTTGACGCCGTTGAAGGTGTTGAGCTGAAAGTCGCTGAACAGCTGGCGGAACACCGCGACGTTCACGTCGATTCCGCGGCCGTTGTACTTGAGGCCCGCCTCGAGCGCGTCGTTGATCTCGGGCCGGAACTGCAGGTTGTTGAGGCCGGCGAGACCGCCGCTTGCGCAGCCGGCCGGGACCGTTCCGGACGTCGGGCAGACCGCGCCCGCGACTGGCACGCCCGAGCTGTTCAGCGCGACGAACCGGCTGAACGCCGAGCGGTCGAGGTTGAAGCCGCCGGCCTTGTAGCCGCGCGAATAGCTTCCGTAGAGCAGCAGGTCGTCGGTCGGCTTCCAGGCGAGGATGCCGGTGCCGGTGAACTCGCTCTCGCTGCGGTCGTCGTTGATCGAGACGCCGTTGAGCTCGGCGGTCGAATTGCCCTGGCAGCTGAGGCCGATCAGTCCGCCGGCGAGCGCGGCCAGGCCCGGATTGGCGAGGAACGGCACCAGCGCATTCTGCTGGGCGACGCAGCCGGTGTTGTCGTTGCCGAACGTCGCGTCGAAGTCCTTCTTCTCGTTGGTGTAGCGAAGGCCGAGGGTGAAGGTGAGGCTGTCGCTGAGGTGGAAGATGTTGTGGGTGAAGATCGCCCAGTTGCGGCTGTCCTGATGATAGCGGTCGATCGTGCTGCCGCGGTCGTTGATCGCCTCGAGCCGGTCGAAGGCGGCGATGATCGACGGGCCGGCGGGACCGAACGGCGAGGGTATGCCGGGCGCCAGAGCGCCGCCGATCACCGCTCGGCCGGTCGGGCTGATGCAGCCCGGAGTCGTCGGCGAATAGAAGCCGGCGAGCGCCGTTCCGGAGATGAGCCGGCAGGTGGCGAAGCGGCCATATTGGGTGCCGAAGCGCAGATTGTCGGTGACCTGCAGATCCTCGTCGGCGAAATAGGCGCCGACCAGCCAGTCGAGCTTGTCGTTGAAGGCGTTGCCCTGCAGCCTCAGCTCCTGGCTGAAGGTCTTGAACCGGCGCTCGAGGCCGTTGTTGACCGGCGAGCGATAGAGGATGTCGACCGGGCTGTAGTCGATGTCGCCGGGCTGGCCGGAGCGATACTGGCGATAGGCGGTGATCGAGGTCAGCTCGGCGCCGCCGAGGTCCCAATTGACCTCGCCCGACAGGCCCCAGTCGCGCGTGTCGCCCTCGTAGGTGCGGCCGGCATTGACGTAGATGTTGCGGCTGAACGGATCGTTGAAGGCGACCAGCGGCGTTCCGAGGTCGCGCAGGACGTTGATGATGTTGTTGCCGTTGGGGTTGGGCACGCCGCCGACCAGCAGAGGCGTCGCGGGCTCGTTGAGATTGCCGATCCTCGGGTTGAAGTCGCGGCCGATGTAGACGGCGCCGCAGCAGGCTTCCTCGCGGGTCGTATAATCGCCGATCAGCCGCACCGACAGGTCGGCATTGGGCTCGAACAGCAGCTGGCCGCGGACGAAGAAGCGGTTGCGGTCGTTGACGTCGCCATTGTTGTTGACGTCGTTGTAGAAACCGTCGCGGCGCGAATAGACTCCGTCGAGGCGGAAGCCGAGCGTGTCGCCGATCGGGCCGGTGATGCCGGCGTCGGCACGGATATAATCGTGATTGCCGTAGGTCAGCGATCCGAAGCCCTCGAGCTGGTTCATGTTCGGCTTCTTGCTGATCACGTGGATCAGGCCGGCCGAGGCGTTGCGCCCGAACAATGTGCCCTGCGGCCCGCGAAGCACCTCGATCCGCTCGACCTCGCCGAGCTCGTTGAGGCCGACGCCGGAGCGGGAGCGGTAGACCCCGTCGACGAACACCGCGACCGAGCTTTCGAGGCCGGGATTGTCGCCGACCGTGCCGATGCCGCGAATACGCGCGGAGCCGTTCGCCTCGCTGCCGGTCGAGGAGACGAGCAGCGACGGAGCGAGCTGGTTGAGCGCCCGGATGTCGTTCGCTCCGCTGTTCTGCAGCGAGGCGGCGGAGACCGCGGAGACGGCGATCGGCACGTCCTGCAGGATCTGCGTGCGGCCCTGGGCGGTGATGACGATGTCGCCCTCGTCGCCCGTCGCCGCGTCGGTGGCGGTGACGTCGTTCTCGGCGTCGACTTCGGCGGCCTGTTCGACCGGGCTGGACTCGCCGGTCGGCGTGGTCTGGTCCTGCGCGTAACCGGGCGTCGCGGCGAGCGCGAACATTCCGGCCGAGACGAGCCAAAAGGACTTCGACATTTTTCCCCTCTCCCTTTTTGGGTTTGGGGCCAGAGCTACTGAGAAAGCCTCCGGGCTGCCAGCCGGAATCCGCACTTTTCTGCGGGTTTCCGGGCCTTATGGCAATCGCGCAACAATTCGGTTTCGAAACGAAACCAGAGATTTCCGCCTGCCGCTACGGAAAGCTGCCCTTTCCGTAAGCGGAAAGCAGTGGGCGGGTGGAGGAAGGGTCACGCGCACCGGCCTCAATCGTCACCCCGGACTTGATCCGGGGTCCACCTTCTTTGATCCGTGCGTGGTAAAGGAGACAGGTGGATGCCGGATCAAGTCCGGCATGACGGTGACCCGAAGCAACGCCGCGGCTTACTTCGGCGCCAGCACCATCAGCATCTGGCGGCCTTCCATGCGCGGATAAGCCTCGATCTTCGCGACTTCGGCGACGTCGTCCTGGACCCGCTTGAGCAGGTTCATGCCGAGCTGGCCGTGGCTGAGTTCGCGGCCGCGGAAGCGCAGCGTGATCTTGACCTTGTCACCCTCGCCGATGAAGTCGTTCACCTTCTTCATCTTGGTGTCATAGTCGTGATCGTCGATATTCGGACGCATCTTGATCTCCTTGATCTCCTGCGTCTTCTGCGACTTGCGCGCGAGGTTCGCCTTTTTCTGCGCCTCGTACTTGAACTTGCCGACGTCGAGGAACTTGGCGACGGGCGGGTCGGCGTTGGGCGACACCTCGACCAGATCGAGGCCAAGCTCCTGCGCCTGCGCCATCGCCTCGCGCGTGTACATCACGCCCAGGTTCTCGCCCTCGTGATCGATCACGCGGACCTTGGGAGACTGGATGAACTCGTTGAATCGCGGGCCGTTCATCGGCGGCGCCTGCATCGGCCGGCGCATGGTGGGAGGACGTATGGGTTCTGCTCCTGTGGTCGTTGAGGCCGCTATATAGAGTTTTTTCTGGCCGAGCGAAAGGTTCGACCGCCAACCTTCGTCAGATCAAATCCGGCGGCGCCGCCTCCGCCTTCAGCCGCGCGATCGCCTCGGTCAGCGTCAGCATCTCCTGTCCCTGGCTGCCCAGCCGCCGCACGGCGACCGTGGCTTCGTCGGCCTCCCGCTTGCCGACCACCAGTAGCACCGGCACCTTCGCCACCGAATGCTCGCGCACCTTGTAGTTGATCTTCTCGTTGCGCAGATCGGTCTCGACGCGGATGCCCGCCTTCGCCAGGGCGCGGGCGACCTCATTCGCATAATCGTCGGCGTCGGAGACGATCGTC
>DASVRO010000063.1:0-8700 GCA_036388575.1 Allosphingosinicella sp.
TGGAGCGAATCCGCTACACGACCAGCCACCCAAACGACATGCGCGAAGGCCTGATCCGCGCCCATGCCGAGGTGGAATCGCTGATGCCCTACCTGCACCTCCCCGTGCAGTCGGGCAGCGACCGGGTGCTCAAGGCGATGAACCGCAGCCACAGCGTCGACAGCTACCTGGCGGTCATCGACCGCGTCCGCGCCGCGCGGCCGGACATCGCCCTTTCCGGCGATTTCATCGTCGGCTTCCCCGGCGAAACCGACGCCGAGTTCGAAGCAACGCTCGAAATCGTCCGGGCGGTGAACTACGCACAGGCTTACTCGTTCAAATATTCGCCGCGCCCGGGCACCCCGGCGGCGGTCATGGAGGATCAACTGCCCCGCGATGTGATGGACGAGAGGCTGCAGCGGCTTCAGGCTTTGCTCAACGAGCAGCAGCTGGAGTTCAACCGCAGGGGCGTTGGCCGGCGGGCGAACGTGCTCCTGGAGCGGCCGGGCAAGAAGCCCGGACAGATGATCGGCAAGACGCCCTGGCTGCAGTCGGTCCATGTCGGGTCGGAGGCTGGGATCGGGGATCTGATCGAGGTCGAGATCGTGTCGGCTGGGCCGAACAGCCTGGCGGGCATCGTCATCCCGGCGAAAGCCGGGACCCCAGGACTAGAAGTCTCGGCGGGCCTGCCCGAGGTCCCGGCGTCCGCCGGGATGACGGGTGCGGTCCGGGCTTTCGCTGGGATGACGATCTGATGCCGCCGAAGAAAGCCCCCGACACCGCCGCCGCCGCCGCCGCCGCCGCTCCCCGCGCGCGGCTCGAGCTCGAGTTCGAGCAGCCGCACCTGCTCGGGCCGCTGTTCGGCGAGTTCGACAGGAACCTCGTCGCGATCGAGGACCGGCTCGGAGTCTATATCGCCGCCCGCGGCGCCAAGGTTCAGATCGAGGGCGAGCCGGAGGACGCGGCTCGGGCGCGCGACGTGCTGCTCGGCCTCTACAACCGGCTCGACGAGGGCCAGGACATCGACGCCGGAATGGTCGACGCGATCATCGCCATGTCGGGCCAGCCGACGCTCGACGGGATCATCACGACCGACGTGGCCGAGCCGCCCAAGGTGATGATCCGGACGCGCAAGAAGACGATCGTCCCGCGCTCGAAGATGCAGGCCGTCTACATGGAGGCGCTGGGCCGCGACGAGATGATCTTCGCGCTGGGACCGGCCGGCACCGGCAAGACCTATCTGGCCGTCGCCCAGGCGGTTCAGCAGCTGATCGGCGGCTCGGTCGACCGGCTGATCCTGTCGCGCCCCGCGGTCGAGGCGGGCGAGCGGCTCGGCTTCCTTCCCGGCGACATGAAGGAGAAGGTCGACCCCTATCTGCGCCCGCTCTACGACGCGCTATACGACATGCTCCCGGCCGAGCAGGTCGAGCGGCGCATCGCCAGCGGCGAGATCGAGATCGCTCCGATCGCCTTCATGCGCGGCCGCACCCTGAACGACGCCTTCATCATCCTCGACGAGGCCCAGAACACCACTCCGGCGCAGATGAAGATGTTCCTCACCCGCTTCGGCATGCGCAGCCGGATGGTGATCTGCGGCGATCCGCTGCAGGTCGACCTTCCCCAGCCGGGCAATTCGGGGCTCGCCGACGCCGTCGCCAAGGTCGAGGGCATCCCGAAGATCGCCACCGTCCGCTTCGGCGCCGGCGACGTGGTGCGCCACCCGCTGGTCGGGCGGATCGTGGAGGCCTACGAGGGCAAGGCGCAATGAGCACTTCCCACACCGTTCGCCCCGAGCGAAGTCGAGGGGGCCAGCCGAGCCCTTCGCCGCCGCCTGCCGGCGGCGCTCAGGATAAACTTCACCCTGCGGGTGAAGCGGAGGCCGGTTCTCGGCTACGCTCGAAGGGGTGGCTCGACTTCGCTCGACACGAACGGGCTTGGAAGCGCCTGCCATGATCGTCGTGGAAGCCGACGTCTCGGAAGAGTGGGACAGTAGCACCGACTGGGCGCAGCTCGCGCAAGCGGCCGTCCGGGCGGCGGTCGCGGAAAGCGGCGTGGCCGGCCTGCTCGAAAGCGGGATCGCCGCCGAAGTCTCGGTCCGGTTCACCGACGACGAGGAGGTCAAGGCGCTGAATGCCGCCTGGCGCGCCAAGGACAAGGCGACCAACGTCCTCTCGTTCCCGATGGTCGAGCCGGGGCAGCTCCCCGTCCTCGCCGGCGCCGCGGACGGCGAGGCTCTGCTCGGCGACATCGTCCTCGCCCACGGAATCTGCACCGCGGAGGCGGCGGAAAAGGGCCTCGCAACCTGCACCCACGCCGCCCATCTGGTCGTCCACGGCGCACTCCATCTGCTGGGCTTCGACCATGAGCTCGGAGACGCGGATGCCGAGAACATGGAAGATGCCGAGCGGCGGGCGCTGGCCCAGCTCGGAATCGCCGACCCCTATGAGATCCACCACTGATGGCTGACGATTCCAGCGGCGAGCGCAGCATCTGGCGCGGCATCCGGACACTGCTGTTCGGCGACGACGGCGAGGCGACCCTGCGCGAGGAGATCGAGGAGGCGATCGAGAGCCACGAGGGCGAGAAGCCGATCGTCGGCGACCTCTCGACGATCGAGCGGCAGATGCTCCGCAACCTGCTCCATTTCGGCGAGAGCACGGTGGCCGACATCGCGGTGCCGCGCAGCGACATCATCGCCGTGCCCTCGACGATCACCTTCGCCGGCCTCGTCGCCGCCTTCGCCGAGGCCGGCCACAGCCGCCTTCCGGTCTACGAGGAGAGCCTCGACAGCGTCATCGGCATGGCCCACATCAAGGACGTCTTCACCGTCGAGGTGTCCGGCGCCGAGCCGCCGGAGGAGATCGTCGGCCTGCTCCGCAAGCCGCTCTACGTCCCCGAATCGATGGGCGTCCTCGACCTTCTCGCCCGGATGCGCGCCGAGCGCGTCCATCTCGCCATCGTCGTCGACGAGTTCGGCGGGACGGAAGGGCTGGTGACGATCGAGGACGTCGTCGAGGAGATCGTCGGCGAAATCGAGGACGAGCATGACGAGGAGGCGCCCGGAATGCTGATCCCGCTCGAGGACGGCATCTGGGACGCCGACGGCCGAGCCGAGCTCGAGGAGGTCGCCGAGACGATCGACGCCAGGCTCGGCGCGGTCGAGGAGGATGTCGACACCCTCGGCGGCCTCGCGACGGTGCTCGCCGGGCATGTGCCCCAGGCGGGCGAGATCGTCGAGCATCCGTCGGGGTGGAGGCTCGAGGTGACGGAGAGCGATACCCGGCGGGTGAGCCGGCTCAGGCTGCATGCGCCGGAGGAAGGCGCGCTGAGCGAGTAATCTGCCTCCCCATCGCCAGATGAGGAGGGGGACCACCCGAAGGGTGGTGGAGGGGTAACTGCGCTGCGGATCGTGCTCGAACCTTCCACGTCTGCACCATCTACCCCTCCACCATGCTTCGCATGGTCCCCCTCGCCTTGCTGCGCACGGGGAGGCAAGTGACACGCCGCTGTCGCGGCTGCTAAGTCGGGCCATGACCTTCGAGCATATCCGGCTGGAAACCAGCCCCGCCGCCGTCGCCACGATCACCATCGCCCGTCCCGACCGGCTCAACGCCCTCTCGGCCAGGACGCTCGAGGAGTTGCGGGCTGCGGTGGAGGAGAGCGGCCGTTCGGGCGCCCGCTGCCTGCTTCTGACCGGAGAGGGCCGCGGCTTTTCGAGCGGGGCCGATCTTGGCGGGGACGGCGGCCTGCCGGAAGATGCGGGCGCCGCGCTCGAGAAATATTACAACCCGCTGGTCGAGGCGATCTTCGCGTCTCCGGTTCCGGTGGTGGCGGCGGTCAACGGGCCGGCCGCCGGCGCCGGCTGCTCGCTCGCTTTGGCGGCGGACATGGTGATCGCGGCGCGCTCCGCCTATTTCCTCCAGGCGTTCGTCAATATCGGCCTGATCCCCGACGCCGGGGCGACCTGGCTGCTGCCGCGGCTCGCGGGCCGGGCGCGGGCGATGGAGATGATGATGCTCGGCGAGCGGGTGTCGGCGGAACAGGCGCTGGAATGGGGGCTGATCTCCCGGGTCGTGGAGGACGAGCATCTCGCTTCCGAAGCCGTGCTGCTGGCGACCCGGCTGGCGCAGGGGCCGACGGTGGCGCTGGGGCTGATCCGCAGGCTGGCCCGGGAGGCGGGGGACGTGCCGTTGAGCCAGGCGCTGGCCGCCGAGCGGGTCGCCCAGCGCGAGGCGGGGGAGACCCAGGACTTCAAGGGCGCGGTGGTCGCGTTCCTCCAGAAACGGCAGCCGCGGTTCGAGGGGAAGTAATCCTCCCCATCGCGAGATGGGGAGGGGGACCACCCGAAGGGTGGTGGAGGGGCAACCGGCGCTTACGTCAGCGGATCGCGCGACACCCTCCCTGTCCTGCGCCAGCTACCCCTCCACCATGCTGCGCATGGTCCCCCTCCCCATGCTGCGCATGGGGAGGATTTGTTGCCTCGCCCGCCGCGCGCGCCTAAGGAAATCCCCCTCTGCAACAGGGTAGCGGATCCTTCATGGCGACGACGATCGAGGAACTCGAGGCCAGGCGCCGGCGCGCTCAGCTGGGCGGCGGCGAGGCGCGGATTGCTGCGCAGCATAAGAAGGGCCGGCTGACCGCTCGCGAGCGGCTGACCGTCCTGCTCGATTCCGGCAGCTTCGAAGAATATGACATGTTCGTCGAACATAATTGCGCCGACTTCGGGATGGAAACGCAGAGGTTTCCCGGCGACGGCGTCGTCACCGGCTCCGGCACGATCAACGGCCGCCTAACTTACGTGTTCGCGCAGGATTTCACGGTGTTCGGCGGCTCATTGAGCGAGCGGCACGCGCAGAAGATCTGCAAGATCATGGACATGGCGATGAAGGTCGGCGCGCCGGTGATCGGCCTCAACGATTCGGGCGGCGCGCGCATCCAGGAGGGCGTGGCCAGCCTCGCCGGCTATGCCGAAGTGTTCCAGCGCAACGTGCTCGCCTCCGGAGTCGTCCCGCAGATCAGCCTGATCATGGGCCCGTGCGCGGGCGGGGCGGTCTATTCGCCGGCGATGACCGACTTCATCTTCATGGTGAAGGATTCGAGCTACATGTTCGTCACCGGTCCGGACGTCGTGAAGACGGTGACAAACGAGGTGGTGACGCAGGAGGAATTGGGCGGCGCGATCACCCACACCACCAAGTCGGGCGTCGCCGACGTCGCTTTCGAGAACGACATCGAGGCTTTGCTCGCGACCCGCGAATTCTTCGATTTCCTGCCGCTTTCGAACCGGCACGACGTGCCGAGCCGGCCGACGCTCGACCCGTGGGACCGGCAGGAGGACAGCCTCGACACTTTGATCCCGGACAGCCCGAACAAGCCCTACGACATGCACGAGCTCATCCGGAAGACGCTCGACGAGGGCGAGTTCTTCGAAGTGCAGCCGGCGCATGCCGGCAACATCCTCTGCGGCTTCGGCCGGGTCGAGGGCCGCACCGTCGGCATCGTCGCCAACCAGCCGATGGTGCTGGCAGGCGTGCTCGACATCGCCAGCTCGAAAAAGGCGGCCCGCTTCGTGCGCTTCTGCGACGCCTTCGATATCCCGATCATCACCTTCGTCGACGTGCCGGGCTTCCTGCCGGGCGTGGCGCAGGAGCATAACGGCATCATCAAGAACGGGGCGAAATTGCTGTTCGCCTTCGCGGAAGCGACCGTGCCCAAGATCACCATCATCACCCGCAAGGCCTATGGCGGCGCCTATGACGTCATGTCCTCCAAGCATCTGCGCGGCGACCTCAATTATGCCTGGCCGTCGGCGGAGATCGCCGTGATGGGCGCCAAGGGCGCGGTCGAGATCATCTTCAGGAAGGACATTGGCGACCCCGACAAGATCGCCGCCCGCACCGCCGAATATGAGGAGCGCTTCGCCAACCCGTTCGTGGCCGCCAGCATGGGCTTCATCGACGAGGTGATCATGCCCCACTCGACGCGGCGCCGCATCGCCCTCGGGCTCAGGAAGCTCAGGGACAAGCAGCTCGAAAATCCGTGGAAGAAGCATGACAACATCCCGCTCTGAGGAATTGCTGGTCGGCTTCATCGCGCTCGGGGTCGTGCCCTGGGCGATCTGGACGATCCGGCGCGGGCTGCAACGGGGAATGCTGCCGATCGGGCGAAGCTATGTGCGGCGGGATGAGCGGGCAGGCGCGTTCGGTGCGCTGCTCGCTTTTTATGCCGGAGCGGCGTGCGCGATGGCGTTCATAGCGCTCGACCTGCTGTTCGGCATCCGCGCGGGGCTGGGGTAATGAGCATCGGCCGCCTCAACCACGTCGGCACCGCAACGCTCGCTTGCGAGTGGCACTTCTTTTGCATTATAAGGACATGTGAAGGATTCACCACCCGATGCAAACCGAGCGCGTAACTTTTCTGACCAGCCGAACGGGGAAGGCGGCGATCGCGAAGCGAGCCGCCGCGCAAGGAGTTTCGATGGGGGAGTATGTCCGACGCAAGGTCGAGGACGAGGATGAACTGACGGCCGAGCAGGAAGCGGAGCTTGCAGCGCTGGTCGCCCAGGCGAACGAAGCGATTCCGAAGATGCGCGAAAGCCTCGACCGCTCAATAGACATCATCGAATCCACGCGGCGGGAAGTCGATGCGATGTTGCGCGAAGCGGGGCTGCGCAAGTGAGTGCATTCGGCGATGCAATGAAGGCGGTCAGGGAGGTGTTGCTGCTTCAATCGCGCGTCGATGCTTTGCAGCAATCGCTCGCGGGACAGGCGACCGATCTGAAGGGCCTTTCGCAGATGGTCATCGATGTCGATCGTCGCGTCGCGCAGATCGAAGGTTATATCCGTGGTCGCGCCGACGAAGCGGCGGCTCAATCCGAAGTTCCGAGAATAACATGATGGGGCTTGGCCGGCTGAATCACGTCGGCGTCGCCACGCCCTCCCTCGAGCAGAGCATCGCCATCTACCGCGACCTGCTCGGCGCCACCGCGATCGGCGAGGCGTTCGATCTGCCGTCGCAGAAGGTTCGGGTGTGCTTCGTCGATCTGCCCAACAGCCAGATCGAATTGCTCGAGCCGCTCGGCGAGGACAGCCCGATCGCCAAATTCCTCGAAAAGAACCCGCTCGGGGGGCAGCATCACGTCTGCTACGAGGTGCCGGACATCCACGAAGCCAAGGCCTGGCTGGAGGGCAAGGGCGTCAGGGTGCTCGGCGAGCCACGGATCGGCGCGCACGGCACGCCCATCTTCTTCGTCCATCCCAAGGACATGGGCGGCGTGCTGACCGAGATCATGGAGAGCCCGCGCGAGCCGCATTGACCGCCGCGGATCGCGGAAGATCACACTAAGATCACACTGGATGCGGTGTGCCGGGGATCGCGGAAGGTCACACTAAGATCACGCCGAGGTGACCCCGGGTTGGCTGTGTGCCGGGTCTGCGCTCCGCTCCTGCGGGAGTGCTTTCATTGCCGTGGATGAGAAAGAGCCGTCCGGAACATTAGCAGAACATGGCGCTGTAGGAAAGTGTTTTTTGCTGCACCTGGGCGAGGGTGTCTGACGGGTGCGGTGCCCTCCGCCACGGTCGTGCATCCGAGGGGCAGGAGCGGCGTTCTGGTAGAGTTGATGGAGAGCCCGAAAGAAGGGCGATCGAGGATCTCACCCCCACCGTTCGCCCTGAGCTTGTCGAAGGGCTCTCCTTCACTTAGGCCGCGGGAGGAAGGGCAGCGCTTCGACGAGCTCAGCCCGAACGGATTGGTATGTCTGAAAAGCCCACGATCGAACAGAATCAAGGCGAGGATAGCGGCGCCGCGCCCGTGCAGGGCCGCCCCGCCTCGCCCGCGCCTTCCCAGCCGACGCTCGCCGACTGGGAAGCGGCCGCCGCGAAGGAGCTGAGGGGCAAGGACGTCACCTGGCACACGCCCGAGGGCATTCAGGTGAAGCCGCTCTACACGGCCGAGGACATCGCTAAGCTCGACCCCGGGCTGCCGGGGTTCGCGCCGTTCACGCGCGGGCCCTACGCCTCGATGTACACCGGCCGGCCTTGGACGATCCGGCAATATGCCGGCTTTTCGACCGCCGAGGATTCGAACGCCTTCTATCGCCGCAACCTCGCCGCGGGCCAGAAGGGCCTCTCGGTCGCCTTCGATCTCGCCACCCACCGCGGCTATGACAGCGACCATCCGCGCGTGACCGGGGACGTCGGCAAGGCCGGCGTCGCGATCGACACGATCGAGGACATGAAGATCCTGTTCGACGGCATCCCGTTGGACGAGATGTCCGTCTCGATGACGATGAACGGCGCGGTGCTGCCGGTGCTCGCTTTCTACATCGTCGCCGCCGAGGAGCAGGGCGTCGGCCAGGCGCAGCTCACCGGCACCATCCAGAACGACATTTTGAAAGAGTTCGCGGTCCGCAACACCTACATCTATCCGCCCGAACCCTCGATGCGGATCGTCGCCGACATCATCGCCTACACCTCGGCCAACATGCCGAAGTTCAATTCCATATCGATCAGCGGCTACCATATGCAGGAAGCCGGCGCGACGGCGGTGCAGGAGCTTGCCTTCACGCTGGCCGACGGGATGGAATATGTCCGCGCCGCCCGCGCGAAGGGGCTGGAGGTCGATGCCTTCGCGCCGCGGCTCTCCTTCTTCTTCGCGATCGGGATGAACTTCTTCATGGAGGTGGCGAAGCTGCGGGCCGCGCGCCTGCTCTGGCACCGCATC